>CAIWXQ010000048.1 GCA_903916675.1 uncultured bacterium | reverse complement strand
CCACAGAAAGGATACGAAATTCCATGCGAACCCACCAGCGAAAAACCACAACTTTCCACACAACTTTTTGTTAAAACCGCCAGAAACGGCAAGTTTATTGGAGTAGAAGCGGCAAACACCCAGCCTTCCAAGCTGGTCACGTGGGTTCGATTCCCATCGCCCGCTCCATTCAAAATGTTTCAAGATGTAGCATAAACATTGGTCATTTATCGCATTTTGCCTCTTGGGTCTTCCGATGTGCAACAGCCTGAAACAGGCGAAAACTAGGTGGCCACTAGCACCCACAAACGCACCCACAAAACACCCACATAGCACCAACGCTACTTCAGCGAAGAGGTGTTTCCCGGCCTCGAGGGCGCAAATCAACAACGCCCGACCGACCCCGGCCGGCCTTGGCCGCGGGCTCACCAAGGCCCACTGACGCCGCTATCGCGGCTACCGCCCCGGGATCGGAAACCCCTTCTCGTCGAACCGCGGCAATTCGCCCGGCTCGTCGCCGAGCAGACTGCCCCACTTCACGATCCCGTCATTTGCCACCTCCACCTTGCCCTCTTTCGGCAGCAGCGGCATGATGTACGTGCGGAAGAACCCCCTGGGGTCCTTGTCATGCGCCTCCTGCAACTTCAGGCGCCGTTGTTCCCGGTTCTTTGGCAGACCGGCGATCCGGTCCAGGTCAGCCAGAGCCAACGCCCGACCGCCCACAGACCCCTTCGGCCGCCCACGCGGATTTGCCCTAATTCCAGCCTTGAATAGCATACGACCTCCTATATAAGTGACCGACCCCGCAAACACAAAAATGAAAAGTAAAAAAGCCCAATATAATCGCCTAAAACTGACCAGAGGGACCCCGCAAATAGCACAAAACCGCGGCGTCACGGCGGATACGCAATCTTCAGCGGCGTGATCTTTCTCTCCTCGATCGGCATCGTCCTGACGCCGTTGTTTCACCGGATTCTGCACAAGTTTCATCTGGACGACGATTGAGGCTCGGCTGCCGGGGCACGGGCGGCATTCTTTTTATGACAAGCGGGTTGCAATTCGCGCCCGCTTTTCCTACCTTGCTAATGTTGGTTTTTGTGCCGCCTGTCTTCGAAATGTGGAGCTACCGCAGTCATGCTGTACTGGCTTGGTCTGGAACTGGCCAAATGGTGGGGTCCGTTCCGTCTGTTCAATTCGCACCTGATGCTTCTGGCGATCGGCATGCTGACTGCCGGCCTGCTGGTTTGGATCCGTTTGCCGCGCCTCTGGTCCCAACTCCCCGGCGATCGAGGTAAGATGCTGGCGGCGGACGGCGGGCGCGTGTCTGTCGGCAAACCGACCGGCGCCGGCTGGTTGGTGGCGCTGATAATCCTGCCGGTCATTCTACTCGTGATTCCTCTGGATCCCCGTCAGCCTGCCGGATACTTCTGGCAGATGGGTGCGTTGACCTGCCTGTATCTGGCCATGTGGTTTGGGTACTTGGACGACAAGAGCGAGTTGCCGTGGAGCGAATGGCGCAAGGGGTTGCTCGATGTCGTGGTGGCGGTCCTGGCGGCGATGTGCCTTTGTCACGGCGCGCCGGTCAACATGTGGTTGCCTGTCCTCAAGACGGTTGTCATTGCCCCGGTCTGGCTGTATGTTCCGCTGGCGGCCGGTCTGCTCTGGTTTACGATGAACGCCACCAACTGCACCGACGGCGTGGACGGACTTGCCGGATCGCTAACCCTGCTGTCATTGTTCGCGCTGGCCGCACTGCTCTACGGCGTGATCGGCTACCGACCGCTGGCCAACTACCTGCTGCTGCCGCACAACCCGGAGGGCGCCAGCTGGGCGATTCTGGTGGCTACCGTGGCTGGCGCGCTGGCCGGTTATCTCTGGCATAACGCGGAGCCGAGCCGAGTCCTGATGGGTGACGCTGGCTCGCGTATGCTGGGGCTTCTGGTCGGCGTGGCCGTGCTGGTCGCGGGGAATCCATTCCTTATTTTTGTTGTCTCGCCCGTAGTGCTGGTGAACGGCGGCACAGGGTTGCTGAAGCTGATCCTGCTGCGCGCGCTTAAGCGCGTGGGATTCGATGTCACCCCGCCGAACAGGGCTGCGCCGGACACCCTCGCTGGTCAGCACGTCATCGTGCGCGCGCTGCACGCCGTACGATTCCCGCTGCATGACCACTGCCGCAAGAACTTGCATTGGAGCAACGCGCAAGTGTTGATGCGGTTTGTCTTGATCCAGGCGTTCATGACGCCGATGCTTTTTGTGCTGCTGATCAAAATTCGCTAGTGCACTGACCACGGGCGCCTCAACGCCAATCCGTCCGGTACGCGCGGAAGACAGCATTTGCGTAGCGCTGCTGTTTGCCGTACATTTATTTCACTTTAGTCCGCAGGAGGTGGAGGCTGCTGAGGCGCTGCCGGGGGTTCCGGGAGGCCGAGGACGGGACGCCGAACCTGCGACGCACGGAGGCGAGTTTACCATGAAGCAGTACCGAGTGGGGTTGGTTGGCATCGGCGCGGTCGGGACCGAGATGGTCAAGGTCCTGCGTCAGCGAAAGTTCCCAGTCAGCGAAATTCGTATCCTGGCCCGCAGCGAACGCGACGAGGCCGTCGCAGGCGAGACATTCCATGTGCGCGAGGCGAAGCCCGAGGCGTTTGATGGGCTTGATTTCGCCTTGTTTGCCGGCACAGAAGGATCGAAAGGCGCTTCGAAGCAGTTTGGCTGGGAGGCGGTCCGACGCGGCTGCATCGTGATCGACAACGGCGATGATTTCCGCATGGACGACCGCGTGCCACTGGTGACCCCCGAGATCAACGGCGAAGCCCTGCTGAAGCATCAGGGGTTCATCGCAAACCCGAACTGCAGCACGATCATTACGCTGATGGGTCTGGCGCCGTTGCACCGCGTCGTGCCAATCAGGCGTTTTGTCGCCTGCACCTACCAGTCCGTAAGCGGTACCGGCCGCGCGGCCATCGACGAACTCGAGCAGCAGGTTAAGGCATGGGCCGCCGGCGGCAAGCTGGCGGTCAGCGCCTACCCGCACCAGATCGCGTTCAATGTGATCCCGCAGATCGGCAGCGCCAAGAAGGAGATGCCGGGTTTCACAACCGAAGAAGCCAAGATGCTCTTCGAGACGCGAAAAATTCTCGGCGTACCCGACATCCGCGTGGCCGCGACCTGCGTCCGCGTGCCGGTGTTCTTTGCGCATTCGATCGCCGTGCACATCGAGTTCTCCGGCCCGATGTCGCCGGAATGCGCGCGGGAGATCCTGTCCAACTCTCCGGGTGTGCAGGTACTGGACGACCTGGCGGCCGCCCAGTACCCCATGCCACTGCCGCTGGCCCACACCGACGACATTGTGGTAGGACGCATCCGCTCCGATCCGAGCGTCGAGAACGGCCTGGCTTTGTTCGCCGTGGGCGATAACATCCGCAAGGGCGCGGCGCTCAACGCCGTGCAGATTGCCGAAGAGATGATCCGGCGCAAGCTCGTGTGACCGGCAGCAAGTGGGCGTCGGACAGGCGCACAGGCTGTGCTGATGCAACCGGGAGGCAATGCATGAACATCCGCAGCTGGTATGGCGCAGTCGGCGCGGCAATGCTGGCGCTGGCTGGCTGTGGGTTTCATCGTGCGCAACCAGACTGCTCCGGCACGATCGAATGCACGCAGGTGCTGCTGGCCGCGCAGGTCGGAGGCCGCCTGCAAATGCTTCCGCCGCAGGAAGGTGCGGAGGTGAAGGTCGGCGACCTCGTGGCGCAGTTCGACGCCGCGGACTATGCCCTGCGCCGCAACGAATCCGCCGCGCTCCTAGCCCAGGCTGAATCGCAGCTGGCGCTGGTGCGCGCCGGTTTTCGCGACGAGGAGATTCTCCGCGCCCGCGAAGAGCTTCGCGAGACCGTCGCGATCGCCGGAGCCGCCTCCAACGATCTGCGCCGCACGCGGGCACTTTTCGCAGGCGGCAGCGCCACAGAGAAGCAGCGCGACGACGCCCGTGCCGGCTTCGATCGGGCCGCGGCCGGCCAGGCCGCCGCCGAGCAAAATCTGGCCCGCCTGACGGCCGGCAGCCGCAAGGAGGAGATACGCCTGGCCGAAACGCAGGTTGATGTCGCGCGCGCGCGACTGGCGCAGGCCGAGAAGGCCGTGCAGGATTGTACGCTGCGTTCGCCGGTCAATGGCACGGTCACTACGCGCAGCCACGAGGAGGGCGACTGGACCGTCCCCGGCTCCACGCTGCTGACCCTCTCGCGGCTCGACGACGTCTGGCTCGCGATTTATGTGCCGGAGACGCGTCTGGCAACGGTAAAGCTGGGGCAGAACGTGCGCGTGGCCGTTGACGGTTCGACGCGGCGGTTCGAGGGGAAGGTGACCTTCATCTCCCCCGATGCGGAGTTCACACCGAAAGACATCCAAACGCTGGACCAGCGCGCCAAGCTTGTCTATCGCGTCAAGATCACACTTCCCAACGCGGACCGTGCCTTCAATCCCGGCCTGCCGGCCGACGCTTTTCTGGAGAAGTAGCGCGCGATTGTACGCCGCCGCCCATGGCATGGTCTCTGCTGCTACATCGTCCGTCATTGCCACGCGCGGTCTGGCACACGCGTTCGGGCCGGTGACGGCCATTGCCGCGCTGGATCTGGACGTACAGCGCGGCGAGCTGTTTGGCCTGATTGGCCCAGACGGCGCTGGAAAAAGCACGGCCATCCGCCTGCTGTGCGGACTGCTGCGCCCGACGGGCGGCGAGGGGAGCGTGTTGGGCTGCGACTTGCGGGGCGATCCGGCGCGGATTAAGGCGCAGATCGGCTACCTGGCGCAGGAGTTCACGCTGTATGGCGACGTGACCGTGGACGAGAACTTCTCTTTTTTTGCCGGCCTGCACGGGGTTTCGGAATCAGATTCGCGTCGAGAGGAGTTGCTGGAGTTCACCCGCCTGACACCCTTTCGCACCCGTCTGGCTGGCGCGCTTTCCGGTGGCATGAAGAAGAAACTGGCCCTGGCCTGTACGCTGATTCACACGCCGGCACTGCTGCTGCTGGATGAGCCGACCACCGGCGTGGATCCGGTCTCGCGCGGCGAGTTTTGGAGCATCCTCGGCGCAGTGCTGGAACGGGGTGTGACCATTGTGATGACCACGCCCTATCTGGACGAGGCCGAGCGCTGCCATCGGATTTGCCTGCTGAATGCCGGTCGCGTCATCCTGACCGGCACGCCGGACAAGATCAAGGGCGCCATGCCTGGTCTTATGTATGAGATTTTCTCGCCCGATTCACGCGCCACTTATGCAGTACTGCGGAATAAATGGCCAGCCGCACATCTGGTCCTATTGGGCGACCGTGTGCGGTTTTGGGCGCCTGTTGATGAAAACGGTGTCACAGGGAGTCTCGCCATCTTAAAAGCAGAAGGAATCGAGCCAACCGCTTGTGTGCCGGTCCTCCCCACGCTGGAAGATGCCATGATAGGTCTGCTGGCAGACTTGGGATTAGAAAAATGACATTTGTCACGCATTGCTGATGGACCCTGTTTGTATTTGTCCTTTTCTCAACACCGATGTAAATTAGTAGTAGTCATTTGAATAACGACGACAACAGGATGACTACAGATCATAACGTAAGACGGCAGTTGGTCATGCCCAGATGCAACCGCGTGGCCCATGAAGCACTTTTGCTCATCGGTATTGCATCGCTTGCGACGATGGCGTGTGCTGCGCCAACCACGGCGTTACATGCCCAGCTAGCCGTGCGGGCGTGGCTTAAGACCGACGCCATGCCATTGCAGACACGCATCGGGAGCGTTGTTGACACGGTCGAGACCCATCGGGACGCCCTGAATGAGCCGTCATACTACGTGGTGTACCTGAAACCATCCGGGTTTGTGATTGTTCCTGCGGACGATCTGGTCGAGCCGGTCATTGCATTCGCTCCCGAAGGCCGGTATGACCCTTCCGTTGAAAATCCGCTGGGCGCACTTATCAGGAAGGATGTGCCATGGCGTATGCAACACGCTCGGGCCCAGACTAATGCCGGAGTTCGCGTTGAAGGGACGTTACAGAAAGCGAACAACAAATGGACCCAATTGCGGGCGAGTGGAAACGTCGCTTTGGGTGTTACACTAGGCGTTTCCACGATTTCCGACATCCGCGTCGCGCCATTGACACAAACCACATGGGATCAAGGAACGGCTGCCGGAACAGGAAATGCATGCTACAACTATTACACGCCTCCGAATCCCGCAGGAAACGCGGCGAACTATGTTTGCGGTTGCGTCGCAACGGCCATGGCCCAACTCATGCGGTTCTGGCAATACCCAGTCAACGGCGTTGGCACGGCATCCTTCACGATTTACGACACAGACGTTGCACAAAGCAGAACCCTGCGCGGCGGCAATGGCACGGGCGGTTCATATGACTGGAACAACATGGTCTTGACGCCGAGCGGTTCCAGCACGCCCGCGCAACTACAAGCCATCGGCGCGCTGTGTGCCGATGCCGGCGTTTCAGTCCATATGGATTATAATATCAATGGGAGTGGGGAGTCGGGCGCCTACGTGTCGGATGTAAACGGCGCCCTAAAAAACACGTTTCAATATGCCAATGCTGTCTATGGATATAACAACAACCTGACAATCGGCGCCGGACTGAACGGCATGGTGAACCCCAACCTGGATGCCGGATGCCCGGTTCTGTTTGGTATTGTTGACGCACAGAACAACGGTCATGCCATTGTCTGCGACGGGTACGGCTACGCTGCCGCCACCCTCTATCACCATCTCAATCTCGGTTGGTCCGGAAGTTATACTGCCTGGTACAATCTTCCGAACATTGACGCCGGGGGATACACCTTTAACGCGGTTGACGAATGCGTATATAATGTCTGGGCCAACGGAACCGGCGAGATTGTCAGCGGACGCGTCACAGACAACAACGGGGCTGCAATTGCCGGGGCGACAATGACGGCTTCGCGTTCCGGTGGTGGAACATATACGACCACAACCGATTCGCATGGGATTTACGCCTTTGTCCATGTTCCATCCTCATCGCAGTTCACCATCAGCCCAAACAAAGCCGGGTACAGTTTTTCTGCCCAAGCTGCTAAGACGGGAAATTCTGCGGACGGTTCAAACACTTCCGGGACTCAATGGGGAGTTAATTTTGCTTCGAAAGACCCCAACGATCCGGTTGGATTTTCGGCAATCCCCGTGAATGCATCCCGGATTGACCTGTCGTGGGGTAAGGACCCTGCGAATGACAACGTCATGGTGGCGTGGAACACGGCCAACACCTTCGGGGTTCCGACAGGGACTTATTCGATCGGCGGCTTAATCTCCGGCGGCGGTGTGGTGCTCTGCAATGGCAGCGCCACAAATATCTCCCATACCGGCCTCTCTGCCGGGACCAAGTACTATTACAAGGCATGGTCGGTACGCACCGGCCCCGGCTATTCCAGTGGTGTGACATGCATGGCACGTACGCAATACGGCATTCCCTTTGCCGAGGGATTCGAGCATGCCGGGGCGATTCCGGATGACTGGACTCAGGAATATGTGACTGGCTCACTGGGTTGGATTTTTCAAACCGGAGGCTATATCAGCCATCCGTCAAGCGCCCACGGAGGGAGTTACAACGCGTTTTTGTTCAGAGGAGATTACACACATCCCGCAACAAAACTGGTCACGCCGATGATCTGCTTCGGCAGCGCCACCCAAAACGCGCAACTGACTTTCTGGCACTGCATGGATCTCTATTCGCCGGATCAGGATGAATTGCGCGTGTACTACAAGACCAACACGGTGGGAACATGGAATCTGTTGGCGACCTACACTGCTACCGTGTCGTCATGGACGCAAAGGACAATCCCGCTGCCAAATCCGAATAACACATATTATATTGCATTTGAGGGAACGGCGAAGTTTGGCTATGGCGTTTGCATCGACGATGTCTCCGTCACTGGCACAATTGCGAAGGCCAGCCAGACGATCACGTTCCCCTCGATCGCCGATCAGGTGACGACCAATACGGTGGTCCTGAATGCGACAACTTCCAGCGGCCTGCCAATAACCTATTCGGTGAGCCGCGGACCTGCGACCATTGGCGGCGTATCTAATCTGACTTTCTCCAGCACGGGATTGGTGTCGGTTGTCGCCTCGCAAACGGGGAGCGTCAACTGGGCCGCTGCGCCGAACGTGACCAACACGTTCCGCGTGTGGGGTCTGTATTCCCTTACCGTTCAGTCGTTATATGGAACAGCCTTTCCGGTAGTGGGGATTCGGACGAACATCCTCGAAGGGGTCGTATTGACGAATTTCGTTTCCACCCCGGATCTGCGCGGCACAACTCAATATGTTTGTACCGGCTGGGGTATGCTCGGCAACGCCCCCGGCATTGGCATGAGCACTACCTGTGTGATCACCTTGACGAACAACGCCCAGTTGACTTGGCTCTGGGCTACAAATGACTGGCTGCTGGTGACGACAAACGGGGCGGGTGCCGTGAGCCCCGGCAGTACGTGGCAAATGGCAAACAGCATGGTCTCGCTGTTTGCGACTGCCGCGCCGTACTGGCTCCTCACGGGCTGGAACGGCGACACCAACGGTGGCGCATGGACGAGCAATCGGCTGACGCTTCTAATGTCGCAGTCGCGAAATATTTCCGCGAATTTCTCGGCCATTGTGGCAACGAATCAGACGCCACAATGGTGGCTGGCGCAATACGGTCTGACCAATGGCGGTCTGAGTTTTGATGCCGCAGCACTTTCGACCCCCGATGGTACCGGCACGCCGGCATGGCAAAAATTTCTGACCGGTACCGATCCCACGAATCCGCAATCAGTATTTCGTGTACTGAATGTTTCCATATCCAACGGAGCCCCTGTTGTTTCATTTTTCGGCACCACCAACAGTGGCGTGACCATACCGTTCGGCATGCTCCGATATACGAATCTTGCTTTACCTGGGGCCCTTGTTGATGGAAATATCTTGCGCAGCCCTACGGGTACGAATGTCTGGGTAGATCCCTCATCACCACTAGCCAGTGGATCTGTCTTTTATCGCCCAGTTACCACGAACAACAGTACCTTGCCATAGTACAATTAACAATTTTTTGCCGCGCCATGAATTTGCTGTGGCGCAGTGCGTGACAGGCGGGGTGGCAGGTGGTAAAGTCTCTCACATGAACTTCTCCGGCAAGGACTATGTGCCGGTGCGAGCTTAGGTGTAGACGGTGCCCGCGGGCAGGCAGGGGAACGCCGAAGTGTTCGCTCGCCCTCCGGAGACAGAACGTTTCCACGAGGCGTATCAGGTAATACTGCATGTGTTGCTGGACGCCGTGGATCGTTTTTTGCCTGAACGTTCTTGCAGAAATAAAGGGGATTGTGATGAAACCGATTGCGGCAGGCACGCTCGGCGCGCTCTTTTTGCTAGCCGGAGGTGCTTTGGCGCAGATGAGCGTGTCGCTGGACCTTGATCAGAGCACGTACGTGCAGGGCGAGGCGATCCGCGCCAACGTGCAGGTTGTCAATCACGCCACCACGCCGTTCATTGTCGGGCCCGGTGGTTACCGCCAGAACGGTCTATTTTTCCAAATCACCGACAGCCGGCGCGATCTGCTGGAGCCCAGCCAGCCGAGCGTCGCCATGATTACCGAGCTGCTGTTGCTCGGTGGCGAAACCTATCGCGGCGCGTTCGAACTCGACGAGTGGTATCCAATGGGAAAGACCGGCAACTACCTCGTCACGGCCATGGTGCGGCGCGATGACCGCCGGTACGAATCCAAAACCAAGGCGATCAGCATCGTCCCCGGCTTGGATCTTCGTTGCTCCATTCAGCAATTTGCGGATCGGCCGGACTTCCAGCGCAAGCTGTGCTTGGTTTATTTCATGCGCCGACAGTCCGAATTCCTGTTTCTGCGGGTCACCGACACACCCGGCGACCGTACCTGGACGACCCTCGAACTCGGCCAACTGCTGCGCACCACCCAGCCAGCCATCGATATCGCTGCCGACGGCATGGTCACAATCCTGCACCGGGCCAGCCAGGACGTGTTTCTGCGCACGCGGGTAAAATCCACCGCTGCTGGCGTGGAATTGATCGGACAGGACCAAATCGTCGACGCACACAACGCGGAAAACCGGCAGATACCGCAGCTTCTGGACGCGAACCAAAAGAAATCTTCGTCGCACTGGTGGTGGCCCTTCGGCGGCTCTGGCGACAACAAGTAACCGCACCAACCCAACACACATGAACTTTCTCCACGCGATATTTGGAACCAAGCACACCCGCGACCGTAAGCGCCTGCTGCCGCTGGTCCAGCGCATCAACGCCATCGAGCTCGATTATCAGACCCTTCCCGACGAGGAGCTGAAGGCCAAGACGGCGGGATTCCGGGAGCGACTGGCGCGCGGCGAAACCCTCGACGGCCTTCTGCCCGAAGCCTTTGCCGCCGTCAAGAACGCCTGCCGCCGGCTCTGTGGCACTGCGCGCGAGGTCTGCGGCCACACGCTCACCTGGGAGATGGTTCCGTTTGACGTGCAGCTCATGGGCGGCATCGTGCTCCATCAGGGAAAGATCGCTGAGATGCAGACCGGCGAGGGCAAGACCCTTGTTGCGACGCTGCCGCTCTATCTCAACGCGCTCTCTGGAAAAAACGTCCATCTGGTGACCGTAAACGACTATCTCGCCCGACGCGACGCGCAGTGGATGGGGACGGTCTTTGAGTTTCTTGGCCTTACGGTTGGCTGCATACAGAACACCATGGACCCGGCACAGCGTCGCGCCCACTACGCCTGCGACATCACCTACGGCACCAACAGCGAGTTCGGTTTCGACTATCTCCGCGACAACGGCATGGCGACTGATCCTTCGCAGGTCGTGCAGCGCGGCCACCACTTCGCCATCGTGGACGAGGTGGACAGCATCCTGATCGACGAAGCGCGCACGCCGCTGATCATCTCCGGCCCGGCGGCCAATTCTTCCAACCAGTATGTCGACCTAAAGCCGCGCATCGAGCGACTGGTGCGCCTGCAGCAGGAGCTCTGCAACCGTCTGGTCTCTGAAGTCAAAGCGCGGATTGCGGCGGGTGACGAGTCGTCCGCCATGTGGAAGCTCTATCAGGTTTACCACGGCATGCCTAAGCACACCCAGTTCCTGCACCTGCTCGAGGATTCCGCCGTGCGCAAGCTGCACGAGCAGGTCGAGAGCATGATGCTGACGGAGCTGCGCAAGCAGGAGTCGCGCGAGCTGCGCGAGGAGCTCTATTTCACGATCGACGAGCGCCAGCGCGAGGCAGCCCTGACCGATAAGGGGTGTGAGGCGCTTAATCCCTCCGACCCAGAGATGTTCGTGCTGCCGGACCTCGTCAGCGCCATGTCCGCCGTAGACGGCGATCCTGCCTTGAGTGTGCAGGAGCGCAACAAGAAGCGCCAGGAGATTCAGGCGGCGTTCATGGAGCGCAGCCAGCGCGTCCAGAACGTCGACCAGCTCCTCAAGGCCTACTGCCTGTACGAACGCGACGTCGAATACGTCGTGCAGGAGAACCGCGTCCTGATCGTGGACGAATTCACCGGCCGCATACTTCCCGGCCGGCGCTGGAGCGACGGACTCCACCAGGCTGTCGAGGCCAAGGAGGGCGTCGAGATCGAGAAGGAGACCCAGACTCTCGCCACGATCACCATCCAGAACTATTTCCGCCTTTACAGAAAACTGGCCGGCATGACCGGCACGGCAGAAACCGAGGCATCCGAATTCCACGAGATCTACAAACTCGACGTGGTGTCGATTCCCACCAACCGCCCGGTCCGACGTGTGGACTTTAACGACCAGATCTATAAGACTCAACGCGAGAAATTCAAGGCCATCATCGACGAGGTCGCTGCCTGCCACACCCGCGGCCAGCCGGTACTGCTCGGTACGGTCACGGTTGACACCTCCGAGTTGCTCAGCCGCATGCTGCGCCGAGCCAACATCCCCCACAACGTCCTGAATGCAAAGAACCACGCGCGCGAGGCGGAGATTGTTTCGCTGGCTGGCCAGCCCGGCACCGTCACCATCGCCACCAACATGGCCGGTCGCGGCACGGACATCAAACTCGGCCCCGGTGTGGTCTGGCTCGCGGAAGGGCAGATCAAGTCCCAGATTCGCCTCGATGATCCGCTGGAGAAGGGGGGACAGACCCTGCGCCGACTGCTGGGCGAGCGGCCGAGCGGTCTGTACGTAATCGGCTCCGAACGCCACGAGTCGCGCCGCATCGACCGCCAACTCCGAGGACGCTGCGCCCGCCAGGGCGACCCGGGCTCCTCGCGCTTTTACATTTCGCTTGAGGACGAGCTCATGCGTCTATTCGGTTCCGAGCGTATCTCGCGCTTCATGACCACCCTCGGCATGCAGGAGGGCGAGGCGCTCGAGCACGGCATGCTGAACAGTTCCGTTGGAAAAGCACAGCAACGCGTCGAGCAACAAAACTTCTCGATCCGCAAGCGCACGCTCGAATACGACGACGTGATGAACAAGCAACGCGAAGTGATCTACGCCTTCCGACAGGAGATCGTCCAGACCCCCGCCGCCCACGAACGTATCCTAGACATCATGAGCGACCTGATCCAGGGGCAGTGTGAGCGCTTTCTCGGGAACCCCAAGGACCGGCAGGCGGAGGCCTTAGCGGAATGGGTGGTGATGACCTTCCCAATTGCGCTGCAGCCGCAGGAGTATCAGGCGCTGGAGCCCGGTGCCGCCGCGGCGCTGGTTTTCCGCCGCGCGCAGGAGGCCTACGAGGTCAAGTGCTCAATGGAGGACCCTGCCGCATTGCCCATGCTCGAGCGCCACGTGGTCCTGTCCGCTATCGACACGCAGTGGCAGGAGTTTTTGCGCGCCATGGACGACCTCCGCCACGGTGTGGGCCTGCGCGCCTACGGGCAGCGCGATCCGCTGGTGGAGTACAAGCGCGAGGCTTTCACCATGTTCGAGGAGCTGATGGGCAACATCAAGCTCGATATCGCCCAGAACGCCTTCCGCGCCACGACGTCTCTCTCCGCACTCCAGCGCATGATGCAGATGGCTGCGCGCCGGCCCCAGCGTCTGGTGCATGAGGACGTGCATGTACTCGGCGGCCATGGCCAGCTTCCGCCCGGCTCTGACCTGCCATCGGAAGTCTCTGCCGCCGCCGCTGCGGGCTTCGACCAGGCCGTGCAGGAGGCGTTGCCGCCAGCCGAGCCAGTGCGCCGCGACGAACCCAAGGTTGGACGCAACGATCCCTGCCCCTGCGGCAGCGGCAAGAAGTTTAAGAAATGCTGCGGGCAATGATTCTGCCGCGCAAAATCGCTACGCTTCCACATGCGGCGGCGGTTGTGTCAGCCGTGCTGCTCTGGCTTGCGTTTCCGCCTTCACGTGCGGGTGTGTTCCTGGTCTGGTTTGCGCTGGTTCCGCTTTTGCTGGTGGTTCGTCAGGCCGCGCCGCGCCAAGCCTTCTGGATCGGATGGCTGAGCGGTTTGATTTTCTGGCTTCTGTCGCTGGCCTGGCTCTGGCGGCTGATCGAGAACAACGGCCCCTGGCCGCTGGTGGTCTTCGGCCATGTGGCCCTGGCGGCGTATTGCGCCCTCTATACCGCACTGTTTGCCTCGAGCGTGGCACAGATCTGGCGGTGGGTCCGTGCTCGGGGCACACCCGGCTTACGCCTGCTGGCCGTCGTTTCGCTGGAGCCGTTGCTCTGGGTAGGCGCGGAATACCTGCGCAGCACCCTGTTCACCGGGTTTCCCTGGCATGCTCTGGGCGTCGCGCTGGTTGATGCCCCGACGATGATCCAGACTGCGGCTTTGGGCGGCGTGTATGCGGTCTCATTCTGCGTCCTGCTGGCCAACGGCGCGATGGCCAGCTTGACAGAATACCTTCCAACAGTTTTGCGCGGCCGCGGCGGGTACAATTGCTGGCGGATGCTCTGTGCGGAGTTTCTTCTGCCGCTGGCACTGCTGGCTTTTGCGTTGGGCTGGGGCGCGCATCGTGTGCTGGCCTGGCAGGCACAGGCAGCTTTCGCGCCGATCTGGCGAGTGGCGCTGGTGCAGCCGAATGCGCCCTGTATCTTCGAGCGTGACGATGACAGCGAGGAGACGGTCCGGCAGACATTACTGCGCCTGACCGCAGAGGCCGCGAAATCAGCTCCGGACCTGACCGTCTGGCCGGAAACGGCCCTGATGCGCAGCCTGCCGTACGATTCCTTTGCCGCCGCGCTGGTTCGCGATGGTGTGCGCGCCGCCGGGGGGCCGCTACTGACAGGTGTAGTAGAATACGAACCCGGCTCGCTGCCGCGCTATGCGGACCGGCGCTTCTATAATGCCGCCTGGCTGTTCGACGCCCGTGGCACGGTCCGTGGTCTCTACCATAAGCAGCATCTGGTCCCGTTCGGCGAATACATCCCCGGATCGCGTTGGATCCCGGTGCTCGAAAAGCTCTGTCCGGTCGGGTTCAGTTGCACGGCAGGGAAGGAGAGCGCGATCTTGCGTATTTCACGACGCAGCGCGCACCAGGGCACTTTGCCGGCGGAGGAACTGGCAATTAGTCCGCTGATTTGTTTTGAGGACACGGTGGCCCCGCTGGCGCGGCGGGCGGTGCGCCGTGGCGCACGGCTGCTGGTCAATCTGACCAACGACGCCTGGTTTAACGGTTCGCCTGAGCCGGAGCAGCACATGGCGCAGGCCATCTTCCGCTGCGTGGAGAACGGCGTCCCGCTTGTGCGTGCCGCCAATACTGGTGTCAGCTGCACGATCGACCCGGTTGGCCGAAGGCAGGTATTGACGTGCGATGGCCGCACATCAGCTTTTGATGGCGTGTTTTCCGCGATCGTGGCGGTTCCGCAGCAGCCGTTGCCTACGCTCTATGCTCGCTGCGGCGACCTGTTGCTGGCTATGCCCGCGGCCATCCTGCTGGCACTGGTCCTGCTGGATGCGATCATGCGAAGCCGTCATGCGGACGAGGCCCGAAGACTTTCGTAAATCGGCGCCGTAGCTTCCCTGCTGATGACTCCCGCAGACGCTGCGCTACACTCGAACACAGGGCTGTCGCTTGATCGTGGGTTTCGAAGATTTCAAGTAGCTAATGCCGAACAAAGGGAGATGGGAGCATGAGATCCATGGTTCGTTGGTTCTTCCTGGTCGAGATGTTCACCTCGCCAGCCTTGTTCGCACAAACAAATACCACTCCGGTGAAGGCCGGGACGGAGCTTGCGCTGCCGAATTACGTCACGGAGAACCGCTCGATCAAGTCCATGATGGCCGAACGGGACAAATGGGTTGCCATCCAGCTGGCACGGGACGCGGAACTGGCGCAGCTTCGCGCGCAGATCGAGGCCGAACAACGCACGACGCGAAAAGCCGAATTCGTAGCGCGCACGGCAGAGGTCAAAAATGCTAGCGCCGAAGCAAAAGCCAAGGTAGACATGGTTGATAATGCGATTCAGAAACGGACCGGATTGCTCATGGAACAACATATTCGGAATCCCTCTGCGCTCCCGGACACGCAGGCAGAATAGGTCAGGGGCAGTATCCAGCCATGCCGTGCGAATGCCGAGCATGGCCAGAAATACAAATAGGCACAAGCGTGACAGGGTTTTCAGGATGGAGGCGCGAAGCGGAGTTGAACCGCTGTACGAGGTTTTGCAGACCTCTGCCTAACCGCTCGGCCATCGCGCCACTCGGACCGCTGCGCCGGTTACTTCTTCATGTTGGCGCGACAACGGGCCTTCAGACGCTTGTCGCGACGAAGGCGACGGGCACGCTTCACACGCTTTCTCAGTTGTTGTCCCATATCGGCCGGTACAATAGCAGGCCGATTGGATAGGGTCAATGTGAAATGGCCGCAGGAGATGCCAGCAGAGCGTTCATTACAATATTTGAACAAAAATTACCGCATACAGGCACGAAACAGGTTGCAGCAAAGGTTTTGCGTGTGCTTCAATCAAGCCGTTTCCCGCTTTGCCGTCCGGGTTCCTGTCATGACTGATCTATCCAACATTCGCATTGTGCTTGTTGAGCCGTTGTATTCGGGCAATGTCGGCTCGATCAGCCGTGCCATGGCCAATATGGGGGTGCGCGAACTGTTCCTGGTCGCGCCGCAGATTGTTGACGGATGGGAGGAGGGCGAACGTCTGGCCTGTCATGCGTATGATCTGCTGAAAAAACGTCGCGAGGTGGCCACCCTGACAGAGGCGATCGACGACTGCGTGGCGGTGGTTGGCACGACAGCACGCCTCGGACTCTACCGGCAGCACGTACGCACACCGCACGAGAGCGCGCCGGAGTTGATTTGTTTGGCGGGGCAGGGGAAGGTGGCACTGTTGTTCGGCCGAGAAGACAAGGGGTTGTTCAACGAAGAAATCGGTGTCTGTACGCACCTGATGCGGGTCCCCACGGCAAACGACTATGTCTCCCTTAATCTGGCCCAGGCGGTCATGGTCTGCTGCTACGAGCTATTTCTGGCGCTGGGGAGCTACGAACCGCCGCAGGAAAAATCGGACCTGGCGCCCGCTGGCCACCGCAACCAAATGATGAAAATGTGGCGTCAACTCCTGCTTGAAATCGGGTTCATGGAACAGGACAAGGCCGATCATATGATGCAGGGAGTTCAGCGCATTTTTGCGCGTGGCGCGCTTACGGTGGACGACGTCCACATTCTGATGGGCATGGCCCGCCAGGCGGACTGGGCCGCGAAACAGCGGAAGATTACATCCTGATTGACCTGCAGGCAAGCCTGCGTCAATAGGGCTGCGCCAACTCCTCCGCCAACGCGCAATGGCCACAGCCGGTGCGGGCATTCAGGCAGAAATCATGGTGGATCTGCAGAAGCCCCTGCTGCTCCAGCCCGGCCGCAGCATACAGCGCCGGATTATGGTCACGGCTGAAAAGCACATTGGCCGCCTCCCGCATCGGCGCCGAAAGATCTTCCGGGGGCAGGTTGCGGGCCAATTCCGCCGGAAAATCACCCTCGGTCGCCAGCAAAGGCAGCACGACGTTGGCGACGATCGCCGCCATGCGTTGCTTGCCGACCAGTGCGGTGGGGAATAGCTGCCGCGCGCTGGTCATCGTCAGATGCCACTGCCAGTATCCCCAGCCGAGTCTGACATTCAGCAGATCGGCGACGTGCGCGAACCATCGTGCTGGCGGGTTGCGTGGAACAGCCAGCAGGGCGGCCGCGAGCCGCGGGCCACCGTGAAAAAGAGCAGCGGCGGTTGCCAGCCGGCGTGTTGGCGCGTTTGCGGGCCGTGTGGCGTGCCGGATCAGCGCAAGAGGGCCATCCTCGAACGTCGGAGTCGGATTACGCCACCAATGGTCCCAGAGCGAACGGACGAAACGGCATGTTTCCTCGTCAACAGCCAAGTCCACGTCTGGTAACCATCCGGCGGTGCCTAGCAGCCGCGCATAGCTTTGCTCGCGTGTAGTGTCTGCCGCCCATGCGCAAAGCGGAACGAATTGCGCCAAACGGCGGAATGTGGCGGCGTTGTGCTTGTAGCCCAGGGCGGCCATGACCTCCTCATACAGCAATTGCTCGCGGTCCTGTATGCGCGCCAGCCGTGTGCGCAGGCGCTGCGCCTTGATTTCGATCCGGTGCCGGCCGGCCGTCGCCAGGAGCGGTCGCCAGCGCTCGTGTGTGTCGCGCAATGCCAGTTCGCAGGGACGCGGTGTCAGTGGCAGTGTGGCATGCGGATACGCGGCGACGTCGATATCATCGAAGCAGAAGGCCGGCATGGCTGTCAGGGCGTCAGTCAGGGGAAGTTGCAGAATGCCACAGGCGATGGGGTGCGCCAGGGGCGGCGTGGCGAAGTAGGTCACATGTAGCGCGACGTGTCGGTAAAGCCCCTCGCGGTTGTGCCGGTGCCGTTCCCAATCCAACGGGCGCACGTGGATTTCAACGTCGCCGACCACGCGACGGCGCTCGCTGCCGATCAGCAAGGCCGCGTCGAGAAAATCCGGCCCCGCCTCCAGATTCCAACGACCGGGCGATTCAACGTGGACCTGTTCGCCCTCGGTCGTCAGCAAACGCGAGGGGCGCAAGCGGTCGTCGAACCAGACGCATTGCAGATGGCGTTCAGTCCAGTGAAACCCAGTCTGGTAGCAGCCGTCAGGCTCGCAGACCCCGCGCTGGGCCGAGGGACACAGTGCGGCATACGGAACTGAAAATGTCCGGGCCGGCGCGGCAAAGGGCACAACAGCTTTCATGAGCAGGTCTCCTGCTCAATGATATGCAGTTGCGCCGGGGAATCTTACACCGGGCGGAAAATTTTTCCGAACGGTCAGCCCACTTCGCCGGTTCGCAGGCCGAGCGGCAGCGGCGCAGGGCGTGTGCAGGCGCTTTCGATCTCCACATGGTGGCCGGTGTCAGAGGCGTCCTGGAAAGCAAGCATCACATCGAGAACATGATAGGCAAGGTCGCCGCTGGCGCGGTGTGGGCGGCGTGTGGCGATGGCGTGGGCCATGTCTGCCAGGCCGATCCCGCGGTTGTTCTCCGCGTTGCCGTGGGTGTGCGGCACCGGTTGCCACTCCTTGGCGTCCGCGCGCCGGATCTTGATCTCGCCGCCGAAGGTGTTGGGGTCCGGCACCTGCAGGGACCCTTCGCTGCCATGAATCTCGATGCAGAGGAGGTGATGCCCCCACACGTCGAAGCTGGTGACAATGGTGCCGACTGCGCCGTTGGCGAAGTCGAGCACGCCGGACAGGTGCGTCGGGGTTTCGACCTTGAGCCGCTGCCCAAATCTGGGTTCACTGGTGATCAGGCGGGTGGGGAACGATGCACGCGAGGAGCCGGTGACGCGCCGGATCGGACCGATCAGGTTCACCAACGCGGTGAGGTAGTAGGGGCCCATGTCGAGCATCGGCCCACCACCGAACTGGTAAAAGAAAGCAGGGTCCGGGTGCCAGCTCTCAGGCCCATGGTTCAGCATGAACGCGGTGGCGGCGATGGGCTTGCCAATCCAGCCGTCGTCAATCAGCTTGCGACAGGTCTGCAGTCCAGCGCCCAGGAACGTGTCCGGCGCGCTGCCGACGCGCAGCGCGCGGCGACGGGCAGCCTCCAGCACCTTGCTGCCGTCCTCGAGGCAGGTGGCGAGGGGTTTCTCGCCGTAGATGTGCTTGCCGGCGCGCAGCGCGGCCAGCGCCAGCGCGGCATGCGCCTTGGGTGGCGTGAGGTTCAGCACGATGTCCACGTCCGGCGAAGCTAGCAGCTCCTGAATCGACAACACCTGCGGCACGCCGTATTCCTTTGCGCACGCCTCGGCCCGCGGGTGAATCAGGTCGGCACAGGCGATGACTTCCAGGTTGCGGAAAACCTGCTGGCAGTTCTTGACATAGATGCCGCTAATGACGCCGCAGCCGACAATGCCGACGCGGGTCTTGGCTGATATTTTCATGACAAAGGCTCCTTTGCGTGCGAAATGCCGGGCACGTGCGAGGAACTTTAGCACACGGGTTGGAATGCGGTCCAAGCCAAATCTGTGGTATGATTATTTTTGCCGTCGAAAACCCTGAGACTTCTTCCTGCCATGACAACGACTGCCGCCAACCAACGCATGTTCGACAACGAAAGCGACTATTGCGCGCACTTCATCCGGCACGACCAGATCGACAAGTATCTGGCGAACGACCGCGATTTTATTCCCGACGACGCCATCCAGGCGCTGCTGGCTACGACTGGCGAACCCGATCCGCAATGCGTGCGCGACATTCTGGCCAAGTCGCTGGCTATCGAGACGCTGACACCAGAGGAGACGGCCACGCTGCTGCGCGTGACCGCGCCAGGCCTCCAGGCGGAGATGGTCGAGGCGGCCTGGCAGGTGAAACACAAGGTCTACGACAACCGCATTGTGACCTTTGCGCCGCTCTATATCAGCAATCCATGCCTCAACCGCTGCCTGTACTGCGGGTTCAGCACCGACAACCAACAGCAGTGCCGCACGCACCTCGGGATGGAGGATATCCGCCGCGAGTGCGAGGTGCTGGCCGGCGGGATTGGACACAAGCGGCTGATTCTCGACTGCGGCGAACATCCGGAGAGCTCCACGGATTATTTGCTCGATGCGTTGCGGACAATTTACGGCACGCAGGTCCGCACGCGCCGGGGCGTGGCGCAAATCCGGCGTGTCAACTTGAACGTGGCCCCCATGCCGATCGAGGACCTGCGGCTGCTGAAAGGGGCGGGTATTGGCACGTTCCAGGTCTTTCAGGAAACCTATCACCACGACAGTTACCGCCGGATGCACCCCGGTAACACGCCGAAATCCGACTACCGCTGGCGCCTGACCTGCATGCATCGTGCACTGGAGGCGGGTGTGGACGATGTAGGCATCGGTGTGCTGTTCGGCTTGTATGACTGGCGGTTCGAGGTGTTGGCCTTGGTGCATCATGCCCGCGAACTGGAGGCGCGGTTCCGCATCGGTCCGCACACCATTTCGTTCCCGCGGCTGCAACCGGCCAGCGCTGCGCCATTGGCCACGAAATCGCCATGGCTGGTCAGCGACGCGGATTTTTTGCACGCCATTACCGTGTTGCGGCTGTCGGTGCCGTACAGCGGCATGATCATCACGGCACGTGAGCGTGAAGATGTGCGGCGCGAGGCGGTGCGTCGTGGCTGCACGCAGATGGACGCCGGTTCGCGGGTCGGCATTGGTGCCTACGCACGATTCTCTGAAACGCAGGAAATCGACGGACAGCAGTTTATTTTAGGCGACACCCGGTCGCTGGATGAACTGGTTTGCGATCTGGCAAGGCAGGGGACCATTACTTCGTTCTGCACGGCCGGCTACCGCTGCGGCCGGACCGGCGGCTGTATCATGGATGCCTTAAAGACCGGCAAGGAAGGCAAGTTTTGCAAGGTCAACGCGGTACTGACTTTCCGCGAGTGGCTCGATGACTTTGCCAACCCGCAGTCGCTGACGCTCTGCGAGCCGCTGCTGCAGCGCGAATTGGAGGAGATCCGCCAGCAGTTGCCGAAGCTTTATCCAACTGTCCAGGATGCCTACGACCGAATTTCAGCCGGCGAGCGCGATATTTTCTTCTAAACCAGCGGCGGTTGTTCAGAATCTGTTCAAATCCTTTCCAAAGCCCGCCAAGAAAGGCTTTCTATAACGTCGCATAATATATGTTATGACAACTAATCTACACTAGGGCTTGGTGGATGCGTTGAAGATCGCACAAAATCGGCTACCGCAGCCAGCGTCCGCAGCAAGCTTTGAATTTTCGGCCGCTGCCACACGTACAGGGGGCATTTCGCCCGGGTATCGTAACTATATTTGCCGTTGCCAGACGTTGCCGGCGTTTCATCTCACAGCAGACAAATTCCCGGTCACGGCGGATTTGCCCGGCCAGTTCCTGAAATCGCGGCAACGTATGCCGGTAAAACCGCTGCCAACCCTCGCACAGCCGGCTGCGCCGGGAAACGTCGCTCCCACGGTTTTTTGGGCAATCCCCTAGGCAGATCGCCAGATATGGGCATCCGCCGCAGCGAGTTTCTTCTTCCCGCGTTTTCCGGGCGCCAAACTGCGCAAAGCGCGGACCGTTCCAAAGAGCAGCCCAACTATCCGTATGCAGGTTCCCCAGCCGCCATTCCGGCTGCACATGAAAATCACAGGGGTAGATGTCGCCATTGTGTTCGACAAGAAAATAGCATTGGCAATTGCCGCTGTGCGTGCAGGTGTTCGCAGTGCCGTCGACCAGATGCGCCAGTATCGCATCGAATAGCCGCACGGAAACTTTCTGCACGTCGCGCGGATACCAGCGATCAAAAATGGCGCAGAGAAATTCACCCCATTCCGGGCCGTCGATGGCAAAGGGCGCCACGGTTGGGCTGTCCGCGAAGTTCACGCACTCGATATATTGCTGATAATAAAACCCGTTTGCTATCAGATAGTCGTACACCTCCGCGGGACGCGCGGCATTATTTTGCGTCACCAGCGTCAGGATGTTGAACTCGACTCGCCGCCGTCGCAGGCATTCGATCCCCGACAAGACTCGCGCATGCGTCACCTGCCCGCTGACCGTGTATCGTCCCGCATCATGCAGCGCGGCAGGACCGTCTAGACTGACGCCGACCAAAAAGCGGTAATCCGACAGAAAAGACGCAAATTCGTCGTCCAGCAGTGTGCCATTCGTCTGCAGTCCGTTGGCCACTTTCGCGCCCGGTTGCCCCAGCGCGGTCTGCAGTTCCACCATGCGTCGAAAAAAAGGCAACCCCATCAGGGTCGGCTCGCCGCCCTGCCAGCCAAAGGTGTGCGTCTCCTGCGGCAGGGCCAGATAACTGCCGACCAGCCGCTCCAGCGTACGCTCGTCCATGCGGTGTACAGCGCCGGGATAGAGTTCAGCCTTGGGCAGGTAAAAGCAATAACCGCAGCGCAGATTACAGTCCGCGGAGGCGGGCTTGATCAGGAGGGAAACATTCTTCATCCCGCATCGATTCCCGGTGTGCTCATGCGTCGCAGGGCCTGGACCCGCGCCTCGATTTCGCGCAGGGTCAACTGCTCCAGCCGCTCTGTGCTGAAGGCTTCCACGCCAAACGACGCCACGGCGCTGCCATGCAGCAGCGCGCGCCGCAGCAACGGCTCATCGACACGCGCGGCGCCTGTCCGCGCCAGGAACCCCATGAACGCGCCGGCAAAACAGTCCCCTGCCCCGGTCGGATCCGCCACCCGCTCCACCGGGTACGCTGGAACCAGTGCCACGCCCTGCGCCGAGAACAGCATGGCGCCATGTTCGCCCTTTTTGATCACCACGTAGCGCGGCCCCATCGCCAACACCGCCCTCGCGCATTCCAGCAGATTGTGGCGGTCGGTCAGCAGCCGAGCCTCCGTGTCATTGAGCGTCACCATGTCGACGCGCCGGATGACTTGTTCCAGATCCGGCCGCGCGATATTGATCCAGAGGTCCATTGTATCCACTGCCACGAACGGCTGACCGCGCACCTGTTCCAGCAGGTGCAACTGCAGGCCAGGGTTGATGTTCCCTAGCAGCACGAATGGAGAGTTACGGAACGGATCGGGCAGATGCGGCGTAAAATCGGCAAAAACACCAAGTTTTGTCTCCAGCGTCCGTCGGTTGATGAAGTCCGCCTCGTACACGCCGGACCAGCGAAACGTCCCTCCCTTGCGCGTCTGCAGGCCGGCCAGGTCGATCCCGAACTGCCGATAGCGGGCCCGGAACGCCTCGGGAAAATCGTCGCCCACCACTCCGACTGCGCCCGTCCGCGTGAAGAATGACGCCGCGGCACAGGCGTACGTCACCGAACCGCCCAGCAGTTCCGCGCGTTTTTCCGCCGGCGTCTCGATGGTGTCGATCCCGATTGAGCCGACGATCCAGAGGCGAAGGTCTTCCATGCGTGGTTCCTTGTCTGTTCCGGGAGCCGGCATCTTACTTCCTTGTCTTTCGCACATGCCACACCACGGCGTCCAGCGCGAGCTCATAGCTGTAACCGCCAAACCCCAGGATCAAGCCGACGCAAACCGGCGACAGAAAACTGTTGTGGCGAAACTCTTCCCGCGCGTGCACGTTCGAAAGGTGCACCTCGACGCACGGCAGCCCGCTGGCCGAAATGGCGTCGCGGATGGCGATGCTCGTGTGCGTGTAGGCGCCGGCGTTGACCAGCAATCCATCCGCCTGCCCGCGGCTCTGCCCGATGTAGCGGACCAGTTCACCCTCGATGTCGCTCTGGAATGCCTCCACCGTCGCACCCAGCGATTCTCCTCGCCGGCGTACAGCCGCGACAATCTCCTCGAGCGTTTCCCGGCCGTAGATTCCGGGCTCACGATTCCCGAGCAGCGCCAGATTCGGTCCATTCACCATCCGGATTTTCATGCGTCTCCTCTTTCGGCGCCGGCGCGCACGGCCGGTCCGTCACGGTCACCTCGCCCGCGCTCACATGTCGCAGCCCGAAATCGCGCGTCCGCACCAGCAGCTTGCGCGTCAGCACATCGCGCCCAACCACCACACCCTCGTCGTCCGCCCATCGCACCGCAGCCCCGTTTCCCGGAAGCCCGCGTGCGGCGTCGCGGTAGACATCGTACTCGTACCGCAGGCAGCATTTCAACCGCGCGCAACAGCCGTTCAGGACCGCCGGGTTCGCCGGCAACTCCTGCGTCTTGGCCATCTGGACATTGACGGGCTGAAACTGGCGCATCCATGTCGCGCAGCAGAGCGATCGCCCGCAGGAACCGATGCCGCCGGCCACGGCCGCTTCGTCGCGCATGCCGGCGTGCCGCACTTCAATGCGCGTGCTCAGCTCTCGCTGCATCCGGCCAACCACCCGGCGGCAGTCCACGAACTCCGGCGACCCAAACACGATCAACATGCGCTCGCGCCCCAGCGAGTACTGGCAATCCAAGGGCTTGAGGTGTACACCATCCTCTGCGTTCAGATCCACGAATCGACGCAGGGCCTTGCCTGCTGTACCGGCGTTCTCGCGCATGTGAGCTAGGTCCGACTCTGTGGCGCGCCGCAGCAACCGCGGCAGCCGCTTCTCTGGCGCTCCCGCTGCGGCCGATGGCTGCTCGGCCGGCGCGAGATATTTTCCTGCGTCCAGGCCATATTCCGTTTCAACCACGCAAAAATCGCCGTGCGATAACGCCACCACGCCGTCCACAACCACGAAGGTCGCGCAGCCGCGCAGCGGGAGTGAAACTCTGGCGCATGTCGGCATGTCGTTCATCCGGTCGCGCGCGCGGTAGGCGCCGGCACTCCGCTGACCAGTCGGTCCAACCAGTATGCGAGAACGGCCTCCTCAGGGAGGCTGCGTTCCAGTTGCCGGCTCAGATCCTCCACGCCGTCGACATTGGCCATGGCTTGCGCCAAGGTCAGTCGCGCGGCGCGCTCCCGTAACAGCGGAAGTTGTTCACGATGCCGCGCCTGCTCCGGCGCGCAGCCCGCGCGCAACAGCAGCAGGTCGCGATACCAAGCCAGCAGGCCGCGCAGCAGGTCGGTGCGCAGTTCGCGGTAGCGCGCGCTGATCCGGGCGTCAATGATGTCCGAATCCTCGTCCAGCAAGCCGGACTCCGCCTTGATCTCCTGTTTCACCTCTGCCTCTGCGGCGTCCTTCATGTTGGCAAGCACGTCCACCAGTCGCGCGGCAGTCACCATGGCCGGCAGAGGACCGGGGGGCGTGGCAGGTGTCAGGACGTCCAGCAGACGAGCGCGCCACGGTTCCTCCAGCGTGAGCGGCTCGTCAATCTCCAGTCGCTGGCAGCGGGAGACTATCGTGGGGAGCAGCAGTTGCGGCGCGTCGGTCAGCAGCAGGAAAAGCGTCTGCGGCGGCGGCTCCTCCAGTGTCTTCAAAAAAACGTTGGCCGCTTCGACTCCCATGCGATCGGCTCCGACTACGATCCCGGCCTTCCAGCCACCGGCCAGCGAGGTCTGCGCGATCTCAGCCAGCAGTTTCTCGCGCATTGCCTCTGTGCCGATACGGCGCGATTTGAGCTCCGGCTTCAGCCAGAAGGCATCTGCCCAGGTCCGTTCCCGGACCTGACGGCAGATGTCGCACATTCCGCAGGGGGCTTTAGCGGCCCGGCAGAAGAGCAGTTGCAGCACGCGGATCGCCAGCTCGCCAACCGCGCCGCGCACGGGCCCAGAAATCAGGTAGGCGTGCGCCAACCGCCCTTGCCGGTGCGCGTGACGGAACAGATCGAAAGCCGTGTCGAGTTGCATGTGGTTCCAGCAAACCTAGGTTCAGGAATCAGAATCTCGTGGTAAGCTAGCGAAATCGAGCTACTTTTCCAGTCCAAACCGCTCCGCCACCGCCCGCCAGATGTCTGCCTGAGTCTCCTCAGCGGCGCGGGCGCTGCCAATCGTGCGAAACCGCGCTAGCTCCATGGCGGCCAGTTTCAGATAGCCCTCGCGCAGACGCTCGTGGAACGCGCGCTCAGCCCGCTCGATCCGGTCGATCTCCGACCGACGCGCCATAATACGCCGAAAACTCTCGTCCACCGGAATGTCCAGCAGCAGCGTCAGATCCGGAGCCAGTCCGCCGGTCGCGAACCGGTTCATGGTCCGCAGTTCGTCCACGTCAAACCCGCGCCCGTATCCCTGGTAGGCCAGGGTGGAATCGGTGAAGCGGTCGCACAGCACCCAGGTCCCCTGCTCCAGCGCCGGCCGGATCACCTGCTCCACGATCTGCGCGCGGCTGGCGCAGAAGAGCAGCACTTCCGTGCGGTGCGACATCTCGGCATCGGAACTGTCGTGCTGCAGCAGGCGGCGGATCGCCTCGCCGGTCGGCGTTCCGCCCGGTTCGCGCGTCAGCAGGATTGGCACGCCGCACGCCTGCAGACGCACGGAGAGCCAGCGGATATGGGTGCTCTTCCCACTCCCCTCCGGCCCTTCGAATGTAACAAACTTTCCGCGCATCACAGCTTCTTCACCTTCTGGCCGTCCTTGCCATCGCGGACTTCCCACCCAAGACGGACCAGTTCGTCACGCAAGCGGTCGGCCTCCGCCCAGTTCTTTGTCTGCCGTGCGATCCGGCGCGCCTCGACCAACTGCGCCACCTTGGCAGGAAGCTCCCCGTTCGCGCCGCGCCGGCCGAACGACACTACGCCCAGCACACGGTCGAAATCGGCCACCAGCGCCCGCACCGCGGCCGCGCCAGACGGCGGCAAGACGGTGGCTTGCAGCGCAGTGTTTCCCTCGCGTACCAGCGCGAAAAGCGCGGCCAAAGCCTCTGGCACGTTCAGGTCGTCGAATAAGGCTGTGTTGAACAGGTTCCGGTACGCCGCCGCCCACTCCGGCAGCTCCGGCGCCGGGGTGGCTGTTCTGGCGGCCTCCGCCAAACGGTCAGAAAATTCGTCGATTCGTGCCAGTGAGGTGCGCGCCGCCTCCACAGCTTCGAAGGTAAAGTTCAGTGGCTGTCGATAATGGCCGTTGATCAGCACGTAGCGCAGCTCGCGGCCCGCATACCCCTTGGCCAGCAGGTCGCGCAGCGTGAAAAAGTTGCCGAGCGACTTGGACATCTTTTCGCCGTTCACCCGCAGATGCGCGCAGTGCATCCAGTAGTTCACAAACGGCTTGCCCGTCGCGCCCTCGGATTGCGCGAGTTCGTTCTCGTGGTGCGGAAAAAGGTTGTCGATGCCGCCGGTATGCAGGTCAAATGTCTCGCCTAGGTATTTCATCCCCATGGCCGAACACTCGATGTGCCAGCCAGGGCGTCCCCGCCCCCACGGCGAATCCCAGGCCACGTCGCCGTCGCTGGCATCCCATGCCTTCCAGAGCGCGAAGTCACCTACGCTCTCTTTCTCGTATTCGTCCTGCGCCACGCGTGCGCCGGTGCGCAGGCTCGAGAGGTCAAGGTGCGCCAGCTTGCCGTAAGCAGGGAGCGCGGCGACCTTGAAGTAGACCGAACCGTCCTCGGAGTGGTAGGCCAGGCCGTTGGCGAACAGGCGCTGGATCAGCGCGATCATCTCTGGAACGTGGTCCGTGGCAGCCGGATAGACGGCAGCTGGCTCGATGTTGAGCGTGCGGAGGTCCGCGAAAAAGGCGTCCACGAACGGTTGCGTAAAGGCCTTCAGCGGCACGCCTGCTTGGCGCGAGCCGCGGATGGTTTTGTCGTCCACGTCGGTCAGGTTCATCACCTGCTGCACCTCGTAACCGGCGTACCGAAGCGTGCGGCAGAGGATGTCCTCGAAGGTGTAGGCGCGGAAGTTGCCGATGTGCGCGAAGTTGTAGACGGTTGGACCGCAGGTGTAGATCCGTGCCTGACGTCCGGCCAAGGAGCGGAAAATCTCCTTGTGTCGCACAAGCGTGTTGTAGAACTGCACCGGGGCGGGTGCGGCTGTGGGGTGCTTCGTCATCGTGCAACTGCCTTTGTCACCGTGGCCACGGCCATGGCGCTGATTCCTTCTCGGCGTCCGACGGCGCCGAGTCCCTCGGTGGTGGTGGCCTTGACCGACACCTGTGCTGGCGTCACGCCTATGGCCTCGGCCATGCGTTCACGCATGCGGGGGATATGCGGTGCCAGGCGCGGGGACTCGGCCAGCACGGTGGCATCCACGTTCGACACCTGCCACCCCTGGCTGTGCACGCGGGCGGTCACCTGGCGCAGGAGCGCAATGCTGTCGGCATCCTTCCAGCACGGGTCGCTCGGCGGGAAATGCTGGCCGATGTCGCCATCGGCGATGGCGCCCAGCAGGGCATCCATCACGGCATGCGCCAGAACATCGGCGTCCGAATGCCCAAGCAGGCCGCGTTCGTGAGGAATTTCCACCCCGCCGATCATCAGCCGCCGCCCAGCCACCAGCCGATGTGCGTCGAACCCGATTCCCGTGCGTGTCATGTCGATAAGGATAAAGGGTGGCGGCTCTAGGCGAAAGATGGAAATTCGGGTTGTGTGAGAGCGGAAGCTGCGGCGAAAACCAAGGAGGTGCGACACACGGGCATTCCGGCACACACGTCCCAGGCTCCCATAGCAAGCGCGTTGCAGCGTAAATACAACATAACCAAAGGACCTTTTATCGACCACCAACCCGTAGACAATCCGACCAAAACAGCTATCCTGTAGCATCGAACTTTTGATAAGGAGAAGATTGCAATGAAACTACTCGATGGGCGGTACCCCAGTTTTTGGCGGGCGGCTTGGATCTGCGCCTTTCTTCTCGCCCTGTCCGCGCTGCTGGCATCGGCCGATGCCGGCAAGTCGCCGACCGTCCCACCGGCCATGCCGGAAACACCCGCCGCGACCAACACCATCAATCGAGTGCATGTTTTTGTCAGTGGCGTGGTGCAGGGCGTTGGTTTCCGTAACTTTACTGCGTCAAAGGCCACAACCCTTAATCTCACAGGATGGGTGAAGAATTTGCCGGATGGCCGGGTTGAACTCGTTGCAGAAGGCCCGGCAATTGGCATCGGCAAACTCATGGACGCCGTGGCAAAAGGTCCCAATGGCGCCCGTGTGGATAAGATCGAACGGGAAGAAGAAACTCCTACAGGGCAGTTCAAACGATTCGAGGCTCTCCGCTAAGGGCAACCCTGCCGAACCCAAGCTTGCGTGTGTCGTCCAAGGGGACTGGATTGGCTGTTTCGACAGCCTTTGTTGTACCGGAGGCAACTGCGAACCAGCCAGCCGAAACCATATTGATCAAGGGCATCTGGATTCCATCAACGCCTTTTTCCGTCCTCTCAACATATTGCAGCAGGTTTAAGAAACCACGGGGAAATGCACAGGTGTTACAGCTCGGAATAGGAGCCACACCTTCTCCTACGCGACCGAGGCACGGAGCTAGAGGTGTCTGAAAATAGCAAAGCCAACAGCAGATAGGACCCCGCAGCAAAGGTTGGTGCCTGAATCCCCTGAAAAAATTATCGATCTGCGAATGGTAGGCCGAGCGGGAATCGAACCCGCGACCCCGTGATTAAAAGTCACGTGCTCTACCGAACTGAGCTATCGGCCTGTGGAAGGAAGCCCGCAAATAGAAACAGATTCGCCACCCGGTGTCAACGCAAGCCCACCCTCTCTTCTTGCCGGCATTGGAATATCGCGACCAGTTACGGCTGTAATTGGTGCATCGCGCGGCCGGAAATCAGATTGTACTGGCTCATGGCCACGCGCCACCAGGGCGCGAGTTCACGGTCCGGCAGGAGCCAGATGCGTGCGTGCAGGTCAGCCACGACGCCCGGATGGAGCAGCAGGGCCATCTGTTCGCGCTTGTTCAGCGCCGCCGGCCCCTCCTTGAGCACGCGGTCGACCAGGCGACGGTAGTAGTCGCCGACCTCGTGGTCGGCCTTGCCGCGCTGCCGCAGGAGCGCCACGTGGACCGCGTTGACCAGCGGATCGAGTATCACCTGCATGAAGCCGCGATGCGCCCAGAGCGCCGGCGGTGGTGGCACGACCTCCTCATAGGCAGCCAGCCGAGCCGTGTACTCGAGAATCTCCCGTGACGGCACAGCCTCGTTCGGCGTCACCAGCAGTCGGGCGCGCTGGAGAAGGTCGCTGAACCACTGGTGGCTCAACAGAATGGAGAGCGGCACGGAGAGAATCAGTCCGGCAAAAATCGGCGTCATCCAGGCGAAGAAATACGGGTCGATTCGCAACGCCAGCAGGCACCAGGCCGCGCCGACCAGAATGTGCGACAGGTGTGTCAGCATGGCCTCGCGCCAGTCCACGCCCGAGACGTCGCGGTTCTGCGCGGTCCAGTGCACGGTGCCTCCGGCGAGCACCGTGCCAACAAACAGCGTGTTGAACAGCATCTGGATCGGAGCCAGCAGCGTGGCAAACACCTGTTCGATCAGCACGCTGAAAAGGAAGCGCGGTCCGCCGCCGAAGCGCCGCAACCGGTCCGGCCGGTTCAGGATCAGCAGCGCAGCCAAGAACTTCGGCAGAAGAAGCAGAAACATCATGACGAGGAACAGGTAGAGCGGAAGCAGGTGGATCCCCAGATGCTTAGTGAGATACCCACTGCTGGCAGCCTCAACCATCACGCGCGAGCCCTGGTACCAGTGCAGCGTGCCGGCCAGCAGGAAGAGCAGCCAGAGGGGAGATGCAACATACGAAAAGACGCCGAGGCCCAGATGCAGACGGCTGATCGGCCGAAACCCATTGGCAAACAGGAGCCAGGCGTGCTGCAGGTTGCCGCGACACCAGCGCAGGTCGCGCTTGGCGTGGTCGATCAGTGTGGGGGGGCCGCCCTCAAAGCTACCGGGAAGGTCGTAGGCCAGCCAGACTTCGTAGCCGAATTTGGCCATCAGGGCAGCCTCGACGTAGTCGTGGCTCATGTATTTGGATGCGCCGCCGGCGCCGGGGAGGTCGGGGAGTCCGCAATGCTCGATGAACGGCTTGAGCCGGATGATGGCGTTGTGCCCCCAGTAATTCCCCTCGTCCAACTGCCAGTAGTGCTGGCCGGCGCTGAAAATGGGACCATAGGCTGCGCTGGCGAATTGCATCAGACGGGCAAAGGGCGTGGCAGCACCGTATAGCATGGGAGCGCTCTGGATGATGCCGACGCGCGGGTTGGCCTCCAGGAGGGCGACCAGGTTGACCAGCGTGCGCCCGGCCATCAGGCTGTCGGCATCGAGCACCGCCATGTAACGGTAGCGACCGCCCCAGCGGCGGCAGAAGTCGGCGATGTTGCCGCTTTTGCGGTTCAACGGCATGCGGCGGCGGCGGTAGAAAATCCGGCCGAATCCCTGTAACTGCTTGCACAGATCTACCCAGGCAGCCTCCTCCTCGATCCACTTATTCGGATCGTTGGAGTCGCTCAGGATGAAAAAATCGAAGCGCTGGATTGCACCGATGCGGTCGAGCGAGTGATAGATGACCCGCAACCCCTCGTAAACCTCACGCACATTTTCGTTGTAGATCGGCATCACGATCGCCGTGACGGGGAGCGTGTCCGGCACAACGGGGTCCGGCAGGGTGGCGGTGATGCGGGTGCTGTCGTGTCCGCGCGACAGCACCATGAACCCGGCGCAAGCCTGGACGAAACCCATCGCGACCATGGCGCAGAGTGGCACAAAGAGCACGAGCATTGCGACGCGCGCCGTGGAGAGGTGGTGCGCCCAGAGAATATCGGCCATGATCGCGGTGGCCAGCGCGGTCAGTAGCACCACGGCCGAAAAGAACAGAAAGCGGCGGCGCTCGCGGCGTTCGGGGGAGATCAATGGCACGGCGGCACACGTCGTCTCCGTGACCGGAGGTATCGGTGCTGGCGGCAGGTCGGCGGAAATGGAGGCGTCACTCATGGGCAATTATAACTGGTGGGTCTTGTAAAACACGTACGCGAGCAGCAGCAGGAAGATCAGCCAGACCACCAGGGCCTGGAGAAGCGGACGCCGCCCAATGGAATCGATCGTGCCGCCGGCGATCTCGGGGAACCAGCCATAGTCGATCTCGCGTGGCACCATGTTGCTGATCTCGAGATTTGGGCCGGCCACCAGCATGCTTTCGCGCATCGCCTTGGTGAGATCCGGCGGCAGGTCGTCGGTGGTCAGGAAGGCGTAGGGCCAGCGGCTGGGGGCGTCGCAGAGCAGCAACGCCACGCGTCCGTCCACGTGGGCAAAATTTCCGTTCTCCCCTTCGGGTAGCGGGAGCAGGCGTGCGAACCACTCCTCCATCAGATTCTTGGTCTCGCGGATGGCAAGCGTGGAGAGCGGTTCCGACCCAGCCGCCGGACCGCGCGCGGAGACGCGCAGCAGGATGCGGTGGATCAGGCGCGCGCGGTGCAGCCGGCTGTTGATGCGGCAGGCGCGAAGGTAGTTTTCCACCTTCTCGTAGGCTTCGTTCCATTCCTCGGGGGAGCCCCACTTCGGAACGAACGGCTTTAGTGTGTCACCAGTGGATAGGTCCATGTTTCGCTCACGGCGCGGCCGGTTCGGTCGCGCAGCGTCACCTGCAGGGTCTCAACGCGGCCGGCCATGGTGTTTTGCACCTCAAAGCCGACCCGCCATCCGCGAATCTCGGGATTGTACTGGACATGCAGGCCACGCAGCACGCCCTGCTGCAGCTTGATATCGGGAACCGGCTCATCGGCCGGGTCAAAGGAAAGCTCGCCGCCCACGAAATCGAGCACCACGCGACGCCCCGAGATGAACGTGTTGACGGTGCGGGCCAGCGGCGGCCAGGCAGGGTTGTCCAGATACCAGTGCAGGCGCCAGGCAGCCTCCAGCGGCGCGTCAGGCTTCAGTTCCGCCCCCGGCTGCCAATAGGCAACGATATTGTCGCCGTACTCGTTCGCGGTGGTCAGCTCTGCGAGCATGACATAACCGAACCCCCAGTCGCCGATCGGCTCCACCCAGACGCTCGGCCGTTTGTGGTAGTTGGCCTCAATGTCCTCGTAGCTGGTGTAGCGGCGGTCGCGCTGCAGAAGGCCAAACCCCTTCGGATGGCGGGCAAACAGGCGCTCTTCCTGCAGGCATGGCGTGTTGCGCAAGGGGCGCCAGACCCAAGTGTCGTCGCCGCGCGCCAGCAGCACGCCGTCGGTATCATGTACCTCAGGCCGGAAATCGGCCGGCCGGTTGTCGGTGTTCTCGCCGAACCAGAACATGCTGGTGAGAGTTCCCAGGCCGTAGCGCAGCAGCGGACGGCGCGCGAACAGCACGCAGCGGACGTCGACGGTCGTGTCCGCGCCGGGTGTTACGGTGAAATGATACGCGCCGCTGACGCTGTAACTGTCAAGCAGTGCGTCGAACGAAATGCATGTGGCGTTGGTCTGGGGGCGTTCGATCCAGAACGCCACGAAACGCGGGAACTCCTCCTGTTCCTCGCAGCAGGAGTTGATCGCCAGGCCGCGCGCCGAGGTGCCGTAGAACTGCCGCTTCCCGAGGGCCCGGAAATACGATGCCCCCAGGAAGGAGATAAGCTCGTCGAACTTCCCCGGCTGGTTCAGCTGGTTCAGCACGCGGAAGCCGGCAAAATCAAGGGTGTTGGTCAGTTCCGCCAGTTTCACGGGAACCTGATGGTAATGAAACATCTGCGGATCGAACAGCAGAGGCACGGCGTGGCGTTCTTCCACCAGGTGGAGCGACACGCCCTCGCGCTGCAGCGGACCGCCCAGATGATACATCATCAGCCGGAACGGCAGGTTCTCGGCGCGGCCGATGGCGCGGTTGGCATTGAACTCAATGCACCGCAGGTCATCGTAGCTCAGCTTGGCCAGCGAGGGCGGCAGCGGCGGCACGTCGTACTTGTACGGCGCGGCGGCGCGTGCCGCTGCCAGTGCGCGGACCTGCTCGAAGCCCCAGACCGCCGGCTCCGCTGCGCGCAGCGCGACCGCTGTCGCCAGAAGAAGAAGGAAGGTCAACCGTGCCACGTAGTACATTTGTCCGTATTGTATGCCACCCGTACGCCAACGCCAGCCCAAATTGGCGGCGCGCGCGGCGCACGACCTAGGGCGCATGATATTTGGGGTATCGCTTCTGCACATCCGCACGATACATGGCGGCCTTGGCGGCATCGCCGGCCTGCTCCCAGCTCTTTCCAGCCATGGTCAGCGCCTCGGGCTTGAGATCCTCGAAGCCAAACAGCACGTCCACCTTGAGAAAGCTGCGCGCCGCAAGTTCCCAATTTTTGAGTGCGAACCAGCAATATCCGGCGCCCAGCGCCGCCTGTGCGGCCTCGCGCGTCTCGCCGCCCCCTTTCGCCACCTCGTCGTAGTCGGCGAGCGCATCGGCAGGTGCGCCCAGCGCGCGACGCTCGTCGCCGCGCCCAAGCAAAGCCGGCAGACGGCAAGCCCCCTGCGGCCATCGGCTGAGGACCTGCCCGTAGGTCTCGATAGCCTCCGCGTGCCTGCTCGTGGCGCGCCAGCAGTCGGCCACGCGGCAAGCGGCCTTTTCGGAGAAGAGACTGTCTCCGACCGCGGCGAATGCAACGCGAGCGTCGTCGAAGCGTCCCTGCCCGTGCAGAATCTCCCCGGCCTGGAAGGACGCTTCGGGTGCATATTCGCTGCGTGGGAACTGGCGCGCCAGGCGCAGGTAGGTCTGGGCTGCCTCGTCCTTCCGAGCCAGCTTCTCGCGCGTCCAAGCGAGTTTGAAGAGCGCCTTGTCACGGAACGCCACCTGCGCGGCAGCAGCGGTTTCGTAATGCGCGGCGGCCGTGGCGAACTCCTCCTGCTCGCAGACCAGTTCGCCGATGCGGAAATGGGCGTCCGGCGCCAGCAGGTGCTTTGGATACAGCCGCGCAAACTCCTCAAAGCGGCGGCGTGCTTCCGGTTTCTTTCCCTGCTCCAGCATCACCCACGCCAGGTCATAGAGGGCGTTGGCGGCGAACGGACTGGCGGCGCGATCTTGGATCACGGCGTTGTACAGACGCTCCGCGTCATCCGGCTTGCGTGTCTGCCAGAGGCAGTAGGCCTGACGGTAAGCGGCCTCGTCTGCGTGCGGGCTGGGCGGCGTTTGCTGCAGGCAATTAGCGTAGGACACGCTGGCGGCGTCGAACTGTCCGGCGTCCTCGTGCGAACGGGCGGCCCAGAACATGGCGTCCGCGGCGTAGGCTGATGCGCCGGCTGCTACCTTGTCGAACATGCCGGCTGCTTCGAGATGACGCCCCTGCCGGCGCAGCACCCAAGCCATACCGTACCCTGCGCCGGACGCTACGGCTGGTTCCGCGCCGCTTGCTTCCTGGTAGGCGCGCAGGGCTTCGGGCAGACGTCCCAGCGCCAGCAATGCGTCGCCCCGATAGAGGCGTGCCCAAGCCAGAGAAATGCCGTCTGCGTGGCTTGCCAGAAAAGCGTCTGCCTTGGTCAGGGCATCATCGTAGCGCCGGGCTGCCTGGTCCAGGCGGATCAGCGCCAGCGCCGCGCGATGGGCGGTTTCGCCGTCCCGACCGAGGCGGACCGCCCCCGCATAAGCCTCGAACGCCCCAGCCGCATCTCCGCCCTCTTCCGCAGCGCGCGCCTGCATGAAGGCGGCGTCCACAGCCAGCGGGCTCTTCCCGAATTTTGCGACTACCTGTGCGAAGAGTTTACGCGCCTGGGCCGGCTGCTTGAGGTTCCACCAGCACCACCCGGCCTTGTGCAGGGCGGAGGCGGTCAGGTCGTTGGTCGGATTGTCAGCGGCAAATTTTTCCAGTTCAGCTGCTGCTCCCGCATAATCGGCCAGACGGTAGCGGTACTCTCCGATCAGGAACCGGATCGCCAGCCGCTGGGAGTTGGCGGGATAGTTGCGCACGAATGTGGCGGCCGCGGCGCCGGCCGCGGGCAGGTCGCCCGCCTTTTCAAGCGCGGTCACCAACGCCAGCGCCGCGGTCTCGGCCGGTGGACGTCCGGGAAAATTGGTGACCACTGCCGCGTAGGATACAGCGGCCTCCAGATAGCGGTGGCGTGTGTCCTGCACCTGTGCCAGCAGCAGCGCGGCGTCCGCGGCCAGTTCTGTCGGCACGCCGACCTGGCGCAGGAGATCGAGTTTTGCCGCCGCGTCGTCCAACCGCTCCTGTCGGAACAGAGCCACGGCCTGCCAGTAGAGCGCCGGACGGGCCAGCGCATTGGTCGGCCATTGCTGCTGCACCTGCGTGAACAACTCCGCGGCCACGGCCGGCTGCCGCCCCTCGAGCGCGGCATTTCCGGCATTGAACAGGTTCGCGGCGGCGCGCGCGTCGTTGCTGCAGACCTGCGCCGCCTCGCGGAAGACCGTTTGCGCGGCTTCGAATTTCAACTGCGCGCAAAAAACCCAGCCCCTGCCTGCCAGCGCCTCCGGCAGCAGACGGCCGCAGGCGGCTCCCAACTGGTCATACGTGCGCAGTGCTTCATCGAAGCGCTTGAGTTGCCGCATACAGTCGGCTGACTTGAGACGGCACTCCGGGGCCAGATCGTGTTCTGGATATTTCTCCAAAAACGCGCGGTAGTCGGCGAGGGATGAAGCGAATTCGTTTGTCTGATACAGAGCCCAGCCGTGCGAATAAAGCGCCAGCGCGGCGCAACTGCTGTTCGGATGCCGGGAAAGTATCTCGGCGTAAATCTCGGCCGCATCTTTCCATTTCCCCGCCTGATAGAGGGCCTCGCCGCGGCCCAGCAGGTCCCGCGCCTCATCTGCGCGCAGCATTCCGGCGGCCAAGAGACAGATGAGCGCCAGCGCCGCGCGTTGCCGGAAGATCGAGTCACGTGAAGTCATGGGATCGAATTGTGCCCGTTTTTTGCCCACACCGCAACGGTACAGGCGGGTTGGACACAGAGAGCACAGAGCGAGACTGAGCACGCTGAGGGGGGATGGTCGTTTCTAACTGGCGTGGGCCACACCAATAACAATTCCTCTGTGGTCTCACTACCCCTCTGTGGCCTCTGTGTCCTTTTGCGCCTAACTGCTGCGCGCCAGGGCGGCGGTGGGGCAGGCATCGACGCAGGCCAGCAGCGCGTCGCGCGGGATGTCGGCCCATTCCCGGCCAAGAGGCGGACCGATCCGCATGTCGAAGCCGCGACCGTGAAATGCGGGGCCGCATGAGGCACCCAGCCGAACTGCGGTCCGCACGCAAATGCCGCAGAGCACGCACTTGGCCGCCTCAAACACAACATCCGGCTGCGCATGTATGCGACCCGGTGGCGTGCGTTCGCCCGGCAGGCCCGGTGCAACGGCATGGCACTGCGTGCACAGGTCACGAAACCGGCAGCTCTCTTTTTTCCGGCAGTCGCAGCGCAGGCAGCGTGCGGCTTCGTAGCGGATCGATCCTTCGTCCAGCGCGGCTGGCGGTTTCCCGCCGGCCGGCGGCAGATAGCGCGGCCCATCGTCGACATCGGCAAGCAGTCCGTGCAGCGTCTCCTTCGGCAGCCTGCCGGCGCGGGAAAGGAAACGTTCGTGCGGGCGCGGCGGCAGGTGGCCGGTGGCGAGCCAGCCCCCCAACTGCCCGGCAATGGTACGTCCGTGTGCGCAGGCCAGCACCGCCAGGCGGCAGGACTGGATGGCAGCGCCTCCGGCAAAGACCTTCTGATTGGCGGTCTGATGCGTGCGCTTGTCAGCTACTACAACTCCCTTCTCGACCGGAATGCCGAGCGCCGCAGCGAGCGGTGCAGCGTTGGCGCCGGCGGCCAGTACCAGGGCATCGCACTCCGACAGCAGGCGCGGCATATCGGCGGGCGTCAGCGCGATGCTGAGGGTCCAGGTCACGTCCATTTTGCGCAGGCGGGCCGCGTCGCATGCAACGGCCTCAGGCGTCAGGCGGCCGGCGGTATTTGCCACCAGCGCGTCGCCGATTTGCGGCGTGGCTTCCCACAGGTGGCAGGCGTGACCCTGGCGGCGCAGATAAAAGGCGGCGGAGAGCCCGACAGGTCCGGCACCGACGATGATGACGCGTTTGCCGGTGGCCGGCGCACAAGCCGGCACGACCTTCCCCTGTTCGCCGGCGAATCGCTTGGCAGCACAGATAGCGACCGGCGCATCGATCACGGCACGTCGGCAGACCTTCTCGCACGGTGCCGGACAGATGTGCCCGAGCGTGGCGGGCAGCGGCAGGCGCTCGAGCACCGTAGCCAGCGCGGCGTCAGCATCGTCGCCAGCAAGCTGATCCAGCATCGCGGGAATGTCGAAGTGGCAGGGACAGGCCAGTTGGCAGGGCGCCTCGCAGTCAGCCGGATGGTTGCTCAGCAGCAGTTCCAGCATGGTGCGGCGCAAGGCCAGCGCCTCGGGAGCGGTCGTGGAGATACACATCCCCTCCTCGGTCGGGGCGGCACAGGATGGCAACAGGCGGCCGGAGTTCTCCTCGCGCACGGCGCAGACCATGCAGCCGGAAAGCGAGGGCAGTCTCGGACAGTGGCACAGCGTTGGGATTGCCACGCCAATGGATTGGGCGGCGACCAAAATCGTCACGCCATCCGGAACCGTGACGGAACGGTTGTCGATGTAGAGCGTGGGCATGCGGCTCAAAATGTAGCAGGATCGACCGAATCCGTCGAATCCGTTGCAACGACACGTTCTCCCACGCCGCCCTATTGTTTTCTACCCAGCAGCTTCAGCGCGCCCCAGAGGGCGAGAAACGCGACGAGCACGGGCCAGAGGGCCAGCGCGCGGGCGAGAAGCGACGGGTGGTCGAATGCCAGGACGAGTTTCAGCTCACCACCCTTTTCGCCCTGCAGGTTGCGGAAGAAGTCCAGTTCGCGGCCATGCTCCGGTATGGCGATGTTGATGGCGGTCCCCTGCCCGGCTGCGGCGGCCTGCTGGTCCACGAAACGCCCAGCCACGCGGTCAAGCGCGGCGTTGTCCTGCGCGGAAAGCTGCCCCTCGACCTGCGCCGCGAACTGCGGATTGAAATTGCCGCCGTTAAAGCCCTGGGCCTGCGGCATCAGCTCGTCGAAGATGTTGTGCTCCTGCCGCAGTTCGGCTCGCCGGTTCACGAGGCCCATCTTCACCTGCCGCTGGGCCACGTTACGCAACTGGACGCGGGCGTCCTCGTTGAGCGACTGGTCGGACTGCGAGGCGTTCACCGCCAGTTGCAGGGCCTGCTGGGCCTCCTTCTGCCGGCCGCTGTCGAGCAGGCCGTTGACCTGCTTGAGATTGTCGACTGCCACGCCCAGGTTGCCGCTTGTGGCGGTCTTGTTGTAGATCTCGTAATCGCTGAGGCCCCAACTGCGCACCTGGACCGCGGCGGCGCGGATGTCGAGGTCGCCGTCCAGGAAGCGGCAGTGGAACTCCGGCGGCACGAAAAAGTTCCAGGAGATGTCGCGGAGCGGCACATCCGGGAAGCATGGCGCGCGGAGGATGCGCCGTCCGGCAAGGGTGTTGTCGCCGAAGCGGTCGGCATAGACGAGCGTCACGGAGGTGGTCCGGTCGACCGTGAGGTTCTCCAGGGGGATGTCCAGCAGGTCGCCGTCGCGCGAGGCGCGCACCTCCGCACCGTTGACCTGGGCGCACCAGAGCACGCAGGTGGGCGTCGGCAGCCGCAGCTTCAAGAAGCTCAGGTCGCCGACCTTGAGGTCGATCGTGGCCTGCGTAAGCATCCGGCCGCTGCTGGAGAGCACTGTGACGAAGCGGCTCTTTTCCACGCTGGCGGGGAGGACCGTGGCGGCGTCGTGGCGGACCACGGAAAGATCGCAGTGGTAATCCGACCGCAGCGCGCGGTAACAGCGGATGGCGCCGGAGAGGTCGCCGGCGCGCAGGTCGCCCGCGTTGAACACCTCCGGCAGGCGGCGGGCATCCTCGGGCTGCAGTCCTTCGGCGACGCCGCGCGGCTCCACCTGCACGCGGCCGCCGCCGGTGACCACCAGCCTCGCGGCGGGCTGGCGCGCCGCGCCGAGCGCGTCGAACGAATGGATGGTGACACCGCCGCTGGTGGGGTCGTACGGCTGCTGGTAGAAGCAGGTGAGCGTGTACTTGTCCTCGACCTTGCCATGGAGCTCCACCAGCCAGACACGGCCGTCGCCGGCCGCAGGATCGTCGTCGAGCGGCGCGACGCTGGCGATGTTCTTCCCCGAGACGGAGAGCGTGGCCTGCTTCACGGGGACGCGCAGGCGGAAGAACTTCACGCCGGCATTCTCGATACGGTAGGAAACGTACACACGGTGCTGGAGCATCCCCTCGGCCAGTTCCACGCGGTGGAGAATTTCGGGCTTCAGCACGGGGGCCAGAACCTGCGTGCCGAGCGTCACCTGCCACCCGGGGCGGAGAATCTCGAAGGAAAGCGCGGAGGGCTGGACCTTCTCGCCGAGTTCGGGCTTACGCACCGAGACGCTCTGCTGCTCCTCCACGGTCAGGCGCACGCCGCGTTCCGCGGCCACGGTCATGCGACCGGTGTGGCGGGCGGCGTCCTGTACGCTCACGCGCGGCACGGCCAGGCGCTCGGGAATGCCGCGCTGCATGCGCGTAAGGACCAGGTTCAGCGTCGTGGCGCCCAGCACGCGGCGCTTGAAAAAGACCTCCACGCCCTGACCGGCGCGGCGGACGTCGTCCCAGTGGCTGACGTCGCGGCCAGTGAGGGTCTCGATGTCGTACCCTTCCGGGATCTGGAGCCTGACACTGAAGACGCCGGATTTGGCCACAGCCAGCTCCAGAACCGTGCTGAGCACGTTGCGTTCGTCGCCCAGGCTGAAGGAGGAACTTTCCGACACGCGCACTTCCGGCTGCACCGGTTCGGCGCGCACGACAACGCGCACAGCCGCGGGATCGTCATACCGGAACGCGCGCCGCAGCGGCTCGTCGGACTGCATCACAAGGCACGCCGGCTCGCCGGAGGGGGAGAAGTCGCCGGTGTTGATGGCGGTGACGCCCTCCAACTCGTGCGTGCCTGGCTCGCCGAGCCGCAGCAGGATCGCCTCCGCGGCAGCCAGTGCGAGCTGGCCGCGCTGGCGCTGGACGTTTTCCGCGAACGGCACGCCCAGGGTGGCGGCGTAGGGCATTCCGCCGCTGGCGGCCTGCATGCCGAGCGTGAGCGCAAAGGCGCCGCTGACCGGTCGCGACAGCACCGCCACCAACTGGCGTGTGGCCGGATCGAGGCTCCAGGCGGCCAGCAACGGCCCCGCGACCGTCGTGACGCTGAGGTTGGTCGGAATACGCAGCCGCACCTCGCGAACCTCCCCCTGCACCACCTGATAATTGGCGCATGCGGAAAGATCGATCGCGCCGGGGCGCACAAACGCCACGGTCTCCACGTCGCAGTAGACCACCGTCTGCTCAAGACGCGTCACGCGGGCGCGTGGACGCCAGGCCAGGGTCGCCACGCAGGAGGTGTCGAGCACACCGGCCACGCGCGTTTCACCGTTCGAGGTGGTGGCTGTCAGGTTGAGCGCCTGGTCGGAAATAAACTCCATGTCGGCTGCCGGGACGGCAAAGGTGAAGTGGCTCCACAGGGCCGAAGGCAGCGTGAGCGGCAGTTCGTACCGGCCATCGCGTTCGGCGATGGGTTCGCGCGTTTCCAGCTCGATCTCATAATCGCCGGAGCGGGTGATCTCCAGCACATATCCGTTCGCGCCGAGCGACACCGCGGTCCCCCGGGGCGTCCGGCTCTGGACCAACACGGAGGCGGGCGCGAGGATGCGGTAGCGGCCGGGCGTGGCGTCGGCCAGGCGCAGCATCCAGCCAACCGTGGCGGTATGTTCCACGAGCGGCCCCGGCGCCGGTGCGCGAATGTTCAGGTCGAGCCCCTGTGCTTGCAGCGCCGGCAGGGCTTCCGCTTCGGTTGCCGGCACGGCGGCCTTGCGCGCAAAAGCCGGCAGCGTCAGCGCCGCCGCGGCGCCCAGCACCAGCAGGAAGCGGCAGGCGATGGCGCCTGACCGGGGGTTTGCATCCGGCGGTTCCGACATGAGCGGCGGCGGCTCGCCCAAATCATCTTCCGCCCGCGCCTGGCGCGCGGCCACGCGCCGGCGGATCCAGCGGGCCAGCGCGCGGGTCAGCAGGAACAGGAGGACCAGCAGCGCAGCCGGCAGCACGAACAGGCGCAGGGCGCTCATGCCCAGCATAGTCTGCGCCGCCGCCAGTCCCAGCGCGGTCAGCGCCAGCGCCCACCAGAGGGGACGGCGTCGGATAACAGCACACACCAGCAGGGCCATTCCCAGCACACCGGCGATGAACAGGAGGTAGACCGATCCGCCGGCCATCCAGACCGGGACCAGCAGCACGTTCAGGAAAAGCGGCTCCTCGCCGGCGAGGTTGGCGGTGCGGTAGAACCGGCAGACCGAGCCGCCGCCGCGCGCGAGCGGGAGGCGGAAAGAGTGCTCCTCGCTGGGCGTCACGTTTCCGCTGGCGTGGCCGATGGCCAGGCGGTCGCCGGCCGTGACTTCCCAACTGGTATAGGTCACCGGCGACTCGGGAAGCGACGGCGCAATGAGGCGCACGCGGTGGCTGGCGTGTCCGGTTTCGCCGTAGGTGATTTCGATGGAAACGGCCTGGTTGGGGTCGCGCGGACGGTCCACCGGCACCAGGAGCAGGTCGTGCGTCTGCTGCGCGGGCAGATCGCGCGTCTTGCCGTTCGGCAGCGCCTGGCGCACATACCAGAGCGAGGCGTCCGGCGGCAGCTTGACGGACAGATACTGGCGGCTGGCGTTCTTGATGCTGTAGCAGGCGCGGGTCTGCGATTCGCCGTCGCGGCCCAGACGGGTGGAGAGGGAGAGGTAGTCGACGACCTGGTCGATGGCGCGCGCAGTGTCGAGCGGCGTGATGCGCAGCGTGGCGGCATGCGGCGTGCGCACGTACTTGTAGGCGCCGATCACCGGCGCGCTCACGCTGGCGGCATAGCCTGGCGGGAGCTCGTCGCGCGCGATGCGGATCAGCGTCGGCGGAAGGGCGGCCACCTCGGTCAGCTTCAGCCCCGAGGCGGTGGCCACGGCGATGTACCCCATTTCGCTGTCGGTGCCGAGGGTCTCGATTTCGCCGACGCGCAGGTCGGCGCCGCGGTAGTTGAGAGGCTGGTCGTAGGTGAGCAGAAGGGTGTAGTCGCCCATGGCGCGATTGGCGAGCGAGACCGAGCAGACATCGTTCGAGCGCGACCAGGTGTCGATTCCCGCGCCGATCACGTCGATCGACGCGATGGCGGACGGCACGCGGAAGCGCAACTGCTGCACCGGCGCGCCGCTGATGTGGCAGGTGATCGCGGCGGAGACGTACATCACGCCCTCGCCCAGCGAGACCAGGTGAAACACCTCGCTGTGGATCGCGGGCCGGGCGCGCTCGACGCCGAGTTCCAGCTTCCAGGGCGTTTCGCGGAAGCGGTAGGCAAGTTGCGCGCCTTCGATGCGCACGGGGGTGGAGGCCGTATGCACGTCGCGCAGCTCGGTGACGCTCTTCGGCGTGAGCCGGAGTCCCTTGGCGGCGGCGGCGATCAGGTAGCCGCGCTGCGTCCGCGCCGCGGGCAGGGCGACGCGCGGAACCGCCACGGCGCTGCGGTCAGCGGCAAACGGCTGTTCCAGCCGCACGCGCAGGGCCACGGCATCGCTGACCGGCTGGCGGAACGGGACGACGATCTCGCGTCCGCCGGGGATGTTCCGGATATCCACGTCGCATTCCGCCACCTGGGGTCCGGTCACGGCGGCGACGATCCATTTCGCGTCGGCCTCGACCAGCAGCTTCACCTCGCGCAGGGGCGCGTCGCGCACGTCGAGCTGGACGTTCGCCTCGAAGGTCAGCTCGCCTTCGCGGACGTTGAGGATCAGGCCGGCTTCGCTGTCGAACGCCGGCACGATGTCGTCGAGCGACAAGCTCAGGTGGTACGGCATGGCGGCGTATTGGTAGGTAAAGACGTTGCGCTGCGGCAGTGTCCGGGAGGCGTCCCGCGGGAAGGAAGTAGGGTCTGTCTGGGTCAGCCCCACGGCGCCTGCCGGCTGGATGCGGATGGCGTTGTCGGTGCCAAGGAGCAGGACGCCGCCGGCGCGGATCACGGCGCGGGGCGAGATGACCGGCAGCGGAAGCGTGCAGGGAAACGCGGGCACAGCACGCTCGAAATCGACGGTCAGCCGGTACGTGGCGCGCTGCGGCCGGCCCAGCGACACGCGCAGTTTGGGCGCCTTCGGTTCCGACTTGTCGACGCGCCAGTCCCGAATGTCCTCGCCACTGACCTGCGTGATGGTCGCATCCGGCGCGTCCAGGACCAGCTCGCTCAGCGCGCCCTGTGCAATCTGATAGGTATAGACCGAAGTCAGGTGCAGGGCACCGGCGCCAACGCTGGCCACGGTGACGGCGTCGCAGGAGGCCAGCAGTTCGGAATCGAACTGGCGAACCTCGGGTTTCCACGACAGGACCACATGATCGCCCTGCCCCAGAAACCCGCTGGTGCGGCTGCGGCCGCCATCGAGTGGCTCCCGGCGGATTTCGCGCGCACCGGCGATGCGCACCTCGAGGTCGGGACGGTCGCCCACCACGGCAACAGGACGGATCGGCGCGATCGGGATGACAAACTCGCTCTGCCGCCAGTCGCCGGATGCGCTTGCACGCACGGCAAAGGTCACGGTCGCGCGGCCGCTCCGGGAATCGGGCGACAGCCAGCCACCTGCCACGCAGGCCAGCAGCAGGCGATCCCCATCGCGCCGGATTTCGACGCCGCGCGGCAGGACGCTGTCCAGCAGCGCCAACGGGCCTTCCGCCAGCAGCAGCGTCCCGCCGACAGGCAGGTCATCGAAACCCATCTTAAGCGTGACGGTGAGGTTCTCGCCAACGATCGCGCCTTCCAGGCTGACATCCCGGACTTTCTGGTCCGCGGCAAAACCGAGCAGAGGCAGCAGGCAACCCAGGAGCAATAGAGTACGCTTCATGGTTCTCTCCTTGTTCACACCGACTGTCATGCTGGCGCTCGCCGCGCGACTCATTTCGACAACGCCTCGGCCGCTGTGACCAGCGACAGCAATTCCCCGGCACGCGGATCGATCGACAGTTCTTGCACCACGGGGTTCAGCAACCGTATCACGTTCGCATAGTCGCTGACCATGTATGGACTCCCCCGCAGCTTTTCGGCAAAGGCCGCGGCGCACATGGCCACGCGGAATTGCGGTCGCGTCAAGCCCGCGGCGGCTGCCATCGTTTCCGGTACGATCTCCTGCGCAAACTCCTCGATCGCGCCGGTGTCCGCGCGACGGTAGCGCACGCGCACCGTGCCGAGCGGCGCCTGGCGGGCGGCCGGGCTCAACTCCAGTTCATAGAGCGCGGTGACAGCCTGGCCCGAGCCGACTTGGCCGGCCTCGACCGTGTCGTCGCGGAACTGCTCGGCCGCGAGCGCGCGTCGCTCGTAGCCCAACTGGCGGAAGCGGCGCACAGCCGCGGGGGACCATTCCACCTGGATCTTCACATCTGTGGCGATGTTGTTGAGCGTGGCGGCGAGATCGTCGACAAACACGCGCTGCGCCTCGGCGTCCGAGTCGAGGAAGCGGTAGACGCCCTGCCCCTTGTCGGCCAGGTCCGCGAGCAGGGCGTCGTTGTAGGCCCCCTCGCCCACGCCGAAGACCGAGCTGGTGATCCCCTGGCGGCGGAATTCGTCAACCTGCTTCAAAATATCCTGGGCATTATCCGAGCCGAGGTTGGCCACGCCGTCGGTGATCAGAATCACGCGGTTCTCACCGCCCGGCACAAAGGCGCGGGCCGCCTGCTGATAGGCGCGACGCATGCCGTCCTCCAGGTTGGTCGAACCGTTGCATTGCAGGCGGTCGAAGGCCTTCAGGATATCGGCCTTGCGCGTGGCGGCCGTGGGCGCGAGCACAATGCGCGCCTTGTCGTCGAACGACACGATCTGGAGCTTGTCCGTAGGCGCGAGACGGTCGAGCAGCAGGCGCAGCGCCGTGCGCGCCCGGCCGATGCGGTCAGGTTCGGACATGGACCCCGAGGTATCGATCAGGAAGGTCAGCATGGCCGGGCGCTGCTCCTCGCGCCCCATGCGCTTCCCTTTCACGCCGATGCGCAGCAGGGTCAGCCCCGGAGCGCCAAACGCCGAGGGCGCGCCCTCCAGGTAGACACGGAACATGGCGCGGTCCGGCGCCGCGTCGCCATAGTCGAATGCGTTCAGGATCGCCTCCGTGCGAACCGTGTCCGGCGCCGGCAGCGCGCCGGAGCGGAGCGCCTGACGCATCAGATTGTACGAGGCGGTGCTGACATCGATCGCGAAAGTGGAGAACCGGTTCTCCACCGTGTTGACGAAAGGATTAAAGGAAGGCGGCGTCGGACGGCGGACCGGCCGGGATTTTGCAGGTTCCGGCGGCGCGGGCGGTATGGGGCTGGAAAGGGACGATGCCGATGCTTTGGTGAGTAAGATCGTGTTGTATCCGACAATGGCGGCCGAGACGGGGGCAGCAGGTTTAGTGAGGGGTTCGCGGATTTTGCTGGCACGCGAGGTGTCAACGCGGTCTCCAAAATACATATCCTTTCCAGACTCTGCGGCTGCCCCGGCGCTGCCAACGCCGGCCGGAGCAGAAACGGTTGTGCCATTCATTTCTCCTGCCGCGCGCAACCGCCCATCATCTGTCGAGAGCTTTTCATCCCGCATCACGCTTTTCCGTATGATGCTCTGTATGGCTTTGTCGGGGCGCGACTGTGCCGCTCGCTCCTCCTCTTTTTGCGATTGCTCTGTCGCGCTGGCCCACCTGTGATCTGTGTCCGCATCGACGTTGGCGCGCTTGAAACGGTACGCAGAGTCGGAAGGCGCTTCTTCCGGTTTGTAGCTGTCTGCTGCGAGCCCCTTGAGACCGTTCCCTGACAGGGCTTCTGCTGCATGCTGTGTGCGCAACTTGTCTTTCGCCAGATTATTGACCGTCGTACCCAGTATTCTGGCTGACAACACTTGCCTTCCTTCGACTACCACAGGCGCAGCAGCCGGGACAGGGGCAGCGAAGGGATCGAGCGCATGGGATTGTCCGCCAACCAGCATGCCATCAGCCCCTCCACCGTACGTTACAGATGCAGCAGCCGGGGTCCCGGCAGGTGCGGCGCCCGCCTCACCCTTGCCGTAGGTGAAATAGGACAGATCGGTCCGATCCGACGGATTCGACGGAAAGGGCTGTTCTCGCTGACTGGCAATCGTTTCAATGCGCGCGCTCGCAAGATCGAGGCCGAGGCGCGCATGCGCACGTTTTCCCGCTTTTACACTGCCCATTGTAGCCGGGAACAGCATGGCGCTCAGCACCAGCAGCGCCAGGATGCTCGCCGCAGCCAGAAGCCACGGTCGAGGGCGAGCCGCCCAGGTCAGCACGCGTGGCGCGGAAATGACTCGTGGCGGCACGCACAGGACCGCCTGCCGGCGAAGCGGGTCGAGGCGCGGGTGCGCGTCGCGGTCCCGGGCCAGGCCGGCTGCCAGCGGCTGCAGCACGGACGTAAGTTCGCGGGCTGTTTCCCGGCAGGCGGCACAGGTCTCCAGGTGGCGCTGCATCGCTGCCATATCCTGTTCGGGGAGTTCCCCGAGCAGGAACGGCGTCAACCGATTCTCAACGTCGCATCGGTTCATTTCGCCCTTCCTTCCTCGCGGCGCCGCACTTCGACCGCCAGACGCCTGACGGCAACGTGCAGCAGGTTCCCCACATATCCGACGCTTTGGCCGGTGATGCCGGCAATCTCCTCGTAGCTCATCCCCTGCTGCAGCCGCAGGAGCACCACCTGCCGCTGGGCCGGGGCCAGGATATCCAGGCACTCCAGCACCATGCGCTCGCGCTCATCCGGCAGCGGATCGTGGTGCAGGCCGCCGGTCGCGCAATCGAGCGCCTGCCCCTGCTTGTCGCAAAGGCGACGCCGACGGGCCTCGGCGCGGATCTGGTCCACCGCCTCGTTGTGCGTCACGCGAAATAGCCAGTTCTTCAGCCGGGCGTCGGGTTGCATGCCCGGCTGCCATTGCTGGCAGAGCTTGATCAGCACGTTCTGAACAACGTCCTGCGCCTGCGCCACGTTGTGGTTCAACACGCGGGTCGCATACCGGAGCAACGGCTCCTGGTAGGCGTCGATCACTGCTTCCATGCCCGCCTGGCGGCGGAAGGAGGCGGCGGCGATCTCCTGCGTGGCGCGTATCATCAGGTGTGCAGCCCTGTGGGGTGTCCGGTATCCATTCCTGATACGACTGTCGGGAGGAGTTTATTTGAAAAAAAGTTCGCGGGAAAGGGAAAGCGCGGGTGTGGCGACAGAATTCGGCGCCTTCTGGCGTTCTTTCCGGCAAGTCCTTGCTTTGCCGCTGACCACGTCGCATGTTACGATTTTAGACATGTTTGTGACGTGGAAAAGCCTCTGGGGGCGCATCGCAGCATCCAGGCGTCGGCAGCCGGTGCGGTTTTGGATCGCGCTCTGGTGTGCGGTCTCCCTGCTGCTCTGGGCAGCCGGATGCGTCACAACCGCCTTCCGCCCGCCGCCTGATGCGCGCTGCATCACGGTCCCCATGCTCCTGACCGGCTACTGCAACTGCGGCAAATGCTGCAGTTGGCACCGCACCTGGCTCGGCCTGGGTTCGCCCGTGATCGACGCCGGGCCGCACAGGGGCGATCCTAAGAAAGTCGGCTACACCTCCAACGGCACCGAGGCCCGGCACGGCACCATCGCGGCAGACACCTCCCGCTATCCGTATGGCACCATCGTGGAAATCCCCGGCTATGGCATGGGGCGCGTGGATGACACCGGCAGCGCCATCAAAGGCGACCACATGGACCTCTGGTTCCCGGACCATGAGCAGGCCATGCGCTGGGGGAAACAGCAGAAAACGGTCAGGGTCTGGATCCCCGCCGGGAGGCGGTATGTACTGGAATCGCCGCCGCCGGCAGCGACGAACGAGTTGCCGACTGCGCTTTGAGTTCAGGTGGCTCGGGCGGTCACCGCACGGGCAACGGCACTCGGCGAAGCGTCCGTCCTGGGCTTGGCCCGCGCCGGGACGGCGCAGGCCACCTCGCAGAATGGGAGAAGAACGTGAGCTTATATTCATTTTCAACGTTGGCGGTTGTCCCCATGCTTGGGCCTAATGTGCCATTCGTCATTCTCGGCATAATTTTTTTCCTTTGTTACTACTGGCTGGCTATGCTGTCGCTTCTTGTCTATTGCGCAGCATCTTCGTTACACCGGCAACGGTGGCATGCCGCAAACTCATCTCCTTTCGGCTGCGTCTTGAAGTCGTGACTTGGTTGCTTGCCTTGGTGCCTTTCGTTTTTCTTTCGTTGTACGGTCAAATCCCCAACCCGAAACTTTTGGCGCCGTTTATCATCGTCACGTATGTGATACGTGGTTGCGCATGGTGGATTGTCGGAGGTGAGGGCCTTCCGAAATTGGCGCGTTTCTTCCCATCAGCCGGGATGAACTTGTTCGGCCTGCGGCGAGTGCTGTGGGCAATTCTCGGCCTTGTGGCAAGCGCAACAGTGGATTTGGCGGTCTTTGTGGGACTCGGTTTCGCCATTTCGTTTCGCTTTTGGTGGGACACGTAAACGCGCGGCCCTCCAAAACTGCAACCAACACAAGTCACAGTGGTCGGGGTCGGTATCAATTGCGCTTTCGACCCCGATACCGATAGCGACGCCGACCCCGATGCGCTGAAATCTCCTTGCGGATGTCCCCTTGTCCGCGTATTTTTCATCTCCGTCATGTCCGACGAAACCAAAGCACCCACCTCCGATACCAGCCGCCACTTCATCCGCCAGCTGATCGCGGACGATGTCGCCGCCGGCAAGAATGGCGGCGAGGTGGTCACGCGCTTCCCGCCCGAGCCCAACGGCTACCTGCACATCGGCCATGCCAAGGCCATTTGCATCAATTTCGGCATGGCGAAGGAATTTGGCGGGCGGTGTCACCTGCGCATGGACGACACCAACCCGGCCAAGGAGTCGGATGAGTACGTCGAGAACATCAGGACCGACATTGCGTGGCTCGGCTTCGACTGGGGCAAAAATTTTTTCTATTCCGCCAACTACTTTGACCGCATGTACGCCCTGGCCGAGGCGCTGATCGAGCGCGGTCATGCCTATGTGTGCGAACTCACGCAGGAGCAGTGGAAGGAGTACCGCGGCGTCCCCATCTCCCCGGGCCGCCCCAGTCCGTTCCGCGACCGCATGCCGGCCGAGAATCTCGCACTCTTCTGCCGTATGAAGGCCGGTGAGTTTGCCGACGGCACGCTCTGCCTGCGTGCCAAGATCGACATGGCCTCGCCGAACATCCACTTCCGCGACCCGGTCATCTACCGCATCCTGCGCGTACCGCACTACCACACCGGCGACATGTGGTGCATCTACCCGATGTACGACTTCGCCCATCCCATTGAGGACGCCATTGAGGGGATCACGCACTCGCTCTGTTCGCTGGAGTTTGAGGTGCACCGGCCGCTCTACGATTGGGTGATTGACCGCATGGATGAACTCGGCCTGCTGGTTGTACGCAACGGCCACAAGATCCGCCCGATCCAGCGGGAATTTTCGCGCCTGAACCTCCCCTATACCATCATGAGCAAGCGCAGCCTAATCCAGCTCGTGCAGGATCGGGTTGTGGACGGCTGGGACGATCCGCGCATGCCAACCCTCTGCGGTTTCCGCCGGCGCGGCTATACGCCAGCGGCCATCCGCGCATTCCTCGAAGCTGCAGGCGTCACCAAGTTCAAGTGCATCACCGACATCGCACTACTGGAGCACTGCATCCGCGAAGACCTGAACAAGACCGCTGCCCGCCGTATGGCTGTGCTCGATCCGGTAAAGGTCGTGGTCGACAACTACCCGGAAGAGCAAGAGGAGTTTTTCGACGCGCAGAACAATCCGGAGGAACCCTCGGCTGGCACGCACTCGGTGCCGTTCAGCCGCGAGATCTACATTGAACGTGAAGACTTCATGGAGACGCCGGCCAAGAAATTTTTCCGCATGGCGCCGGGCCAGGAGGTGCGGCTGCGCTACGCCTATCTTTTCACCTGCACGCGCGTGGAGAAAGATGCGGCCGGGAAGATCGTCGCCATCCACGGCAATTATGATCCGGCCTCGCGCGGCGGCACCGCGCCCGATGGCCGCAAGGTCAAGGGAACGATTCACTGGGTCTCGGTGAAACATGCCAAACCCGTTGAAGTACGCCTCTATGACCGACTGTTTACCGTGCCAGACCCCATGGGCGACGAGACCAAGACATGCACGGACTTCCTGAACCCGGAGTCGTTGAGAACGATCACCGGCTACGTGGAACCCGCCTTGCTGGAAGCCAGGGGTGGAGAGCGCTTCCAGTTCGAGCGCGTCGGCTACTTCTGTGCCGACACGCGCGCGTCGAAACCCGGCGTGCCGGTATTCAACCGCACGGTGACGCTACGTGATTCGTGGGCCAAGATCGCACCAAAATAGATTTCGCGCAGCGAAATCTGCACAAGGAGCACATCCATGTCCTTCACGCTGCAACTCGGGCATTCGGCACCGGACTTCCGGCTGCCGGCCACCGACGGAAAGACCTACACGTTGGCGGACTTCAAGGCCGCCAAGATGCTCGTACTCTTCTTCACCTGCAACCACTGCCCGTTTGTAGTCGGCTCGGACGAGGTCACGCGCCAGACCGCGGAACGCTTTGCCGGGCAGGGCGTGCGTTTTGTCGGCATCAACGCCAACAGTCCGCGCACCTATGCCGAAGACTCGTTCGCGCATATGGTCGAGCGCATGAAGCAGCAGAAGTTCCCCTGGGTCTACCTGCACGACGCCACGCAGGACGTGGCGCGCGCCTATGGCGCCCTGCGCACACCGCACTTCTATGTATTCGATGCGCAGCGCAAGCTGGTCTACACCGGCCGCGGCGTGGACAATCCGCGTGACGCGTCCAAGATGAAGGTCAACGACCTGGCCAACGCGCTGGAAGATCACCTGGCCGGCCGCCCCATCCGCGTGCCCCTGACAAATCCGCTCGGCTGCAACGTGAAGTGGGACGGCCAGGACCCGCACTGGATGCCGGCCGACGCCTGCAATCTGGTGTAACAGGCTCGCGCTATTCTTTCTCGCGGGTGACCACATCGAGAATCTGCCGCTCGCGCGCCTGCAACAGCCGGCCGAGCGGCTTGAGCGATGTCCAATACACGGCGAGCGTGCCCCCGGTCAGCGCCGCAGCACAGGCCAGCGTCACCAGCGCACTGACGAGCCGGCCGGCCGATGCACAGAGCCAGCCCATGAGCGGCGGAACGAAAATGAGTCCGCCGACCGCCAACGACACCAGCGAAAAAAACATCAGCAGCAGCGTGGTGAGGCCCTTCACCTTGCGCGCCTGTACGGCACCCGCCGGAATGCGAAACGGCGCCAGCACAGACGAGAGATTTCCGAGCGTGCCATAGATCAGGAACATGCTGACAAAAGACAGCAGCGCCAGCAGAACCTCCACCGGTCCCAGGTGGATCAGCAAGCCGCCAAGCGAGAGAAAAATGAGGAAGATGACACCCGCCACGGCGGCCAACGAAAGGTTTCTGCCGAGCAGGATGCGCCAGCGCGGTGTCGGAAGCAGAACCAGCATGCGGAATCCGTCGCGGTCATAGCCGAATTGGTTGGTCATGAGTGTTCCCACACCAAAAAAGGAAACCGCGACCATGCCGCAGGCGATAAATGGCTTCGCCAGGACAGGGATCGCTGCCGTGTTGTGATGCAATAGGTTCGCCATTCCGAGGATGAGCATGCCGGCGACGTTGGTCCCCAGTGTCATGCGTACCTCGGGCGCGCGCAGCATCGATCGGAGACTGGCCATCGCCATGGCGGCGGCATCGTCCGGCACGAGGGGTATCTCCCATTCCACCAACGACACACCGGCGGGCGCACAAGACGTGGCCACCGGCATCGGCGTCTTGTCCACCGTGCGCCCGGCGCCTTCCCCGCGATAGTGGCGCAGCGTTCCACGGTAGGCGTGGCAAAGGCCCCATCCCCCCAGCAGCCAGAGCCCCAACGCGCCGCCGGCAGCCGGCCAGACGTTTCCCGCCGCCAGCATGCGGGCGCCATATGGCAACCAGCAGACGGGAATGGCCGCATGCACCTGCAGTACCGTGGTCACGGAAGCACCCGAAGATGTGTCCCGCATGGAAAGCGCAGACGAAGCTCGTCGTGACGAGACGCTCCCCAGGAGATTGGGAAGTTGGAAGAGGAGAATCATAACCAGTGTCACGGTCATGATGACATTGCGACGCCGGCGCGGATTCTCCATCAGCACCGCCAGCCATCCCTGCAGGCAGTAGGTCCAGGCGGAAACGGAAAACAGAAATCCCAGCACCAGCGGGAACAGAAGCAGAAACCGGAATCCGCCGCCCAGCGACAGCCCGAGCGCGAGTCCCAGCATGCAGGGCAGGCAGAAAATCACGCTCGGCACGCAGAGCGACGACGCATAGTTCAGCAGAAAGGCGCTGCGCAACGAGACGGGGTAGTGCAACAGTTGCCGCAGGTCGAGGATTTCCGCGCGCTGGAGTTGCGACACCAGCCCGAGAATCCAGAAAAGAAGGAAGAGCCCGGCGACGATGTCCCACGTGATCAAATGCGCAACCGGTGCCGCAGTGGCGAGCCACAGCGCACCCACCAGCACGCCGCACATGGCGCCGGCCACGGCGAGCAGCGCGCCAAAACAGAGGAAAATCATGGAAATGATCAGGCTCAGTTCCCCGTGGCGGCGCATGGCATTGACGGTCAGGCGCCACCGCAGCCATAACAGGGCGAGAAATTGATCCCGGTTCACGTCATTCCTCCAGCCAACTCAATTTCTGCGCCGGCGCATGCCCGTTGCCGACGATCGCAAGGAATCGCTCTTCCAGTGAACCGTTCCGCCGGATATCCGCCATGGAGGCCTGCTCGACCAGGCGACCGTTGACGATGATGCCGACATGCGTGCAGAGCTTTTCGACGATCTCCAGTACATGCGAGGTCAGAAACACGGTACGACCGCGCTTTACGAACGTGAGCAGGACGTCCTTGAGCATGCGGGAAGCCACGGCGTCGATCCCCTCGAACGGCTCGTCGAGAAAAAGCAGCTCCGGGTCCGGCAACAGCGCCGCAGCGAGCGCGAGTTTCTTCTTCATGCCGTGCGAGAACTCAAGCGTAACCTTTTTTTCCGCACCCGCGAGGTCCATCATGGCAAGCAGTTCGCCGCAGCGTTCACGCACGGTGGCGGGTGGAAGGCGGTACATGCGGCCGACGAAGGTGAGATATTCGCGCGCCGTGAGGTTGTCGAAAAGCGCCAGGTCCTCGGGGACCACACCCACACGCTGCTTTACGGCACGGGCAGCCTCCGGATCGGACAGGTCGGCTTCCAACACGCGCATGGTGCCGCGGGTCGGCGCAAGGATGCCAGTGAGCATCTTGATGGTGGTGGATTTTCCCGCACCGTTGGGGCCGAGGAATCCATAAAAAATGCCAGATTCGACCCGAAGGTCGAGTCGGTCGACGGCGCACACCTTGTCGAATTGGCGCGTGATCCCGCTGGTTTCCACCGCAAGCATGGTTCCCTCCGTGGCAACGTTTTCGTCACTGTACCTGCTTTCCTCTGCGGATGGCGAGTGTGATCGACCTGCCGGATGAATGCGGCAGGCTTGACTTCAGCGGGATGTCCTCTATCTTCGACGGTACGACAGGAGAACGCCATGCCGCAGCCTTCGCACACCGAACATCATTTCACCGCCAGCGCCTCTGTCCGCGATGTCGTGATCGGCATGTCAGACGGCCTGACGGTTCCTTTCGCGCTGGCCGCCGGCCTTTCCGGCGCGGCGGTTGCAAGCAAGATTGTCGTCACCGCCGGTCTGGCGGAGATCGCCGCAGGCGCGATTGCCATGGGGTTGGGCGGTTTCCTGGCCGCGCGCAGCGACGCGGAGCACTACGCCAGCGAACGTCGCCGCGAAGCGGAAGAGACCGTCCGGGTCCCGAAGACCGAGGCGCAGGAGATCACGGACATCTTCCGCAACTACGGCATTCGCGAGGAAGAGAGCGCGCCGGTGGTTGCCGCGCTGCAGCGCAATCCCGAGGCCTGGGTGGATTTCATGATGCGGTTCGAACTGGGCCTGGAGAAGCCCGACCCGGCCCGTGCCCGCAACAGCGCACTGACCATCGGCGGAGCATATGTTGCCGGCGGCCTGATTCCGCTGCTCCCCTACATGCTGTTGCCGACCCTGACGCAGGCCCTCGGGTGTTCCATCGCCACCACCCTGCTGGCGCTGCTGGGCTTTGGATACGTCAAAGGCCGCTTCAGCGGCGCACCGGCCCTGCGCAGCGCGATGCAAACTGTCGGCATCGGCGGCCTGGCTGCCACGGCGGCGTTCCTGCTGGCTTGGGCAATCCGGTAGGATAGAGTCCGATTCGGACGGCGCCGATCAGCAGCCGGCTGCTGAACAAAACAGATGCGAACGGGTTAAGACAACCCAAAGCATCGAGACCTTACATAAAACTCCCGAAAACAAAACGGTTGAAATTATAAGTATTTTTTGCACGCGATTGAGAGATGGTGGTGGGGGAAGGACTCGAACCTTCGGAGGCGTTAGCCAGCAGATTTACAGTCTGCCCTCGTTGACCACTTGAGTACCCCACCAGCGGTGTCGGATCGCGCGGTCCGTCAAACGAACGCGGGATACTATGGCAAAGCGGCCCCTGCTGTGTCAACCCGGAAGCCCGGGTGCCGTGGTTTCCGTGGCGTTTATCTCCTGCAGCAGCAGATCGGCGCAGCGCCCGATGACCCCGCGGCGCTGCTGCACGGCGGCTGCTGCGCGGGCGCCCAATGATTCCCGCCGCGGCGGATCCGCCAGCAGCGCCGTAATTTCGCGCTCCAGCGCGGCCGCATCCGGAACCTGCACAATCGCCTGCACACCCAGCAACTCGGTCATCACCGGCCGGAAGTTTTCAGTGTGCGGCCCCACCAGAGTCGCCTTGCCACACAGACAGGGCTCGATCATGTTCTGCCCGCCGTGCGCGCAGAGGCTTTTGCCGACAAACACGAGACCCGCCTGCGCGTAGAAACCCATCATCTCGCCGGTCGTGTTGACCAGCAGCACGGCCTGACTCCCCGTGGCAGGCGGCGGCACCCCCTCGTTCAGCAGGCTTTTGCGGACGCATGTGAATCCGGCCGATGAGATTGCCGCGGCCGCGGCATCCGCGCGTTCGAAGTGCCGGGGAATCAGCACCAGGCGCAGGGCAGGATGCTGCGGCAGCAACTTCTTGTAGATGTCCAGCAGGATTGCTTCCTCGCCGGGCCAGGTGGACCCGCCCAACAGGATCGTGCACCCCTCGCCCATATCGAGGCGACGCAGCAATTCGGCAGCTGCGCGCTCCCGCTCCGAATCGCGGTGCGACACGTCGAATTTTACGCTCCCCATAACTTGGACGCGGTCCGGGTCCGCCCCTGCATCCAGCAGGCGCTGGCGGTCCAGTTCGGACTGCACCAGCTGCCGACGAAACAGACGAAGGACCGGGCCAAACCAGCCGCGCAGCATCCGGTAGCGCGGCGCCGAGCGATCAGAAACCCGACCGTTGATCAGGAACACCGGCACGCCGCGCCAATCGCAGGCGCGGATCAGGTTGGGCCAGATTTCGGATTCCGTCAGGATCAGCGCGCGGGGCTGGATGGCGTCCAGCGCACGGCGCACGCAGAACGGAAAGTCGAGCGGATTGTAGATCAGAATGTCCTCTTGGCGGATGCGCTTCTCCGCCTCGCGCCAGCCGGTGGAACTGGTGGTGCTCAGGACGAAGCGCGTTCCCGGCTGCTTTACGCGCAGGGCGTGCATCATCTGCCATGCCACATAGACTTCGCCCACGCTGACGGCATGAATCCAGATCGGTCGATCCCCGCCGGAATTACCAGCCATCCGCGTCCGGGTCAGTTCGCCGTATTGCCCCAGCCGCTGCCGGAAGTGCCGCCGATAGCCGCCGCGACGCGCCATGCGCAGCAGGAAACCCGGCGCCATCAGCAGGTAGCCGATCGCGAACAGGATGTTGTAGAAAATCCAGCGCATGAGAATGTGCCCAGAGTAGCCGATTCGTAGTCGTCTGTCACGACTCGTGGCAGGCACACGATATCGGACACAGAGCTCACAGAGCGGAAATGAGCGCACAGAGTTGCAATTGTCGCGGCCCCTGGCCGCGGTTGCCGCCCCTCTGTGACCTCACGATTCCTCTGTGCCCTCTGTGTCCAAAACCCTATTCATGCTCACCGTCAGGCATTCGTGGTTGTTGCGATAGCGGATGTACAGCAACAGGTCCAGCGCAACCATGACTAGATTGAGAATGTAGAGCCAGACAACCGGGGAGATCCGGCCCGTAGCGGGATCGGGGTTTAGTACCTTGTGCAGCACGCCGCTCAGATAACCGACAATTACCAACGTCATGAAAATCCAGCTCTTCCCACGCACGAACTTGGTGCGCAACGCCTTGGCAATCGAAACAGGCCAGCTCACGCCAAAGCAGATCAGCATCAAGGATTCGAAGATGTAAGTATGCATATTTCCGGGGCTCCTGTTTTTCGATTCGGATCGGGGGCGCTATGGGGTCGATTATTGAGCCTTGCGAATATGCGTACCATGATCGATTGGTAGGGACACCTCTCCGAGGCGTCTGCGGACGGTTCGGAGAACCGTCCCTACCTCACCAACTAATACCACACCTGCCAGAGGAAGAGCCCCTGCGGCGCAGCTGTGGGAACGCGTGCCGTGCGCGGCGTGCGGCGACGCAGCAGTTCAGCAACCGCCTCCGGCAGCTCGACCCCTTTGCCCACGCGCAGGAGGAACCCGACCATGCTGCGCACCTGCTTGTAGAGGAACCCGCTGCCGCGCACGCGGAACACGATCATTGCACCACGTTTTTGCACGCTAAACCGGGTAATTAACCGCACGGTGCTCTCCACCGCACGATTCGTGTTGGCGGTGAACGAGGCGAAGTCGTGTTCGCCCACAAAGAGGTGCGCCGCGCGCTGCATGGCAGCCATGTTCAGCGGCCGGTATACGTGTGCAGCATACAGACGGCGCTCCGGCGGCAGGATTGGCCCGTTGAAAACATAATAGCGGTATTCCTTGGAACTGGCGCTGCGCCGGGCATGGAAACCAGCAGCGACCCGCTGCACGCGCAGCACACGAATGTCCGGCGGCAGGCGGGAATTGAGTGCACGCAGCACGGCTGCGGCATCCATGCGGGTGCACAGGTCCACGTGTGCCACCTGGCCGCGCGCATGCACGCCCTGGTCGGTCCGACCACTGCCGTGGAGCTTGACCTCGTGACCCTCGCCCAACAGGACACGCAGCTCGGTTTCGATCGTCTCCTGCACGGTCGGATCGCCCGGCTGTACCTGCCAGCCGGCATAGGCCGTACCGTCGTAGGCGATGGTCAGGCGGAAACGGCGTGTGGCGAGTATTGAGGACATGGCGTGGTTGAATCGGGAGTCCAGGAACGCAGCGAAGGTTGCGTTATTTCCCCGTCGTGAATCCCAGAATATTAGACATACTTCGCGCCATCAGCCCGTTTGCCGACCTGCTGCACGAGTTTTTTGAGGTCCTGGACGCGATCGCGATCGCAGACCAGCGTCACATTGCCCGCGTGCACCACGACCACGTTCTTCACGCCCAGCAGCGCGGTCAGGCGTCCTTCGGAGATCACCACGTTGTCCGTGGCATCGATGGCTTCACAGTCGCCCACCACCACGTTTTGCGCGGCGTTGGCGAGGATGTGGTTGCCCACGGCCGCCCAGGTGCCGACATCGTCCCAGCCGAACGCGCCGCGCGCCACGACAATGTCCGACATCTTCTCCATGATGGCAAAATCCACGGAAATTTTCGGCAACGGCGGATAGAGAGCATCCAGCAGGGCGTCGAGTTTGGCTGGTGGCGTGGTCGCAGCCTTGTCGCACAACTCCAGCAAGTGCGGCGCATGCTGTTGGATGGCCTGGCGCATGAAGGCCGCGCGCCAGATAAACATCCCGGCGTTCCAGTAGTGCTTGCCGTCGGCCACGTAGCGCGCAGCCACTTCGGCGTTGGGCTTCTCGACAAAACGGCGCGCACGTTCGAAGCGTGTGACGGAACCGGTGTCGAGCGCCTCGCCTGCCTCTATGTAGCCGAACCCCGTGGACGGATAGGTCGGCTGGATACCGATGGTCACAATGGTTTCGCGCGCCGCGGCGATTGCAACGCTGTCCGCCAGGATCTGCCGGAACGTAGCCGCGTCGGTCATGAGCTGGTCCGCAGTCAGAATGCAAGCCACGCCTCCCTGCGGATCGCGATGCGCCACGAGGCCGCAGGCCAGCGCGCAGGCTGCCGCGGTGTCGCGCCCCATGGGCTCGCCAATGACGTTTTGCGGCGGAAGCTTGGGCGCCGCGGCGCGCGTGACCGGCACCAGGTCGCGCGAGGTAATCACCAGAATCCGCTCTGGCGGCATCAAACCGGCAAGGCGCTCCACGGCCTGAGACAGGAGTGTCTTACCGCCAAACAGCGTCAGGAACTGCTTGGGCCTGGCTGCTGTGCTGAGCGGCCAGAACCGCTCGCCACGTCCACCGGCCAGGATCACCGCGTAGGCATGGGAAAGTGCGGGATTGGTCATGCGTGTTCCTCCGTGCGCCGCGCTTGTTTCGCGGGTTGTCCGTTTTTTTCCAGAATGCACCCGAGTCCGAACAGTGTCAGCGTGGGGTCGATCACAAAGGGCATGTCGAGGCCTTGGATGGCCCAGCGCGCGTAGCCGCCGGTGGCGCAGAGGTGCGGCCGGTCGCGGCTGGATGCCAGCAGGTAGTTGACGATCTCACGGACCATGCCACGGTAGCCGATGTGCGCGCCGATGCGCATGGCCCCCTTGGTGCTGCGCCCAATTCGCGGGCAGACGCCGCCGAGCTTCAGATACGGCAGCAGGGCGGTGCGCTCATGCAGGTAGTCGGTCATCAGCGGCAGGCCGGGCGCGATCACGCCGCCCACATAGCGGCAATCCGCAGTGACGATGTCAAAAGTCAGCGCCGTGCCGAAATCCGCCACGATCAACGGCGCGCCGTAGCGCACCACGCCGCCACAGGCATTGGCCAGGCGGTCCGGTCCGATGGTCTTCGGCTGGGGGTAATCCACGCGCACCTGCATGGGGGTTTCGGAGTTCACCACCAGCAGCGGCACGCCGGCGGCACGCCGCACCAGGCGCTGCCAGGCGGCGTTCACAGCGGGCACAACCGAGCCCAGGATGGCGCCGTCCACACCCTTGCCAACGGTCTGGCGCACGGCAGTAGCGCACTCGACCGGCCGCTTGCGGATACCGCCGTGGATATGCGAAATGTGCGAGATGCGCCCGCAGTTGTAGCGGGCGATTCCCGTGGAGGTGTTGCCGACGTCGATGACGATACAGTGCATGGCGTGTATAAGATGCGTATGCCCTTACAAGAGTCAGCAGTTATTGGTCATTTGGGATTCAACCGGATCATGCTGGCAACAACGATTGACTCCAATGAACGACCCCTACAAAGCCTCCCACTCCAGCGTTAGATCCACAGCCGGCGCGGAATGGGTCAGGCCGCCGACGGAAATGGCGTCCACACCCGTGGCTGCCACCTCGCGCGCACGTTCAAGCGTGATCCCCCCCGAGGCTTCTGTTTTGGCAATTCCCCGGGCCATCTCCACGCAAGTGCGCATCAGCTCGCAGGGCATGTTGTCCAGCAGCACCCACTCGGGGCGGCCGCGCAAGGCGCTCTGCAACTCGGCCAGGCTTTCCACCTCCACCTCGACCTCGAGCCCGGGAAAGCGCGCGCGCGCCGCAGCCACGGCCAGGTCGAGGCGGTCCGGATCGCCCTCGAGCCAGAGGCGGCGGTGGTTGTCCTTGATCAGGATGCGATCGTCGAGCCCGAAACGATGATTGACCCCGCCGCCGCAGAGCACGCTGTACTTTTCGAACAGGCGCAAGCAGGGGGTGGTTTTGCGTGTATCGAGGATCATGGTGCTGGTACCGGCCACTGCCTGCACGAACTGCGCGGTCCGGGTGGCAATACCGCACATCCGCTGCATGAAGTTCAATGCGGTGCGCTCCGCCGTGAGGATCCCGGCGGCCGGGCCCTGCAGGCGCAGGATCACGGCGCCGGCCGGTGCCGTACCACCGTCGGGGACGACGGTCGTGCAGCGAATGGCGGCGTCGACTTCACGCAGTACGGCAGCTGCCACGCCGACGCCAGCCACGCAGCACAACTCGCGGGTCAGGATCGCGCCGCGCGCCTGTGCCGCAGGGGACACCAGCGCCTGCGTCGTAGCATCGCCGCAGCCGATATCCTCCGCCAGCGCAGCCCGCACCGCAGCCAGCGCGCGCGGATCTTGCATAAGATCGGGTAGTTGCATGATGAGGGATCAATCCCCTTTTGTGATGCATATTATTATGACAAGAATCGGCGCCGGGCGCATCGTAAAACTCGGTATTGCCTCGCGCGAAAAAGTGCGCTATAAGATTTTGGGCAACAGCACACGTGAGGAGGCTACCGTGCATATCAACCAGAATGTCGCCCAATTCATGGCGCAGTTCCCCAACACGGGGCTGACGTTTGACGACGTAACGCTTGTCACGCAATACGCCGATTTTCTACCCGACGAGACCACGCTGATCACCCGCCTGACCTCCCGGATCAACCTCAACATACCTTTCGTCAGCGCAGCCATGGACACGGTCACGGAATCGCAGATGGCCATCAGCATGGCCATGATGGGCGGCATGGGCGTAATCCACAAGAACCTCCCCGCCGACGAACAGGCGCAGCAGGTGGCAGCCGTGAAGCACTATCTCAACGGCTTGATCCGCAACCCGGTCTATTTTCGCGCCACCGACACCCTCGCCCACATCCAGGAGCACCGCAGCCAGCATCGCCTCTCGTTCAACGGCTTTCCGATCCTCGACGCCAAGGGACGCTTAGTGGGAGTCGTCACCTCCAGCGACATGCGCTTCGCGGAGAACCAGAATCAGCCCGTCAGCGCGGTCATGACCAAGAAGGTCGTCACCGCCTCCTCCGGCACCACGCTCGAGGATGCCTACCGCATCATGATGAAGAATAAGTTCGGCAAACTCCCTCTGGTGGACGCCAAGGGTAAGCTGGCCGGGCTTTACAGCTTCACGGACGTCAAAAACCTCGTCGAGAACAAGCAACCCCTCTACAACCGTGACAGCCATTACCGCCTGCGTGTGGCCGCCGCGATCAGCCAATCAGACCACGAGCGCGCCGAACAGCTCGCCGCCGCGGACGTGGACGTAATGGTGGTGGACAGTGCCCACGGACACACCAAGGGGATCATCGATATGGTGAAGTGGCTGGTCAAGCACTTCCCCGGGATTGACGTGATTGCCGGCAACGTGGCCACCGGCGCGGGGGCCGCAGCCCTGCGCGACGCCGGCGCGCATGCGGTCAAGGTAGGCATCGGCCCCGGATCCATCTGCACCACGCGCGTAGTCTGCGGCGTCGGCATTCCTCAGATCACCGCGGTCTACGAGGCTGCCCGCGCGCTGGAAGGCTCGATTCCTATCGTGGCCGACGGCGGCATCCGCCATTCCGGCGATGTCCCCAAGGTGCTGGTCGCCGGCGCGGACACGGTCATGCTTGGCTCGATCCTGGCCGGCACGGACGAGAGTCCCGGCGAGAAAATCATCCACGAGGGGCGTCATTACGTGATCTATCGCGGCATGGGCAGCCTCGCAGCCATGAAGGAAGGCACCGGCAGCCGGCAGCGCTACGGCCAGGACAATGTTGCAGAGGACAACCTCGTCCCGCAGGGGATCGAAGGGATCGTGCCGCTGGCAGGGTCCGTAAAGAAGATCATGACCCAGTTCTGCGGCGGCCTGCGTTCCTCACTTGGCTACTGCGGCGCCAAGACCATCGCCGACCTCCAACGCACGGGGCGCATGTACCGTGTCACCGCTGCCGGTGTGCGCGAAGCCCACCCGCACGACATCAAGATCATCAAGGAAGCACCGAATTATCGCAGCTGATCTTTTGATCGTTCGTCATCGGAGTCGGCGTCGGTGGGTCATTAATCATTGGTCATCAGCCATGCAAGCGGGCTTGCACGCGCCCTGCGAGCACAGGCGAATGGTTCCGATTCCACCGCCCGCATTCCGAATTTCGCCCTCGCATCGTTTTCGTCTTGGCCTTCCGCCGGGAAGTCGGTATTGTAGCGCCTCTTCTTTGGTCCTTTCGGGGAGTAGCGCAGCCTGGTAGCGCGTTTGGTTCGGGACCAAAAAGTCGGGGGTTCAAATCCCCCCTCCCCGACCATCTTACGGTCACTGAAACCCTCGTTTTTCTTCGGAAAAGCGAGGGTTTTGCTTTTTGGTGGGTTTTGGCTGCTTCAGGCTGAAACCGGTCGAAACCGGTTGAATTTATGACACACATCCGGACACACAGGGCATTTGAACCCTAGGCTTTCCACACACTTCCAAATAGCCTACCCGCGCCCAAAAGTTGCTCTTCGCGGATGGCGGAATAATTTATTCTAGATTTTGTCTGGGAGCTCGTCCGGCTCTCGTTCCGTTTTCGGCGCGTCATTTGAGATTAGCGGCGAGACGCCGCTGCCACTTGGGCAAGAAAGTGCCATGAACTCAACGCAGAGCGATGAGAAGGAGTTCGGTCGGTGGTGCCGGGAGGGGATGCTGTTTGAGGTTCAGGAGTGGCTCCGGGCGGGGAAACCGGTGCCGTTGGGACGAACTGTGCAGGAATCCCCTCTTGTCCTAGCGGCGAGCAATGGTTTCCATAGGCTGGTGCTGATTCTCCTGGGGCAGGGTCTGGGAGAGGCGCAGACGCGTCTGGACGCCGCGCTGGCGGCCTCGGCGGCAGGTGGGCATGCGGAGACGTGCCGGTTGCTGCTGGGGCGCGGTGCAGCTATTGGGGCGGTTTTGTCAGCCAGCGTAGTTCGTTGCGGAAACTTTGAAACGGCAGCCTTCCTCATGGCGGCCGGAGCGGACATCAAAACTGGTTATCCGCTCGCGCTGGATCTTGTGAAGGAAAAGGAAGCCGCATACGCATTCTTTCGGCGCTTTCGGCGGATAAAAGAGGTCCGGCGCCAGGGCGCGATGGCGCTCAGGGATGCCGTGGGGGATGGCGAAGAGCATCGGGCCACTCGATTCATCAGGGCAGGCGCTGATCCGCGGATTGTGGTTCCTACATTACCCACCTATTTCGATGATGGTCTGGACGAGTCTTCGGCTCTGACCGATGCCGTTAAGTCGGGAACATTCCGCATGCTGATCGAGGGCCAGGGAGCCCGTCGCGATTTGGCGATCAAGTTCTTCGACACGCCGAAGATGCAACGTCTGATTTCTAAAGTCTGAATACGCCCTGATGCCCCTAGACCCCGCTGCCCTCCGCGAGCAACTCCTTCCGCCAGCCGCGGGTCAACTGGTGATCGGGTGTGGCGCTCTGCGCCTCCTGTTGCGCACAGTTCTCGATGTCGGCGCGCGAACCGACCAGTGCCGGATCAATCTTGAACACCGCACAGGCGCGCCGCACCTGTTCGAGCAGGCGCTCGGTCCTTGCCTTCAAGGCGCGTCCCGCTGACGGCCCCATCCGTTTGGCCGGTGCCGGACATGCCTCTGCCGGCAGGTCGGTGCCGCACGCCACCGCTGCCAGGACCGCGTCCGCCACATCCGCCGGCAGGCGTTCCGGCCAGCCCGCAATGGACCCCAGCGCGTTCCGGTTCGGGGGCGCATGGCAGGCCAGCGCGATCAGCACATCGTCGTCCAGCACATGCCCGCGCGGCCAGTCGCGTCGGCGCGCCTCCAGTTCACGCCACGCGGCCACTTCGCGCAAAATCGCCAGTTGGCGCGCCGAGAGGCGCGCGTGTCCCTTGACGCGCCGGTACATCTCCCGTGGCTCGCGATCGTCGTAGTTGGCCGGATCGTTCAAGCGGGTTTGTTCGGCCTGCAACCAGTCGCGCACGCGGTCACTGTCACAGCGCGCCAGCAGGCGCTCGCGCAGTTCCGGCAGATGCACGACATCGTCGGCCGCATAGCGCAACTGCGCCGGTCGCAGTGGACGCCGCAGCCAGTCCGAACGGGTTTCGACCTTGGCCAGTTCGATGCCCAACACGTCCAACAACAGGGACTGCAGCGAACATGTCGAGGAGAGGCCGGCAAAGCCCGCGGCCAGACGCGTGTCGAAGATGGCGCACGGCGCGGTGCCCGTGGCGCGCTTCAGAATCCCCAGATCCTGCACGGCATCATGCAGAATCTTCGTGACGCCTCGCGCCGCCAGCACTGGACCGAGCGCGGACAGGTCGCGCACCTGCACGGCATCCACCAGCCAACAGCGGTCCTTGCCGGTAGCCACCTGCACCACGCCCAGGATTGGATAGAACGTCCGCTCCCAGAAGAACTCGGTGTCCAGCGCCAGGACCGGCGAACCCAGCCATTCCTGCGATGCCTGTTCCAGGCCGGACACGCTTGTAATCATTTCCATGCAGAACGTTTCTAGCAGAACGTGCAGGCCGGGGCAAGGTGTGGGGGAAAGGCTTTTAGGCTGTAGGCTATTAGACTGTTAGGCAGTCGGGTTGTGGGCAGTGGGTGGACAGAGGTCAGAGATCAGAGGTCAGTGGGCGGTGGGGAGAGCCCGCTAAACACGCGAAGGGCGCGAAAAGGATGCGGACGCAGAGGGGGATGATGGGGAGATGAGGGCACTGAGGAAAGTGAGCAGTCGGGCGGAGGGCAGTGGGTGGCATTGATTGGTATGGGTTAGTTCATTTGGTTTTATTGCGACCTGACCCTCGGTGGTCCTTCGTTGCATTGCGCTTCCGCGTCGCCCACTTCCATTTCCGCCGTCATTCCGATCCACCAGGTGGCGGGAGTCTGGTCTTGGGGTTTGCCGGGAGCGTCTGATTGCAACCTGTCATAGTGGAACTGTCCTGATGCGCTGCCCGCGCTGGCAGCCTTTTCATACCACGCGATTGCCGCCATTTTGTCACTGGGGCAACCACGCCCGTTTTCGAGCATCCACCCCAGATTAAACTGCCCCATCGCGTCACCGTTTTCCGCGGCCAGGCGATACCACTTGAGCGCCTCAGCGTCGTCCTGCTGGACATCTGCGCCCTGTGCGTACAACCACCCGAGGGTGTTTTGCGCACGTGAGTAGCCCTGTTCTGCCGCGCAGTGGAACCATTCGATCGCCTGTTGGACATCCCTTTGAACCCCATAGCCGTGCCAGAACCTCTCGGCCAAGCGGGTCTGTGCGATTGGATCACCTGAATTTGCCTGATCCTCTTCCGGCGCTCCCACCTCCAAGTCCGGCCCGACGCCGGAAACCATGGTGACTATTGGATCCTCATAATCATCTTCCGGCATTGCTACTGTGGTGCGCGGGCTTCTCAGCAGGTCCCGGAACACCTGCTGCCGGATCTCCGCTGCCACCGGCTTGTTGCAAACTTCGACAAGTTGTCCCGGTGTCCATATCTTGCCGTGATTCTGTATCGAGAGCGTCGCCCGGACAGGGGCCACCACCCGGTACACGTATTCACTTCCCTTAACGATCCGCTCGGCGTACGAAAAGGCGCAATGATGCATCTCCTCCCCTTCCCGATACAGGTCGCCGATGGTTTGAATAGGGAGGATTGTTTCGGTGCCCGCGAATGGCGGGGGAGGGAGTTGCACCGGCACTGACGACAGGTTGCTGTTGGTGACATACGCGGCCGCCTCCTGGCGAGCCCGCCGGTCATGCGCCGCCTTGAGTTGCCGAAGGGACACAAACGCCTTCGGTTGTTTTGCGGGATCGTCCCCATATCGCATCATTTGCAGAGCATCGCTCAATATGGTCAGGATGGGCGGAATTTGTCCGTCTTGTTCGCGATCCTGGCCAACATCGTTCAGCAGCCGCGGTGTAAGAAGCTCCCGATACTCATCACGATTGACCAGCCGGATCACGCCGGTGTTGATCCGGCGGATATGCGCCAGCGTTTTCACCACCGTCTTCCTGCGCAATGCCTTGCGCAGTGTCAGCAGGGTCACAACGCTCAGGCTTTCTGGCGCGACACGCGACAAAATTCTTCGAACCGGTTCACGAGGCGGAAAGTGAAGCCACTTTAGGATGTCGCGCTGCTTGCGGCAGACCAACGACCTGGCTGCCCGCATGGGCGACTTGACTGCCGGCTTGTGAAACACCCAGTTGCTGGCCAGCGCATAGAGAAGCGCGGGATTGCTGCGGCTCAGGTCAACGGCCCCCGGACAGCGGGCGAAGACGTTCAGAAGATGCCATTTCCTGCCGGGGTAACGCAGAAGTTCAGATCGAACAACGGGCGGGATGTGGTCGAAATACTGGGCCATGATCCTGCGATAGCGCAGTCTGATCTCCTCGCCCTTCTTTTGCCTAGCCTGCCACTCCTCAGTGTTCCTGAGCGCGGCCGTGTATTCGTTCATGGGGGGCGGCAACTCGCGCCTGGGGAGCTCGTTCTCGGCCCCTGCCGCAAACAGGTTCCCGGTCAAAAACTGATCGGCAAAGCGGCGGTTGGACTTCCAGTCGTGGGACCGGCGCTTCAGCCATGACCGCGGGTCGGGCCAGGGGCGGAGAACCAGTATGTACCGCTTGTTGAAGTCGTACAGTTTGCCGTTCTTGAAGGCATAGCCGGGAGGCCCCTCCTTAAAAACTGGTTTGGCAGTTACCTGTTTCATTGCGCAAGAATTCCCGGCGGCAGGCCGCTCGATAATTCCGGTTCATGTTTACACAAGGCATTAGTCGGTTACCGTGATTATGCGACAGCCTTGGATGCTGCAGCATTGCTGCTGGGTGTGGGTTGAAAATAATCACGAGGAACAATCATACCAACATGCCAACCGCTGCCACGCAAGCAGTGGACGTCGACCGTCTCAAAGGTGGTAGCGTGATGCAGCGCCATTACATCCACGTCAGCCCTAACGGTCCATCCAAGAAACATGCATGGTGTTCCATATTTGAGGCCTGGCACAAACCACCCTTTGATGTTGAAGTCCGTTGCACCCTTAAGTTCAATCTCAAGCCCGTTGCGCAACACTAAATCTGGCCCCTTATTCTGCGGTCGAAGAACAGGGTCCGTGTCCCGAAGTGCGTGAAAGACTTCAACTTTAAACCAAGCTTCTATACCCGCATTTTTGAATCTCTCAACTTGGCGCAACGGCTCCATTCTTTCACTCACACCGTCTGCGACAGTCTTTAAAATCACAGACAGTCGCGATTTTGGGGCTCGTGTCGGATCAAGGCTAGCGAACATGTCGGTTCTCCTCACTTTAGAAAGACATCACTGCCATTGCCACTCTCAGCGGTTTCACGCTCTTTTTCATTGCCTATTGTTGGCCGCCAACTATTGAGCGCCCTCACTCGTATAAGCGGTAAACACCAGCCATCCGGACAGCAAACCCAAATTGAAGGACGCAGTTCTCGTGAACAACTGTTACAATAAGGCAAGGTCCTCGCATCCTGGCGCGGTTTGCTCAAGTTACCCGGACGTGGTCGTTCATAGGCTAATCGCGTTTATCCTTTGCAGTGCCGGCAGGCAATCCGACCGTGAACGCACGCACGTACAGGGCATGGCGCTCTGTGTGAGAGGTTGTTGCAGTTCTCGACTGGACACTCCGCGTATTTGCATTGGTTGATTAGGCCAACGCCTCCGCATTCACCGCACTGGGTCGACCCAACGTCCTTACAGGCGGAACACGAATACTTGCCTGAGTGATTGTAGATGACAACACCAATAACAACCAGTATCGCAATGACAAACCATTTCATAGATACCCCGAGATTGTCACAAGGTTGGATGGTCAGTGGTAGGCTAATTGGAGGGTGTAGGCGCCTGGTCCGCTGGGCTGCTGGCGCTGTATTGAGATTCGATTGCCCTTCCGTCGTAGGGCATCATTTTGGCTGCCGCCTTGCTCGTCGGGTGATAAGGCAGCGTCCGCACATGGTTGCTGTCCTTGTTCTCCTTCGTCCCCCAACGCTCCGCAACGGTGGTGTCGGCAAATGCCGATCCCGCGAGCATCACGCCTATTGCCAGCACCACCATTGCCACGTTCATTACTCTCATGATCGATCTCCTTCGTTCTGTTTTGGCCGCCAACCATTGGCCGCCTTCAAATGATTAAGCGGAATATAAAGACAAACCGGACAAACAGGCCCCAGACAACCACCGGCACGCACAACTTACTAACTGGCAACCACTTACACTCGTTCACCAGGCTGACTTTGTGCCCGCTTTTCCTGTGTAGGGATTGACGTTGCCTCTGGTGCTCCAGTTGTCCGATTTCGTTCCATTGGCGTCTGACCGGTAGTGCGGGGCCACATACGTGCCATAGCTCGTCGTATATCCAGAAACATACGTGTCGGCAAAAGCCGAGCCCGCGAGCAGCAAGCCTGTTGCCAACACCGCCATTGCCACGTGCATCACTTTCATGATCTTTTCCTCTGTTCCGTTTCTTTGGCCGCCAACCATTGACCGCCTCATTTGTTTAAGCGGTAAACGTCAGCCAACCGGACAGCAAACCAAAAGAAAAAGACACAGCAAGGCGTATCAATCTCGCGAACAACGGGTTACGGCGATACACGCGGGCATACGGCAGCATCGTGAGGGGCAAAGCAGACCATTATGTTGATTGCTTCGCTGCAGTGAGTTCGATATTGATCGATGGAATCAGTCGGTTCGACCGGTCTTCCTATAGGTCCAGATCAGGATCGGAATTACGACCAGGAACGCGAAGGCAATGAATAGCCAACTTCCTGCGCTCCGCCATGGCTGGGGCGGTAGTTTGTCAAAGGTAAGAACTGTCCCCACTGTGTGTTCGGCGCCATCGCGAAATGGTTTTGCGTATACGCCGTAGATATCGCCGTTCGGGTAAGTCACTTCCGTGACAGTGTTGAATGGCAACTTTCGGATTGGTTTGAGTCGAACCGGAATGTCCCCGGTCGCAAATCGCAGCCTCCGTTGTGCATCGACTACAGCATAGTGAATGTATTTATCCGTCTCATTCACATTGAGCTGCAATGCGGACTCAATCGAATCACCAAATAACTTGGCGTTCTTAGACAGCCTTTTTTCAACGTCTGTAATGTCCTCTGGCGAAGAAAATCCAAGGATAACCGTTCCGTTGCGAACAGGCTTCACCAGCAGACGCCAACGCTCCGCCGTTTCTTTCACGGTGATATTCTGTACCCCTGGCGGCCAATCAAAACTGACATCAAAATCCATGGCCGGGTTGAAGCACACAATCGCGAGGTTCAAACCGCTTGCATCCAATACACAAAACGAACTCGCAGCGTTCTCATCCTGCCTCAGCCGTGCCAGGTCCCACTGATTTGTATAGGACAGGTTCTTGCTTACCCCATCGGCCCACTCCTGCAACCGATCCCGGGCCGTGACGCCGCGCTGGTACCAGCTAACGCCAATCTGCAAGAAAATGACGACGGGGATGATGGCCGCAATCCTCCATGCGTGCCGTCGGAGAACTCGTGCGATCCGCGTCGTGTACGGCGTAGGTTTGGCAACAATGGCCCGATGCTCCAGGTAATTAGCGAGGTCATCACGAAAAGCCGCGGCAGATTTATAGCGATCGCCGGGAAGTCTGGCCATGGCAGTTTCGGCTATGATCGCAAGATCGTGCGGGACAGCCTCGTTCATCGTCAGGACGGGCGCAGGGGTACTTTTCAGCACGGCATCCAGTGTCGTAGCCGTTGTTTCTCCTCGAAAAGGCACGCGATGGGTTAGGCATTCGTAAAATGTAACCCCCAGGGCATACACATCCGTTTGTGCAGAGATCTTTCCCATCTCGGGCGAGATCTGTTCCGGAGAGAGATATTGCGGCGTTCCGAGAATGGCGGTGCTTAGCGTAAGTTGTGAACCTTCATTGATCCGTGCAAGACCGAAGTCAGCCAAATGCGGTACGCCGTGCTCATCCAGTAGAATGTTCGACGGTTTAACATCCCGGTGAATGATGCCGCCTTCGTGGGCATGATGCAGCGCATCTGCGATCGCGCGGTGAACATTGGCCATGTAGCCGTAGTATGAGATGCCCGCAAGATTTACTGCCTTGGGCCGTTCGGCAGCACCGGTAGAAAGCCCAATCGCCTTCTCGATTGCCTCCGCGCTAAAGGCCCCATCCTCCTGCGCTCGCAGTTCTTGCAAAACAGCGGCCAGGGAAGGTCCGCGTATGAGTTCAAGAACCAGATAGAGCAGGTTGTGCTCGGCAATGACGTCAATGACTCGGACGATATTTGAATGTTGAAGCGACGCCAGGGCTCTGCCTTCCTGCAGGAATCGCTGCATACCCTGATCACCCAGGTCCACCTGTGAGGTCAGCACCTTGATGGCTACCTCGCGATTCAGTTTCTCCTGACGGGCAAGGAATACCCTCCCCATTCCACCGCGCCCCAGTTCGCGAATAATCTCATACCCGGTTGGCGACGGGACCAGGCTCTTTTCCTGCGGGTCACTGTGTTCACCAATCGCTGCTAGCAAAAGAATGGAACTCTGGTAGGCCAAAATGCGCTGCCGAAACAACTCAGCTTGTTCGCCGGCTTTGGCCGCAAAGTGATCCACCGATGGATTGTTGCCTTCCTCATGAGCGAGAATGAACTCCTCGATCAGCGATTGCAGGTCCTGGTCTATAGAGGGGGGCGCCATTAGTTAGTACGTCTCCTGCGAAACACAGGTCGAAAGGCGGGCCATCGCGCGCGCAATGGCCTTTCGAATCGCTTCCGGCGTGCGGCCGGATGACCTGGCTATTTCGGCATAGCTCAAGCCTTCCACCTTGTTCATAATTATCAACTCTCGGTCATCCTTTTCCAGGTGCGTCAAGGCCTGTTCCAGTTGCGCCACGATTTCGACCTGGCGCAGGTTTGCAAATGGCGTCGCCTGTTCAGAGTCGGCTAAGTTATCCTCGAAGAAGCCCCCTGGTTCTTCAAGAGCCACATTTCGTTTTTGGGCCTTCAGGTAGTCGACCTTGTCCTTGAGTTTGTTTTCCACCATCTTGCTAAGCCAGTGGACGAACGCTCCTTCGCTCTCATACTTGAACCGACCCAGTGACCCCATGGACTCAATCATCACGGATTGCATGATATCGCGGGACTCCATCCGGGATCGGAGCAACCCGCCCATTCGGAGCCGCACAACCGATAGCACTTTCCGCCAATGCTTTTCATACAAAGCATTGCGAGCCTGCTCATCACCCTGCTGAGCAGCCTGAACCAAAACCAACGTCTTGTCGTCCGGTGAGTGCACTACGAAAGCTCCTTCTGGCTTTGGTGGCGGGGTTGAAATCGGGGTTTGCTGGTTTTGTAGCGGATGCCCGGCCGGAAACGATTGACGGCGGCGCGGAGGACGGGAATTTCGGCGTGGACGGCAGCGACGATCTCCTGGTGGAGGGTCAGGTACTGGCGGAGAACAAGAATGGCGTCCTCGCCCATCTCGGGGGCTGTGAAGAGTTCGGGGGTGGTCTTCTTGCCGGCGAAGTTCAATCCAAGTTGAAGTGTGGTGGGAGAAGGCGGAGTTGGAGAGTTTCCACCGCGAAGGGCGCGAGGGGACGCGAAGGGGGGAGTTGGCGACTGGGATGGAAGATAGGCGCCGATGTCGAAGTTGCTATGTAGGAGGCGGTGGTCGGGGTTGTCGGTGGCGCCGCAGGCGTCAAGGAACCAAGTGGGCGAGCCGGCGGAGTCGGCATGCAGGAGTTGCATGAGTTTTCGTTCAAGGGTCCAGAGGTGCAGGAGCGTTTCCTCGGGGATGCCCAAGACGCGGAGATGGATGATTGTTTCGAGAAAGGCGATGTAGGATTCGGAGTAGGTTACGCCTTCGCGAATCGGCAGGCCGAAGCGGCGCTGGAGGCCGCGCACGTAGATGGGTGCGCGGTTCAGGCGGGCGCAAAGGGCAGCGATTGTCTGGGCGGTGGGCATGTGGGGTTTAGTTCATTCGGTATTATTTGTGACCTGGCCTCTTGATACTCCTCGGCGGCGGAAATGCTCAGACGTTGCCGCGGTTGATCATGTTCACCAGTACCTTGATCAGGATATCCTTGTCGCTGGGCTTGCTCTCGGCGATCAGGAGGGTCAGGGCGACGAGGGCGTTGTCAGCGAGGCGCTTGGTGCCGTCGGAGCGGTAGAGGATGCGGTTGGCGTCCAGGAACCAGACAAAGAGGAAGGCGGCGATGCGCTTGTTGCCGTCCACAAAGGAGTGGTTCTTGACCACGAAATACAGGAGGTGGGCCGCCTTTTCCTCGATGCTGGGATAGAGTTCGCGGCCACCGAATGTCTGGTAGATGGCGCCGATGGAACTCTTGAAGGATTGGTCCTTCTCCCGGCCGAAAAGGTCGCTGTGCATGCCGGACTGGGCGGCCATTTTGGCGATGGCTGCATGGGCGGCGTCGTAGGTGAGAGCGAACGGCGTCGGCGAGGTGGTGTCGCGGATCGTGAGTTGCTGGTGGTCGTACTGGTCAAGGAGCGAAAGGGCCCGGGAGTAGTCGGTGACGACTTTGAGCAGACCCTCAGCCTCGTCCCCGGTGAGGTGGCGCTCCTGAATAACCCGGCCCAGGAGGTCTACTGTGGCCTGTAATTCCTTGAGGCGGGTGACCTGCTCGCGGAGGCGCCGCTCGTTGACGGTGTAGCCGTTGAGAAGGTGGTCGCGCAGGACCTGGGTGGCCCAGATGCGGAACTGGGTGCCGCGCTTGGAATTGACGCGGTAGCCGACGGAGAGGATCAAATCGAGGTTGTAGTATTCAATGGTACGCTCGACCTGGCGTCTGCCTTCGGTTTGAACTGTTGCATTTTTTGCAACAGTTGCCTCTGGTGACAACTCGCTGGTGGCAAAGATGTTGCGTATGTGCCGCGAGACAACTGACTTGTCCCGTTCGAACAGGGTGGCGATCTGTTGGAGGCTGAGCCAGAGTGTCTCCTGGCGCAGGTTGACCTCAACCGATGAACGGCCGTCCTTGGCTTTGTAGATAATGATCTGGTTGTCCATATCCGGAACTCCTCTGGCGGATTGAGGGAGAGAATACTACCGGGGCGAGGCGTTGGGAAGGCTGTGTTGGGAAGGCTGTGTTGGGAAGAGTTCAGAGATCAGAGGCCAGAGGTCAGCGCTCAGAAGGCCGGGATGGAGAGTGGCGGCAGAACCAGCGAGGATTCCTCGGTAGTCCGGCAGTCTGGCGGTGGGCAGTCGAGCGGGGCTAGCGGGAACCAGCGGCGGGACGCCGCTGCCACTATAGGAACGGCGCGTAGGATGGCGGACGGCGGCGGAGCGCCATCCCTACCTTGCTTACGGAACTACGCGAAAGAGCGCGAATGGGCGGCGCATGTGGAGAGCGGCGGCGAAGGGACTCAGTTACCCTAGCTTGCGGCGTGGCCCCTAAGGCTTATTTTCTTGCCCCAAAACAACTGAAAAACACGAATCCCGCCCCGCAAAATAGCAGAAAAAGATTCGCCGCTCCGGAATCGTAATTACGGTCCATAAAACCAACACCTGCAACCAGAATCATCAGAACACCCAGGCCAATGCCGGCAAAGCCGATACTTGTAATCTTCCCAGCGTACTGGCCTCGAATCGGTGAATAGTATTCGGCAAAGGAAGTCCTGCCGGTGCGAGCACCGGGGTGCTGCGCAACGGGGACCGCGGGTGGGCGTAGCGGCGCCCGTGCCGCAGAAGTGGAAGAGGCCTCGGGGGCCGGCTCATCGACCTGGATTTCGATGATGTTCCGGCACGAAGGGCAGATAAAATCCTCCTTCTCTTTTTCCGACCGGACAATCAGCGATTTCGCGCAGTGCGGACAATCAATGGTGAAGGTGTCCATGAGTGCTCCAGTACAGGCGTCAGCAAAGGGGGTTCGGATGGAGTCAAAAACGGCCTCATCCTTTTTGAGGTCTGAGTTGCTGCCATCCCATTATGCTTAAGCTATTTTCCGGCCAATCGCTCAAGGTGCAGCCTGAAGGCGTCAAGCGAAAGGATGTTTTGCGAGTAGAGGCCGAATCCCATGAATGTCGCGGTGGCGAAGTGGATGTTGAACCCGGGTCGATCCTTTGCAATTCTCTCCTGGAGTGCATCCACAGCTGTCTTGAGCCTGCAGCTGGCTGGATCGTGATTTGCCAACAGGAAGACCACATCCACGTCAGCCGCGACATCCCTGACCGAATTGTGATTCTTAGCCAGCGCCGGGATCAAGCCAAGTGCGCGCTTCTGCTCAAACACCAGTAGCATTTCCCGCTTGAACTCTCCGAGCAGGCCGGGTTGAGAAAAGAATGCAACCCAATCATCGTAGTGATCCAGCAATCCGGACTTGCCAGACATTGCACTATCACCTGTTTTCATTTCAATCGCCGTCAACCGTGGCAGATAGTTTTTTTGCAGCTTCCGGGCAGTGCTGTCAGAATCCCACCTGAGCGCAACCAGGTCAAAGCGTGCGCCTTGATGGTTGTCGTATTCAATATCGACAATGAAATAGTCGCTGCCCCCGGCCGAAGAACCAACGTTGTTCTCGTACACCACCATCTGTTGGCTGGCTCTTTCGTCCTTCGAAATTCTCCCCAAAAAGAGATCCATGGCATTCTTCATGGCCGGAAACTTATCCAGCCATGCCCGTGTATCTGGGTCTCTGACAATGCGTTCGCCCGGCAAAGTCGCTTTCAATGTTGGTCCGTAATTTACGTTGAAATGTGCCAAATAGCCTGAATGCCTATTGTCCCGGGATACTCGAAGAAGGTTGCCACCCCGGTAATAAATATTCACATACTCATGCCGGATTTCCATGTCAAGAGACCGGTCTTTCTGCACCCGGTCCAGAAGGGGCGCAAGAACGCCCTCTTGCAGGTCATGAATGAACGGCTTGTCTGACAAACCGCGCGAATCATACAGATGACTCATAGGTGCAATTCCTTCTACACGTTCCACCATTTGCCATCCTCGCAAATTCGGACATTGCCGAATGTGTCCTTGTACAGGCCGGGCTGGTCGGTGTGGATGGGCACCACGACGGCGTCATGAAAGGCGGCCCGGAGGCGCTGTAGGTCCTTTACCGAGGCGTGGCCGGAGGTGTGACACTTGTGCAGGGGGATGCCGCGCTCCTTGAGCCACGACACGAATTGCTTTGTCTTCTTGTCCGCGAGATAGCCGTCCCACATCGAATAGATCAGGCAGGCGCCGTCCAGACATTTCGCGCGTTCCACGTCGATCTGCATGCTGGGACGGAAGAGCATTACGGATTTTCTGGCGACGGCGGCCAAGTCCTCATGGAAGATGCGATAGGGCCTGTATGCGGCAGCCAGATCAAACTTCCGATTTCGCTTGATCCGTTGTTTCTGAAAATCCGGCAGGAATACCCTCATCTCTTTCCACTCGGCCTGCGGGATTCTCGGGTTCTTGGTGGCCTTGAGGATGTGAGCCGTGTACATGTCGACAATAAGTTGTCGGCCAGACCGCTTGGCGGCGCAAAATACGGTCACGAGACGGTCAATGTTCTGACCGGAGCACCAGACCAAGGGCATGCCGGGTGTGGCGCGAAAGATCTGCACGAGGTCGTTTTCCAAGTCTTTTTCTGTCTGAAAACCTTCGTCGGTGCCCTGGCGTCGGATGGTGGTGCCTTCCATCAGGAGAACGTCCACATTGGAAGGCGGATGCGTGACCAGACGATCGAACAGTGACGATTTCCGGCCGTGTCCGCGCAAGTCTCCGGTATAGAACAGGCCCTTACCGTCGGCCTCAACAAGCACGGCGTAGCTGTCGTAGGCCGAATGGTCCATGAGGAAAGGCGTAATCACGAAGGGGCCGAGGGTGATGGGTTGACGGTTTGCCATGTAAAGGACATGGTCAAACGAGCCGCCAGAGGGCGTAAAGACGGCAGACGCGGCCAGGATGCGTTCCGCTGCCTCGCCCATCAGGAAGGTCATCGATTTGTGGACGCGTTTCGCCAACCCATAGTGGTCCGCATGCGGGTGGGAGATGATTACGCCCAGGAGCGACGGGTCCTTTTTGTCGAACCCTGAAACGGCGGGGAGTTTGACCTCGGCTGGGTCATCGGCGTCCAGCGGCATCCCAATGTCGAGAACCAGCCGCTTGCCTTGCGATTCGATCTCGATGCAGGTGCCTCCGATCTGCTTTGCGCCGCGGTGGATGCATACTTTCATTCTGTGCCCATTCCCCTTCTTGGCACTGCTTAACTTTAGCGTGTTGCCGCGCAGGCCGGTAAGCGGTCTTCAAGGCAGCAAATGCTTTGCTCATCAAATTGCAGTGCCAAGTTGTCTCCGGAAATGGTTTGATTCGCCAAATCCACGATATTCTTCATCATTTT
>CAIWXQ010000047.1 GCA_903916675.1 uncultured bacterium | reverse complement strand
GTGGCATGCCCGGCGGGCACTTCGGCGGCATGGGCTGGTGCTTCAGCTCCGGGTCGTTGGCCCAAACCTTGCGCCAGTCCACGTCGCCGATCTCGCGGCCGACCCGGTAGTCGGCCACCAGCTCGATATAGGCGGAGCGGTAGCTGCGCGGATGGCGCATGCAGTACTCCTTCCATTTCTCGATGGCCTTGTCCGTGAGCCAAGGGCTCTTGCCGCCGCCCCTGGTCTTAGCCTCGTTCACGAGGTCACGCCAGGTGCCCCCGCAGCGCAACTTGTAGAAGTGGCGCTCCAGGTTCTTCATGCTCCAGCCGCGGCGGTGCCCGTTGCCTGCCGCCACCTCGGCGAGCACGGCGCGCGGGCGGCTGTCCAAGGCCGCTGTGCGCAGCGCCTTCAGCAGGTCCAGCACCTCGAACTTCTGGTCGTCGGGAAGCTTCCCGAACTCAGCCAGGTCGTGGCGCGGCACGCCGATTGCCAATGTCATTGTTTGCATGATCACTTTCCTCCAAAACGCCACAGCAGAACCGTCGCGCCCCATCCGCAGAGCGCCACGATGCAGAGCACAGTCATGCGCAGCAGCATCCGGCGCAGCTCCTGGTTGCGGCGAATGACGTTGCGCGCCGCATGCTCGATTTGCAGCGCCCTGTATTCGGCTGCCGCCTTTTTTTGTCCGATTCCCATGACGCACTCCCGAATGACTTCCTGGAGGCCGGGCGGGACGCCCGCGCCCCCAGGGTTTGCTCTACTTCAACGCCTTGCCCAGCTCCTTCAGGACCAGCACCACGACGTCGCGTGTCTCTCCGATCTGCTTCTTGGTCAGGAACGCGAAGCTGCGCCTCTTCACGCCATGCTCGGCCAGCGTCGCGCGGATGTTGGCCCACTTCTCCTCGGCCGCCATGCGCTCGGCGTCGCCTTCGCCACCCACGTCGATCTCCTTGGCCTGCCACTCCTGGAACGCGGCCTTCTGTTCCGCCGTCCACTGCTCGAACGGCACGCCGGCAAGCTCCTTGTGCTCGCCCTGGTACTTGGCCACCATGTAGGCGCTCGGCCGGAATCCGCCGCGCTCCACCTGGGGCTTGATCGAGTATTTGGCAAACAGTTCGTTCAGACTCATGTTTCCAATGAACTTCAAAACCGCCTCACCCAGCGTGCTGCGGTCGTTCGCCTTCACGAGCCACGCGCCTGTCTCCTGCGGCGCCGGGAGCTGGAACTGGCCGCCGGCCTCGTTCAGGAACACCTTGGCGAGCTTGAGGTAGTAGTACATCTGTCGGCGCTTCATGTCGTCAAACAGGTTACCCGCCCAATCTTCGAACGCGCCGTAGCGGCAGATGGCCTTGCCCGCGTTGAGCGCGATCCCGATGCGCACGCCCAGCAGCGCCGCCGCCTGTTCGCACTTGCGGCTGTCCTCCAGGTCGCGGCGGATGCTCATCCCAAGGGCTTGCAACTGGCTCTCGTCTTCGGAGTGCCTGGCCAGCCCGGTGTAGGCTGCACTGGCCTTCACGACCTCTGCCGTGTGGACCACGCGCGGATTGCTTTTCGAGGTCAGGGCTCCGGAGTCCGGACTCTGTCCGCCGGGCTTCGACTTCTGACCGCTGACCTCTGACTTCCGTCCCCCGTCCTTCTGCTTCTTCGTTCCGCTCATGCTCTCCGCTCCTCATGCGTTATTGTGTTGTTGTGGTTGTCCCGTCCGTTCCGCGCCGCCACCAATGTGGCGAGCAGATCCAAAAGCTCGTCCCCGCCGATGGTCCCCGGCGCCGCCAGAATTTCGCGTCGCGTCCGCTCGGGAATTGCGGCGTAGGCGTCCACCAGGGCATTGCGCAGGTTGCCCATGGCGTCTGCCACGTCCGCGCGGACGCCCGCATGCCGGGCTGTATCCAGCGCCATCTGCGCCGTGTGCATGGCCCGCGCCGTGGCCTGCAGCGCGGCCTGTGCCAGCGTGCGCGCCACCTCTGCCGGCCGCCGAGCCGGGTCCGGCTGTTTCGTCTGTCCGCTTGCTTCTGTTTCCGTCATGGTTTCTCCTTACACCTCCAGGTTGCTCCGCTTGCCCACGAACTCCTCCAGCGTCAGAAAATGCTCAAACTCCGGCTTGTCGAACTCCGTGCCGCGCCGGACCACCACGCGCCAGGGCGTGCGTTGATCGCGGGAGCGCCGGGCCACATGCCGGCCCACATCAATGGCCAGCAGGGTGCCGTCATCGACCAGGAAGCGGATCTGCCGCGCGGTGCACCCCAGCACGCGCGCGGCCTCCGGCGGCGTCACTGTGGCCTTTGCGGGCAGTGGCAGGATCGTGGACGGGTCGGTTTCCGCGCCCTTGCAATACCCCTGCAACGGGCGCGCAGCCGGCCGTTCCTCGGCCGCAAACGGCATCAATGTTTGCCCAGGCAAATCGCGTGTCATGGTTGCCCTCACGCCAGCCACACCTTCCGCACCGTGTCGCCCGTTGCCGAGTCCACAATCTCGCCGCACTCGATCAGCCGGCG
>CAIWXQ010000046.1 GCA_903916675.1 uncultured bacterium | reverse complement strand
GGTCAGCGGTAGATCGTCATCCACCACCTGCCACGCATACCCCACGCCGATCTTGCAACAGGAGGGGCTGCACAGCGAGAGGATGCGGTCGTAGTACCCTTTGCCGTAGCCGAGCCGCCCACCGTGCCGGTCGAATGCCAGGCCCGGCACGATCGCGAGATCCACGGTCAGCGGTTTTACCGGCGACCACGACGCAGGTTCCGGCACCTGATGCGGTCCGGCGACCGGTTTCACGCCCAACGCCAGCCGGGCAAGGACATAGGTCTTGGCAGAGGCATCCCAGGCGGGCACGCAGACCTGCTTGTTCTGCGCGCGACAGGCGGCAATCAGGGCATCCGTCTCGATCTCCTGGGGCATACTCAGGAAGCAGGCGACCTCTTGCGCGCGACGGAACTTCGCGCGGCCCAATAGCGCGGCAACGATGCTCTTCGAAGCGGTGTGTCGGGTGGCGGTGTCCACCGCGGCGCGGCGCGCCCTCATCTGGTTACGGATGTCCTGCTTGGTCATACTGCAGTGTGCGCAGGCCAATGCAGGCCGTCAAGCGGCGAAAAACGCTGACAGTGGGCGGCAAACCATGTGGCGGCCTCGATTCCTGGCTAACGAAAATCTAGCCGCAGAGTCATAGACCGCAAAACTTACTCGGTACACTCTTGCCAACACCACGGGAGAGGAACATGAGCCTGCTTTGTCTACTCAATTTCTGCCAACGGGAGGCGACCACATGCCGGTGCCGCCGATGCGGCCGCGAGATGCACGCATGGCGCGAGAATGAACGACGCACCATGGAGGCAGAGCTGCTGGGGCTCACGAGCGCAGGCCTCATGCGCTACGAAGAGACCATTTTCGTGCAGGAGCATTGCGACTCCTGCGGTGCCGTGCGGGAAAAGACCAAGCATGCGCAGATCGATCACTGATCCGGCGGTTCGCGGGGCAACCGATACGCAGCCGTCTACGCCGGGATCGCGTACGAGGATCTGGTTGCCGGTTGCGGGGCGTCCGGCAGCAGGTGTTGCAGGCGCTCGGCAGAGGTATCCAGCACGGACGCCAGCAGATCGGCGTGCAGTGGCCAGACCGGCCGGTCATGGCGCAGGCCCACGAGGCAGGATTCGACGAACAGGTCGTCCCACTGCTCGACCGGCAGGAATGGCGACAGGATGCTGATCTTGTGCAGGCGCGGATGGCGCTCGATCACAAAGGCGTTGGCCAGCACGAGCGCCAGTAGCAGCTTGAACACGCTGTTTTGCCCAACGTGCCGGCCGATGCGGCTCTCGACGCGATAGGAGAGATCCACCAGCGAAATCGGCGGGCTTGCCTTTTCCCGGCTCTCCAGGATGGCGGCGGTTGCGGAGAAGACCTGCTTGCGGAGCGGGGCCGGCAACAGCGGGCACTTCAGTTTGACCTCGAGCGTCTCGCGGTAGAGGGCCGGCGCGAGTGGTGGCGGGTGCGCGGTCGTTTCGCGCAGGGCGTGGTGACGCTGCACCAGCGTCTCGGCGCCGACCCTGGACAGGCGGACAAAGCCGCGCTCCGCCGCCAGTGTTGCGAGCGCATCGATGCCGGTAAAGCCGAGCGCCTTCAGGTCGAAATCCGGCTGCAATTGGTTCATCACATATTCGATGGCAGAGCAGACCGGCCGACGCTCGAGGCGGTTGACTTCCTCCAGCGCTCCGCAGAACAGCGTCAGGGCTGCGTTCTGCCAGTCGGCCGGCGAAGGGGGCGCAGCGGGCGGGCAGGCGCGGGTGGGTGTAAGAGTCTCGTACATGGCAGACAGCTCCGTTCGTGCGTGAGAAAGCAATAGCGCAGCATTGTCAACGGAGCATGGCGAAAAGATGAGTGTTTCGTTTCGAATAATTCCGCGCCGGAAGGGAAATGGGTGCCGCGACCTGGCAAAAGACGGCTCTGGCGACGAAATGCACAAAACGTAAAACTCACTTCACGCTAGCGAACGGTAAATGTGTGGCAACTACCTTCCTCTCGTCAGCCGGATTGGGGCCGGTTGAGATCAAGGCCGCGCGCCATGCAGATGGTGCGCGACGAAGCTCACATCGGGCGAGGTTGACAGATCGAATCGGCGGACTACTTAAATTGGCGGTGCCAGGGTAACCAGAGGGAGAACGACAAATGAACTTCACCAAGAGAATAGCGCTTGCGCTGTTGGGCGTGATGGGGATCACGCTGGCGGCACAGGCCGCAAAGATCACAGGATGGACGGCGATCTCAACGCCGGGCATGAATACGGACTACGTCCCGGCCTACTGGACGTTGCCGAGCTATGACAACCAGATCGTCATCCCGAAGGGTACGATGATCACCAACAATGTGGTGTGGTCGAACAACTACACGTACATTTTGCAGGGCGCCACGACAGTTGGCAATAAGGACAACTCAACCCAGACGGGCGTGTTGTACATCCAGCCGGGCACGGTCGTCCGCGGATACCCGGCGGCGCAGGGTGCGGACACGATTCCGGGTGGTCTCTACGTTCTCCCCGGTTCGAAGCTCTATGCGCGCGGCACCAAGGATGTGCCGGTCATCTTCACCGACATGTGGGACAACAATGTTCCCAACATGGTTCCTGGCTTGGTGACCAACGTAGCCAATTACGCGGGCGGCTGCACGAACCCGGTTTGCGATCCCAACACGGGAGTCGGCTGGTACTGCGGCTACGTTGGCGCTGCTTCGCAGGGCAATGGCCGCAAGTTCTTCGATCGTGATTACTCGGTCTGGCAGCCGGTCGGCTCCTGCTGGGGCGGCGTGATCCTTATGGGCCGCACCTCGATCGCCGGGCACAAGGACGGTTCCGGCGACATCTCCGCCAACTCCGTGGCGGCGATTACGACTCCCACCGCCAACAAGCTGTACGCTGAGGGCCTGCCTTCGTCGCTGCGGCTGTACTACGCGGGTGCGGACGGCCTCATCGACGATGACGACAGCTCCGGCGTGTTCGCCTTCTGCCAGATCCGCTACAACGGCTATCCGCTGTCAGCCGGCACGACCGAGATCAACGGTCTGACACTCTACGGCATCGGTCGCGGCACGGAAATCAACCACGTCGAGATCATGAACAACGCCGACGACTCGGTCGAGTGGTTCGGCGGCACGGTCAACACGAAGTACATGGTGACATGGGCCTACGGCGACGACGGCTGGGACACGGATCAGGGCTATCGCGGCAAGAACCAGTTCATGTTCGCGGTGCAGGGCGCCTGCGTCCAGGTGATCAACTCGGCGGACGGCTTAGGGACCGCTGGTCAGTGGAAGCCGGCGGTCGGCTCGCTCGAATCCGACAAGGGCATGGAGATGGATTCTTCGGACAAGGACAACAACCGGCGCGGTCTGCCGATCGCCCTCAGCTCCTGGTGGAACGGCACCTGGATCGGTAAGGGACCGACCAACGACGTGGACATTTCCGGCGATCCGGACTTCCAGGCCGGCGGGTTCAACAACGGCACATGGGCGGATCAGGCTCCGGGTGGGGTTCACGGACCCGAGAACGACCGGTACGGGCATCAGCCGCTGGCCAACACCGCGCTCATGCTGCGCGACGGCGCCAGCCCGCAGATCTACAACAACATCTTCTGCGAGTTCCGCGGTGCAGGCATCGTGTGCGATTACACCGCCTACACGAACGGCGGCGCGAGTTTCGCCTACAGCCGCATCGACAAAGTCGATGGCAGCTATATACACGATGTGCTGACGCGCGCCGGCTATGACTATAACTACTATCCGCCAGTGACGTACATCTCCGGCTTTGTCGCCGGTTCCGCCGGGGCCGCGTTCAACGGGCTGAGCTATAACGTCAGCGGCGACAATGCGTTCAACGCCTATGAGTACCAGGCGCATATCCCGACCAAACAGATGGACATCGCAGGCAACGTGTTCTCCAAGATGGGGTTCACCAACAGCATCCTGCCGACCAGCGGGTGGGATCTGGTCAACAGCGCGGGCCGCGAGACGTCGGGAACCAGCAACAACCGCCACGAGACCCTTCGCTGGAACAAACCCGGCGACGCCACGATGGTCTACTCCATTGGCAACCAGCATAGCGGCGAAGCGAGCTGGAGCGGCAACTACGTCTCGAACACCCCCTCGGCATTCCCCGGTCTGACCTCTGCGGATCTGACCCCGAGCGTGAAGACTGCGGTGGACCGCATCAATGCGAACAACACCCTGTTGAGCGACAATCCGATCGGGCCCATCGTGCGCGTGCCGGTGTCGGACTATCGTTACACCAAGGCGTGCCGGAACATCTCCTACATCGATCCCTATCCGACCACCGCCGACACCATGACTGGTGCCATCTACACCAACTACATTGCGAACGACGGCTTCTATACGCCGGTGGCGTACAAGGGCGCGTTCGATCCCAATGCGGTGAACTGGATGGCCGGCTGGACGCTCTGCGACAAGTTCGGCATGGTCGAGATGCATCGCGAGAAGGCATACAACACGAACATGTGGAGCACCGGAACGGGCAGCTTCTCCCAGCCGGTTTCGACCACGAACGCGGGGCAGCAGATCGCAGCGACCATCGGCATCTATCCGGCGGTGCGTGCCGTCAGCCCCATGGCGGGCGGAAACTATGTCGTCGAAGGCGCCAGCGATGCGGGCGGCCCTTGGACAAAGGTCGGAACGATTGCTGAGGATGGCTCCACCAAGTGGTTTGTGGATGCCAGTGCTGCCGGCCATGCGTTCTTCCGCGTCTCGCGCGTCCAGTAACGCATGATGCGCGACACCTGCCGCATTCGGTTTCATCGCCGGATGTGGCAGGCGAGGATCGGACGGCCCGCCATAGCCTCTTGGGGTTGTGGCGGGCCTCTTTACAAGCAAAAGCAAGTTTCAGGAGAGCGATAGGATGCACAGCGCGGCAAGATGGCTGAGAGTTTCGGCAGGTGTCTTGATTCTTCTGGCCCTCTGCGTGGCCTGCGGGCGTGAAGCGCGTCCGGCGGCGACTCCACCGGCCGGAAAATCAGGTCCCGCCCAGGCTTCTGCCGTGTCCGCCGCGCCGCGGGAACCGGACGCCGTGGAATACGCAATCCGGTTTGCCGCCGATTTCGATGTGGATGAAGATGCGGTCCTGACCCAATCCAAGGTGCTGGAGAAAGTCGCTCAGGCTGCGCTGCGGCGGCAGGAAACAGACCGGGCCTTCGGTATTGCCAGGAAAATCCGCGGCTGGGAACGCGGCACGGCCTGCGCCGACGTGGCACGCGCGTATGCGCTGGCCGGACGCAGCAACGATGCGCATCGCGCCTTGTTGGAGGCGGAGGCGTGGTGTGCGCTGATCCGGGAACGGACACGTGAAAGTTCCATGGGGTGGGAGACCGGAAGAATCCGGCAGCACATCGTGGCGGCCCGTGGTGAACTGGGCGAGACCAACACACTGGAGTACGTGCAGCGACCGTTTGACAACGCCAGCGCCACGGCAATCAGCAGCCTGCTGGCCGGCGGCACCAACCAGAGCAGCGCTGCCTTTCTGCAGCAGCTTTCGGCGATCATGACCAACAAGGATTTCGAAGTGCAGCAGGGGCTGAGTCTGGGCATCCTGCAATGGGCTGGGCATTATTCCGATCTCTCCACCCAGGCTGTGGAGGAAGTGGCGGCCGTGGTCAAGACCTCGTTGCGCTTTCAACCGGAATCGATGCAGGTGATCGTTCAGCAGGAATTGATCCGGTTTCTTGCCGCCCATGGGCAGTCGGCGGCGGTGGAAGCCGAAATCCGTGAAATGGAACAACTGGCGCGCTCGCTCCCCGCGGGCCATTCGCGCGGCACGGCGCTGGCGGATGTCGCTGCGACGCTCCGACTCCTGGATCCGAAGCGCGCCGCGCTGCTGTTGTCAGAGGCGCGCGAGGAGATCGGGCGGGCCGCCGTCTCCGCCCAGGCCTACGGCTATGCCCATGTGGCGGGAAGGTGCCTGATGTCCGGGGAGACCAACACGGCTTCGCAGCTCTTCCTGCAGGCTCTGGATGCCGCCACGCAGATGCAGAGCAACACGCCGCGGCTGCAGCGATTGGTTGAGGTTTGTGCCATGCTGGCCGAGAGCCGGTTGCCCCTTGCGCCGACGCTACGGCGGCAGTTGGATGAACTGGTGCGCCGAGAGGAGCCGAAACCGGCGCACGTGAAATGATTCGCATCCGTAACAGTGCACGGGCAGCCCGTTGCGGAACATGGTGGTGGCAGGTGCGTCGTCTGGTCTGTCTGTTGGCGTTGTTTCTGGCCGCTCCGATTCCCGCGGGCGCACAGCAGGAATCGCGGTCAGGCGGCATCAATGGCACGATCGAAGATGCGGATTTCAGCGTGCCGATCGCCAACGTCCGTGTCCAGCTTTCCGAGACGCGGCAATTGGTGCTGAGCGGCGAGGACGGCCATTACCTGCTGGCCGGGTTGCCGGCGGGAACCTATACGCTGGTGTGTGCCAAGGATGGATTCCGCCGCGAGACGCGTGCCAACGTCCTAGTCAAAGCCGGCGCCATCACGGAGCTCAACGTGCGGCTCTTCGGCGAATTCACCGACATGGACGAACTGGTCGTGCGGGACATTGAGATCGGCGGCGCCAGCGAGGCCGGCCTGATCACGCTGAAGCAGCAGGCGGCGACCGCGCTGGATGCCGTGGGCGCGGAGACCATCGGGCGCGCGGGGCAGAGCACGGCCGCCGGGGCGCTCAAGCTGGTTTCCGGCGCTTCCGTCGAGGGGGGCAAATATGCCGTGATCCGCGGGCTGGGCGACCGCTACACCAGCACGCAGATCAACAGCGTGCGATTGCCGTCGGCCGATCCGGACAAGCGCGCCGTGCAACTCGACCAGTTTTCCAGCGCCATGATCGAGAGCCTCCAGGTCAGTAAGACCTTTCTTCCCGACCAGCAGGGTGACAGCGGCGCCGGCACCATCAATATTGTCACGCGCTCCGTACCGGAAGCACCGATTGCCAGTTTCAAGGTGGGGACCGCGTACAAGCCGGGGATTACCGGAAGCTCCTCCTTTCGCTCCAATCCGCGCAGCACCAGTTACTGGGGCGAGGATGACCGCGATTTCGCAATCCGCAGCCAGCAGATTCCGACCATCGGGAGGCGAAGTTCCACCGCCGACCGGAACGAAGTCATTTCGCTCTCCCAATCGCTCGATCCCCGCGCGGGGACCACCACGGAAGCGCCGCCGCCGGATCACAGTTGGAGCGTCACTGTGGGGGACGTCTACCGGCTGGGGGAGGACTGGCGCGCGGGCGGCATCGGCACCTTCTCCTACAGTTGCAAGTACGAAGGCTACAACGGCGGACAAAACCATACCCTCGTTCAGCCGGAAGGGGCCCTTCCGGGCGACCCGCTGATCGATCCCAATTCGCTTCCCTTTGTTACCTCTCTGGGCGTGCAGAAGATTCTCTGGGGTGGATCCGTGACCGCCGGGGTGCGCAAGGAAGACGAGCAGGATGTGGGTGTGACGTTCACCGGGAACCACGCGGCGGACAGCTATGCGCAGGAGAACGTGTACAACCAGATTCGGGCCAATCCGTCCCACACCGGCTATCAGGAAGTCCTAGACTACCTTGAACGCGATTTCTACACAATGCAGGAGCACGGCCGCAATACGCTGCCGCTCTTCGAGAACGTGACTGTCATTCCCGGGTGGCTCTCGCTGCAGGCGCCGGTCCTGGAATGGACCTTTGCCCAGAGCGATTCGCTCTTTTACGAACCGGACCGCACCGTGACCTATGCGGAATACGATGGAAGCTCCTGGCTGTTCAATTCGTCCGGGGCCGGCGCGCCGCCTGCCGGACGGGCAGACAAGTGGTATACGATCGACGAGCAAAGCCGGCAATTCTTCTTCAGCCTGAAGCAGCCGTTTGAGACTGGGGCGGGCAGCAAGGGCTACCTGAAAGCCGGCGTCTTTGAGGATAGGGTGAAGCGCCGGCTGAACTGCGACTACGTTGCCTATCGCATCAACGGAATCGGCCAGGCGCCCGGTCCGGATCCGATCTGGGACTCGTACATTCCCACGCACATTGGCTTGAACAGCGGGCAGGCGTATGTAGCGGCCGACAGCTTTTCCGGCCAGCCTCCCTGCGATTATGTCGGCAACCAGGAAATCCGGGCCTGGTACGTGATGGGCGATCTGCCCACGTTCTCCTGGCTGCACGTGCTGGGCGGCATGCGTTTTGAGACGACCGAACTGCAGACCAAGCTGAAGATCGTTCCGCCGCTGGTTGTCGCGCCGGGGTACAACATCCTCCCCGTGTTCATCCAGAAATACGACGAGGTGAAACAGCGCTGGAGCTTCGTGATCGACTCCAGCGGCGAGAATTTCGATTACACGTCCGGAGCCTCACTAAAGCAAGTGAATGCCCTGCCGGCAATCGGCGTGCTGATCAAACCAGAAGATGACCTGCAATTGCGGCTGAACTGGAGCCAGACCATCGCGCGACCGACATTCAAGGAAATCACCCCGATCATGACGCCCATTCAGGGCACAAGCGATTTCTTCATCGGCAACCGGAATCTCAAGATCTCGACCATGGACAACTACGATGCCCGGCTGGAATTTTTTCCGGGTGTCGGCAACCTGCTGGCTGGCAGCGTGTTCCTGAAACGGATCACGGACCCGATCGATCGCGTGCTGTTGCAGTCCAGCAGCCTGCGCGCCATCATGCCGCTTAACTTTCCCGAAGCGACCGTCAAGGGCTGTGAACTGGAGGCGCGGCAGGACATGGGCGCGCTGTGGCAGTTCCTGGGCGGCCTGACCCTTGGCGCGAACGGCACGCTTCTGCAGTCGGACCTGAAGTTTGACGAGGGGATGCAGCAGACCTTCCGCGACTATTCCGGCGACAAATCGCGCCCCATGATCGGGCAGCCCGACTACTTGGCGAATCTGAATGCGACCTACGACATCGAAGCGTGGGGGCTTTCACTCAACCTGTATTACACCTTCCAGGGCACCACCCTGGTGGCCGGCGAAGCGGTTACGGAAGCCACCACGGCGCTCAGCCCGAACGACGCCACGGAAAACTGGACACCCAACGTCTATCAGAAGCCGGTGGGAACCCTGAACATGGGGTTCTCCCAGAAAATCGGGTCGAACTGGAAGCTGAGCTTCAACGCCAAGAATGTGCTGCGCCCGGCGGCCACGCAGTATTACGACTATCACGAGACGAAAGTGGTGCGCGCCCGGAACGCGACGCCGATCGAGTATTCCTTCGGCTTGGAAGGGAAATGGTGAAGGAGCAGACAATGAGTATGAAACGGTTGGCAATCTTCCTGATGTTGATGCTCGGCGCGGCTGCTGCCTGGGCGCAACTGGCGGACACGAACGAGTCCGCTCGCGCGATGCTGGGCAAATGGATCGAGGCGCGGCGCCTCTCCTCGCAGGAGAAGCAGGACTGGCTGCTGGGGCGCGAGATGCTGTCGGACCGCATCCAGATGCTCCGCAAGGAGGCGGCCGCACTGCGCGAGAAGATCGGGCAGTCCACCAACGAAACTGCAGACGTCGACCGCAAGCTGGACGACCTGCGCGGGCAGGAGCGCCAACTGCAGGAGGCCGCCGACCGCATGCGCGCGCAGGTCTCGGACATGGAAGCCCGCGTCAAGGGAATGCTTGCCCGCGCACCGGAACCGGTGCGCGAAAAGGTCAAGCAGCTCGCCCAGCGTCTGCCGGAAAATTCCGCAGACACGAAGATCGGCCTGCCGGAACGCTACCAGAACGTGATTGGCATCCTGAACGAACTCGGCAAGGCCAACGGCGAGATCGCCCGCGTAACCGAAATCCGCGACCTCAAGGGCAAGCCCACGCAGGTCGAAACCGTCTATGTCGGCCTGGCGCAGGCCTACTACGTCAGCGCCGGCGGCGAGGCCGGCGTGGGACACCCCGGTCCCTCAGGATGGGAGTGGCGGCCGGCCAATGAGCTGGCGCCCCGCATCACCGAGGTGATCCAAATGCTGCAGAACAAGGCATCGCCACGCTTCGTGCCGCTGCCGGTACAGATCCCGTGAGGAGCTTCGACAACCAGGAAACCTCAACCGCTGATACTTTCCGGAGACCTACCATGACAACACATACGATCCGTCTCTCGCTGTGCGCCAGCCTGCTGCTGGCCGTCCTGCCGTCCACCCGTGGCATGGCTGCCACGATGGACGAGGCTGCCGCTGCTGCGCGACACGACCTCGACACGGTCCTGCAGGAACTCACCCGGCAGCGCGAGGCCATTGCCGGGGAAAAACTCCCGCTGGTGCGTGAATTAGACCGGCAGGAGAACGACTTGGCCGAACTGCGCCGCGAGCAGGAGAAGAGCCGGCGCGCCGCGGATGTCCGCAACCTGGAGTACAATAATCGACGCATCGAGCTCAAGCAGCGCCAGGACGAAATCGCCTACGTCGGCAGCCTGCTCGACGAGTATGCCCGCAGCTTCGAGGGGCGCGTTCAGCCGGGCGAGGCGGAACGCTACGCCGCCACGCTCGACACGGCCCTGCAGGCGCCGCTCAACAAGGACCTCTCGCCTGCGCAGAAGTTCGAGCGCCAGTTCGCGCTGGTCTCCGCCTCCGCCAACCGCCAGCAGTCGCTGATCGGCGGGCTGCGCTTCGAGGGGTCGGCCGTGGACCCGCAGGGCGTGCTGGAGAAGGGCCGCTTCGCGCTGGTCGGGCCCGTGGCGCTGTTTGCGGCCGCGAATGGCCGCGTAGCTGGCATCGCCCTGCCGCAGGCGGGATCGTCGCATCCGGTGGTGCGCCCGCTGCCGGAGAAGGAAGCCACCATCCAAATCGCCGGCCTAGTGGGGAGCGGAACCGGGACACTGCCGTTCGACCCCACACTGGGCAACGCCCTCAAGGCGCTCATCGCCAAGGGGAGCCTCTGGGGCTACTTCAAGAAAGGCGGCCCCATCATGTGGCCGCTGCTGCTGGTCTCGCTGCTGTCCGTCAGCGTGCTGCTCGAACGGCTGGTCTTCCTGTCGGTCGAAAAGCGGCACCGCCAGCCGGAGGTGGTGGAAAATATGATGGGCGCGCTTGAGAAGGGCGAAGCGGACGGTGCCCTGCAGGCGGGCAAGGCATCCCGTGACTTTGTGGCGCGCTGTCTCACCTACGCGCTGCTGCACCGCGAGAAATCTCTGACCGAAGCGCTCACCCGCGCCTCGGCCCAGGAACTCGTGCGCTTCACCCGCGGCATTTCGCTGCTCGACACGATCGTCACCATGGCCCCGCTCCTCGGCCTGCTCGGCACGGTCACGGGCATGATCAGCGCCTTCGGCATGCTGGGCGGCGCCGAACTGAGCGCCCCCGCGGCCATCACCGGGGGCATCGCGGAGGCCCTCATCGCCACCACCTTCGGCCTCGGGATCGCCGTGACCACGCTGATTCCGCTGAATTACCTGCATGCCCGTTGCGAAGCGGCGCGGCATGAGATGGAAGACGCCACCACCAACCTGGAACTGCTGCTGAAGCCGATCCTCGAAACCGAGGCCGCGTCCCGTCGGCGCGCCGCGGCAGGAGTGTGACCATGCGAGTCAAAGCCTATACGTTCAAGAAGGCGCGCATCGAGATCGTGCCGCTGATCGATGTGATCTTCTTCCTGCTGGCCACCTTTGTCATGGTCTCGCTCTCCATGACCAAGAACCAGGGCGTTCCGGTGCAGCTCCCCAGTGCCGGCACGGCCGAGAAGCTCGAGGATCGCGACAAGGCCGCCACGCTGACGGTCTGTCACAACGGCGAAATCATCTTCAACAAGGACAAGGTGACGGTCGCGCAGTTGCCCTTCAAGCTGCAGACGTACAAGGCTTCGGCCAAGGACCCGAAGGTCGTGGTCAGCGCCGAGGCCAACGCCGATTTCCGCCACGTGGTCAACGTGCTGGACGAGGCGCGCAAGGCCGGCATCCTCAAGGTGGGTGTTTCCACCGAGAAGAAATGAAGAAGCGCATCCAGATTCTGGCGATCCTGGGGGCGGTGCTGTTGCACGCCGGCATCCTGCTCTTTGGCGGGTTGCTGCTGCTGCCGCAAAACCGGGCCCACCGCACGACGGTGGAGGACATCTCGCTGGAGGCCGAGAAGAAGATCGAGGAGAAGCAGGAACAGAAGGATAAGGCGCTCGACGTCGAACGCCAGCAGGCTCCCGAGGCGCCTCCGGAACTCAAGGAAGACGCGGCGCCGCTCGACCTGGCGCAACTCGAGATGGCGCTGGGGGGCGCGAGTGGCGGTGGCGATTTCATGACGCGCCTGCCGGCCAGCTTCGGGGGACAGGGCGGCCTGGCAATGAACGCCGTCTCGGATGTCGGCCTCGACGGTGCGTTCAGCCTGTCGGATCTCGACCAGGCACCGCGCGCCACCTACCAGCCGCCGCCCGAATATCCCGCGACGCTGCGGCGGCAGAAGTTGGACGGCAGCGTATCCGTGGTGTTCATTGTCGGGACAGACGGCCGGGTGGTCAATCCGGTCGTGCAGTCGTCCACTCATCCGGCCTTCGAGCCGCCCGCACTGCAGGCCGTGCGGCGCTGGCGATTCGAGCCGGGACAGCGCAACGGCAAGGCCGTGGCGTTCAAGATGCGGGTTCCCATCGCCTTCAGGAGCAGATAGCCATGAAAAGCAGAATCGAATGCCGGATGTTGGTCGCACTGCTGGGCGCCGCCGGTCTGGCGGCCGTTGCGCGCGCCGACCTCAACGACGTGTGGAAGGATCCCTCCTTCCAGAAGGCCTTTGTCGGCTCGTACGGCATGCGCGCCGACATCGAGCCGCGCGTGACGCCGGCCGAGCAGCAGACACTGCAGCAGGTCGCCACCCTGATGGAAAGCGAGGGCGGCTTGGCCAAGGCCATCGACCTGCTGCAGCGGAGCCTCCAGACTGGCGGCAAGAGCGGAGGCAAGGCCGAACTGACGGCCCTGTTCGACTACACGCTTGGCAACCTCTGCCTGCAGCAAAACCAGGTCGAAGCCGCCTTGGACTGGTACCGCAAGGCGGCCGCCAAATTTCCCTCATTCCTGCGCGCACAGAAAAACCTTGGCGTCACCTGCATCCGTCTCGGCAACCATGAACAGGCCATCCAGGTGCTGACTCGCGCCATCGATCTGGGCGCTGCCGACGGTCTGACCTTCGGACTGCTCGGCTACGCCTTCTCTACCACCGAGCAGTACGTGCCGGCCGAGAGCGCCTACCGCCAGGCCATGATGCTGCAGTCCGACGTGAGCGAGTGGAAACTGGGGCTTTCCCGCTGCCTGTTCAAGCAGCGCAAATATGAGGAGGCTGCCGCGTTGTGCGAGGATCTGATTCGGCGCGACCCCGGCAAGGCGGATTTCTGGCTGCTGCAGGCCAACGCCTTTCTCGGCTTGAAGCAGTCGCTGAAGGCGGCGGAAAACTTCGAGTTGCTTGATCGCAACGGCCAGGCCAGTGCAGTTTGCCTCAACACGCTGGGCGACATCTACGTCAACGAGAACATTTACGACCTCGCCGCCGACGCCTATCTGCGCGCGCTCGCCAAGGATCCCGCCGGAGCCGACCCGCTGTTGTTCCTCCGCGATGCGGAGGTGCTGATCGCCCGCGCGGCGTACGAGCCAGCCGCCCGCGTGCTGGCGCAGGTGCGCGCCACCTGCGAGACGCGCCTGCCAGAGGATGCGAAAAAGCGCATCCTCAAGCTGGAAGCCCGCCTGGCCGCCGCGCGCGGCGAGGCCGCCGAGGAGCAGACGCACCTGCTCGAGCAGATCGTCGCGCTCGATCCGCTCGACGGCGAGGCACTGATCCTGCTGGCGCAGCATTACGCCCGCACCGATAGGGCGGACAAGGCACTCTTCCTGTTTGAGCGTGCGGAGGGGATCGAGAAATACGAGGCTGAGGCGCGCCTGCGTCATGCGCAGGTACTGGTGAAAAAGACGCGCTACGCGGAAGCCGTGCCGTTGCTCAAGCGTTCGCAGGAACTTCGTCCGCGGGAGGACGTCGCGCGCTATCTTGACCAGGTCGAGCGTGCGGCTCGGTCGCGGGCGAACTGAACGGCGAAGGCTGGGCGAAGGCGCGGCCGCCGCGCGTCATTCCGGCGCCTCGATCGGACCGACGCCGGATTCGGCCAGTATGGCATTGACGACAGTCAGCTGCTTTTCTACCTCCGGCTGGCTCATTCGTCTGGCCAGTTCGCAGACCAGTGTTTTCGCCTCTGTACGCGCGGCTGCCTGTCGGGCAATCTCTGCGTCGCGCCGATCCTTGAGCGTCTGCAGATAGGATCCGGTATCGCCACCTGCCTGAAGGTGCGTCCGTAACTCCTCCTTGGCTAGGCCGACGTTCTCCTTGTGCGCAGCCACGGCATCCGAATCGGTGGTCTCGATCACGATGGAGTGCCCCAGAGCGGCATGTGTGTCAGCTTCCAGACCGCTGATGAACGGCAAGGGCGGGGATTGCACGCCTGCCGGCACGCTCAGTTCCATGGCCAGCAACTGCTCGGTGGCGGAAGAAAACATCGGTTTGCTGGCGGCGGCTGCCCGTGCGCCGGGGCGCCTGGCATTTGCCACACTCACGATCAACTCTCCGGGATCATCGTTTCCGCCTAGGCGCTGCGCCGCCGCCACGCTGCTGTCTCCGGTTGTTGCCACCTCGCGTGGCGCAGAGCTGAGTCGCAGCGTTACGGTCACGCCATCCTTGGTCACGACGGCAAATTCCTGGTCGAAATCCGCCTCCCGGACAAGAAATCCGTCCTCTGTCTCGCCGACGTCCAGATAGTAGTTGCGCGGCGGATTGGATGTGCTGTCGATGAACCCGATGGCCACCGTGCCGGCCGGCGTGCAATTGATGGCGCACAAGCGCAGCTTGGATGCAAAGGCCGGAGGCGGGGGCGGTTGTGCCGCTTGTGGCGGGGGCGGCGGAGGTGGTAGCGGTGGCAGGCCGAACGGCTTACGGGAAAGAATGGCTTCGTAGCGGGAAAAGGGAACAGGTGCCCAACCGGAGGCCGGCGGTTCGGCGTGCGCCGTCGTCAGACTGGCGCCGAGCGGCAGCGGCAGAAACAGCAGTAAAATGAAACGACTACGCATGGGGCACATTGCCGCGGGACTCCCCGCGAAAGACAGGAGAAATCTAGCATGAAGCCACGCCAGCCGGTCGTTAGATCCGTGTAAGAAAAGACAGGCGCACGTCGGGGTTTGACGATCCGCGCTGGCACCCTATTCCGCGAAAGAAACGATCCGCCCTTTGCCCGTCGGAATCATTCAGGACGATGACGCAGTTGTCCGCCGCGGCGTGGCGGTAGCATGCGGGTGGACCGAACTTGTTGCAGGTGGGTTGAAAAAGAGCAGCCTTCTTCTCCCGCCGCCATCCCGTGCTTTCGATTTACTGTTTCCGGGTATCGGCTTTGTACGGGAACGATTGTCCACGCCGTTGATCAGCAGGTGGGGGCGAAGGATTCCGGCTGGCACTGTTTAAGGGGACGGAGTTGCGGGCATGCTGTCCGGCGTCACACGGACATTACGGTTTGTCCGCTGGGGCTGGCGTTCTTTCCAGCGATGCGCGGATAATCTCCCGGTCGTTCCGGATGACCATATGCCGGTTGGCGTAGGCAGGCAAGACCCAGTTGACCGCGTTCTTCTCGCGCTTGTTCCCTGGTGGTGTAGTCGGCTCAATCAGATGGGTCCGATCAATCTCGCGATACCCCCGGGGCGAGAGCTCGGCAATAATCAGTTCCCCGCGGTCGTTATTGATAAAGAATCGATCCCCCTGGCGCGTGATAAAGGCGGACGCCCATCGCGCGTTCTCCCGTGTTACCTCCTGTGTCTCCCAGACGCGTACGCCAGTTTGCGCGTCGAGACAGCGAAGCTGGCCGTAACTGCACACGCCGTAGACATACCCGTCCTTGATGACCGGCGTTGCCATGGTCGCGTGCAATCCATCGGTTTTGACTTCGCTGTGGCTGTTTCCACGCCAGAGGAGTCTCGCGTCCGGTTTGTCAGCCGCAAGTTGGAGCATCATCGGACCATCAAAGAAGGCGGTGAGAAACAGCAAATTGCCTTGCCGCACAGGTGTAGCGGCCAGCATGTCCCGGCCCTCGTAAGGAGTTTCCCAGTAAATCTGTCCCGTGTTGGGGTTGAGAGAACTGACGGCCCCGCCATGCCATTGGATGAACTGGTCGACGCCACCGGCGTGGATGAGGATCGGCGCCGAATAACCTGGGCCGCCCTTTGATGAAACCGAACGCCATGTCTCCTGTCCGGTCACCTTGTCCAGGGCAACAACCGTCGCATTCGATCCTGCGCCGACCAGGCAGATCAGCTGTTTGCCGTAGACCACCGGCGCCGCGGCAAAACCCCAGGTTGGCAACTTCGCCTGGAGGTCGCTTTGGTAATTGACCCTCCACAGGAGCTTGCCGCTTGTGACGTCCAGGCAGTACAGATCGCCAACAGCCCCGAGCGCGAAAACGAGATCGCCGTCCACGGTTGGCGTGGCCCGCGGGCCATAGCCATAGGAAAGCCCCCTGTATTTGACGTCGCGGTTCTCGAACGTCCAAAGCACCTGCCCCGATTGTTCGTCAAGGCACAATACGCGCTCCACCTCCCCTGTGCTTGTATTCTCGTAGTCCGACACCAACACGCGGCCTCTCGCAACCGCCGGGCCCGCATAGCGTCACCAATATCGAAAATCAGGCATTTTCTGAATGCCTGAGTCTGGTTATTGTTTATTTCAGCGGCAATGCCCCAAGCGGCGGTTCGGACACAACTATTTTTGTTACCGACCCTGCAACCATCTACTATCTGCCGAATACTACGGGTTGGGGGGCAACTTTCGGTGGTTGTTCAACCGTCCCTTGGAACCCGCAAGTTCAGCCTGATTCCACCTTCGGAGTTCTGGCAGGCGGCTTCGGCTTCACCTTTACCAACGCTGGAAGTCCAACTGTAGTGGTGGCAACCTGCACAGACCTGACCAGCGGTGTTTGGATTCCCGTGGCAACCAACACCCTGACAAGCGGTTCGTCCTACTTTAGCGATTCAAGCTGGAGCAACTACCCTAACCGCTACTACCGCTTTCAGATGCCGTGATAGATAATTTCGACACAGGGTAGCCACTTCACCTGCCCTATAACAGGAGACTAGCCACCCCGCCAAAATTCTTGCACCTACCAACAATCGGCGTACCCATGATGCCCAAGGTGCGGGATGTCATCAAAAGGCTCTGCGATGCGTGTCCCAATCGGAACAGCTACCTTTTCCGGAATCAAAATGGAGGGAAAGTGGCGAACGGGAAGAGCCGAAAACGACTCAAACGACTCTTTTCGCAGGCAAAAATTTCCTTAGACCGCACTCTTCACTGGCACAGCTTCCGTAACTTCTTTGTAATCAGGTGCTTAAGGATAGGGCTGCTGCCTACTGAGGTCATGCCCTTCACTGGACATGATTCTTTCAGCATGATTTTCCATTATGCCAGAGCCTTGAACCCCACCGACAAGCTGGCTGCGGATCGAAAACTGTGCGAGTTCGAGAAAAGAGTAGGGGAAAATCAGGGGAAGGATATTTCCGCAGGCTCAAAAAACCACCAAAATATTGGCGAATTTTGTGATAATAGTGGTCGGGGCGGCGGGATTTGAACCCGCGACTCCCAGCGCCCAAGACCAGAAAAGCCACTTTTTGATGGTCCTCATGTGATCGTGTGCGACGTTTGTAACAGTCTGCAATGCAGTTGATTACACGATAAATAAGTGTGTTGAAACGCCATGAAACAAAACGCCGAATTCGGCAAAAGTTTCCAAACAAACGTCAAACATTTGAACCCATGAACTTGGCCTAACCTGCTTCTCGATCATGAATCGCAAATTTAACCGCCCAAACCCCCTCTAGACAAGACTGTTTTGAATCCGTATCCAAACAAACGTCAAACATTTGAACCTGTTAAAACACCGCCATTCCTACTTCCCAAAAAGATGCTTTGCCGCCTCGATCCCACCGATCACCAACGCGCCGACCACCCCGCCGGCCTTGGCCGCGGCGACCGTGCTGGCTGCTCGCTGATTGAGTTGCGCGCGCTGGCACCGTAGCGGGCCGCGAAGAACTCAACGAAGCGGCGAAACACACCTTGGACCCACTTGAGGTAAATATCGCTGAGTTCGACCTGCTTGCGGGGGATGCCTTGCCAGGCCGGGAAGATGCCGTCCAAAGGAATTGCGCCGACGCGGTGTCCTGTGCGCGCCACGTGGACAGCCTGGGCGATGCCCTCGACATGCCGACGCGTCACGGCGTCCCGCGCAAACTCTTTCAGTTTGCCGTCAGCCACGGACCGGGTCTGTTCGAACAGTCGATCACCGGTCTCTTGACCCTTGCGTGGACGAGTCCCGCGGACCTCCACATCCAGGTTTCGGACGATGATTTTTCCATTCTCCGTCCAGCGGCCATACCACCACTTAGAGCTTTTCCGAAGTTCAAGCGTTGCCATTTGAGCCCCTCCGCGCATGTCTGAAACGACCTGCGATTTGATGAGGAGTAGGCTAGCAAACTTCCAAATAAACGTCAAACATTTGAACTTTTAGGCAAAAAACGCCCCTCGGCCGCAACCGGCAAATTTGCAAATTCCCTAATGTTTATTGGGCTTTTAAGTGGTCGGGGCGGCGGGATTTGAACCCGCGACTCCCAGCGCCCAAGGCTGGTGCGCTACCAGGCTGCGCTACACCCCGAAAATCGAGAAGCGGGGGAGATTCTAGCACAGCACCGCAGGCGTTCCAGAATGGAATCGTGCGCCGGGAATGTGCTACCTTTGTCTCGCCATGACGCTTCAGGAATTTCAGCAGCAACTACGCTCAGATGGCCAGTATGAGACGCCTGCCGGGCGCAACACCGCCTCGGGTGGCGGATTCTGCGCTTCCGCCCGGTTTCATGGGACTGTAGCGGCCCAGGCGATCAGCGGCGGGTGCAAGGCGTGGTTTGGGCGGTACAATTTCGACGTCTGGGCGCAGGATTCCCTGGTCGTCCTGCAGGCGGTCGAACAGCTCGGCGGCCGGGTGGTTTGCGAGGGGTTTGCGCCACGCGCGGCAATGCGCGGCCCGGTGGTCTATATCGCCAACCACATGAGCATGCTGGAAACCATGCTGCTCCCCTGCCTGTTGACTTCCTTCTCGCCTGTTGCGATTGTTCTGAAGGATTCATTGCTGCACTATCCGTTCTTTGGATCGCTCTGCCGCGCCATCGCACCCATCGTGGTCTCACGACGCAACGTCCGCGCCGACCTGCAGGCGGTCCTCGACCAGGGGTGCGCCAAGCTCGCGGCCGGCTCTTCGGTGCTGCTCTTCCCGCAGGGGACGCGCATGACAGTCTTCAACCCCCGCCGCTTGAACTCCATGGGGGCGAAGCTCGCCCAGGCCGCCCGCGTGCCGCTGGTGCCCATTGCGTTGCAGACCGATTTCATCGGGATCGGCCGTTGGATTCGCGATCTCGGGCCGGTCGATCCCTCCCGGCCGGTGCGGTTTGCAGCCGGCGCACCGCTCTCGCCGGACCAGCCGGCGCGGGTGCTGCACCAGCAGTGCCTGTCGTTCCTGGCCGATCGTTTCCGCGCCTGGGGCGTGCCCATGGAGGAAGACGCCGCAGTGGACGCGTAACACAATCTTGCCAGGCGGAAGAAGGCGAACGTATACTGTCAGCAGACGGTGCCGATTTTGAACCGGATCGGGAAGACGACGGCGGATATGTCAGATTTTATCGGTTATGATGTAAAGCAGGCGACAATCGCCCTCTTGGCCGGTGTGGCCGGCGTGGGCGTGGGCTATGCCCTGCGCAATCTGGTCGGCCGTTGGCAGGCCGGTTCCATCGAAAAGCGTGCGCAGGCCCGCTTCGACGCCGTCGAGCAGGAGGCCGGGAGCCGCCTCAAGGAGGCCGACATCCAGGCGCGCGCGGAGGTAGTCCAGGCGCGCGAAGAGTTTGAAAAAACCACCAAGGGGCGACGCAAGGAGTTGCAGGAGATCGAAGAGCGTCTCCGGGTCCGTGAAGAGAACCTCGACCGCAAGGTCGAACTGGTCGAGAAGAAGGAACAGACCGCCAGCCAGCGACAGGAAGAGGCGCAGACCCGGCTGGCGGAAGCGAACGCGCGGCGCCAGGAGTCGGAGCGCCTGGCCGCCGAAGCCCAGGCCCGCCTTCAGAAGTTGGCCGGATTGACCGCCGAGGAGGCCCGCCGCGAAGTCCTGCAGCGTGCCGAACAGGAGGCCCGCACGGAGATTGCCGGTATCGTCCGGCGACGGCAGGAGGAGGCCCGCGCGACGGCTGAACACGAGGCCCGACGTGTCGTCGCTATGGCCATCCAGCGCTATGCGGCGCCGCACGCCGGCGAGATGATGACCTGCACGGTCCCGCTCCCGAGCGACGACATCAAGGGGCGCATCATCGGCCGCGAGGGGCGCAACATCCGTGCGCTCGAGGCCGCCACCGGTGTGAACCTGCTGATCGACGATACTCCCGAGGCGGTCGTGATCTCCGGTTTCGACCCCATCCGCCGTGAAATCGGTCGACAGGCTCTCGAGATCCTCGTGGCCGACGGCCGCATCCATACGGCGCGCATCGAGGAGGTCGTCGCCAAGGTGCGCGAGGAGATGGAGCTCACCATCCGCAAGGCCGGCGAGCAGGCGATCTACGACGCCCGACTGCAGGGCGTGGACCCGGAACTGACGCATCAGCTCGGCCGCCTGAAATTCCGCTCCAGCTTCTCGCAGAATGTGCTGCAGCACTCGCTGGAAGTGGCCCACCTGATGGGAACCATGGCTAGCGAACTGGGGCTCGATGCCGCCCTCGCGCGTCGTGTCGGTCTGTTCCACGATCTCGGCAAGAGCGCCGACCATGAGACCGAGGGGGCGCACGCCGCCATCGGGGCCGAGATGATTCAGCGATTCCACGAGGACCCCATCGTCGTCAATGCGGTTGCCGCGCACCACGGCGAAGTCGAATCCAACTCCCCCTACGGCGCGCTCTGCTCCGCCGCCGACGCGATCTCCAGCGCCCGCCCAGGCGCGCGAGTCGAGTCCACCGCCATCTACCTGCAACGCATCGAAAAACTCGAAGCCATCGCCAACAGCATGCCCGGCGTCCGCAAAACCTTCGCAATGCAGGCCGGCCGCGAGGTGCGCGTGCTCGTGGACCCCGTCCAGATCGACGATGCTGCCGCGCTCCTGCTGGCGCGCGACGTCAGCAAGCGGATCGAGTCCGAGCTGCGCTACCCTGGCCAGATCCGCGTGGTGGTTGTGCGCGAGACGCGGTGCGTGGAGTTTGCAAGGTAGCGGGAGAAAGGATACAGAATTCAGGATTCAGAATGGAATGCAGCGAACGCTGGATCCGCTGTGTGGGGGAATGCGGGGTGGATCAAGGGGGCTCCCTGATGCAGGATGCCGCGTCGCAACTGCCGGTCGTTTTCATTCTGAATCCTGACTTCTGAATTCCTTCTCTCGCAAGGATTTTTCCCATGCGCATACTCATTGTCGGCGACATTGTCGGCTCACCCGGCCGGGCCGTGTTCAAGGAGGTTGTGGCGCGCCTGCGCGGCAGCGGCGCCGTGCACGCCGTGGTGGCCAACGCCGAGAACGCTGCGGCCGGCAGCGGCATCACCGGCGAACTGGCGGATGAGCTCTTCAAGGCTGGCGCGGATGTCCTCACTCTCGGTGATCACACCTGGAACCAGAAGGACATCGAGGCCTACATGGCCCGCGAAAAGCGCCTGCTGCGCCCGGCCAACTTCGCGCCGACCTGCCCCGGCCGCGGCTGGACCACGGTGCAGACCTCGCAGGGGCCGTTGACGGTCATCAACCTGCTGGGCCGCGTCTTCCTGCCGCCGGCCGACTGCCCCTTCCGCGCCGTGGACGCGCTGCTGGCCGCCATCCCCGGCGGTACGCCCGTGCTGGTGGACCTGCACGCGGAGGCCACCTCGGAGAAGATCGCCATGGGATGGCACCTCGACGGCCGCGTGGCCGCCGTGATCGGCACCCACACGCACGTGCAGACCAGCGACGAGAAGCTCCTCCCCAAGGGAACCGCGTACATCACCGACATTGGCATGACCGGCCCCGTCAACTCCGTGATCGGCCGCGAGGTCGAGCCGGTGCTGAAGAAATTTCTCACCGGCATGCCGTCCCGATTTGACGTCGCCAAAGGCCCCTCCGTCCTCGAAGGCGTCATTGTCGAGATCGACCGCGCCACCAGCCGCGCCACGGGCATCACCCGCGTGCGGGAGACGAGCGGAAAGTAACTTTTTCACCGCGAAGGTCGCGAAGGTGGTGAGGGTGGTGACGACATGGAAATTGAAGACGTGGCGGCGGAGGTTGTGGACGCGGTCTTCAAAGTTCACACGGCATTGGGCCCGGGATTGCTGGAAAGCGCCTATGAGACCTGCTTGACTCACGAATTGCAGAAACGCGGACTGCGCTGTGCCAGGCAGGTTGCCATGCCGCTCGAATACGACGGCGCATGTATCGATACGGGCTTTCGCTTGGATGTCGTCGTCGAAGATGCCATCATTCTGGAATTGAAGGCCGTGGAGCAGGTGCTGCCGTTTCATCAGGCGCAATTGCTGACGTACCTTAAACTGAGCGGCCATTCGATCGGCTTTCTCCTCAACTTCAATGTGAAACACATGCGCGATGGGATTCGCCGCATGGTCCTCAACAACCCAACCGACCCCCTTCGCGCGCCTTCGCGACCCTCGCGGTGAAAAACGACCTCCAACTCGTGCCCGACGACGCCCGCCGCGTCTATACCGTGGCGGAGCTGACGCGTTTGGTGAGTGGCTATTCGATCGGCTTTCTCGTCAACTTCAACGTGAAACACATGCGCGAGGGGATTCGCCGCATGGTCCTCAACCACCCAACCAGCTCCCTTCGCGCCCCTTCGCGCCCTTCGCGGTGAGAAAGATGCCCGTTATTCTTACAGACGACGCCCGTCGCATCTATACTGTGGCGGAGCTGACGCGTCTGGTGAAGCAGACGATCGAAGATGAGGTTGGTCGCGTCTGGGTCGAGGGGGAGATCTCCAACTTCCGTCGCCAGGCCTCTGGCCACTGTTACTTCACGCTCAAGGACGAGCGTGCGCAGCTCAGTGCCGTGCTTTTCGCCGGCAGCGCGCGCGGTATGAGCGTGCCGCTCGCCGACGGCCTGCTGGTGCGCCTTTATGGCGATCTTTCGGTCTATGAGCCGCGCGGCCAGTACCAGCTCATCGTGCGACAGGTCGAGGCTGGTGGGCAGGGGATGCTCATGGCGCGCTTTGAGGCGCTCAAGCGCAGCCTGCAGGCCGAGGGGCTGTTCGACGAGGCGCGCAAACGCCCTTTGCCCCTGCTGCCGCGCCACGTCGGCATCGTCACCTCGCCAACCGGCGCGGCGATCCGCGACATCCTCAACGTGGTCACGCGACGTTTTCCGAACCTCCACATCGTGCTGGCGCCGGTGCGCGTGCAGGGCGCAGGCGCAGCAGAGGAGATCGCCGCGGCAATCGACCGCCTCAACGCGCTCAGCGCCTGCGCTGGCGCGGAAGAAACGCTGACCGCGCCGCTGGATGCTCTGATCGTCGGCCGCGGCGGCGGCAGTCTTGAGGATCTCTGGTGCTTTAACGAGGAAATCGTGGCGCGCGCCCTGGCGCGCTCGGCGATTCCGGTCATCTCGGCAGTGGGACACGAGATCGACTTCACGATCGCCGATTTCGTCGCTGACGTGCGCGCCCCTACGCCCTCGGCAGCGGCGGAACTGCTCGTCGGCCGCAAGGAAGATTTCGAGGAGACGCTGCGCAATCAGGTGCGCACCCTGCGGCAGGTGTTGCGGCAGCGCCTGACTGAGCTGCGCGGCAGGCTCAACACCGCCCGCGCCAGTCAGGTCTTCCGCGCGCCGCGCCACGCCGCAGAGCGCGCCGCGCAGGCGCTGGATGCGCTTGAGCTGCGATTGAAACAGGCGTTGTCCGGCGCGGCCACGCCGCAGCGCCGTCGTCTCGAGGCGGCCCGCGCACGGCTGCTGCTCCAGCGCGGTAGCCGGCTGCAGGCGGTGGCCAGTCGCATCGAGGCGCTCCAGCGGCGCCTGTTGCGCGCGGCACCTGAGGTCCTCGTACGTCGCCGGCAGCAGGTTCTGACATGCGAGCGCCAGTTGCGTGCGCTGAGTCCGGCGGCGGTTCTGGAACGCGGCTATTCGCTGACCCGCACGGCGGACGGACGGCTGGTGCGCTCCGTGCGGCAGGTGGAGGCAGGGATGCAGCTGCGGACACAGGTGGCGGATGGGATATTCGAATCGGAAGTGCGTGGAAAATGAAGGGGAAGGAAGTTCAGAATACAGGAGTGCAGGAGTTCAGAATAGCGGAAGCCAGCCAGTATCCTGCCGGGTTCCATTCTGTACTCCTGAACTTCCGTACTCCTGTACTCCCAGAAAACGGAGTCCGACATGGCTAAAAAAGAGAAAACCGACCTGAATTTCGACGGCGCCCTCACGCGTCTCGAGCAGATCGTGGAGCAGATGGAGTCGGGAGAGATGGACCTCGAGGCCATGGTGGCGGCATTCGAGGAGGGGCAGCGCCTGATCGGATTCTGCTCCGGCAAGCTGAATGAGGTCGAGCGCCGCATCGAAATGCTGGTGAAGAACGAAGCCGGCACAGAGACCACCGCGCCGTTCGCACCGCCCGTGGGTCTGCCGACGGAATAAGTGTAGAAGCTTCGGTGGACACAGAGTTCACAGAGGAAGACAGAGCGCACAGAGGAATTGCAATCGCGGCTGCGGTTCCAAGGTTCTCTGTGGCCTCATTCCTCTCTGTGAGCTCTGTGTCCAAACGATTTGTATGGAGATGGATTTTTGAGCGAATCTGACACAAAAAGCGTAACCCCAGCTGCCTGGGGGATGGATCTGGCGGAATGGCGCGCCGAGTGTCAGGCGCTCGGCGTGCCCGTGTATCGCGCCGGGCAGATCTGGCACGGCTTGCAGGATCGGATGATCGGATCATGGGATGAATTGACCATCCTGCCTGCCGCGCTGCGCCGCGCGCTGGCGGAGAAATTCGACGTGGCGGCGCTGACCGTGGCCGAGGTCAGAGAAGCGGCCGACGGCGTCCGCAAACTGCTGCTCGCCTGCCGCGACGGCGAGCTGATCGAATCCGTGCTGATCCCCGCGAAGGACCGCTGGACGCTCTGCGTCTCGTCGCAGGCCGGTTGTGCCTTTGGCTGCGCCTTCTGCGCGAGCGGCAAGGCCGGCCTGGCGCGCAATCTCGTGGCAGGAGAGATCGTTGGACAGGTTGTATTGGCGGCAAAATGGCTGCGGGAAAACGGATCAGCGGATGTCGCTGCCGGCCTGCTGAGGCCCCAGAATATCGTGGTCATGGGCATGGGCGAGCCGTTCGCGAACTATGACGAGGTATTGAAGGCGCTGCACATCCTGAACGCGCCGGACGGCCTGAACATCGGCGCGCGGCACATCACCATCAGCACCTGCGGCGTGGTGCAGGGCATCCGGCGGCTGGCGGAGGAGGGGGTGCAGTTCGAGCTCTCCGTCTCGCTGCATGCGCCGAGCGACGCCCTGCGCACGCGGCTGATGCCGGTGAACCAGCGCTGGCCGCTGGTCCGGCTGCTCGAGGCCTGCCGCGACTATACCGAAGCGACCAACCGCATTATCACGTTCGAATACACGCTGGTCCGCGGCGTGAACGACCAGCCCGAGCACGCCCAACGGCTGATCGAGCTGCTGCGCGGCTGGAAGTGCCGGGTCAATCTGATCCCGCTCAGCCCGGTGGCGGAGTTTGCCGGCGAGGCGCCGGACGAGCGGACCTGCGAAGCGTTCTGCGATGCACTGGAGAGCGCCCGCATTTCCACCACCCTGCGCCGTTCCCGCGGCGGACAGACCAACGCCGCCTGCGGGCAGTTGCGGCTGCGGCGACGGGGGAAGGTCATTAGTCAATAATCATTGGTCATTGGTGGCTCTCTCTTAACCCCCTAACCCCTTCAGCCTTAACCCCTATACATGGACACTGGCATCACATCCCGACGCGAAGCGATCTTCATCCTCTCCCGCTGGCTGGAGACCGAGGATTTTCCCGAGCGGCTGCTGACCGACTCGCCGGACCGCGGCTTCGTCATGGATCTCGTCTATGGCGCGGTGCGCTGGCGGCGCGCGCTGGAGTGGGTGCTGCAGCAGCTGGTGAAGAGCATGCCGGAAGGCGAAATGCGCGCAGCCCTGCTGGCCGGTTCCTACCAGGTGCTGTTCATGGAGGAAGTTCCAGCTTATGCGGCCGTGCACGCCACGGTGGCGGCGGCCAAGATTGCCTCGCCGCACTCCGCCGGCTTTGTCAACGGCGTGCTGCGCAACCTGGACCGCCGGCGCAGCGAACTGCTTGCAGCTCTGGCGCAGCAGCCGGCCGGCGTGCGGCTCTCGCATCCTGCCGTGCTGCTGGACCGCTGGATGGCCCGCTATGGTGCGGCAGAGGCAGAGGCGCTCTGCCAGTGGAACAACACGCCGGCGGAGACGGTGATTGCGATGCTGCCGCTGGGCCGACCGCTGACCGCCGGCCTCACGCCCCATCCGGCTGCGCCGGAGGTCTGCTTTACGGTGCCACACGGCATGCGCGTCGAGGAGATTCCCGGCTTTCACGAGGGGGCGTTTGTGGTGCAGGATCCCGCCACGCGGGAGGCCGCCGAACTACTCGATGTGCGCCCCGGCCTGACCGTGCTGGACGCCTGCGCGGCGCCCGGCGGCAAGACGGCGCAGATTGCAGCGCGCATGGGCGGACAGGGGCGGCTGATAGCCATGGACAAGCATACGGACCGTCTGGCCCTGCTACGCTCGACTCTGGTGCGCACGCGGCAGGAGTGGGTGGAAATGGTGGCGGGCGATGCTGCCGCACCACTGGCGGACGAGGCGTTGCGGTTCGATCGCATCCTGCTTGACGTCCCCTGTTCCAACACCGGCGTGCTGCGGCGCCGGCCGGACGCGCGCTGGCGTTTCTCGGAGCGACGCCAGCAAAAGCTCTGCGCCGTGCAGCGGGCCCTGCTTGCGAACCTGCTGCCGCGGCTCGCGCCTGGCGGCCGGCTGGTCTATTCGACGTGCAGCCTGGAGCCCGAGGAGAATCAACAGCAGGTGGAGCGGGCGCTGGCGGCCGACCCGGCCTTGCGGCTGGTCGCCACGGCCGAGCGCATTCCCATGCGGGACGGCACGGATGGCGCGTTTGCCGCGGCCTTGGAGCGGGCGTAGTGCGGAAGCCGATTCCGCGCGGCGCAAGCAATTGGAAGACAGGTTCTATTGAAGCGGCGCAGGGGTTCCGGTATCCTGCCATTGGATGAGGACGCGCACAGATAACGCCAGTCAGATTGCTGCGCTGCGTAAACGCGGCGTCCGGTTGGTGGCGTCCGGGACGGTGTTCATCGGCCCGGAGGTCTCAGCGGCGCGCCTGGCGGCGGGCGTGACGATTCATCCCGGCTGCCGGCTGGATGGGGCTTCGCTGGCAATCGGCCCGGGATGTGTGCTCGGCGAGGAGGGGCCGGTTACGCTGCGCGATTGCCAGCTCGGCGCGCGTGTGCGGCTGCGTGGCGGCTCGTTCGACCACGCCACGCTGCTGGACGACGTGGATGCCGGGCCCTGCGCGCACGTCCGTCCCGGCACGCTGCTGGAGGAACACGCATCGTTCGCCCACAGCGTCGGGCTCAAGCAGACCGTGCTGTTTCCGCACGCGGTCCTCGGTAGCCTGATCAATTTCTGCGACTGCCTGATGGCTGGCGGAACCGGCGCGGACAACCATTCCGAGGTCGGCTCCTCCTACGTGCATTTCAACTTCACGACGCATCAGGACAAGGCCACGCCCTCGCTCCTCGGCGACGTGCCGCGCGGCGTGCTGCTAGACCAGCCGCCGATCTTCCTCGGCGGCCAGGGCGGGTTGGTCGGTCCCTGCCGCATCGCGTACGGAACGGTGCTTCCTGCCGGCAGAATCTGCCGGCAGGATGTGCTGACGCCCGGCCAGCTCGTGGCCGCACCGCCGCTGAATTCCGGCCAGAGGCCGTACGATCCGCGTCGCATGGGGAACGTCGCCCGCCGCGTGGCCAACAACCTCTGCTATTTCGGCAACCTGCTGGCGCTGGACGCCTGGTGGCGCACGGCGCGCGCGCGTTTCGCCCGCGCGTCCTGGCAACGCCGCTGCCACGCCGGGGCGCTGCTGCGGCTGGAGGAGATGTTCGACGAGCGGATGAAGCGGCTTGACCAGTTTGCGCAGAAGACCGCACAGGCGTCTGAGGAGGACGCGCAGGCCTTTATCACGGCCTGGCCGGCGCTGTGCCGGACGCTGCGCGTCCGGATCGACGCTCGCATTGCCGTGCGGCCGCCCGCGTGCGTGGCGACGGTGTTGGACGGTGTTGGCGTGGAGACGGATTATCAGGCCTGGATTTGCAGGCTGACGCCCGCGCGGAAGCGCATCCTGGCATCCTGGCTGCAGTCTGTGGTGGATACCATTGCCACTGCCGGCGGGCGCAGGTATGCTGTTGAAAACCCTGCGGAATAACCGGAGCCGTCGCATGCCGTTCGCTCTTTTTCTGGCGCTTAAGTATCTGAAGCCGAAGCGGTCGATCGTGTCCATTGTCACGATCCTTTCCGTGCTGGGCGTGATCCTAGGCGTGGCCATCGTGATCATCGTCCTGGCGGTGATGACCGGGTTTGGCGACGTCTGGCGCGAGAAGATACTGGCCTTTAAGCCGCACATCATCGTGTCCGCCCGGCAGGGGTACATTCGCGACGAGACGGCCCTTTGCCACCGCCTGGAGGGCGTCCCCGGCGTGGTCGTTGCCTCGCCCAGCGTGGAGACACGGGTCTTGGCCGAGTATCGCCGGCGCATCCTGGCCCCCGTGGTCATCGGCGTGGAGCCGGACCGGGTTAAGCGGGTGCTGGCCGCCACGCAGCTGCTGGAAGGGCGGATGGATCTGTCCGGCGACGGCGTTCTGATCGGTGTCGACATGGCCCGCAATTTGGGCGTGATGGTCGGCGATCGTATCCTGCTGCACTCGCCCATGAATCTCGTGCACACCAACGAGGTGAAATTTCCCGAGGAGCTCGAGGTGCGCGGCGTATTCCAGGTTGGACAGCGCGACTTCGACAGTGAATTTGTGGTGACGTCGATCGGCGTCGCGCGCGACTTGCTGAGCATGCCGCAGGGGGCACTGACGATCTACGTGAAGACTGCGCAGCCGCTCGACACCCGGACGTTTGACGCCTGCGTCGCGGCAGTCGAGCGAGAGGTCGGGCCTCGTTACACGGTGCAGACCTGGCGGACGGTGGATAGTCTGTTGTTCAGCACCCTGGCGACCGAGAAAAACATGATGGTGTTCCTGCTGATGTTTATCACCATCGTGGCCATGTTCTGCGTCACAGTGAACCTGATTGTGATTACGGTGCAGAAGACCGACGAAATCGGGCTGCTCAAGGCGCTGGGATTTTCATCCGGGCAGGTCCTCTGGACGTTCGTGCTGTATGGATGGATCCAGTGCTTCTTCGGCACGCTGCTGGGGATCGGCTTCGCATATCTGGTGTTGCACAACCTGCAGAATCTGGTGGAAATCCTGCGACACTTGGGTTTTCCGGTGTTTCCCAAAAGTATCTACGGGTTGGACCAGATTCCCTGGCGCGTCGTTCCGCTGGACCTTGCACTGGTCTCCGTCGCAGTGGTCGTTTTCTGCTCGCTGGCGAGTCTCTTCCCGGCCTGGCGCGCGGCGCGGATGGACCCCGTGCAGGCGCTGCGTAAGGAGTAGATTCAGAGGTCAGAAACCAGAATCTGGAGGGTGCATGCTTTTCGGAATGCTGACCTCTGACTTCCGACCTCTGATCTCTGAACCAGGAAACAATTTATGGACACCCTTCTGACAGCCGTTGGCCTCCACAAGACCTACGTGCTCCCACACAAGACCGTGCGGGTGCTTCAGGGCGCGGCGCTGGCGGTGGCGCCGGGCGAGCGCGTGGCCATTGTCGGGCGCAGCGGCACCGGAAAGAGCACCCTGCTGCACTTGCTGGGCGGCATCGACCGGCCGGACGCAGGCGATGTGAGCATCGACGGGAAACCGATCTACGCGCTGTCCTCGCGCGAGCGCAGTCGTCTGCGGGCGGAGCGCATCGGTTTCGTCTTTCAATCCTATCACCTGCTGCCGGAGATGGACGTGGTGGAGAACGTCCTGCTGCCAGCCCTGGCGATCGGTGCGCACTGCGGCCGCGCGAAGGCGCGCGCGCTGGCGCTGCTGGCGCGCGTCGGGCTGTCGGACCGCACCTCGCACACGCCGCTGGAGCTTTCCGGCGGCGAGCAGCAGCGCGTGGCGCTGGCCCGCGCCTTCATGAACAACCCCGGGCTGCTGCTGGCGGACGAACCTACCGGCAATCTGGACCACGACACCGGTGCACAGATTCTCGAGATGCTCTTCGGTCTGGCGCAGGAGGACCGGCACGCACTGGTAGTGGTCACGCATGCGCCGGAAGTCGCCGCACGCTGCCACCGCGTGCTGCGCCTTGAGAACGGCCTGCTTGTGCCGGCATGACGGATTAAAGTTCGAAAGAGCCGCCGGACCTGCCCTTGCCTTCAGACCCCTGAAAAACATCAAGGCCGGCAATGCCGGCCTTGACTGCCGTGCGAGCAGGAGGGTGAGACGCTCGCACGGACTTTATGGGGTTGGGTGTATATATAATCGGTTGGGTTGGGTTGAAAAGCGAAGGGCCATGATCCCAAATCGAGGCGATGCGTTTAACCTACGTTTCCCTGTGACCAACAGACTTTGGGATCATGGTTGCACGGACCTGTCTACCGCTCGCTTCGCCCGTTTCTGCAACTGCCAGAACAATCTGTGGGTCACAGCCTGACCCCATTATACGCTTGGATCGTGCCAAACAGCAGGGCTACTGTCGAATTGGGTGGGAAAGGGGAAAACGCCGCGGAAACAGGCAATACAGGGCAATACGTGGTGGGCAATCCTTCCCCAAGAAGAAACGCCGCGCAACTCTGGCGCGGCAGCCTTGGCCACAATGTCGCAGCGAGAGGAGCAAGCCGCGATGACGCTGTTCGCGGCTGCGTGCCAAATCTCATTCGTGAGGCGTTTACCGTCACTGCCGTGCGAATTTAGAGAACAGCGTGGGTATGCGGATTCGGCACAGCCAGCGCAATTCACGCCGGCGCATGCGTCGGCGACCGGCCGGGGAGTCGTCCTCGGCATCGTTCAGATGGTCGAACCCGTGGGCGACATAGAGCGCAAGTTCGTGCGAAGAGGACCAGTTCCGGCGTTCCGACCCCGCCTGCCACGCCCGTTCCACGTTGACGAGCAGTTCGCCGCGTATGCCGGCTGGCTCGTTGGGAAGCGGCTCGTAGCACTGGGAGATCACGTCCGTGCTTCCGGTGTGTCGCATCACCCGGAGGTTCCAGTTCGTCATGCCGGCATCGTCCGTGAGGATTACGATCGCCTCGCGCCACGGGGACGCGCCGCGGCTTGTGGCTGCCAGCGCCGCCAGGTCCGCCGCTACCTGCCGTAAGGCGACCCGGTCAATGCGAAAGAGTCGCTGTCGGTTGTCGATCGAAATGCGCATTGTCAAACCTAACAGCCTTCAGCCTATTCACCTTTTTAGAATTACACCTGCCACTCGCGCTCATGCACCTGCCCGATGTCGGTTTCGGACGTGTAGACCTCGAGCCGTAGCGCACCGACCAGAAGCCAGATCATTGAGCCGAGAAACAGCATGCCGAGCGTCCAGAAAAGCCACGGGGGCAGCGGCTGTCCGTTCTGGATGGCCGGAAGAAAACCGTGGAGTGTCTGCGCGCCCGGGCAATGCGCCCACACCTTGACGCCCCACGCGCCGGCGATGATCAGAAACAGCCAGATGTAGTTGCGCCCGAAGCGGCGGTAGAGCGCCTCGCTTCGGCTGATTTTGAACGACGGCAGTGTCAGGTCGTTGGCTAACTGCTCTCGCCAGCACAGCTCGTCGTGCTGAGTCTGCCGTAGCACCATGGGTTTGAGAAAGTGCGCCTCGAGCATGCGGACACGCGCCCGGAAAGCGTCGTAGTACCGGTAGCGCCGCGACTCGACGATCAGCAGGAAGAGGCAGATCATGTTCGCGAAGAAGAACACCAAGTGGGTGATCTCCGCGTGGCTCAACGCATAGGTGATGATGCCGGTTGTGGCGGCGATGGCCCAGTTGGTGGTCAGGTCAAGCCGCTGCCGCCAGAGCATGATGCGCCCCACCTCGCCGCGATAGAAGTGCGCCATGACGTTGTAATAGTCCTTGGTATCCAGCGCAATCGTGGGCGGATGGGGATCGCTCATGTGTTAGCCTCCGGCAGTATCGTGTCTGCTGCTGCAGACGATAGGGCACGCCTGCCGCGCTGCCAAGCGGAAACCCAGCGTCGCCTTTCGATGCGGAGGGTCAATAACCATTCGCCACGGGTCATTTCCGGAATTCTGCGTACCGCATTCCAAAATCCGCACTGCCGTTATCGCCTTGCGCCCGGCAGTGGCGCCTCGTAATGTAAGCGCTGTGCCGGATGCCATTGGCACGGAAAGCAGAACATGTCGCGATTTGTCATCAAGGGCGGGCGGCCGATTTCCGGCACGCACCGCACCCCTGGCAACAAAAACGCTGCGCTTCCCATGCTGGCCGCTTGCCTGCTGACCGATGAGCCGGTCACGCTGGCCAACCTGCCGCTGATCGCGGATGTGCGCACCATGCTGGAATTGCTCGACCGCATGGGTGTGGAGGTCCGGCTCGATGAGGCCACGCGCACGGTCCGGCTGCACGCGCGCCGCATCCGCTCCACGCGCCTCGACCGCCGGCTTTGCGGGCGGGTCCGCTCCTCCATCCTCTTTGCCGGGCCGCTGGTGGCGCGTTGTGGCAGCGCCACGATTTATCCGCCTGGGGGCGACGTGATCGGCCGCCGCCGCGTGGACACGCACCTGACCGGTCTGCAGCAGCTCGGTGTGGCTGTGCGCGCCAACGGGCCCTACACGTTCCGCGCCAAGGAGCTGACTGGCGCGCGCATCCTGCTCGACGAGGCCAGCGTGACAGGCACGGAGAATCTCCTCATGGCCGCGGCCTTGGCCAAGGGGCGCACGACGCTCTACAACTGCGCCTGCGAACCGCACGTGCAAGACCTCTGCCGCATGCTTGTGGCCATGGGTGCGCGCATGGAGGGGATTGGCACCAACCTCTTGACTATCGAGGGCGTCGAGCGCCTGCATGGCGTCGAGGCGCGCGTCGGGCCGGACTACATCGATGCCGGCAGCTACCTGGTGGCCGCGCTGGTGACCGGTGGCGAGCTTCGCATTCAGGATGTGCAGACGGCGGATTTCGAGGTGCTCGCCCGGCCGTTCGCGCGGTTCGGCGTGAAGTGGACGCTGGAAAAGAACGGCACGCTGCATGTGCCCGCCCGCCAGCGCCTGCGGACCGCCTACGACTTTGGCGACGCAATTCCGAAGATCGAGGACGGCCCCTGGCCCGCATTTCCATCGGACCTGATGAGCGTGCTGATCGTGCTCGCAACTCAGACACGCGGCACCACGCTCTTCTTCGAGAAGATGTTTGAGAGCCGCATGTATTTTGTGGACTACCTGATCGGCATGGGCGCACGCATCGTGCAGTGCGACCCCCACCGCGTCGTAGTGACCGGTCCGTCCGCGCTGCACGGCACGCGGGTCGCCAGCCCGGACATCCGTGCCGGCATGGCGCTGCTGGTTGCGGCACTCTGCGCGCGGCGTGAGACCGTGATCCTCAACGCCGAAAGCATCGACCGCGGCTACGAGAGTGTTGAGGAAGAGTTGCGGCGGTTGGGTGCCTCCATCGTGCGCGAGTCGGAATGACGCGTCGACGCAACAGCCGCAACGCCGGGCTTGGCCGCAGACGTAGCGCACGCTATACTCCTCTTTAATCGGTTGAGGAGACAGCTGGAATGTTTACCGGTGACGGATTTCCGGCAGTCGGCAGGCTGACATGACGCTCAAGGAAGGCATCGAGACGTACGGGTACCTTGGCGTGCTGATCGGCACGTTCCTGGAGGGCGATATTGCCCTGATAGTGGGTGGGCTGTGCGCGCGCTGCACAGACCTGAGGCTCTACGGCGTCATCCTCGCCGCATTCATGGGCGCCATCGTCAGCGACCAGGTCTGCTTCAGCCTCGGCCGGCACAAGGGGCTGCAGGTTCTCAACCGCTTCCCGCGATTGAAGCAGCGGGCCGAAAAGGTCTTCCACCATCTGCGCCGACACGGCTCAGTCATCGCCTTCGCATTCCGCTTCTTCTATGGCTTCCGCATCCTCACGCCGTTGCTGATCGGCGCCAGCGGCGTCGGCCATGGCCGCTTCACGCTGCTGAACTGCTTCGGCGCCTTATCGTGGGCCACGCTGCTTGGATGCCTGGGCTACGGGATGGGTGAGGCGCTGATTGAGATCTTGAACAACCTGAAGGCCGATGCACGGCACATGCTGCCCTCCATCCTGCTGGGTCTCCTGATCGTGGTCGGGGTGATCCGACTGATCGTGTTACTGGTCCGACGCCATCACGCCCGCACGGCGCCGCCGGCTGACACGACGGACACGGACATGAAGGGTTAGCTTTTCTTGCGATGCGTCGCACGTACGGTATTTGTGTAGCTGCGGCTGTGCCAGCCGCAGTCGGCGCGTGACACGCGCGCCGCCGCACGCGGGTTCACAGCCATGCCTCCCCGGATTATCTCCATCTCGCGGCGCACCGACATTCCTGCCTTCTATGGCGATTGGTTTCTCCGGCGGCTGGACGCCGGGATCGTCGGCTGGGAGAATCCGTTCGGTGGCCGGCCGCAGCTCGTATCGCTGCGGCGCGATGATGTTCGTTGCCTGGCCTTCTGGTCGAAGAATTTCCGCCTGTTCCTGCCGCACCTGCGCACGCTGCAGGCGCGCGGTTACCCCTGCTTTTTCAACTACACCATCACCGGGCTGCCGTCCATCTTCGAGCCACGCGTTGTGCCAATGGAAGACGCGGTTGACAGCCTGCGCGAACTCGCCAGCCGCTTCTCGCCGGAGCACATTCAGTGGCGCTACGACCCGATCATCCTCTCGGAGTTGACGCTGGCTGAATCTCACCTCGACCGCTTTGCTGCGCTGGCTGCTGCGCTGCGCGGGAGCGTACGGCGCTGCATCGTCAGTTTTGCCTGGCGCTACCGCAAGGTCGAGTGCAACCTCGCCGCCCTGGAGCGTGCAACCGGTGTACGCATTGTCGACCCGGACCTGCCTGCTCGTCGGAAACTGGCGGAGCAGCTGGCCGGCATTGCCGAAGCGCACGGCATGACGCTGCACGCCTGCTGCTGCAACAACCTGCTGGGCGGCCGCGTCCACCGCGCACACTGCATCGACGGCGAGGCGATCGCGCGTCTCTATTCCGGCGCCTCCTGCCGCACGCCCCGGCACCCGAACCGGCCGGAATGCGGCTGCGCAGACAGCGTGGACATCGGCCGCTATGAAACTTGTTTACATGGCTGCGTCTACTGCTACGCCAATGCGGATCCCGCCCGCGCGGCGGCCGCCGTTCACGCGCACGATCCAAATTCCCTCTTTTTGGGGCGTACACGGGAGGAATCGAAGCAGTTGTTGCAGGAATGTAGAGGTGCTTTGGACACAGAGGGCGCAGAGGGGGAGATGAGGGCACAGAGGCTTCTATAGCCACGGCCGGCTTGTCTGCTGGAGCCTTGGCGCAGGAGGATGGCCGCAGTTGCAAAATTCTCTGTGATCTCTGTCTCGCTCTGTGCCCTCTGTGTCCAAAGTCTTTTACGTTCTTGTGCTGGCTGTCGCGAGGCTGGCGCGTCTGGAGGGGCTTTGCTATTCTGATGCACGGATGTGCGTGTAGATTCGTTCGAAGGAGAAAGCATGAACATTCTAGTCACCGGCGGCGCGGGATATATCGGCAGCCACACGGTCATCGAGCTTTTGGCAAAGGGGCACGCCGTGACAGTGGTCGACAACCTCTGCAACAGCAAGGAGGAGTCGCTGCGGCGCGTGCGGGAGATCGCCGGGCGCTCATTCGCTTTCCACAAGGTCGATCTACTGGACCGCGCGAAGCTCGACGCCGTCTTTGCGGCCGCGCGTTACGACGCGGTGATTCATTTTGCGGGTCTCAAGGCTGTGGGCGAGTCCGTGCAGAAGCCACTGGAGTACTATCACAACAACATCACTGGCACGCTAGTCCTGCTGGATGTCATGCGCGCGCACAGCGTGAAACTGCTGGTGTTCAGCTCTTCCGCCACGGTGTATGGCGTGCCGAAATCCATGCCGCTGCGCGAGGACGCGCCGCTGAGTGCAACCAATCCGTACGGCCAGACCAAGCTGATGATCGAGCAGATGCTGCGCGACCTCGACGCTGCCGGGCCGGGCTGGGGCATCACGCGGCTGCGCTACTTCAACCCGGTGGGCGCGCACATCAGCGGCCGCATCGGCGAGGATCCCAACGGCATTCCGAACAACCTGATGCCGTACGTGGCACAGGTGGCGGTGGGCAAGCTGCCCAAGCTGCGCGTGTTCGGCAGCGACTATCCGACGTGCGACGGCACTGGCGTGCGCGACTATATCCACGTGGTGGACCTGGCGCGGGGGCACTTGGCGGCGCTGGACTACCTGGCGCGGAAACCATCTCTGGTCACGGTGAATCTCGGCACAGGTCGCGGCACCAGCGTGCTGGAGATGATCCGCGCATTTGAGAAGGCCAGCGGCCGGAAGGTGGCGTACGAACTGGCGCCACGGCGTCCTGGCGACGTGGCGGAATGCTACGCGGATCCTTCTCTGGCGCTCCAGCTGCTCGGCTGGAAGGCCGAGCGCAGCGTGGACGAGATGTGCGCCGACCAGTGGCGCTGGCAATCGCAAAACCCGCGCGGGTACGAATAGCGCGCGGAGGTCGGATACGCAGGATATTTTTTGGCGGCCTTACCTGCACGCCGCCTTACCCTTCCGCGCGCTTCTTTCTCCCGTGCGGGCAGACATACAGGCACATGCCGCACACGCCGAATTTGGCGTTGGTTTCGCGCATGCGCACGAGGTACTGTTCGCATTTGCGGGCGTCGTATCTGGCTTCGCGCGGCTCGGATTCACGGAACGGTTCACCTGTGAATGCCTGGGCCGGGCAGATATCGACGCACTGACGGCAATCGCCACAGCGGACGTCCATGAGCTTGCCGGTTTCAGGGAGCGGGGCGTCGGACAGCACCGTGGCCCAGCGCACCCGCGGGCCTGCCTGAGGCGTCACGAGCAGGCAGCTTCGGCCGATCCAGCCCAGTCCTGCCAGATGTGCCGCCAGCTTGTGCGAGAAGATTCCACAGAGAAGTTTTTCATTCACGGTTTGCGACGCCGGTATTGGCCAGGCGCGGTGTCCGGCGCGTTGCAGCGCTGCGCTGATCTGTGAGGTGATGAGGTCCAGGCGCTGGTTGATCACATCATAGCAATGGTGCCGGTAGCTCAACGTGACGGTGCGATCCGCACGCTGCGGCAGTTGATCGACAATCGCATGCGGAAGCGCGAACCCCACGGAAACGGCGCGCGGATAGGATGCGACTTCCGGCCCGCCCTGTTGCAGGATGGCCGCGCGCGCCGGCGTCAGGTCTGCGACACCGAAAAAGTCCGTGCCCCAGGTGTCGGCGATCGAGTGGAGTTGCTGGGAAATGTCCATAGGGTGGGTTTACCGGTTCACCAAGGAAGGTCAAACATCCGGCAAGCGGCGGCTTGCAGCGTCACCCCAAGGAAACTTCTCTATGAACGGTGCGATTCTTACTGCAGCATCGCCTTAGCCTTGGCCGCCACGTTCTCCGCCGTGAAGCCGAAGGCCTTGGCCAAATCCTTGTAGGCGCCGGAGGCACCGAAGTGGTCGAGCGTGAGCGCCGCGCCGCGGCGGCCGATGTAGCGCTCCCAGCCGAACGAGGTGCCGGCCTCGACCACCAGACGCTTGCAGCACTGGGGGTCGATGACGCTGTCACGATACTCCTGCGATTGTGCAGCGAAAAGCTCCCATGAGGGCAGGCTCACGACACGCACATTGACGCCCGCAAGCTGTTTGGCGCCGGCCAGCGCGATCTCGACCTCGGAACCGGTGGCAAGGATCATCAGGTCCGGTGTGCCGGAGCCGTTCTGCCAGAGCGTATAGCCGCCCTTTTCGAGGTTGCTGGCCGCAGGGTAGGCGGCGCGGTCGATCACGGCAGTGTTCTGGCGCGTGAGCAGCAGGGCCACAGGCCCCTGCTTGTGCTTCAGCGCGACGATCCAGGCGGCGCCGGTCTCGGTGGGGTCGGCCGGCCGGATCACGGTCAGCCCCGGGATGCAACGCAGCGCGGCGATCTGCTCGACAGGCTCATGCGTGGGGCCATCCTCGCCGACGTAGAAGCTGTCGTGTGTGAAGACGTAGACCACGGGCAGCTTCATGATGGCTGCCAGGCGAATGGCCGGGCGGCAGTAATCGCTGAACACGAAGAAGGTGCCGCCGAATATGCGGAAGCCACCGTGCACGGTGATGCCGTTCATGATCGCAGCCATGGCGTGCTCGCGGATGCCGAAGTGGAAGTTGCGTCCCGCGAATGCGCCGGGTGCGATGAAGGGGCTGCCCTTCAGGAGAGTCATGGTGCTGGGTGCGAGATCGGCCGAGCCACCCACGAGCTGCGGCAGCGCGGGCGCCAGCGCGTTGAGCACCACGCCGGAGACGGAGCGCGTGGCCATGGGCTTGGCAGGGTCGCAGGCTGGCAGCAGTTTTTCGAGGTCAGCGGGGAGCTCGTCGTTCAGGTGCTGGCGCCAGCGCGCGGCAGCGGCCGGGTCGGCGGCGTGCCAGACCTTGAGCCGGCGTGCCCACTGGTTCTGCGCGCGCAGCATTTTGGCGGCCCGCGCCTCGAAGAGCTGGTAGACCTTCTCGGGGACGTAGAAAAACTGATCCTCCGGGAAACCGAGGGCGCGCTTGGTGAGTTTGACCTCCTCAACGCCGAGGGGAGCTCCATGGGCTTCGTGCGAATCGACCTTATTGGGGCTTCCCTTGCCGATGTGGGTCTTGCAGATGATGCAGACTGGTTTTCCGGTGAGGCGCAGGGCGCGGCGGATGGCTGCGTCGATCTTGTCGAAATCATGGCCGTCGAGCTCGATCACGTGCCAGTTGCAGGCTTGGAAGCGCTTCTTGGGGTCGTCACTGACCGCAAGGTCTGTGTGCCCTTCGATGGTGATGCCATTGCTGTCGTAGAAGAGCACGAGGCGGTCCAGCTGCAGGTGGCCGGCAAGGGAAATGGCCTCGTGGCTGAGCCCTTCCATCAGGTCGCCGTCGCCGCAGAAGACGAAGGTGCGGTGGTCGACCGGCGTGAGCTCCGCGGTGTTGAAGCGGGCGGCGAGCATGCGCTCGGCGAGCGCCATGCCCACGGCATTGGCGATCCCCTGGCCGAGCGGCCCGGTGGTGGTCTCGACGCCTTCGGTGTGGCCGTACTCGGGGTGTCCGGGGGTGAGGCTGCCGAGCTGGCGGAAGCGTTTGAGCTCGTCGATCGGCAGTTTGTAGCCGGCGAGATGGAGGAGGCTATAGATGAGCATGCTGCCGTGGCCGCCGGAGAGTACGAAGCGATCGCGGTCTGGCCACTGTGGATTGGCGGGGGAGTGCTTCAGGTGCTTGAGCCAGAGCACGGCGGCGACGTCGGCCATGCCCATGGGGAGGCCGGGATGGCCGGAGTTGGCGGCCTGCACGCCGTCGATCGACAGGCAGCGGATGGTGTTGGCGGCGAGCAGGAGATCGTCATTGGAGATCGGTGTCATGGGCAGAATCCTTTGTATTGCAAACGGAAACGAGCACAAATGATGGCAGAAACCAAGTGCGGGTGTCCAGCGCGCTCGTGAAGAAAATAGGCGCCTGTTGCCTCCAGGTCAATGGGCCGCCGGATGGTACGCCGGTTCCAGCGCCTCGACGCGCCAAGTGCGACCGTCGCCGAGCAGGCGGGGATTGACGAGGCGCAGGCAATCGCCGCGTTCGTGCGAAGCGAGGGCGTCAATCTGGGGTCGTGAAAGTCCGCGGGTCATCTGTTCGATTTTTCGTAACGTGCCATCGCCGCAACAGCCATAGGTGGCTACGCGTGCCTTGTCGCGGTTTATGGGCCCGACCATGCGGAAGAGCGAGGCCTGGGTTTCCCGTGGCGGCGTGGCGCGCTGAACGATCAACAAGCCGTGCTTGAGATCGTGGACAGATCGGAAGAGGCGGCGGTTGATGAGATTGACGCTGTCAGGAACGCGCCACGAGCGCACATCGTGGCAGAAGCCGCAGTTCGCGCCAAGCATGGGGCAGGGTTTCTGATGCAGGCAGGGGGCGGCAATGGAAAAGCCCGGCTTTCCTGCGATGCGATTGCGGAACCGCTGCAGGCGTTCGCACGTGATGGTGCCGGCGGGTTCGAGAATGACCAGGGCCCCTTGGGGTGCAAGGCGGTCGAGTTGCTGGTGCAACCAGCGTTCGGCGTGCGGTTCCTGGGCATCGGAAAAGAGTTCGTTCAGCGTAAAACAGGCGAGAATCAGATCGAACGCACCGGTAAGCCCATCGGCACGGGCGTCGCTGGCGTGTATCTCGAGCGTGGCTGCTGGCCAGAGCGAGCGACAGCTGTCAAAAACCTGCCGGAGTGCGGTCAGCGCGGTAGTGGAGCGGTCAACCGCATGCAGGGAAGGAGAAAGGTGGTTCAGCAAATGAGCCGCTGCCAGAGTGGATGCGCCCGTACCGCACCCAAGATCCAGCACGCGGATGGAAGCGGAACCATTTTCTCGATTTGAACGATAAAAATCGCAATGAGACATTAGTTCAGAAATTGCAACTATCGATCTTGCAAATGTTTGTGGAAAAAATAGAATCCCGTATGCTGATAGTGAGACACGATCTGCAAAATAATCAGTAAAGACCTCTGGACGGTCGACAGTAAACTGATCGCTTAAACGACCTGCAACTGGCTCCAGGCGAAGAATGGCTTGGACGTGGTCATTGCAGCCGGTTGCCTTGCAGGCCTGTGTCAGCCACCAGTCTTCGAGTTCAGGCGGATAGGTCATGGCGATCCGGGACAGAATAGCGGCGGGCTGTTCTGGAGAAAAGGAAAACTTACCGGCTTGGCCAGATCGGCAGATTGGCTCATTTCTCTAAGAATGTTGCGCTCATTCAGGAACAGCGGTCGAGCGCGGCGCCAGATGGTTGTTGAAGACAACTATGTACGCGCCCTCACCGTCCGTCCCGGGTTGTCGCGAAGGGCGGTCGCGGGGTTCTGTCAAAAAAAACACCACTCCCACAAAGCAGTTCCGAATAGGCAAAGTCATAAAATGCTGGTGTACAATCAATTACAAATCTTATATTCAGGACAAAATTATTTCAAATCACCATTGACGCAGCACACACAGAATGATAATTTATCTCCCGTTTCGCGTCCGAAAGGACGCAGACGATTTGACAACCCCATCGGTCAAAACCGGAGCGATCCGGTGAGTAACTGAAGGGACCGCGAAACGAGAGTTCGCGGCCGAAGGTCGGCAACGGCCGCAGGATTGCGGAACGGTTGACCTTCATGTCGAGGCAAAGCGTGGCGCTTGCGTCCGCACTGCACGACAAGGCCGCGGAATTTTTTTTGTGGCGAAAGGGTTGACGGTCCAGTTCGGACTGTGATATCTTTTCAAATTGCCGCTGATTCCGGAAACGCATGGCGAGGCGGATCGGATTTCAGCGGTTGGCTCTTTGAAATCTGCATAGTTTTGACGACCTTTCGATTTAGAAGGGACGCGATTCGATGTGCTTGTGAGGGTATGGACCCGAAACAAAACGTCGTCCGGTCGCAAGACCGGCCGATGTGTATTTTTCTTTTGAGAGTTTGATTCTGGCTCAGAACGAACGCTGGTAGCGTGGATTAGGCATGCAAGTCGAACGGGATGGACAATGTAGCAATACAATGTCCTGAGAGTGGCGAAAGGGCGAGTAATGCATGGGTAATCTACCCTTGAGCTGGGGATAACGCCGTGAAAACGGTGCTAATACCGAATGAGGCCCTCCAGGGCATCCTGGGGACGCTAAAGGTGGGGACCGCAAGGCCTGCCGCTCAAGGAGGAACCCGTGTGCCATCAGCTTGTTGGCGAGGTAACGGCTCACCAAGGCTTACGGCTAGCTGGTCTGAGAGGACGACCAGCCGCACTGGG
>CAIWXQ010000045.1 GCA_903916675.1 uncultured bacterium | reverse complement strand
TGTCCTTCCGCGTTTCGGCCCGCAGGTGTACTGGCGGGCGGCACATGAAGAATTGGAATTGGCTGCGTTTTCGGGGGGATTGCGGGTTACGTGCTCTTTGTTCACGGTTCAGACTGCTTCTTTGCTGTGCTGGCGCTGTACGGACCGAACTTGACCGCATTGGGTGGTATGAAGGTCTGGTTCAGAGAGTGATGGAGAAACTGGCTATGGTTCCTTTCGCAAAGCGTTCCACACACGTCCATCATCTTCACGTATAGTGTATGCAGCCTTACTGAGGTTCACAATCTTATAGGTAACACTTCCGGAACCCTGATCAACGGAAAGCTTGTCTCCAATAACAGACCACTTTATTGTCAATCGCACTCCATTGTCGTACGCGAATACCCCTGCACCATCCGCGCTGTACGTATATGTCGTGGTGGAGTTTTGCGCATTCCAACTGCCGACCAATAGCCGCGGATATTGTTCCAAAACTTGCCTTTGCTCTTCAGTAAGCACAGTAGCTTGCGCGTTCTCGTCCTCCTCGGTTGGAATCTCCGGACAGTAACGCACACGTAGATCAACCGGCTCCGGACCAAGTCCTTGGACGCGGAATTGCTTTAGGCGGGTTCTGGATACGCTGTGGGAATAGATACTTTGCGCACCACTCCCGAGTATGCCAACTTCAGGGTGAAACAAATCGCATGGGGGATTTTCATCCCCCCATCCCACATCTGCGATCAGCACGCTACTGCTGCCCCTAATGCGCTCAAGTCTGTACGGAAGTTCCCCGACCGCTATACTCTCACTCCAAAATCGTGGCCTCGCCCTAATTTCGACGGTTAGTCGCTTTACCCACAACGCCTTCCATTTCTTCCAAGCGCCGGTCACCGTTTCATAGAACCGGTCTCGCTCACTGGCTGTTCTAAACGTAAAAGACTGCCCGGAGGTTCCCTGCGTCCATATTTCGACCACATCACCAGTCTTCTTAATGTCACGTATCTCCCCAAACCACGTCCACACAGTGCGCATCCACGTCGTTTCAACGTAGTTGAGATGCGTATCAGTAACGAGCACTTCTGGACTGGCGAGGATTAGCCCCATATTACGACTGAACGTGGCGATTCTGGTCCCTGCATTCGTCATGTTTGCCATGAGTTCAGCGACAGTTGCTGCCGATATTGGTTCTCGCTCACTCACATCATGCTTACAGGATTCAACTTCCTTGCGGATTTGGTCCGAACAAATGCCTGCCTTTGCTGCTATTGACCCAATTCCTATGACGGTGGGTAAATCGTGGTTGCTCTTAGCGTTCGCCATCTCGCCCTCAATAACGCTGAGGCATTGCCGTTTGGCCGATGCATAGAGTTCACCGTCCAGTCTTTCTACCTTCTGACAAAAGGCCATCATCGCGCAATAGTTCTTTGTTGAGACGAGATTGCCCATCTCTGTTCGCAGCGTTTCGAGCAGAGAGTTCAACTGTTGCGGCGACGCATATCCTTCATTGAAGACCGCTCGTCCGCCATTTTGTGATGCGGCAAGAAAGGCATCCCATGCGAAGCCGGCCTTTTCATCATGTACAACACACCATTTATCAACAACATACTTCTCAGGTAGGCTATCGCCCGCATCTGTCACGTTCTTCCGGCAAATCACCTTGTCCCCAAAGTAGTCTAGCACAAAGAACCCGTCTTCAATTGGGGCTGTTGGCGAGGCAATTAGCATGTCACGATGATTATTGACTGGGCTGTACGACATGTTTAGTGATGTACGACTTGGAGCAAACGATCCAATCTTGCTCTTCTCATAGAGTCGCGGAGAGGCATCGGCACGTGCGACCACCATGTTTATGTTCCATCGAATCCACTTCGCGGATCGTAAAGTGATGGTGTCGTTAGGTTTCTCGGATGATTGCGCGAGGCGGGCATCATATATAAGGAATTCAGGTTTGCCCGACACCATGCATTGTCTTCCCGCGTTGCTAACAGGCTTCCACGTTTGCCCATCGCGGATGTACAGCCCGTAGGACTCAGGGTACTTTTGTCCGCATCCCGTGAGAGCGCCCACCATTACAAGTGCACCGACACTCTTTAGTAGCAGTTTCATGCGATGGTCCTCTTCCTCTCTTGGTCGTACCCGAGCCAACCTTAATGAAGGTCCACGGTGATGGTAGCGATTGGTGGTTTGAAGTCAAGGGGCAGCGCCTATCATTGGATTGGTTTGCCCCACACATACCATGGGGCACTGTGACGATCCAATTGATAAGAAATCGCTTTCTGGCTGACACGGGCACAGGTCCGCAGAAACCGGTTGGCAGTAGCGCATTCGTGGTGAAAAGCCTGCCAGAAGCGGGGGAAGGCGTCCAGCACATAGCGGCACACATCCCGCCCAACAGTCTCCACCATTATTTGCCAATCGCCGTATAGCCATCCTGCATATCCGCCCTTTCCACGTTACAAACAGTAATGGCGATTACGCTCAACAGCCGCGCAGCGGCGCGCTGCCTGGTCCAGGTCCTGTTGACAAGAACCGCCAAGGGGACTACGGTTATTTCGGACCTGAAGAAAAGGAAGTGTTCGATGAAGAAGATTTGCTGTTATTCCGCCGTGGCTTTGACTGTCCTACTGTCCGGCTGCGTCATGGTTCCTCCCCAGCGGCAGGTGGTCATGCCACCGCAGGTGCAACCAGGACCGCCGCTCGGCGTTGAGGACATCAAGGCGCTGGCAAAGGCCGGCTTGAACGATGACCTGATCGTCAGCCAGATCCGCAACTCCGGCACAGTCTATCGCCTCACTGCAGCCGACATCATCCTGCTCAAGAACTCCGGGGTCAGCGAAAAGGTCATCGACTGCATGATCAACACGCCGAACACCGCCATGCCGCAGCCGAGCGCCAGCGTGCAGCAGACCGTTGTGGTGGACCCAGGTCCGACCTACGTGGTGGCGCCGGCTGTTTACCCGTACCCGTATTGGGGATGGGGCTGGTACGGTGGCTATTGGGGGCATGGGCACGACCGGCGGTAAACTGCCTGCCGGGTGTGTGTTGCCCTACACCTAACCAGCAGCCACCTGCTCGGCGAAGGATCGGATGCCGTACGGATCACCCGCTGTCACGAGATCCTGAAAGGGTGTTGGGACTCCTGAGTCCTAGAATCGTTTCCACCCTTTTTTCTTTCCTGTCTCTTTCGGTAACCTTAGGGGTAATATCTTATACCGAAGGTATAAGATATAAGGGGAAAACCACCGCCACCGCGGTAGCGGTACAGAAAAGCAACGTAAGTAGCTATCTTACAGGCACTAATAAATTAGCATACCTGCGGTCCAGCTATTCTTCGGTACCGGGAGCCCGGTAGTTCAAAATAACGTCAAAGTGGGGTTAACTAGAGTTACGGCGCATGCGTGGTGCCACGCTTGAGACCGTAAAGTGGCGCAGGATTGTGGCGTAACGGTGCTCTCATGGAAGAACGGTGAGTGGTGATCCGCCGATCCAAATCCACCTCCTGACACTGGAGTGTGCAGCAGTCGCCCCGATGCAGTGCGATTTTCATTTACCTGAGGCGGAGAGCCAGCGCGGGAAATTTTCAGAGGAGGTCTTTACTGAATGTCGGTAATTGAATACAGTTACATACGAATTGGAAACCGTCAGGTGTTGTCATGAATAAGCCCCCCATGGACAGACTCGTAGCTCTTGCTGATGAGGCGGGCCTGCTGCGCCCACGCGATCTCGCAGCCTACGGCATCGCCCGTATCTACCTGGCTCTGGCTGTGCAGCGTGGACTCCTAAAGAAAATAGGACACGGACTGTATGCCAAGTCCGAGCAACCCATTATGGAGTACGCTTCACTCGCTGAGGCCAGCAAGCGGGTTCCTCGGGGCGTTCTCTGCCTGCTGACGGCCCTGCGCTTTCATGAAATCGGCACTCAGAACCCGGCAGACGTTTGGATTGCGATACGCTCGAAAGACCGCAAACCGACGGTTGAACATCTCCGACTACGCGTCGTCCGGTTCTCCGAACGTGCCATGCGTGACGGGGTTGAAGAACGTCGTGTCGGGGGTGTAACCATCCGCATCACGAATCCTGCTCGAACCGTGGTCGACTGCTTCAAGTTTCGCAACAAGATTGGCAGCGACGTGGCCATCGAGTCGCTGCGGGAATGCCGCCGGCTGCGACTGGCATCGCCAGCCCAACTTGCCGACTTCGCCAAAGCCAACAGGGTGTTCAACGTGATGCGTCCCTATTTGGAGGCACTGGGATGAGTCGGGCGCGCACTTCCAATCTGGCGGCATCGGTCGCAGAGCGACTGCGTCAACGTTCCCGGCTGACCGGGGAAGACTTCCAGGTCCTGCTGACACGCTACGGTCTTGAGCGCCTGATGTACCGGCTGGGTCGATCAGAAGAGGCTGATCGATTCGTGGTTAAGGGCGCACTGATGTTCCTCGTCTGGCATGACGCGTCGTTTCGGGTGACCCGCGATCTGGACTTGCTGGCAATTCGTCAGCCGACGCCCGACCAGTTGCTTGATCTGTTCCGTTCCCTGTGCCGGATGGCGGTCGAAGATGATGGCGTGACGTACGACGAGACCTCGGTTACGGTCGAGGAGATCCGGGAGGACCAGCAGTACGGCGGACTACGCGTGACCATGCGGGGGCAACTGGGAAACATACGCCTTCCGATCCAGGTGGATGTTGGCTTCGGCGATGCCGTAACGCCTGCTCCCAAGCAGGAACCATTCCCTGTGCTGTTGGACTTCCCGCCCCCCGTTCTCCGTCTGTATCCCAAGGAGACGGTCGTGGCGGAAAAGACCGAAGCCATGGTGCAACTCGGCTTGGTCAATAGCCGGATGAAGGACTACTACGACATCTGGGTCTTGATGCAGGGGTTTGCGTTCGATGGAGAACTGCTCAAGGATGCCTTTGTCGCCACGTTTGCCCGTCGCAAGACACCCCTGCCTTCTGACGTTCCTCCGGGGCTCTCAGATGCGTTTGCGGGTGACCGGCAGAAGCAGATTCAGTGGACCGCCTTCCTTCGCCGCACCTATGCCAAAATGCCAGGTGAGACTGACCTCCAGACGGTCGTAGGACTGTTGCGGGGATTCCTGATGCCATTGCTCCTTGCAGCTAGGCAGTCACAGTCGTTCTCGCAGAAGTGGTCAAAGGGTGGACCTTGGCAGCCATGACCGTCACCAGCCCTTGTGGCGACACCTGCTCAGCAAATGAGCGGAAGCCGTCCGAATCACCCGCTACCCTGCGCGCAGCCGTCATTTGCGGCCGCCAGAAGGGGCGTTGCCGCGCCGATTCACGTCCAGGGCAGGCGTGGCATTTCCTCTTTCGGTGTTAATTGGCGGGCTTTTTCGATTTGGCACCCTCAATGGGGATGCGCGAAGGATGATTCCATCTACTCTTGGGGAGGTTAAGGGATACCTCGGTCGTGAAACATGAGACACTTTTGTCGCGAGCAGGGCTGGCTAGGTTCTGGCTGGTATGTAACGACTACGGAAACATGTCACGGATTTGTCACGGATTTTGAATGTCATCATGGGCTTTTACCGACAATCACTGTCCGGGATTGTCAATGATTGTCCTAAATGTAACCGTTTGATTGCAAACAGTTTGTCTACGCAACCTGTTGATTATATTGAAGTTACAACAACTTGGCGATTTCCATTTCCAGTGCTGCGCCTTAAACCGGGCTCGGCCACCTCTCCATACGCAATCGCGCGGGTACGTTACGAAATGCCGGGCGCAAGTGGCAAGGGGAAATGCTGGTAGCACGGGTGTCTCGCCCGCAGCCCCAGCTGTTAGGACTGGGTCGACAGCCCGCAACCTGTGCGCCTCCGAGCCTTCTGCGTGAGAACACCACCTACCGCGGCAGATCGAAGTCGCAGACCAGCGGCAGGTGATCGGAGAGCGTTACCGGCAGGATCTCGAAGCGCCGCAGCTTGATCTGCGGGCTGTGGCAGACGAAATCCAGCTCCCGCCGTGGTCGCCAGCTCGGATAGGTCGGCCGGCGCTCCGTGTTTGCGCTGACCAGCCCCGTTGCCTTGAGAAAAAGCCGCAGCTCGCGCGCGCCGCGCGAAGGGTTGAAGTCGCCCGCTACGATGCACGGCTTGTTCGACGCGCTGACCAGATCGTGCAGCTCCGCCAGTTGCCGGTGACGTGCTCGAAATCCCAGCGCCAGGTGCACGAGAAAGAGGCGCACATTCGCCAGCTCCAGCTCGATCACCAAGCGCTTGAAGCCGTCCGTGAACTCATGGAAGGTCTCGCGACGGAATTTGTCGCGCGTCAAGAAGGCGTTGGCCTGCTGGTTCAGCACCGGCACCCGGCGCCCTAGACCACCCGATTTACGGTATTTCATGCGGTAGCTGTGGTAGTGTCCCAACTCCGCGGCCAAGAGTTCGACCTGATTCTTCCGGCCGGATCGGTAGGAACCGACATCGACTTCCACCAGCCCGACCACGTCCGGCCGAATCTCCCGGATGAACCGTGCAATCTCGGGCAGGTGCCGCACTGTGCGCGTCAGGCAGTGCAGCCAGGCCCAGCGCCGCCGCCGACCGGTCGCATAGCGGATGTTGTAGAGCAGAAACCGCACACCTATCTCCCAGATGCGATGCGCTACCAAGCGCACCCATGAAAACCTGCGTTTGCCAAGAACCTACAGGTTTGCCTTACCGTTGAAGAGACCTGTTTCAGGATAACAACCGTTTGCAGAACGAACAAGAACGGGGACAGGGCACCAGCACACTCCGATTAGAACCGAAAGACGCGGGCCGGGTCTGCAAGCCTCCCTTTTGCATCGAACGTCACGCCTTCCGTTGCCAGCAGCGCCCGTTTGCGGCGGATTTGCGTGCCGTCGCGCGCGCCGCAGAATCCGCCGATGCGCAGGTCCGCAGCGATGACGCGGTGACACGGCACCTTCGGCGCGAACGGATTGTGCCGCAGCGCCTGCCCCACGGCCCGCGCCGAACCGCACCGCACATGCCGCGCCAGCAGCGCGTAGGTCGTCACCTGCCCCTTTGGTATACGGCCGATGGCCTCGTAAACACGTTGTTGGAAGAGAGTGGGCATCGATCCCTCCATAGCAATATCGAACATCGAACCAGGAATGTCGAATCCAGAAGTCAATTTCGCCATTCGGAATTTCTGGTTCATTATTCGACATTTCTCAGAACAGCTTCATCTGCTCTTCCCCGCTCAAAATCTCCGCCAGGATCTTCCCCTTCATCGCGAGGATGTCCTCCACCACCGGGCGAAGCTGCTTGTTCTCGTAGTGCTCGTAGTCGATGTCCTCGTGCGACACTTCGAGCGGCATGGGACCGCGCCGCGTCTGGATGTAAGCGATGACGCCGCTCTGCAGCCCCGGCGGCAGCAGCATCGCTGCCTTGACGTGCGGTGGCAGGCTGTGGACGTAGGCGGACGGTGCCTTGCGCAGGCGGCGCCGGTACACCAGTTCTGCGTCAAGCCGCCCTGTGCGCAACGCTTGCACCTGCTCGCGCAGCCACGCTTCGAACGGCTCGCCATGGAAGATCCGCAGCAGCAACTCGCGCTGCACTCGCTGTGCCAGCGGCGTCCAGTCGGAGCGCATGCACTCCATCCCGGTCACCAGCAGCTCGGTCCGGCCGTCCGGCAGCACCACCAGCCCCGCATAGCGCTTGGCAGCGCCTTCGTGGCGGCTGTAGGCGTCGGCATCCTCCACATGCGCAGCAGGATGCGCAGTGCGCGCGGATGGCAGGTAGAACCAACGGCAGTAGCGCTGGAACTCCAGGACGAGCGCGGAGACAACATGAAATTCTCGCTGCAGTTTGTCCGCCAGGAAGGCGTTGACGATCCCGGCCAGGCGCTCGCCGGCCACGTGCGGCGCCGCACCGTCGGCCGGCAGGAGCAGCACGAAAAGGCTGTCGGTGTCTCCGTAGAGCACACGGTACCCTTGCTGCTCCAGGTGCTCGCGCGCCGTGCGCAGCACCCACTGCCCCGTGGCCGTAACGCTTACCGGCAGCACAGGGTTGTAGAAGCGGCAGCCGGGCGACCCCATCACGCCGTAGAAGCTATTCATCAGAATCTTCACGGCCTGCGCCAGTCCCGGTCGCCCCTCAGCACGGGCCTGCGTCCGCACGGCCGAGAGCTCCTCGATATAATCAGGCAAAATGTGCTCCGTGGCGGAAAAAGTCGCGCCGGTGGGCGTGCACACGGGGTCCTTGTCGGCCATCAGCCAGGCGTAGGGGCAGATCTTGAAGGTGCGGATGATGGACGGATACAGGCTGCGGAAATCGAGGATCGCGACGTGCTCGTGCAGCCCCGGCTGCGACGGCAGAACCAGACCGCCCGGCAGCGACTCTGCCGCCTCCACGGCGCTGCGGTCCGGTGCCACGAACCCCTTGCGGTGCAGCCGTGGCAGGAAAAAGTGGTCGAACGCTGCGACCGAGCGACTGAGGCGGTCGAGCAGCATGCCGCTGACACGGCTGCGGCTCACGAGCAGGTCCACCAGTTCGGTCTTGTCGAAGATGGCGTTTACCAGTTCGGCATCGCGCAGGTTGTAGGCGGCCAGTTGTTCCTTGTCGTCACGGAAGAGTCGGTCGATGGCGGCCTGCTTGTCGACACGCTCGAAAGTCAGCGACTTTCCTTCGCCCAGTACCGCCTGCGCCACAGTTTCTAGGCGGAAGTCGTCAAAGTCGAAAAATGCCCCCTTGAGCGCGGGGATGCCGTCCACCACCACCCGCCCCGACATGAAGGCGCTCCAGCGGTCACCATTCTCGGCTAGCCGCAGCAGGCCGTTGCCGCGACCGAGTGTAAGCGGGAGCTCCAGTTCGTCGGCGCGCTCCTGCAAGAACGGCAGGTCGTACCCCACGATGTTCCAGCCGCAGAGCAGATCCGGGTCGAGCCGGCGCACGAGGTCGAGAAACGCCGTCAGCGCGCCAGCGGTGTCGACACAGTACTGCACAGGAGACCCCTTGCGGTGTCGACCGTGCGCGGCGAGGAAGACATGGCGCTCCTCGCGCGCGCCGTCCGCGAAGTGGCACCCGATGCAGTAGAGCTGGCCGGCCGAGCCGGTCTCGATGTCGAACGACAGGCGTGACAGGCGCGTCTGGAAGTCGGCACGCTGTATCCGCGGCTGGTCGTAGAGGCAATAGCCCGACTTTTCCTGCGCCATGCCGGCGAAGGCACAGGAGGCGTGGACGAAGCGCTCCATCAGGTGGCGTTCAGAGGGGTTCAAATCGCCCTCGCAGACCGTCAGCCCCCCCTCGCGCAAGCGATCGCGCGCGTCGAGCAGGTCATGCTGCCGCTGAAAGTAGAGCGCCTCCACCGGCTGGCGCTGGAAGTTGCGCAGCGGCAGCGAGCGGCGCTCCACCACGGCCAGCCCGTCCGGCAGCGCCATCCCCTGCGCCACGAAGAGCACCGGCCGCACGCGCACACGCAGCGCAAACGGCCCCTCGTCGCCCTTTCCCCAGAACGTGGCCACACAGCTGCACGCAGTATCCTGCCACTCCTGCGTCAGCAGAAACCCGCGCGGCCACGTGGCGGCATCTGTTTCAAGGGCATTCATGGTGCGTACAGGTTCATTACCATGATACACGGCCGACAGGCTTTCGGCCATTGCCCAAGCGGGCAAGGCGGACACGAAGGCGGAAAAATATCGGGAAGTGTACGAAGGACTCGATTGGTGCGTGACACACGGCAAGCTGCCTTCGTGACCTTCCTCCGCCTTTTTCTCTTTTCGTGTCCTCCCTACCCGATCCAACACCATGTCTTGCGGCCGCGGATGAAAGTAAAGAGCGCGGCGATGTCGCGGTTGGCCATGCGCACGCAGCCATGCGAGGCAGGGCGGCCGAGGTGCTGTTCGTGGTTGGTGCCGTGGAGGTAGATCCAGCGCGAGAAGCTGTCGATCCCCAGGCCGCGGTTGACGCCGGGTTCGAGGCCATCGAGTCGCAGAATGCGCGTAAGGATGAGATCCTCGCTGGCGGGCGACTGACGCCAGGCCGCGGACGGCAGCACACGTCGAGTGCGGCGACGTGAGCGGAAGACCTGCCCCATCGGCGCGGCTGTACCGACGCGACTGGCCACGCAATGCCAGCCAGGAGGCGTACCATGCGAACCGGCATCGGCGCTGATCCCCCGGGTCGCGGTCGAGACGCGGAACGCCCGCCACATCCCACGCCGGGTCAACACCCGCAGGCGTTGCCGCGCAACATCCACAACCAGCAGCACGCCATCCAACGACAGCCCGCGCGCAATGGCAGCTGAAATTGTGGGGGCGTTTCCCATGGTTCGCCTCGAACTGAATCCGGGGGTGGCGGCATCTGCCGGCAGGACCTCTTCACGCACAATCTGGATGGCGGTCGGCCTCGATTACCGCAATCGTGTTCCGGCCAACCGCGAAGGACCCTATGAGATCTCCAAACCGACGATCCCGGCGATAATCAACAGAAGCGAGACGACTTTCAGGGCGGAGACCGGCTCCTGGAACGCGAAGACGCCGATCATGGCAATGAGGGCCGTTCCCATGCCCGACCAGATGGCATACGAGATGCTGACCGGCATGTACTTCAGCACAAGCACCAGAGCCGCAAGGCTCACTCCGTAGCAAACGAACACCAGCACCGATGGCACAAGCCGGGCGAACCCATTGGCGTACTTCATGAACACCGTGCCCAGTACTTCAAACACGATGCCGATCGCAAGGAACAACCAGCCCATGACATTCTCCCGACGTGTGTGCACCTCGTCGTCTGCTTCCCACGACCTGCGCCCCGCAGGCCTGCCATCGTAGTTATGCCAGAACTCCCTGCGGACGAAAGTGATCCGCGAGGCCGGGCATTGCCCTGAGAATTTGCGGCATGGCGTCTGCCATCTGACCGTGATAGACGCTCCCATGCTCCGCATGTTTGCAGACGCAGCGCAACCCAAAGGATCGGGCCAAGGCAATTCCTTCCAGGGTGTGCGCCGTCGCGCAGATCTCACGGACAAAAACCCCGGCATCGGCGAGTTTGGCGAGTACCCGCCCAAATCCTTCATACAGGAGTCTTCGGCCTGCCAGACGCCGGTACGCGGCAAGAACGGACACGCCGACAACACAGATGCGGATGCTGCCGGGTGCGGTCAGGGAGCGCGTGTTGGTCGAAGATATTTCGTCGTCAAACAGGGCTCCGATCAGGGCTCGATCGAATGTATCGTCGTCGAGGGCCACAAATTGCCAGTACCCAACTACACTAGCCCCGTCTGCCAGGAGCATCAACCCCTGTGTGCCGTTGCGCAGGACATCAGCCCATTGATCCGGATGCCCTACAAAGCGTCGTGTCATGCCCTGAATCGTGGCGCAGTCGATTTTACCGATCGCCGCCAGCACATCGTCAGTAGCGACACCTTGCCGATTCAGGTCTTCCAAGGTGAGCAGCTGCAGGTGTGTCGAACACGGCAGAATCGTAGTGTCGCTGGTGGCAATCATGGCAGTCTCATCCGTTGTGCAGTCACATTTTGCATGACCAAGCGGTAAAAATGCTCCGATTATGCATCAGTTATAGGATAGCTTACGAACATAACTTGGAACTAACCAGAAAATTACAAGATGGTGATATAGGTTGTATCCAGGACTTCATTGTATCGTTTACCTCTTGCGGGGTCTGCGGCGCACAACCTGCGTGCGAATATCGCCATTTCCGTAACTGACAGCGTGTTCACGGAACATCTGATTTGAAAACTCCGATCGCTGCGACGGTCGGCAGAACCCCGTGCGCATTACCGGAACTTCGCCGCGGCGCGCTGGAAACCGGGGGCGGCGCGGCGGATGACGGCCTCGTCGACGCAAAAGGTGAGGCGGAAATATCCGGGGAAGCCGAAGCCACGCCCCGGGACGGCAAGGATATATTCGTCTAGCAGCGCCTGCACAAAGGCCTGGTCGTCGCCACCGGGGGCGGCGGGGAAGAAGTAAAAGGCGCCCTGCGGCAGCGAGAAGGAGATGCCGGCGTCCGTCAGCACCTGGGCCATTGCGTGGCGGCGACGGTCGTAGATAGCAAGGTCCACGCTGGCGTCGAGCAGCGCCTCGGCCAGCGCCTGGCCGAGCACGGGGGCGTTGACAAACCCCAGGGTGCGGTTGGTCATGGTCACCGCGTCGAGGAGCAGTTGCACGTCCGGCATGGCAGGGTTCACGGTCAGGTAGCCGACGCGTTCGCCGGCGAGGGAGAGGCTCTTGGAGAACGATCCCACCACCACGGCGAATGGCGAGAGCGGCAGCACGGGCGGCACCTGTGCGGCGTCGTACGCGAGGGTGCGGTACGGTTCGTCGGCAATCAGGAAAATGGGGCGCGCGCGTCCGGCATTGTGCCGGGCGAGCAGTTCGCCGAGGGCACGCAGAGTGGCGGCATCGTAGATGCAACCGGTGGGGTTGTTGGGCGAGTTGATCAGCAGAGCGCGGGTGCGCGGGCTGATGGCCCGATCAAGGCCAGTGAGGTCGGGCCGGAAGTCCGGAGGCGTGGCAGGCACAGGCTTGAGCACGCCACCGAAATGGCCGCAGTAGGCGCCGTATTCAACAAAGTAGGGCGCAGGGCAGACAATCTCGTCGTCAGGTTCCAGCACGGCGCGGAAGAAGGCTGTGAGCGCGCCAGCCGCGCCACAGGTGACGAGCACGTGCTTCGCATCCAGTGCGACCTGCTGCTCGGAAGTCAGCTTACGGGCAAGCTTGGCGCGAAACGAGGGGATGCCGGCATTGGGAACGTAGCCGAGCCCCAGGGGGCGCACAGCTATGGTCGCCAGCGCGCGCAGCGCGTCCGCCGCAGCTGCGGGTGGCGGCACGTCCGGATTGCCAAGGCTGAAGTCGCAAACGCTCTCCGCGCCCAGCCGCTGTTTGAGCTCGATGCCGGTCTCGAACATGCGGCGTATCCAGGAGGCGTTGGCCATCTGGCTGCGTATGCCGACATTCACGATCTCATTCACGCGTTCACACTCCTCTGCACAAATCAAACCGCAAGCTATCGAACCAGGAACAGCAAACTTCGAATGAACAACCGCCGGAACCAGTGGCGGAAATCTCCTTTGCCATTCGAAGTTTCCGGCCCGATATTCTGCGGTGCTCCCCTCACTCGGCCTTCTGCTTCAGGATCCCCCGGATCGCGCCTCTGGGGCGCTTGAGGATGCGCGAGCCGCGCGTGATCTTGCAAAGGCTGATCCCGAGGTCCGAGGCGATCCGGCGCTGCGGCGTGCCGGCGTGCAGCCGCTGAACCAGCTTCCAGCGCAGGGCCAGATCGCGCAGCTCGGTGGGCGTGAGGATCTCGTCGAGCATCTGCCGCATCGTCCGGCGGTGAGCCACGTCAGCGAACAGGTCGGCCACGTCCTGAATCTCCTTCTCGCTGACCGTGACGCTCCGGGGCATGTGGCACCTCTGCTACCAGCCGCGCATCTTCTCGATGTAGCCCGACTGGAAAGCCTTGACCCAGACTTGCAGCGAGACGCCGTAATCGGCCGTGCTGTGCGTGCCGTCGGTGCGGGTAACGGCAGGGCTGCAACTGGTGTTCAGGCGAAACGCAAGGCAGTCCAATTCATACTGGAGATAGCCGCCAGCAGCCCCCAGAGCTGAGCTTCTGGCGTCGTAGTTCAGGAAGATGTTGGCAGACCAGTCGGAGTTGAAGCGGTGCGTGAGGGACGCGTAGATCACGCTGGCCGGCTGCAGGTAGTTGTAGCCCGACGGCAACCCATTGACCGGCGGGTTGAGGATGTCGGGATTGAGCGGATCGCTTGTGAAATACCCCACCTGGAACATCCAGGCGGATCCCTCGCCGAACGTCACGCTGGTGTCGGACTGATCGAGGCGGCCGCCGTCCTTGGGGTCGTATAGCCCCTCGGTGCGGAACTTGATGTCTTTCTCCGGCCGCCAGGTGAGATCCCACCCTTCCAGCACGAGGCCGCTGTTCGTGCTCCCCTGCTGGCCGCCGAGGCGGTAGGCCACGAAGACGTCCCAGTCAAACACGGTGCGGCGGTTGCCCTCGGCGTCCTTCTCCTGGATCGTGTTGCGCACGCCCGGCCGGATGCCGGTCCAGCGGCGGGGTTCGTAGTTGCCGTCGAGCCCGAACTGGTCGCTCCAGTCGCGCGGACCGTCCACGCGGTCGAAGAAATAGTTCTGGCCGGGCTTCACGTTGATCGGCGAGGTGATGGCGATCAGGTCGGCATAGGGCTCGACAATGTGCCGGTATTCGCCGTAGTTGGCGAACCACTTGGCCGAGGCTTCCATGCCGGCCTCGAATACGCTGCGGACCTCGTTGGTGCGGTTATTGGCCAGGTGGGAGTAGAAGGTGTAGTCGTAAGCCAGCCGCGGCACGAGGCTGACGCCCTCCATCGGCTGGATCGGGTACGTGAGCTTCTGCTGCGAGTGAATGCGCACCGTGTCGGGCTCAAAGGCGTTGGTGATCGTACCGTCGTTGGTCCACTGTTGCACGAGGTAGCCGACGCTGGAGTCGCTCTCGTAGTAAAGGCCCGAGTCCTCGGACAGCTCCTGCGGGAATATTTTCAGCCACCCTTCCGGCGCGCGGCCGACAGCAGTGAAGGTGTTGTTGAGCGGGCCGGAAACGTCGCCGCCGGCGGCGTACGAGAGGCCGCGGTGGGTGTAGGAGAGGAAGTTATCGGGCTGGCTCTGCTCGCGGTAGATGCTGGGGAAGAAGTCCTTCATCATCCGCGTATCGCTCAGGATATCGGCCTGCGCCAGGATCTGGTCGGTCGGCGTGGGGTTGGCCGCGTTGTGAAAATAGAGACGGTAGCGGTTCGAGCCGATGGGCGGCAGGTTGGGATCTTCGTTCTGGCCGGGCTTCTGGTCGTCGGTGACGTAAAAGCCGAAGAACCCGTTGCCCAGCATCTCCTGGTTCCAGTCGAACTCATGCCCGGCAGCAACCCCGCGCAGGGCGCGGTAGTCGAGCAGTACGCTGCCGGTGAGGATGTCGGTGCCTGGCGGGTTGTAGTACGGATAGGTGTAGGTGGTCAGCAGGTACGGACCCCAGCTGGAGCGGTAGCCGGGTACGATCAGCGGACCGAAGGGGTGGTTGAGGTCGCGCGTGGCATACGGGAAGTAGAAGAATGGCACCCCCGCGAACCACCAAACGGCGTTGTGGAGCGTGACGCGGTCGTGCTCGCGGAAGTCGATCTCGCTGGCCGAGAGCCAGTAATCCCAGTCCGCGTCGTTGGTCTTGTTGCAGGTGGTCAGGCGCGCGCCAAAAAGGCGCTTTATCCCGTTGGATTCCATCTGCGTCGCCTCCGCCGTGTAGGCGAATGCGGAGGCGCGTACCTCGCTCGCGCCGGTGAGCCCTTCCTTGGTCAGGTAGTTGTAGTCGAGAACGTCGCCGGACCAGCGCCCCTGCTCCTGGCGGAACAGGTCGACATGGCCGCGGGCGTGGACTTCGCCGGTGGTCTTGTTCATGTCCACCCGGTCGGCGTGCAGGTCGTGGTCCGCGTAGCGGATGAAAACGTTGCCGACAGCATGGAACCAACCGTTGGTCTCGGACTCCAGGCGGTTGGCCGAGATGTCCGGACCCGTTGCCAGCGCAACCTGCCCAGTCTGCGCCCAGACACCGGCAACGCCCGCCAGGAACGACACAAGAACGACAGCCACCAGCCGGGACAAGCGGTTGCTCATGCAAAAGGCCCTTTCCTCGACACCCGGCGCGCAACCCAGCGCGCATCCAACGGTCCATGTTGTAACAAAAGCGCAGGGAAAAGGGAATGGACATGTGCGGCAGGACACGAAGGAAAAGAAAGTTGCCGAAGGGTACGAAAACGAGGCGAGGACACAGAAACCACCGAGGGGATCGAGCGCACAGAGGACTCTTCTGTAAACGCGGCCGGTGGCCACTTCCTTCCAGATTACCCCCTCAGAGGGCTCGATCACCTCGGTGCCCCAAACCCTAAAAAAACTCATTCCGGTACATCGAGCGAAGCGTCGCGGGACTCGCAGCCGTCGTTCAGGCCGACAGGCGCGCGGGACCGCAGCAGGCGCAGCCAAACCCGGATGTTGTCGGCGATTGCCACAGCCACGAGCGCCAGCACCGCAAGGCTGATCCAGAGTTTCACGTGGTCGCGCGCAGCCCAATAGTCGCGGATGTTGAGGACGCCGGCTGAGAATGTCACCACTGTCAGGAAGAGGCACGGGATGGCGGTGGCGAGCGCGCAGGCCTTGCGCCGCGCCACGCGCAGGATGAGGGTCGTGCCGATGGCCAGCGCCAGCGCCGAGAGGGTCTGGTTCACCGCGCCGAACAGCGGCCAGATGCTGGAGATCTCGCCGGTGCAGAGCAGATACCCCCAGGCAGCCGAGACCAGCGCGCCGCAGAGCAGCGCGCCCGGCAGCCAGTCCACCTGCCGGAAGCGCGCGTGGGCGTAGCCGAACAGATCCTGCAGGATGTAGCGCCCCACGCGCGTGCCAGCGTCGATCGTGGTGAGGATGAAGAGCGCCTCGAACATCACGATGAACTGGAACCAATACTTCATGGTGTGCTGCAGCCCCTGCCCGACATTGGCGAAGATGTGCGCCATACCCACAGCCAGCGAGATCGCGCCGCCGGGGCGGTGCGCCACGTCGAGGCCGACCAGCCGGCTGAGTTCCGGCAGGTTGACAGTGGCCATGCCGAGCGCGTCGAACTTCTCTTTGGATGCGTTGATCGCAAAATAGTCTGCCGGCGCCAGCGTGGCTGCCGCGATCAGCGCCATGAGCGAGACGAACGCCTCCGTAAGCATGGCGCCGTAGCCGATGCAGGGGATGTGGCTCTCCTTCTCGATCAGCTTGGAGGTGGTGCCGGAGGCGATCAGGGCATGGAAGCCGGAGATCGCGCCGCAGGCGATGGTGATGAAGACGTACGGCCACCACGGACCGGAAACGATCGGCCCGCCGCCGTTGAGAAACTGCGAGGCGAACGGCATCTGCAGATCCGGATGCACCACAATCACGCCGATGGCCAGCGCCGCGATCACACCGATCTTCATAAATGTGCTCAGGTAGTCGCGCGGGGTGAGCAGCAGCCAGACCGGCAGGATGGCCGCGCAGAAGCCGTAGATCGGGAGGATCACCTTGAGCGTCTTCGGCTGGAACGCAAACCACCCCGCAGCGCTGCTCCCCGCGACCCACGGACCGAAAAACACCGCGGCGCATACCAGCGCCACACCTGCCACGGAACCGGAGAAGACCGCGCCGGGGCGGATCCGGAACATGTAGAGCCCCACGGCCATGGCGATCGGCACCGTGCAGGCGATCGAGAAGGTCCCCCAGGCGTTGTTCTGCAGCGCATTCACCACCGACAACCCCAGCCCGGCCAGCGAGGCCACGATCACGAAGAGGATCGCCAACGCCGTCAGGAACCCCGTGACGCGCCCTACGTCGCGCCGCGCAATGGCAGCGATCGACTGCCCGTCGTGGCGCACGGAGCCGAAGAGGATGACCATGTCGTGCACGCAGCCGGCAAAGACCGAGCCGAGCAGGATCCAAAAGAATCCTGGCCCCCAGCCGTACTGCGCCGCGAGCGTCGGGCCGATCAACGGTCCCGCGCCGGCAATGGCCGCGAAGTGGTGGCCGAACACCACCCACTTGTGCGTCGGCACGTAGTCTTGTCCATTGTTGCAGCGCACGGCCGGCGTGGGCCGGCGATCGTCCAGCATCAGCGCGCGGGCTGCGAGAAAGGCCGCATAATACCGGTAAGCCAGGGCAAAGACGCAGAGCGCGACGCTCAGCAGCACGAGCGAATTCATGGGTGTCAGTGTGGCAAAATCGCACGGAGGATTCACGAACTATTCGCCCCGCCTGACACACTCCGTATCTCGGAGGTGGAGCCAAGCTGCCTGACTCCCACAGGATTTGCAAAGGCATGGCAGAGCCGTCGGGACCGCCACACTCGCGAATTGACACACGCCTCGCGATTCCGAGCGCTTGACTTCCCGCCGGCAAACAGTTTTCATGCTCTCCTCAACACCGCCAATAGGATCTCCATATGGCCAAGCTCGTCTTCATCGGCGCTGGCAGCCTCGGTTTCACCCGCGAACTCGTTCGCGACTGCCTGACCTTTCCCAGCATGCGCGACGCCCACTTCGCACTGGTCGACATTCACCCCGGCCGCCTCGCGATGTCGCAGCAGGCCTGCCAGAAGCTCGTGGACGCCGGCAACTACCCGGCGCGCATCACCGCCACGACGGACCGGCGGAAGGCCCTCAAGGACGCGGACGCCGTGATGATCACAATCCTCTGCGGCAACGTCGACGTCTGGCAGTACGACATCACCATTCCAAAGAAATACGGCGTAGACATCAACGTCGGCGACACGCGCGGCCCCTCTGGCATCTTCCGCGCCCTGCGCACCATCCCCGAAATGCTCGCCATCTGCCGCGACATCGAGCGTCTCTGCCCGAACGCCGTGGTCCTCAACTACACCAACCCCATGGCCATGCTCTGCCAGGCCATGCAGAAGACCACGCAGGCCCACGTCACCGGCCTCTGCCACAGCGTGCAGGGAACCGCCGTCATGCTCGCCAGCTGGGCCGGCGTGCCGTACAAAGAGGTGGACTACGTCTGCGCCGGCATCAACCACCTCGCCTGGTACACAAAATTCGAGCACCGGAGGCGCGACCTTTATCCCGTGCTGCGCGAGAAGGTCCGCACCGACCGGAAGATCTACAACACCGAGCAGGTGCGCAACGAGCTGTTCCTTGCATTCGACTACTACGTCACCGAGTCCAGCGGCCACAACTCCGAGTACAGCTGGTGGTTTCGCAAGCGACCGGACCTGATCCGGAAATACTGCACCACCGGCACCGGCTGGAACCCCGGACGCCATGCCTACATCCTGAACGAGTACCGGGCGCGCGTCAGGGACTGGGAGAAACGCTTCCGGCAGTGGCTCAACAGCCCGGAATGGCAGGACCCCGTGCAGGTCGCGAAGAAGCTGGCGCGCGGGCACGAGTACGCCGCGTCCATCGTCAACGCCTGGCTGGGGAATGAACTCTTCCGCTTCAACGGCAACGTGCTCAACACCGGCCGCATGATCACCAACCTCCCGCAGGACTGCTGCGTTGAGGTGCCGGTGCTGGCGTCGCGTGGCGCCATGAACCCCATGTATGTCGGCGACCTGCCCCGGCAGGTGGTGCCGATCACCTCCCTCAGCGCAACCTGCGAGACTCTGGCCGTCGAGGCGGCCCTCACCGGCAACCCGCGCCTTGTCTATCAGGCCGTGGCTTCCGATCCGCTGACCGCCGCCATCCTCTCGCTCGCCGAGATCCGCGACATGGTCAACGCCATGCTCAGGCAGAATCGCGGTCACCTGCCGCAGTTCAAGCACTTCACGGTTTGAGGGATCCCTGCCGGCACGCCGAAACATACGCCGCAAGCGGCACCTCCTGATTCGCGCCACGTGCCTGTAGCAACGTCATCGACAGTGGATCAGACCGGAAAGCGTCGGCCAACGCTTTTCCCTTGCGCAACTCGTTCGTTTCGTGTGCAATACATCATGCGTCCGGCAAAGGAGCCGGGCGCTTTTTGTCCGTAATCGCCCAAAGCCGAAAATCCGGCACGAGTCACCCCTGCCATGCGTTGGACACGATCCCTGATTACGACTCTCCGCGACGACCCTCAGGAAGCGGAGATCGACAGCCACAAGCTGATGTTGCGCGCCGCCATGATCCGCAAGCTCTCCGGCGGCCTCTACACTTTTCTGCCGCTCGGGCTGCGCGCCCTGCACAAGGTCGAGCGCATCGTGCGCGAGGAGATGGACCGCGCCGGCGCCCTGGAAATCCTCATGCCCGCGCTGCAACCTACGGAGCTCTGGGAGCAGTCCGGCCGCCTCGCAGCCATGGGCCCAAACATGTTCAAGCTCAAGGACCGCGCGGAGCGCACCCTGGCGCTCGGCCCCACGCACGAGGAGGTCGTCACCGACCTGCTCGCCCGCGAGGTCAACTCCTACCGCCAGCTCCCCTGCACCGTCTACCAGATCCAGACCAAATTCCGCGATGAAATCCGCCCGCGCTTCGGCCTGATGCGCGCCAAGGAATTCATCATGAAGGATGCCTACAGCTTCGACGTCTCGCTCGAAGCCGCGGACGCCAGCTATCAGGCGATGTACGACGCCTACGTGCGCATCTTCAAGCGCTGCGGCCTGCGCACCAAGCCGGTCGAGGCCGACACCGGCGACATCGGCGGCAAGTGGTCGCACGAGTTCATGGTCATGGCTGAGGCCGGCGAGGACGGCATCGTCGAGTGCCCCGCCTGCGCGTACGCCGCCAACCAGGAACGCGCAGAACGCCGGGTTCCCTCGCCGGCTATGCCGGCGACTGTTGTGGCTTCGGCGCTGGTTCGGGAGATTCCGACACCGGGCGCACGAACCATCGAGCAGGTGGCTGCGTTCCTCAAGTGCCCGCCAGCACATTTGATCAAGACGCTCATCTACCTGGCCGACGGCAAGCCGCTGGCCGCGCTCGTGGCCGGCGACCGCGAGGTCAACGAACACAAGCTCAAGCGCGCCCTCGGCTGCAAGCGCATGGAACTGGCCGACGACGCCACTGTCCGCAAGGTCACTACCGCGCCGGTCGGCTTCGCCGGACCGGTCGGCCTCGCCCTCCCCATCTACGCCGACTTCGGCCTGCGCGGCGCCATGGATCGCTTCACCGGTGCGAACAAAGCCGACACCCACGTCGCCCACGTGGACCTCTCGCGCGACGTAAAAATCACGGAATTCCTCGACCTCTCGATCGTCGGCGCGGGCGACACCTGTCCCCGCTGCGACGGCACGCTGCGCGTGGCGCGCGGCATCGAGGTTGGCCACGTCTTCAAGCTCGGCACCAAGTACTCCGAGGCGTTCCAGGCCAAGGTTCTCAACGAGAAGGGGCAGGCCGAGACCCTGGTGATGGGCTGCTACGGCATCGGCGTCACCCGCACGCTCCAGGCTGTGATCGAGCAGAGCCGCGACAAGGACGGCATCGTCTGGCCGGTCTCCGTTGCGCCCTACACCGTGGCGCTGCTGCTGCTAGACCCCAAGGACGCTGCGGTCACCGCCGCTGCGGAGAAGCTCGCGCAGGAGCTGGAGGCGCTGGGCATTGACGTGCTGCTGGACGATCGCGAGGAGCGCCCTGGCGTGAAGTTCAAGGACGCGGACCTGATCGGCCTCCCCTACCGCGTGGTGGCGGGCGCCAAGTCGCTCGCCAAGGGCGGCGTGGAGGTCAAGTCGCGCACAAGCAAGGAATCGCTGCTCGTGCCGGCCGACCAGGCTGCCGCAAAAATTGCGGAATTGGTCGCTGCCGCGCGCCAGACGCTGTCGTAACGCTTTTGAATCCATCACTCGAAGGAACACCATCATGGAAACCGACAACGGCAAGACGAAGAAGCAGTCGGGCGACGCGCTGACCAAGCGCGAGCTGGTCGTCCGCATCGCGTCCGAAACCGGCATGAATCAGCTGGCCGTGCACGACGTGCTCCAGCGTTCGCTGGATTACATCGTCGAGGCGCTGGAACAGGGCAAGCACGTCGAGTTTCGCGACTTCGGCGTCTTCCAGGTCACGCTGCGCAAGTCGCGCATCGGCCGCAATCCCAACAAGCCGGAAGACATCGTGCGCATCCCGCCGCGCAAGGTCGTCAAGTTCAAGCCCGGCCGCAAGATGAAGCAGATCATGCTGCAGCCTGCGTCTTCGACGCAGGCTTAGGGATTTAGGCTGAAAACTATCAGACTGTTAGGTCAAATGCCCGACTTTCGGCTGCTGGTCTTAACGTCTAATCCCCCGCCCCTAACCGTCTAACAGCCTACAGCCTTCTTCCATGAGCAACCAACCCATTTCCTTCGAGCCGCCGCGCGGGATGCGCGATTTCTACCCCGAGGACATGGCGTGGCGCAACCGCGTCTTCGACGCCTGGCGCCAGACTGCCACGCTCTCCGGCTTCCAACCGTATGACGCCTGCGTGGTGGAGAACCTCGAACTGCTCCAGCGCAAGGCCGGCGAAGAGGTCTCGGAGCAGATCTACTGCTTTCAGGACAAGAGCGAGCGCTGGCTCGCGCTGCGGCCGGAGATGACCCCCACCCTCGCGCGCATGATCGCCGCCCGCCAGGGGCAGCTCCCGTTCCCGGTGAAGTGGTTCACGATCGCGCAGTGCTTCCGCTACGAGCGCATGACCCGCGGCCGCAAGCGCGAGCATTACCAGTGGAACCTCGACATCGTCGGCGAGGAGAGCGTCGCGGCGGAGGCCGAAATCCTCGCCTGCGCCGCGCGCGCCCTGCGCGCCATGGGCATGCCTGACGCCGCTTACCGCATTCGCGTGAACAACCGCGCGCTGCTGGGCGAACTACTCGCCAGGCTCGGCGTCGCGGCCGAGCACCACGCCGCCGTTTTTCTCGCGCTCGACAAGCGCGGCAAGATCCCGGACGAGGAGATCGCCAAGCTCATGGCCGCCGAGGGTGTCCCGCCCGAAACCGCCGCCAAAGCCTTCGAATTGCTGGCGATCCAGACCCTCGACCAGGCAGCGACGCTGGCCGGCGTGGAATCGCCTGCGATTGCCAAGCTGCGCGAACTCTTCACCTTGGCGGAGCAGCACGGCTTCGCGGACCGCCTGGTCTTCGACATGGCCGTGATCCGCGGGCTCGCCTACTACACCGGCATCGTGTTTGAGGCCTTTGACACCGAGCGCAAGTTTCGCGCGATCTTCGGTGGCGGCCGCTACGACAGCCTGCTCGCGACCGTCGGCGGCGCGCCCACGCCGGCCGTGGGGCTCGGGTTCGGCGACGTGGTCGTCGTGGAAGTGCTGCAGGAACTGCTCGGCGGCGCGGCGGCCGCGGCGCGCGACGGCGTGGCCGTGGGGTTCATGTTCCCGGAGCAGCGCGACGTTGCCATTCGCTTGGCCGCGCGACTGCGCAGCGATGGCACGCGCGTGGACCTCGGCCTGTCGCCGCAGAAACCCAAACAGTTCTTCTCCCGCGCCGGGGCCGGCTCCTGCCGCTCCGCCGTCTTCCTCGGCCCGGATGACGTGGCCAATGGTGTCGCGCGGTTGAAAGACCTCGAGACGCGCGAGGAGCGCGAAATTCAGCTGTAGGCGACCGTCGCCCTACCCCCCTATCACAACAGCCGGATTTGCGGTACGATCTCTCCATCACGGATTCTCTACCGCGCGTTGCTTGTGCGATCAGGAGCTCTCCCATGAAACCGCTCTTCTCCTTGCCGAGTGCCTGCGTTCTTTCTCTGGCCGCAGGAATGCAGGTTTTGGCCGCGGATGCGCCGGGCTTCCAGCTTCCATTGTTGCCGTACGCCGAAACCGCCCTGGAGCCGTACATCTCGGCCAAGACCTTAGGGTTCCATTACGGCAAGCATCACAAGACCTACCTCGACAATCTCAACAAGCTGGTTGCCGGCACACCATGGGCTGGCATGCCGCTGGAAGAGATTGTGAAAAAATCCGCCGGCGCGCCGGAAAACACGGCCATCTTCAACAACGCCGCGCAGGTCTGGAACCACACCTGCTTCTGGCAGAGCATGAAGCCAAACGGCGGCGGCAAGCCCTCCGGCGCGCTGCTTGCGCGGATCGAGAAATCGTTTGGCAGCTATGATTCTTTCACCAACGCCTTCCTAAACGCAGCTGTGTCGCAGTTCGGCAGCGGCTGGGCGTGGCTGGCACAGGATGGCGATGCGCTGAAGGTGGTCAAGACCGCCAACGCCGACACGCCGCTCGCACACGGGCAAACCGTGCTGCTGGCCTGTGACGTCTGGGAGCACGCTTACTACCTCGACTACCAGAACCGCCGCAGAGATTTTGTCCAGATCTTCCTGGAACACCTGGCGAACTGGGACTTTGCCGCTTCGCAGCTGAAATAACGAACACCGCCCCGGCTCGCACGGCCATCACAGCCGCCAACGTGACGCACACTTGATTTGTCCGACACCCGGATATCGGAGAACACCATGACAACCACCCGCCTGACATTTCTGCTCTCTTCCGCGCTGTTGCTAACCGGCTGCATCGTCGAACCAAACCCTTACTACCACCCTGGGCCATTGCCGCCTCCCGCCCGCCCACCCGTCGTTGTCCAACAGCAGTTCCCTGCCAATTATCCGTCCGCGCCCGTTGCACCGGTCACAACAGCCGCCGAGCCCTCTGACCTGCCGCCGCTTCCGACCCAGGAACAGCCGGAGGTCCTCACCCGCGGTCCGGTGCATGAGGCCTTTGCGCAACCGGTGGACATGCAGGATCAGCCGGACACCATCGTGGCTGCCCAGCCGCCTGCCAACCTCATCGAAACGCCGCCGGCCGACCGGCCGGCCGACAGCGCCACCGTCTGGGCGCCCGGCTACTGGAGCTGGGACACGGATCGCGCCGGCTACATCTGGGTGAGCGGCTGCTGGCGCATTGCGCCGCCAAGCAAAACCTGGATGCCGGGCTACTGGACGCGTGTGGCGACCGGCTGGCAATGGGTGCCGGGCTACTGGACCACCGCCACCGCGCAGGAGACCGTCTACCTTCCCGCGCCGCCCGCGGTTGCGGACATCCTGCCGCCCGGCGCGCCGCCCACACCGGACGACGCCTGGGTGCCGAGCTGCTGGTACTGGGCTCAAGGCCGCTACTCGTTGCGCGCCGGCTACTGGCTGCACCAGCGCCAAGGATGGCTCTGGACCCCTTCGCATTACATCCGCACGCCCCGCGGCTACGTCTTCGCGGAAGGGCATTGGGACTACACGCTGGAGCATCGCGGCATGCTGTTCGCGCCGGTCTGCTTCTTGCGCCCCGCCTCGATCGGCGCAAGCTTCCGCTTCTCGCCGGGGATCGTGGTGGATGTCGGCGTGCTGTCCGCCAACCTGTTCGCCTGCCCACGCTACGCCCACTATTATTTCGGCGATTACTACGACGACGTCTACGTACGGGCGGGCATTTACCCGTGGTACGAGTGCGTGCGCATTGGCGGATGGTACGACTCCGTCTACGTCCATACCCGATGGGACCATCGCGCCGAGCCGCGCTGGGAAGAACACGAGCGGCTGGAGTACACCCACCGCCATGACGACCACACCCTGCGCCCTGCCCGCACCTTCCGCGAGCAGGAGGCGCGCGTCGCGCGCCTGCCGGAGCCGCAGCGCCGGACGCAGCAGCTCGCGCGGCCGCTCAGCGTGGTTGTCGCCTCGCCAGGCGCCGCGACCGTGCGTTTCGAACACCTGGATGCCGGCGCACGCCAGAAGGCCGCACAGCAGGCCGAGGAAACGCACACCCGGCGCGAGACACGGAGTCGGCTGGAGGCGCCCGCCACGGTGTCGTCACCGGCCGTCACCCGAAAGCCGGACCGTTCGATACCGTCCGTGCCGGTTATGCCGCCTGCGACCGCCACAATCACGCCACCGTCGCCGCACAGGACGCCAGCGGTCACAACACCAACAACCACCACGCCACCGACAACCAGAGTGCCCTCGTCGACAACCCCTGACACGTCCACCACGCCAAGACCCCCCCCCCAGCCAGCGGTTGACAACGCGAAATCGGAGAACCGGCCATTCCCGCCGACCCCCGGCGTGACGCCCGCAAACACGCCTAAATCTGGCCGTACGCAACCGGTCGAGAGCGAGAAGCCGACCAGTCATGTCACAACGCCGGCAGTTATCGCGCCCACGACGCCAGCGACTCCTTCGCCACAAGCCACCGTCAATTCGACGCCGGCCGATACCAGCCGACAGACGATCAGATCCACACCACCGACCGCGATTGCACCCGTCAGCCAGCCGGTTGTGGAAACCCCACGGCAGCACGAACGCAGCACGACTGCCCCGTATGTCGCGCCGTCACGAGAGGGAACGCCGACGGTCGCGCAACCGGAGCGCAGCCGCCAGACGACGACCACCGCGGAGCCCACGACTTCTTCGCGCGGGAGCGACCGCAGTGCGGGAAATCAGGGCCAGCCGTCCGATGACAATTCACGACGCGACCGGTCCCACGACGACCACTGATCGCACAGGCGATTATTTCCCGCTGGTTCCGGCAGGGCTGCCAGCGCGAACGACCACCACGGGGATGGTCAGCGCATGGCGCACACCGGTGACGGTCTCGCCGAAGACAAGATCCCGCCAGCCGCGGTGACCGTGCGCACCCATGACCAGCATGTCCAACTCCAGTTCGCGCGTCAGCTCCACGATCGTCTCCACCGCGGCGCCGCTGCGCACCACCACGTCCACCGGCCGGTCCGGGCCCTCGATACCGCGCGCGATCTCCTCGAAGTGCGCCTGGTCGCGCCGGCCGTGCAGGCTGTCGGACGACGCGCCGTAAACCATGCTGCCCGGAGACTCCACCACATGCAGTAGCACGATCCGTGCCTGCTGGGCCTGCGCCAGCGTCAGGGCCATGACCAGCGCGTCGTCGTCGCCCGGCCCGTGCTCCAAGGCCACGCCGATACGGCGCAGCGACGGCGTCCGCATCACCCGGACCGCGGCGGCACCCGCCTCCACCGCCGGCCAGACGACGCGGCGGCCGAGCAGTGGCGCCAGCAGCAGATAGCCCAGCAACCCGACCAGCGCGCACGCCAGCACCCAGGCGGCACCCTGCGCCCACCACGGCAGCGCAGCCATAGTGTCGCCCACGGTCTGTGCCACGAGCCAGATGTTCAGCACCACGATGATCCCCGCTGTCAGCCAGGACAGCAGGCGCACCCATGGCGGATTCGAGAAGGCCCCCATCTTTTCGCGCTGCGAGGTGAACTGCACCAGCGGAATCACGGCGAACGGGAGTTGCAGGCTCAGGACCACCTGCGAGAGAATCAGCAGCCGGAACGTACCGCCGCTGCCGAACAGCCAGATCACCGCCACGGCAGGGACCAGCGCGGCGCAACGCGTGATCATCCTCCGGATCCATGGTCGCAGCCGGATGTCGAGAAAACCCTCCATGACCACCTGACCGGAGATGGTCCCCGTGAGCGTGGAACTCTGGCCGGACGCCAGCAGCGCGATGCCGAACGCCAGCGGCGCCACGGTGCCGCCCAGCAACTGCGCCAACAGCGTGTGTGCCTCCTGCAGTTCCGTCACGACGATGCCACGGGTGTGAAAATCCGCCGCGCTCATGATCAAGATCGCAGCGTTTACCAGGAACGCGCCGTTGAGCGCCACCACCGAGTCGATCAGGTTGAACCGGCAGGCCTCCGCGCGGCCCGTGTGCGTACGATCGATGGCGCGCGTCTGCACCAGCGCGGAGTGCAGGAACAGGTTGTGGGGCATGACCGTAGCGCCAATGATGCCGACGGCGACGTACAGCGCGCCGGGCGGCAGGGGAAAGGCCGGCCTTAGCCCCGCCATGGCTGCACCCCAGTCGGGTTTGGCGAAGAACAGTTCGACCAGAAAGCAGGCCGCGATCGTGCTGACCAGCATCAGGATGAAGGCTTCCATCCGGCGCACGCCCAGCCGCTGGATCGCCAGCAGCAGGAAGGTGTCGAACGCGGTCACCGCGCACCCCCACATCAGATGCAGGCCAAAGAGCAGGTTCAGGCCGATCACGGTTCCGAGGATCTCCGCCAGGTCTGTAGCCGCGATCGCGATCTCGGACAGCAGCCAGAGGATCACGTTCACCAGCCGCGGATATTCGCGGCGGCAGCCCTGCGCCAGGTCGTAGCCGGTGACCACTCCCAGCCGCGCAGCCAGCACCTGCAGCAGGAGCGCCATGCCGTTGGAGAGCAGCAGCACCCAGAGCAGCGCGTACCCGAACCGCGCGCCACCCTCGATGTCCGTGGCCCAGTTACCAGGGTCCATGTAGCCAACGCTGACCAGGTAAGCCGGCCCCGCAAAGGCGAGCAGGCGCCGGAAAGTGCTGCCGCGTTTAACTTCAACCGTATTCACCGCGCGTCCGTTCTGCATGCGTTTTGAATAGCATAGCACGTTGCCAACGACAGGGTCGCTATCGGAATGAATCCGGAGGAAAGGCGAACACAGAGGCCATTGAGCCGGGATGAGCACGCCGAGTGTTGTTCCGGGTTAGCCTCTCTGTGTGCTCAATCTCCTCTGCGAACTCTGTGTCCTCAACGGTCGGCCCTGCACCGCGCCCGCTTCCGACTTATGCTATACTATTTCGCCATGAACTTTCTGCGCACGCGCATTCGCCTCCTGCTGTTCCTGATCGGAATCGGCGCAGCCGTCTGGGCCGTCTCACGCCTTCCTTCGCTGTGGAAGCCGATGCCGGATCTCCGCTCCGATGCCAACAACGTGATTGTGCTGATCCCTGACGGGTGCTCGCAGAGCATGGCGACGCTCACGCGCTGGTGCCGCGGCGGGCCGCTGGCCCTGGATCTGATCCAGTCCGGCGCGGTCCGGACCCACTCGGCCGACAGCCTGGTCACAGACTCCGCCGCTGCCGCCACGGCCCTCGCCTGCGGCGTCAAGACGGACAACGGCAGCCTCGGCGTCGCGCCCGCACCAGATGCCCCCTTTCGCCCCGCCGACCTCACCTACGCGCCCGGGCAGCCGATCGCCACGGTGCTTGAAGGAGCCAAGCGCTCGGGCCGCAGCGTGGGACTGGTCGTGACCGTGGATGTCTGGGATGCCACTCCTGCCGGATTTGTAGCCCACACCGCCTCGCGCAAATCAGACGCCGTCATCCGCGAACAGATGCTTTATCAGGATCTCGACGTGGTCTTCGGCGGTGGCCGCGAAATGCTGCGCCCCTCTTCCGGCGCCACCAACGAATCCCCGCAGCGCGTGCTGCAGGCGCACGGCGTGCGAATCGTCACCACCGCTGCCGAGATGGAAGGTGTCTCCACCGGCAAGGTCTGGGGGCTCTTCGCGCCCAACGATCTCGCCCCGGAGATTGACCGTGCGGCCATTGCGCCCGAAGAGCCGTCGCTGGCGCAGATGACCGCCAAGGCCCTCGCATTGCTCAAGCAAAACCGCCACGGGTTCTTCCTGCTGGTGGAAGGCAGCCAGGTCGACCGCGCCGCGCATGCCAACGACCCCGCGCGCGCCATGCACGACTTCCAGGCCTTCGATGACGCCGTGGCCGTCGCCATGGCGTTCGCGTCCGGCGAGGGGCGCGGCCGCACGCTGGTGATCGCCTGTCCCGATCATGACACCGGCGGGCTCACCATCGGCCAGCGCACCCGCACACCGCGCAGCGCCGCCAACCTCACCGCCCCGCTCGCCGGCATGCAGCTCTCCGCCAAGGCGCTCGCCGCCAAGATCGGCGCCGACCAGTCTGTCGCCAATATCATGGCGCACGTCGACGCGTGGTGGAGCATCCGTCTGACCACCGACGAGGCCAGCGAGATCGCCTCCCGCGCCGCCGGACTCGGCCTGGAACGCGCGCTGGACGAGGTCGTTTCGCGCCAGCACACCGCCATCGGCTGGACTTCGTTTGGCCACACCGGCGTGGATGTGCCGCTCTGGAGCTACGGGCCCGGCAGGCCCGTGGGACTGATCGACAACACCGACGTCGCCCACGCCATGGCGCACGCCCTGCAACTCGATTTGCCGGCCTTGACGCGCACACTCTTTGTGGACGCACTGCAGGCCTTCCCCTCCGCCAGGGTCGACACCGCCGACCCCGCCCACCCCGTGCTGGTCGTCGGCACAGCCCGCCTGCCCATCAACCGGAACCTCCTACTGCGCAATGGACGCGAGGAGCGCCTCGACGGCCTCGTAGTGCTGTCCGAATCCACCGGCCGCGTCTACCTGCCGCAATCGTCCGTGGACCGCCTGCGGAAGCAATAGGCCGTCAGGCAGACTGGTCCGATCTGTTCCATTCGTTCATTGACGCTGCGCCCGCTGATCCGGTATGGTGTCCGCATCACGGAACCCACGGATCGAGACGCCGGTTTGCCGCGCGCCGGCCATGGGTTGCGAGGGGGGGTGAGTTACGTGATCCAGATTCGTCTGAAGAGAGGCGAAGACGTTGGCCGCGCGCTGAAGCGCATGAAGAAGATCCTCGATAAAGAGGGTCTGATGAAGCAGCTTCGCGCGACCCGCTATTTCGAGAAGCCGAGCGAAAAGCAGCGCCGGAAATCGGCCCGCGCACGCGCACGCGCCCGCGCGCGTCGCAGCGCCAATCCGTAAGGTGCCCCACAAACAAAAAAGGCTCGTCGGGCAACGGCCGGCGGGTCGTTTTTGTTTTCGAGGGCTTCAGGAATTTATCCCGGGTAACCGAAGAACATCGGAGCCGGAATTCTGGATCAAGAAGTCCAACTGACTTTCCCGCCGTTATCCGGTATCCTGTATCCCGAATCTTTAATCGTGAATCCTGGCGTACTTCTATGCTGGACTTTCACCTCTCCACCAACTGGAATACCGACCGCCATGCCACCGGCGAGGCAATGATCGACGAGATCCTTTCCCTCGGATTCTCCGGCGTGGAACTCGGCTACCGCCTCAGCGAAATCCAGGCCGAGGGGGTGCACCGGCGCGTGGCCGCCGGGCAGGTCAAAGTCGGCAGCGTCCATGCGTACGCGCCCTATCCCATCGGCGCGCCGGCCGGCCACCCGGAACTCTACCTGCTGGCTTCGCGCGACGAGGACGACCGCGCCATGGCCATTGTCCTGCTGCAGCGGACCCTGGCATTCGCGGCCGAGATGGGCGCCCACGCCGTGGTGGTTCACGCCGGACGGATCCCGATTGAGCCCGCATCTGACGAACTGATCGAGGCGGCAGAAGAAGACGGACTGGACAGCCCGCGCTATACGAAGTTGCTGCGGCGCAACCAACGCCGCCGCGCCCGCCTGGCCCGCAAACATCTCGATGCACTCTGCCGTTCGCTCGACCTGCTGCTGCCGCGCTGCGCCTCGCTCAACCTCACGCTCTGCCTCGAAAATCTCCCCTCCTGGGAAGCCGTGCCGACCGAGGAGGAGATGCTGGAGCTGAAGCAGCGCTACCCCGCGCCGAGCCTCGCCTACTGGCACGACCTCGGACACGGCCAGGTGCGCGAAAACCTCGGCTGGATCCGCCATCGCGAATGCGCCGAACGCCTCTTGCCCCACACCGTCGGCCTGCACATCCACGATGTGCTGCCACTGGCCGACGACCACTTGCCTCCGTCGCAGGGAAACCTGCCGTTCGAAGCGTTCGCCTTCTACGCTTCAGCGCCCGTGTTGCGCGTCTTCGAGCCGGATTCCCGTGTTCCCGCCGCCGCCCTTGTGGCTAGCTTGAAATATATGCGGCAGGCATGGGGAAAATAAGGTCGGGTTGCATCACAAGCTGCCGGCGACGAGTTCACCAGGTAGACCGCAAAACCGCAGATCCTTCAAATACTGATTTTGAAAGGCCCCTCTCACCACTCTGCGGGTGGGTGGCCGTCAATTTGCGGTTCGCGTGGCGGAATTCATCTGCTCGACGCGACCGGAGTCCGCGAACTGCCTTTGTTCCGCGAATGGCGCGAGCAGCCGCTCCACCTGCGCACGACGTGCGGCAAGGAGCGCCGGCGTGTCGGCTTCCAGAATCAGGCGCAGATACGGCTCAGTGTTGGAAGGGCGCAGGCTGATCCACCACTCCGGGAAGTCCAGCCGCACGCCATCGAAGTCAAGTTCGCGCTGTGGCGCCGTTTCGGCGAGCAACGCCGCGCGCACCGCAGCCATGGCATCTGCCTTGCGCGTGATGGCAAAATTGACCTCGCCGGAATTGGCGTAGCGGCAGACCGGCGCCAGCAGTTGCCGGAAGCTCAGACCGCGCCGGTGCGCGGCTGCCAGTTCTCCGAGCACGACCAACGCCGCCAACTCACCGGAGTCGCAACAGAAGAAATCGCGAAAATAATAGTGGCCCGCCAGTTCGCCGCCGCAGACGGCGCCGATCTCGCGCAACTTCTGCTTGGCAAAGGCGTGGCCGACCTTCCAGAGTACGGGCTGGGCGCCGGCTGCGACCAGCGCCTCTATGACGCCACGCGACGTGCGGATGTCGCAGAGCACGATCGCGCCCGGCGCGGTCCGCAGGAAACGCCCGGCGATCAACGGAATCAGATAGTCCGGCTGGATGAACGCGCCGGCCTCGTCGAGAAACATCACGCGGTCGGCATCGCCGTCGAAAATCACACCCACATCAAGGCGCTGCTCGCGGATGAGGGCGGCCAACTGCACACGGTTGCCGGCCTCCAGCGGGTTGGGCCCGTGGTGCGGAAACCGTCCGTCGGGTGTGTCATTCCGGTAGAGGGCCTGTCTGCCAAAGAGATCGCGCGCGACCAGGCCGGCCATACCATCGGAGCAGTCCACCGCCATGCGCAGACCGGAGAGGTCCGGGATCCACGGGCGCAGAAAATCGATGAATGCGTCACGCCGCGGCGTCTGGCGCAACCTCCCGGCCTGCGCGGCCAGCGGCGGCAGGTCACCTGCCACGCGGCGTTCGAGTTCCGCCAGGCCGGTGTCGAACCCGACCGGCCGTGCGCCGGCGCGGGAGATTTTAAACCCATTGTGCGCCGGCGGATTGTGCGAGGCGGTAATCTGCACCGAGGCGTCGTAGCCATCGCGCGCTGTGAAGCAATAGACCATCGGCGTGGTGGCAAGCCCCAGGTCGTCCACGTCCGCGCCAGACTCGATCAGCCCGCGGCCGAGCGCGTCGTGCAACCCGGCCGAGGAGAGGCGCGCGTCGCGGCCGACCAGCACGCGCCGGGCATCCAGCAGTCCCGGCAGGCAGCGCCCGATGCGATAAGCCGTGTCGTTGTCGAACTCGCGCCCAAACTCGCCGCGGATGTCGTAGGCTCGGAAGATGCTCATCTTCAGTCCACAATCAGCAAATACGCCTTGCCCCCATTGCTGGTTTCGACCGGGCGCAGGAGAATGGATTTTACGCCAGCCGCGGAATTGGTGGCGTTCCTGCCGGTCAGCGCCTCCAGTCCAACGAGTCCCGACGCACGCGGCGCGCGCACGCCTCCGGAGAAAAGTCCGGCGATGATGCCGGTGAGCACGCAGATGATCCCGACGAAGACCAGGGTGCTGTAGGCGATGCCGCGCCCCTCGGCGCGCGGCTTCAACTCGGCCTCGCTCTTCCAGCGCTCGCGCTCGGCGGCCATGCGCTCGCGCTCCAGGGTCAGGCGCTCGCGCTCAATCTGGATCTTCTCGCGCTCGATGTGCAGTTCGGCGCGGGACATGGCGGAGTCATCCGGCTCGGATCCGACCGGCGGAATCGTCGCATCGCTCATGAGTCACCTCTTGCGCGAACACGGAGTGGTAGGCCAGGCCGGAGTCGAACCGGCGACCCCTAGATTAGGAATCTAGTGCTCTGTCCTACTGAGCTACTGGCCTGCGGAACCCAGCGGTCGACGTTCAACCGAACCGCCGACCCGATGCCGGACAATAGCACACGCATCAGGGTGTGACAATCCTGGGGTAAGGACTGTCCAGCATGGCCTGCATCCCGTGTCGCTGGCCCTTGGCGCTGCGCAATGCTGATCTCATCGGGGCCGGTATCGCGATCGGTATCGGAGTCGACAAGTCAAACCCGAGATACCTCAATTATCTATTCCAGATTGTGTCGATTCTGATCGCGACCCCGACGCCGATAACTGATCCGAAAGATGAATGTCAGAGCTCCACCTGCACGCCCAGCTCAACCACGCGGTTAGTCGGCAGGCCAAAGAAGGCCGCGGCGCTCTGGGCGTTGCGCGCCAGGAGGGTGAAGATGCGGCGGTGCCAGTAGCCATGCCGGCTGCGGCGGGAGAGGACGAGCGACTCCTTGCCGAGGAAGTAGCTGGCGCGGTCGGGATCGAACGGCCCGTCGGGCAGGTCGAGCCGCGCAAGCGTCTCGGGGACCGTGGGCGTTTCCATGAAGCCAAAGCGCAGGGTGATGCGCGTAAATCCCTGTCCCAACGGCAGGATCTCGGCGCGCTCCCTGGCCGACACGGTGGGGACCTCCTCCATGAGCACAGCCACGACCAGCGTGCGGGCGTGGAGGATCTTGTTATGCCGGTAGTTGTGCAGCAGCGCGCGCGGAGCCGCCGTCACGCTGCCCGAGAAGAAGACCGCCGTACCAGGAACGCGCACCGGCTGCAGTTGCTCCACGTCCGCCACAAAGTCCGTCAGAGGAAATGACTGGGCCTCAACCGTCCGGCGCAGGAACGCGCGGCCCCGGATCCAGACGAGCATCAGTGTCACGATGCAGACGGCCAGCAGCACCACCACCCAGCCGCCGGACATCACCTTCCACATATTCGCGCCGAAAAGCGCCATGTCGAGCAGCAGGAAGCACGCGCCGACGCCGTACAGCAAGGTCCGCGGCACGCCCGGCCAGAGCCCCGGCGCGAGCAGCAGCATGAGGCAGGAGGTGATCAGCATGGTGGCGGAAACCGTGATGCCGTAGGCCGCGGCCATGCTAGTGGAGTCCTTGAAGTAAAGAATCGCCCCCACGGTGAAGGCAAACAGAGCGAAGTTGATGAATGGCACGTAGACCTGCCCGATCGTGCTCGCAGAGGTGTGCACGATGCGGATGCGCGGCCAGAAGCCGAGCTGCACGGCCTGGCGCGCCAGTGAGAAGGTTCCCGAAATGACGGCCTGCGAGGCGATCACCGTGGCGGCTGTGGCCAGCGCCACAAGCGGCGGCACAAACCAGGCCGGCGCGAGCAGGTAGAAGAGGTTGTCGGGCGCCACGGCCGTCCGGCTTTCGTGGATTTCATGCAACAGGAAGGCGCCCTGCCCCATGTAGTTCAGGAAGAGCGCGGGAAACACGAGTGCGAACCAGGTGCGCCGTATGGGCTGCTTGCCGAAGTGGCCGATGTCGGCGTAGAGCACTTCTGCGCCGGTCAGCGCCAGGAAGACTGTGCCCATGAGCGCGAAGCCGACCCATCCGTTGTCGCGCATCATGCGCACGGCGCAGAGCGGGTCGAGCGCGCGCAGGATGGCGGGATAATGCATGATCGCCTGCAGGCCCAGCGCGGCGCAGACGCCGAACCAGAGCAGCATTACCGGGCCGAACAGCAGGCCGATGCGCGTAGTGCCGCGGGACTGCAGCAGGAAGAGGAGCGTCAGAGCAAGCAGCGTCAGCGGAATGATCGCCCACTTCAGTCCCGGCGCGAAGACCATCACGCCTTCCACGGCACTGAGCACGGAAATAGCGGGGGTGATGACGCCGTCGCTGAACAGCAGGGCCGCGCCAACCGCACCGACCATGGCCAGCAACACGCCGTTGCGCAGACGCCGCGGTCCGAGCCGGACCACCAGCGCCTGGAGCGCGACGATGCCGCCCTCGCCGTGGTTGTCCGCGCGTAACACGAACAGGATGTACTTGACGCAGACGACGAGCACCAGCAGCCAGAAGACCAGCGAGACGGCGCCTAGCACGCCGCCCTCCGCCAGCGGGAGCCGGTTCACACCGGTGAAACACTCGCGCAGCGCGTAGAGCGGGCTGGTGCCGATGTCGCCGAACACCACACCCAGAGCTGCCAGCATCAGGGCCAGCATGCGCGGCGGCCTGACCACGTCAGGCTGTCCGCTGTCCGCTACTGGAATCGAAACGGCGGCTTCGTCCGGATGGACCTCACCGCCGTTGAGATGGGCCGCCGCATTCACGGTGGGGATCGAGAAATCAAAAGGCTAGGCCGTCTTCGCGGCTGCCTTCTTAACCTTGCCGTCCTTCTTCGGCTTGGCTGCGGCGTCGTCGTTCGTCGTGTCCGCAACCGGTGCCGGAGTTACGACCGAGACCCATTCCAGGATCGCCATGGTCGAACCGTCGCTGGCGCGCTGGCCCAGCTTGGCAATACGGGTGAAGCCGCCGTTGCGACCGGCCAGCGCGGGGACAACCTGGTCGAACAGGGTAGCCACGGCGGACGGGCTGCGCAGGCGCGCTGCGGCCAGACGGCGCGCGGCGAGCGTCCCCTTGCGGGCGAGCGTCACCATCTTCTCCGCATCGGGGCGGGCGGCCTTGGCCTTGGCCAGCGTCGTCTGGATGCGGCTCCGCAGGATCAGGTTGGCGACGAGCGAACCCAGCATCTGCTCCCGGTGGGACTTGGACCGGCCGAACTTCTTCGCAATTCTTCTGTGGCGCATGACTTGAACGCTCCTGTGGGCGATGCGGAGACCGGTGCCCCGGGCCGGAATTATTCCTCGGTGGCGCTCTTCTTCTTCGCCGCTGCCATGATCTCGAGCATCTCGGCGTCGAACTTGTAGCCCAGCGAAAGCCCCAATTCCTGCAGCTTGTCCTTGATCTCGTTGAGCGATTTCTTCCCGAAGTTACGGTACTTGAGCATGTCCGCCTCGGACTTCAGCGCCAGCTCGCCGACCGAGGTGATGTTGGCGTTGTTGAGGCAGTTGGCGGCGCGCACGCTGAGCTCGATCTCGTTGACGCTCATGTTGAGCACCTTGCGGATCCGGTCGCGCTCCTCGTCCACCTTGCGCTCGGCCTCCTCGAACTCGACGACTTCTTCGCTGTAGTCCACGAAGACGTCCAAGTGATGGCGCAGCACGGCGGCGGCGGTCTTGAGGGCGTCGTCCGGCGTCACGCGGCCGTCGGTCCAGACGTCGAGGATCAGCTTCTCGTAGTCTGTGCGCTGGCCGACGCGGGTATTCTCCACGGCGAAGTTCACGCGCGCAACGGGCGAGAAGATGCTATCGACCGGAATGCGGCCGATCTCCTGCTCGGTGGTCTTATTCCACTCGGCCGGGAAGAAACCGCGGCCGGTGCGAATTTCGACTTCCATGTTCAGCTCGCCGTCGGCGTCCAGGGTGGCGATGTGCTGGGTGGGGTTGATCACCTCCACGCTGTTGTCGATCTGGAAATCGGCAGCCGTGACCGTGAAGGGCCCCTTGCGCTTCAGCGTGATCCAGCGCGACGAGCGGTTGTAGCTGCGCAGCAGGACACGCTTGAGGTTGAGGATGATGTCCGTGACGTCCTCGCTGACGCCGGGCAGCGCGCAGAACTCGTGCGCGGCGCCCTTGATGCGCACGGAGGTGATGGCCACACCCTCGATCGAGGAGAGCAGCACACGGCGCAACGAGTTGCCCACCGTGCGGGCGTAGCCAACCTCAAAGGGTTCGGCCACGAAACGCGAATAGGTGGTAGTAGCGGTGGCCTCGTCCTTGGCCACGCGCTTCGGCATCTCAAATCGGCTGAGTCGGATCGGCATGTTCTTCCTTTCAGCGCGTAACGCACGATGATCCGTGCGGCGCGCCCATCTCGCATTGCCTAGCGCGAATAGAGTTCCACGACCGCCTGCTCATTGACGATCGGCGCGATCTGCTCGCGCGTCGGCACAGACAGCACCTCGCCACGGAAAGCCTTCTTGTCCATCCCCAGCCACGCGGGGGTCTGTTGCGTGGTGGCGGCCTCGATCGCCCGGGTGGCGAGATCGCGACTGCGGGCCTGATTGCGCACCTCGACCACGTCGCCGGCCTTCAGCACGATCGACGGCACGTTGGCCAGCCGGCCGTTGACCGCAATGTGGCGGTGCAGCACGAACTGACGCGCGGCGCGGCGCGAGGCGGCAAATCCAAGGCGGTACACGAGATTGTCGAGGCGGAGTTCCAGCATCTGCAGCAGCAGTTCGCCAGTAACGCCCTCGCGGCGCAGCGACTCGCGGAAGAACCGCTTGAACTGCACTTCCTGCATCCCGTACTGACGGCGCAGGCGCTGCTTCTCGCGCAGCTGCGTGCCGTACTCCGACATCTTGCGGGCACGGCGGCGGGCGACGTGCATGCCGGGAGCGCCATGCCCCTGATCGATCGCGCACTTGGCCATGTAGCAGCGCGCACCCTTCAGAAACAACTTCATCCCCTCACGGCGGCAAAGCCGGCAGGCTGGGCCTGTGTACCTACCCATTAGACTCTCCTTCTCTTGCGCGCGCGGCAGCCGTTGTGCGCGATCGGCGTGCAATCGCGGACCATGCTGATTTGAATCCCGGCGGACTGGATGGCGCGCACGGCCGACTCGCGGCCGGCGCCAGCGCCCTGCACACGGACTTCGACCTCGTGCATCCCCTTGGCCACCGCCTGGCGGGCCGCGTCCTGCGCCACCATGGTGGCCGCAAACGCCGTGCACTTGCGCGAACCGCGGAAGCCAGCCTTGCCGGCCGAGCTCCACGCGATCACACCGCCGCGCGCGTCAGTAATGGAAACGAGAGTGTTGTTGAAGGACGACCGGACAAAAGCAATGCCGGACGGGATCGACTTAGCCTTGCTCTTGCGCGCCTTGGCGTCGGCCGCAGCCTTGGCCTTGGCGTCGTCGCCATCGCTCAGGATGGCAGCCGCCTCGCTCGTGGCGGGGGTGGCGGGGGTGGCGGACGGCGCCGCGGGCGCTTCCTGCTTGGTGATTTCTTCGCTCATGCGTCAGCCTCGTGAATGGCGCCGCTCGACCTAGGCCAATCGGCGTCTCGGAGAGATCAACCTTCCTTCTTCGTCTCGCCCTTGATGGCCTGGCGGACGGCCTTGTCGCGGACGGCGCCAACCGTCTTCTTCGCGCCCTTGCGGGTACGCGCGTTCGTACGCGTGCGCTGGCCGCGGACCGGCAGGCCGCGCTTGTGGCGCTGGCCGCGGTACGAGCCGATGCTGATCAGACGGCGGATGTTCTGGGAAACTTCGCGCCGCAGGTCGCCTTCCACGCGGAAATGCTCCTGTATGAAGGCGGTGATGTGGCGGATCTCGTCGGGCGTCAAGTCGCCGGCCTTCTTCGCCGGATCGATCTTGCACTGCGCCACAACCACGTGGGCGCGGGTGATCCCCACGCCAAAGAGGTAGGCCAGCGCGTACGCCACACGCTTCCTGTCCGGAATGTCGACACCCATCAATCGCGGCATGTTCGAATTCTCCAGCTAGCCCTGGCGTTGCTTGTGACGCGGATTGGTGCAGATGATGCGCACAATCCCGCGCCGCCGCACTACGCGGCAGCGCTCGCACATTCGCCGTACGGAACTGCGAACTTTCATGGCTTCGTTTCCCTGTTCCAAAAGAGAATTAGGATAGCTGATCGCACACACCGAAGTCCATCACAAAAAATTTCTAAAAATTTTTCGTCCGGAAACGGCGGGGCGACTACGCGCGCGTCAGGACCTCCGCATCCGCAGGGCCGACGGCGATCGTGTGCTCGAAATGCGCGGAGGCGCGGCGGTCGCGCGTCACGACCGTCCAGCGGTCCGCAAGAATTTCCACCGCCGCACCGCCCAGATTCACCATAGGCTCGATGCAGAACGTCATGCCGGGCTTGAGCACAGGACCGTGTCCGGGGCGGCCGTAGTTTGGCACCTGCGGCTCCTCGTGCAATTCGCGCCCCACGCCGTGGCCGACGAACTCGCGCACCACGCGGCAGTTGCCAGCCATCACGGCCTGCTCCACCGCGTGCGATACGTCGGACAGGTGCGCACCGGCGCGCGCCGCGGCGATCCCCGCCTCCAGCGCATGACGCGTGGTCGCAGCCAGGAGCTCCCATTCCGGCGCCACTGCGCCGACCATCACCGTGGTGGCGGTGTCGCCGATGAACCCCTCGAACTGGACGCCCACATCGATGGAGACCAGATCGCCTGCCTGGATGCGCCGCGGGCCTGGGATGCCGTGGATGACCTCCTCATTCACGGAGACGCAGATCGCGCCGGGGAACGGCACCGCACCCGGAGCGCCGCGATAGCCGAGAAACGCACTGGTGGCGCCGGCTGCGCGGATCAACTCCCGCGCCAGCTCGTCCAGTTCCCGCGTAGTCAGTCCGGGCGCCACGGCCGCGGCCAGCCGCTGCAGCACGCGGGCGGCGATCCGACCGCTGACGCGCATGGCCGCGAGTTCACTGTCGTTTTTGCAGACGATCATTGGGGACAAACCATACGCCGAGATCAATGCGGTTGCGGCGGAGCGGACACGAAGAGAGAGAAGAAATCACGAAGAAGCCGGAAGGGATTGTTCCGGCGCCAAACGCGCGCCAGCCAAAATCCTTTTGCACCCTTCGCGCGGCTTTCTCCCCCTTCGTGTCCAGATTTCACTCGTGCCCGCATTTCGTGCATTGCGTCAATTCAACGCCGCGACGATCCTCTCGTTCACGGCGTCCGCCTCGCCGGAAGCGTCGACGCGGATCAGCAGGTTGCGGGCGGCGTACCAGTCGACCAGCGGCTCCGTGTCGGCGCGGAAAACAGCCAGGCGGTTGCGGATGGTGTCGGGGTTGTCGTCCTTGCGCTGCACGAGCCTGGCGCCGCAGGCGTCGCAGACGCCGACGACCTTGGGGGGCATATTGCGCACGTGGTACCCCTTGGCGCAGCCGGGGCAGACGACGCGACCGGCGAGGCGGTCGATCAGGATGGCATCAGGAACGTTCAACAACACCACGCCGCGGATTCGGCCGTGATGGGCGGTGATGACCTGTTCCAGCATTTCAGCCTGGCCGACCGTGCGCGGAAACCCATCGAGCAGCACGCGTAAATTGGGGCCTCCGGCCACGAGCAGGTCGGTGATGATGCGGCCAATCAGTTCGTCCGGAACCAGTTTTCCCTGCTTCATGTAGCCGTCGGCCTCGCGGCCGGCGGGCGTCCCCTCCTTCACGGCGTTGCGCAGCAGGTCGCCGCTGGAGACATGCCGCACGCCCAGACGCCGGACGAGGCGTTCCGCCGCTGTGCCCTTGCCGGCGCCGGGGGCGCCGAGGAGGATGATTGCTTCCATAATCGTGATGGGCCGTGCTGTGGTAGGTGGATGGAGCTAACCGTTAACAGTAATCAGTGAACAGTAAGCGGCAAGCAACCAAACCATCTGTCATCTGCAAGCCGTTTGCCATTCACAGCCCACGGATTCCTGACGACTGGCCACTGCCTACATTGACCGCCGCCCCTGCATGCGGCCGTATTTGAGGAAGCCGTCGTAGTTGCGCATGAGCAGGTGGGACTCCATCTGCCGCAGCGTGTCGAGCGCCACACCGACGATGATCAGTAGGCTCGAACCGCCGAAAAAGGAAGAGATGGCCCACGGGATGTGAAACAGGCCGCCCAGGACCTGCGGGATGACCGCAACCGTCAGCAACCCGAGCGCGCCGAAGAACGTGACGCGCGTCATGACCTGGTCGAGATGCTCGGCCGTGCCCATGCCGGGGCGGATCCCAGGAATGTAGGAGCCATTGCGCTTGAGATCGTCGGCAATGCGCACGGCGTTGAACTGCGTGGCCACCCAGAAGTACGAGAAGAAGAAGATCAGCGCGGCGTAGCAGCCGATGTGCAGCCCGCTGCCCATGTCGCTGAGGCGCGCGCCAAACACCTGCAGGCCGCTCATGCACGACTGAAGGAACGGCCAGCGGGCAAAGGCCTCGGGGGCGATCTTGCTCAGGGCGCCGCCGCCGAAGGTGAGGATCGGCTGCGCGAAGATGATCGGCATGACGCCGGAATAGTTCACGCGCAGCGGCATGTAGGTGCTCTGGCCGCCGTACGTCTTGCTGCCAACCACGCGGCGGGTGGAGTGAATTGGAATCTTGCGCACCCCCTGCACCAGCAGCACCGTGCCCATGACCACAAGGACGCCGACCAGCAGCAGCAGGACCAACTCAAACACGTTTTCGCCGCCGACCGAGAAATACCGCTGCCAAGTGACGAAGATCGTGGTGGGCAGACGGCTGCAGATGTTAACCATGATCACCACCGAGCTGCCGTTGCCGATACCCCGCTGGGTGATCTGGTCGGCCAACCACACCACGAACATGGTGGATGTGGTCATGGCCAGCACAGTCAGCAGCCGGAAGGGAAGGCCGGAGAAGGACGGATCTACAAGCGGCACGTTGATGCCGAACTGCTTGAGCGTGTCGGCGCTCTCCAGGCCGGTAGCCAGCAGGTAGGACTGCACGACGCAGATCACCAGCGTGAGGTAGCGGGCGTACTGATTAATCTTCGCCCGGCCGGTGTCGCCCTCGCGGGAAAGGCGCTCCAGAGTCGGGATGACGGCCGTCATCAACTGGATCACGATCGTCGCGCTGATGTAGGGCCAGATGCTGAGAAAACCAACCGAGCAGTGGCTCATGGCGCCACCGCTGAAGACGTCGAACCACCCCATCAGGCCGCCCGTCTCGCGCATGCGACTGGCTGCGTCCTCCAAGACGTGCCAGTTGACGCCCGGCGTCGGCACCATGGAGATCAGCCGGCAGATGAACACCAGGCCGATAGTGAACCCGATGCGCTTGCGCAGCTCGGGGATGCGGAGGGTGTTGGCAAAAGCGGCGAGCATGGCGTGTCCTCGTACAATTCGTAACTCGTAAATACTAATTATGAATTATGAATTACGAATTACACTCCTGATTCGCAGACTACAGCGTCACGCACGATCCGCCAGCGGCCTCGATCTTGGCCCGCGCGGCCGCGCTGAATGCGTGCGCCTTAACAGTGAACTTCCTGGCGCAGGCGCCGTCGGCGAGGATCTTGACGCGGTCGGGGTTCTTGGGCGCAAGGCCGGCACCACGCAACAGTTCGGGGGTGACTTCGACGCCGTCGGCGAAAACCGCCAGAGCGCCCACGTTCACACTGCTGAACATCGTGCGCGTCGGGTTCGTGAAACCGCGCTTGGGGAGGCGTCGCAGCAGGGGCATCTGACCGCCTTCGAAGGCAGCTTTGTGCTTGTGGCCCTTGCGGGCCATCTGGCCCTTGTGGCCCTTGCCGCACTGGCGGCCATGGCCCGAGGCCGTACCGCGGCCCACGCGCTTGCGGCGGCGGCGGCTGCCGGGTGTGTTGGTCAGGGTGGAGAGATCCATGGTGTGCTGTCTCCGATGACGATCGAAACGGGTCATGCCCGCGCGGCCGCGATACTTTCAGCCGAGCGGAGTTTCTGAAGAGAAGCGATCGTGGCCTTGACCACGTTCAAGCGATTCTTACTGCCGAGTGACTTGCCGATCACATCGCGCACGCCAGCGGCCTCGAGCACAGGGCGCATGCCGCCGCCCGCGATTACGCCGGAGCCGTCCGGGGCGGGTTTCAGCAGTACGCGTCCGCCGTCGCACGTGCCGAAGACCTCGTGCGGGATGGTCTTGCCGTGCATGGTGACGCGGATCATTCGCTTGCGCGCGGCCTCACCGCCCTTGCGGATGGCGTCGCTGACCTCGTTGGCCTTGCCGAACCCGAAGCCCACGCTGCCAGCACCGTTGCCGACGACCACCACGGCGCTGAAGCTGAAGCGGCGCCCGCCCTTCACAACCTTGGCGCAGCGGTTCACGAAAACCACGCGCTCGTCCAGGCCGTCGCTGGGGGTCTGGTTCCTGGAAGTTCGATCCATCGCGCTCACTTCGTCACCTCCGCCGCAGGCGCGGCGTCGTTGGTAATCTTGAGGCCGCCGGATACGGCCGCCTCGACCAGTTGCTTCACGCGGCCATGGAAGCGGAACCCGCCGCGGTCCACCACCACCCGCCGCAATCCCTTGGCCAGCGCGGCCTCAGCGGCCAGCGCGCCAACCTGCTTGGCGGTGGCCAAGTTGCACCCCTTGACGGCCGTGCCCGAAGTGGTGGCCGCCAGCGTGCGTCCGGCGAGGTCATCAATGAACTGCACGTACAGGTGCCTGTTCGAGATGAAGATCGCCATGCGCGGCCGCTCCGCCGTGCCCTGTACGCGCTGACGCAGGCGACGATGCCGTGTGGTGCGCTGTTCCTTGCGATTGAAACTCATGTCATGCTCCGCTTGCCCCGGTGCGCTTACGCGACGGTCTTGCCTTGCTTGCGGCGGATTTGCTCGCCGACGTACTTGATTCCCTTGCCCTTGTACGGCTCGGCGGGGAAGTGCCCGCGGATGCGGGCCGTGGTGTCGCCCACCAGTTCCTTGTCAATGCCGTCCACTGTGAGCTGCACACCCTGCTTCTCGGTAACCTTGATCCCCGCCGGGATGGTGAACTCCTTAGACGAGGCGAATCCCAGCCAGAGCTGCAGCTTGTTCCCCTGCACTGCGGCCTTGAAGCCCGTGCCCTCGATGATGAGTTCCTTGCGGTACCCCTTGGTCACGCCCTCGATCATATTCACGAGCAGGGTACGGCTCAGGCCGTGGCAGCTCTTCTGGCCGCGGGAATCGTCGGTGCGCGCCACGATGACCTTGCCGGCCTCGACGCGCGCCGTGATCCCTTTGGGGAGCTCGCGCGCGAGCTGCCCCAGCGGGCCCTTGACGGTCACCTGCCCGCCCAGGGCGGTCACAGTGACGCCGGCCGGAACGACGACCGGCTGTTTGCCGATTCTCGACATCACGCTCTCCTTACCAGATGGTGCAGATCAGTTCGCCGCCCAGCTTGCGCTGGCGGGCATCCTTGCCGCTCATGACGCCGCCCGAGGTGCTCAGCACCGCAGTGCCCATGCCGCCAAGGACGCGGGGGATCTCCTTGAAGCCGCTGAAGCGGCGCAAGCCCGGTTTGCTCTCGCGGCGCAGGCCGCGAATGGCAGGCTCTGCCAGCTCGTTGTACTTCAGGTCGATGTGCAGCATGCGGCGGCCCTCACCTGTGAGGGTGTAGCCGGCGATGTAGCCTTCGGCCTGCATCACGCGCGCAATCTCGCCCTTGAGGCGGGAGCCCGGCATATCCAGCGAAGGCATGCCGGCCTTTTGCGCGTTGCGGATGCGCGTCAACATATCCGAAATGGGGTCCGACCAACTCATCTTCCTGCCCTCACCAGCTTGCCTTGGTCACGCCCGGGATCTGTCCGGACACAGCCAGCTCGCGGAAACACAAACGGCAGAGCTGGAACTTGCGCATCACCGCGCGCGGACGACCGCAGCGTGAGCAGCGGTAGTACTTGCGCGACGAGAATTTTGGCTTACGTTTCGCCTTTACAATCAAACAGGTCTTGGCCACGGCCACTCCCCTTTCAGCGGCCCGCGAACGGCATGCCCAGCTGGGTCAGCAGTTCGCGCGCCTCTTTGTCGTTGCGGGCCGTCGTCACAAACGTGATGTCCATGCCCTTTTCCGTGCCCCCGCCAGAACCGCCGGCGATCTCGGGAAAAATTGTCTGTTCCTTCAGGCCAAGCGTGTAGTTTCCCCGCCCGTCAAAACCGCGGTTGGCGACCCCGCGAAAGTCGCGGATGCGCGGCAGCGCCGCGTTGATCAGACGGTCGACGAACTCGTACATCCGGTCGCCGCGCAGGGTCACCTTGGCGCCGATGACCATGCCCTCGCGAAGCTTGAAGTTCGAGATGCTCTTCCGGGCCTTGCAGATCATCGGCAGCTGGCCGGTGAGCGCGGCGAAGTCCTGAAGGAGCGACTTCTGCGCGTCCTTCTCGACAATGCCGAACCCCATGTTGACGACCACCTTGGTGAGGCGCGGCACGAGCATGGGGTTTTTAACCCCCAGCTTGGCGTGCAACGCCGGCACCAGTTCCTTGCGATACTTGTCCTTGAGTCTGGCCATGTTCGCCGCTCCTCTACAGCAACTTTCCGGAACGCTTGGACCGGCGCGTGAGCTGGCCGCCCTGTCGTTCGCGCGTGATGCGCGTGCCCATCTTCTTGTCCGGATCGTAGGGCATGAGATTCGATAGATCGATGGGTGCCTCGCGCCGCACGAAGCCGCCCTGGGGCGCTGTCTGCGATTTCGGCACGGCCTTCTTCGCCACGTTGATGCCCTCGACCACGGCCTTGCCGCGGCCGGGCAGGATCCGAAGGACCTTGCCGGTCTGTCCGGCGAAGACGCCCGTGGTGACGAACACCGTGTCATCCTTCTTGATGCGTGCCACGCTCATTCAGACCACCTCCGGCGCCAGCGAGATCACTTTCATGTAGTTCTTGTCGCGCAGTTCGCGCGCCACGGGGCCGAAGATGCGCGTACCCAGCGGATTCAGCTTGGCGTCCACCACCACGCAGGCGTTCTGGTCAAACCGCACAACCGAGCCGTCCGCGCGGCGGATCGCATGACCGGTGCGCACCACCACTGCCAGGCAGACCTGACCCTTTTTGACCGCACCGGTCGGCAAGGCCTCCTTGACGGCCACCTTGATCACGTCGCCGATGTGGGCATAGCGCTTGCGCTGGCCGATGACACGGAAGCACATCGCCAGCTTGGCGCCGGTGTTATCGGCCACCACCAGTTCGGTACCTTCCTGAATCATGCCTTCTGCGCTCCTTCAGCGGCCGGCGTCACCGCCACCAACCGCCAGTGCTTCAGCCGGCTCATGGGGCGGCACTCGGCGATCTCCGCCAGGTCGCCCACCTTGGCTTCGTTGCGCTCGTCATGCACATGGTACTTCTTGAACTGACGCATCACCTTGCCGTACTTGGGATGCGGCCGGCGGCGCTCAAACCGCACCACGATGCTCTTGTCGCCGCTCTTGCTCAGCACCACGCCCTTGCGGTGCTTGCGGCTGCCGCGGTCCGCCGTCTCAGTCGTTGTCTTCGTCTCGGCCATCACTTGCCTGCCTTCCGCACGTGCGCCACCGTCTGCATGCGCGCCACTTCGCGGCGCAGCAGGCGGATGCGCACGGGCTTGTCGGCGCCCTCGCCCGTCCGGTGCTTCAGCTGCAGGTCACGCAGCTCCTGCGTGACCTCGCGGATGCGCTGGTCGAGCTCCTCCGCCTTCAGTTCCCTTAATTCTCTGGTCTTCATCGGGTGCCACGTCTCCTGCCGTTACCGGCGGCTCACCAACTGCGTGCGGAGCCCCAGCTTCGTGGACGCCAGCCGCAGGCACTCACGCGCCACGGCGTCGGGCACGCCGCCGACCTCAAACAGCATTTTGCCAGGCAGCACCACGGCCACCCAGAACTCGGGATTGCCCTTGCCCTTGCCCATGCGCACTTCGATGGGCTTGCGAGTGATCGGCTTGTCCGGGAACAAGCGGATCCAGAGCTTTCCCTTGCGCTTCATGAAGCGGTTGACGGCCACGCGGCACGCCTCGATCTGCACGCTCTTGAGCCAGCCGCGATCGAGCGACTTCAGCCCGAAATCGCCGTATGCCAGCTCCGTGCCGGAGGTGGCGAAGCCGCTGCGGTTCCCCTTCGATTGTTTGCGGTGCTTGACCCGCTTAGGCATGAGAGGCATTGGTGCGTCTCCTGGCGTTGGTGCGCGCCGGCTGGAAATCGTCCTTCTTGCAGATCCAGACCTTGACGCCGATCAGGCCGGCCGTCGTGTGCGCCTCGGCAAAGCCGTAGTCGATGTTCGCGCGCAGCGTGTGAAGCGGAACCTTCCCCTGCTTGCTCCACTCGACGCGAGAGATCTCGGCGTTGTTGATGCGGCCGCAGCAGCGGATCTTGATGCCGTCGACGCCCATGTCCATGGCGACCTTCTCGGCGCGCTTGATGGCGCGCTTGATGGCCACGCGGCGTTCGACCTGCTGCGCGATGCTCTCGGCCACCAGCTGGGCGTTGGCATCCGGGTCCCGCACTTCATGGATCTCGACGTAGATCTCCTTACCGGTCCTCTTGGCGAGGTCGGCGCGGACTTTTTCGATGTCCTGCCCTTTGCGGCCGATCACGATGCCGGGGCGCGCAGTGTGGATGTTCACCCGCACGCGGTTGGCATAGCGCTCGATGACGATCTTGGCGACCGCCGCGTTTTCCAGGCTCTTGCGAACCTCCTCACGGATCATCAGATCCTCCGTGAGCAGTTCGCCAAAATGCTTCTTCCCGCTGAACCAGCGCGACCGCCACTGCTTATCCAGCGCGATTCGGAAGCCGATCGGATTGACTTTCTGTCCCAACGTGCCGCTCCTTCCCTACCAACACCGGCCTATACGGCCGACTGATCCGGCTGACCGTCCGACACCACCACCTTGATATGGCACAACCGCCGCGCGATGGGGCTGGCGCTGCCGCGCGCGCGCGCCCAGTGCCGCCGCATCCGCGTTCCCTCGTCGAACACCGCGAGTTTCACACGCAGGCGGTCAACATCCAAGTTCTTGGCCCGCGCGTTGGCCACCGCCGACTTGATCGTCTTGCTCAGCGTCAACGCGGCCTTCTGCGGGCTGAAATCGGTCACCTGCAGCGCCTGCGCGACCGGCAGGCCCTGCACCTTGCGCGCCAAGGGACGACCCTTCAGCGCCGAAAGCCGGACATTACGCGTTCTGGCTGTCACTTCCATGCTTGCTGCTCTCCTACCGCGCCACAACCTTATCGGTGTGGGTGCCATGAGCGCGGAAAATGCGGGTGGCGGCAAACTCGCCGAGGCGGTGCCCCACCATGTTCTCCGTGATGAAGATCGGGATGTGCTGCTTCCCGTTGTGGATGGCGAACGTGTGACCGATGAACTCCGGCGTGATCATCGAGCGCCGCGACCAAGTCTTGATCGGGATCTTCCGGCCGGATTTGTTCATCTGCTCGACCTTGCGGAGGAGCTTGGGATCCACATAGGGACCTTTTTTGAGGGACCGCGCCATGGCTTACTTTCTCCGCTTGACGATGAATTTGCCGGATGGCTTGCGCGGGCTGCGCGTCTTGCCGCCCTTCGCCAACTGCCCCCACGGGGAGCGCGGGTGACCGCCGCCAGACGTGCGGCCTTCGCCGCCGCCCATCGGATGGTCAACCGGGTTCATGGCCACACCACGCACGGTCGGACGGATGCCCATCCAGCGCTTGCGGCCGGCCTTGCCAAACTCCACGCTGCTCCACTCCGCGTTGCCGACCTTGCCAATGGTGGCCAAGCAGCGGACATTCACGCGGCGCACCTCTCCCGAGGGGAGGCGCAGCGTCGCAAAATCACCCTCGCGGGACATAACCTGGCAGCTGTTGCCTGCGGAGCGCGCGAGCGCGCCGCCCTTGCCGGGGACCAGTTCGATATTGTGCACGAAGAGTCCAAGCGGCACTTTCTCCAACGGCACGGCGTTGCCCACGCTGGGCTCCGCGTCCGGGCCGGCCAGCACCAGCGCGCCCACGACCAAACCTTCCGGCGCCAGGATGTAACGCTTCTCGCCGTCCACGTAGTGCAGCAGGGCCAGGTTCGCACTGCGGTTCGGGTCGTAGGCGATCGCCGCCACACGCGCCGGAATGCCGAGCTTGTCGCGCCGAAAGTCCACGATACGGTAGCGCGAGCGCACACCGCCGCCGCGATGCCGCGTGGTGATCCGGCCGACGTTGTTGCGGCCCGAACCGCGCTTGTGCGCCTCGGTCAGCTGGCGCTCCGGACGCAGCTCCGTAATTTCTTCGAACGTCTGGGCCACGTGGTGGCGCTGACCATCGGACGTCGGTTTGAATGTCTTGAGCCCCATCTCTCGTCTCCTCCGGCGGCGTTACACAGCCTCGATGCGCTCGCCCGGCTTCAGCGTCACGATCGCGCGCTTCCAGTCGGACGTGCGGGCCGTGCGCCGGTTGCGCAACACGCGTGTCTCGCCCTTGTAGTTCTGGGTGTTGACCGCCAGCACGTGCACGCCGAACTGCTTCTCGACCGCCTGGCAGATCTCGGGCTTTCTGGCCTTCACCGCCACCTCAAGCTGAAACTGGTTTTGTGCTCCCAGGATCGTGCCCTTCTCGGTCACCTGGATCCTGCGGATAATTCCGGCGTGCTTCATGCCGCCACCTCCGCCTTCTTCGCCAGGCGGGCCGTCAGGGCCGCCAGAGCCGCGCGCGTCGTCAGGACTGCGCGGTAGCGAACCAGATCATATACACCAACATCGGCCGCTCTGACAACAGCAACCTTCGGAATGTTGCGCGCGGCGCGCACCAGATTGGCGTCAGGCACATCCACGACGATCAGGCAGCCGCGGTCCAGACCGAGCTTCGCGAGCAGCGCGGCCAGCACCTTGGTCTTGGCCTCGGCCATCGCGAAGCGCTCGATGACCATCACGCGACCCTCGCGGACACGGTCGCTGAATGCGTGCTGGTACGCGAGCTGCATCACCTTGCGGTTGATCTTGCTGGCGAAGCTGCGGGGGCGCGGGCCGAACGCCACAGCGCCGCCGCGCCACACGGGAGACTGCCGCAGGCCGGCGCGCGCACGACCCGTGCCCTTCTGTTTCCAAGGCTTCTTGTTGCTGCCGGCGACCTCGCCCTTGGAGAGCGTGGAGGCCGTCCCGGCGCGGCGCGCGTTCCGCGTCGCCACGACCACGTCCTTCACGGCCTGGGCGCCGCGATCGAGGACCAGCAGCGCGTCATCCAGCGCCACGTCGCCGCCGGGTTCGCCGGTGGACTTGAACAGTTTGATCGCACTCATCGGATTCCCTACTTCTTCGCGGCCTTGCCGCCCTTGACTTCCTTGCCCGCCTTGGCGACCGGCACCTTGCTGACGGCCTGGCTGAGGGCCTTGTGGATCACCACCACGCCGCCCACCGGACCCGGAACCGCGCCCTGAACCAGCAACAGATTGTCGTCCGTGCGCACCTGAACCACGATCAGGTTGCGCGCCGTGCGCAACACCGCGCCCATGTGGCCGGGCATGCGCTTGCCCTTATGCACCCAGCCTGGCAGATCGCGTGCGCCGATGCCGCCGATGCGGCGCTTCGAGTGGCCGCCGTGGGTCATCGGGCCACCGGCCATGCTATGGCGGCGCACCACACCCGAGAAGCCGCGTCCCTTGCTCGTGCCCGAGACATCGACCCGCGCAACGCCCTCAAACACCGCAACCGTGACCTGCTCGCCGACCTTCATCGTCTCGTCGGCCGCCAGCCGGAACTCGCGCAGCGTGCGGCAGGGTGCAACGCCCGCCTTCTCGTAGCGCGTGGCCTGCGCCTTGCTCAGGCGCCTGGCCTGCTGGGCGCCAAACCCGAGCTGGACCGCCGCGTAGCCGTCCTTCTCCGGTGCCTTGACCTGCACGACCGGGCACGGCCCGGCTTCGATGACCGTCACGGCGACGCGCCGGCCCTGGGCGTCCCAGACCTGCGTCATGCCAATCTTCTTTCCAATCAGACCTTGCATGGTTGCTCCATCCCGCTCAGATGCGGATTGCGATGTCCACACCCGCGGGCAGGTTCAGCTTTTTCAACTCGTCCACCGTCTTAGCCGTGGGGCTGACGATGTCGAGCAGCCGCTTGTGCGTCCGCATTTCAAACTGATCCATGGACTTCTTGTCCACGTGGGGGCTCCGGTTCACGGTGAAGCGCTCGATCCGCGTCGGGAGCGGAATCGGGCCCACCACCTGAGCCCCGGTGCTGCGGGCCGTGTCGATGATATCCGTCACAGCCTGGTCCAACACCCGATGGTCGTAACCCTGCAACCGAATGCGTATGCGCTGACTTTGCATTCTCGCGTCACCTGTTCAGTAGTTGTTCTCTCACTGCCTTCGGCACCACGGCGAACTCGTCGGGCTCCATCGTATAGCTGGCGCGTCCCCGCGTGAGCGACCGAATCGCTCCCGCGTAACCGAACAGCTCTGCCAGCGGCACCTGCGCGCGAATGAGCTGCGTGTCGCCACGCATCGTCATGTCCCGCACCTGTCCCCGCCGTCCGTTCACGTCCCCGATCACCTCGCCGACGTGTTCCGGCGGCGTGACGATGTCCAGGCACATGATCGGTTCGAGCAATTCGGGACCCGCCCCCAAGGCTGCCTCCCGAAACGCCATGACCGCCGCCGTTCGGAAGGCCACATCCGTGGCCGTCTCTTCGTCTGCGATCGCGACTTCTGTCACCCGCGCCAGCACGTCCGTCATCGGGTACCGCGCCAACACTCCAGTCAGAATCCCATCCGTCAGGCCCTGCTCGAGGCAGTCGCGGAGAACCTCATGGTTCTCCAGCTTGCGCAGAGCTGCAGCCGCGACCTCCGTCGCATGCCCGCTCCCGCGCTCGCGAGGCGACACCTCCACCGTGATCCGGGCCCAGTGGCGCTTGCCGCCGAGCTCGCGGTCGAAGAGATGCGTGGCGCAGGCCGTCGCCGTCACCGTCTCGTAGTACGAGACCATCGGCTTACCGGTATTGGCTTCTACCGAGAACTCGCGGCGCAGACGGTCCACCAGGATCTCCAGGTGCAACTCGCCCATGCCACTCAAAATCGTCTGTCCGGTCTCCGGGTCCAGCCTCACGATGCAGGTGGGGTCCTCGGAAGCCAGTGCTTTCAGCGCGTCCTCGAGCTTCTCGCGATCGGCTCGCGACTTCGGCTCAATGGCCATGAACATCACCGGTTCTGGCGCCTGGATCCGTTCCAGCGCCACGGGCTGATGCTCGGCGCACAGGGTGTCGCCGGTCGTCGCTTCCTTCAGCCCCACGGCCGCGCCGATGTCACCCGTGTAGAGCGACTCGCTTTCGGTCTGCGCGTCCGCGAACAACCGCACCAGCTTCAACACCCGCTCGCGCTTCTTCGTGCGCGGGTTGTACACGTTCTGCCCCTTGCGCAGCCTGCCCGAGTACACCCGCAGGAAAAAGAGCCGCCCGACATAGGGGTCCGTGGCGATCTTAAACACCAGCGCGCTCAGCGGGGCTGCGTCATTCACTTCCCGCGCAATGCGTTCGCCGGTTTTCACTTCCGTGGCCACAATGGCCGGGCGATCCTCTGGTGACGGCAGGTAGGCAACCACGGCATCCAGCAGCTGCTGCACCCCCTTGTTGCGCAGCGCCGAGCCGCACAGCACGGGAACCAGCTTGCCCGCCAAGGTGGCTCGCCGGATGGCCGGCCGCAGCACCTCGGCCGGCAGGTCCGGCGTCTCCAGATACTTCGGCACCAGTTCCTCGTCCACCTCGGCGATCTGCTCGATCAACCGGGCGCGCGCCTCCTCGACGTCGGCGCGCAACTCCTCCGGAATCGCCAGCGCCCGCACCTCTCGACCCTGGGTGGCGTCGTCGAACTGCAGCGCCCGGCGCTCCAGCAGGTCGATCACTCCCTGAAAGCCAGACTCACGGCCCCAAGGGAGGAAGAGCGGAACCGGATTGGCTCCCAGCTTGCGGCGGATTTCGGCCACGACGGCCTTGAAGTCGGCACCCAAGCGATCCATCTTGTTGATGAAGGCCAGCCGCGGCACCTGATACTTGTCGGCCTGTCGCCAGACCGTTTCGGACTGCGGCTGCACACCGCCGACTGCACAGAACACGCCGACGGCACCATCGAGCACGCGCAACGAGCGCTCCACCTCGATGGTGAAATCCACGTGACCGGGCGTGTCGATGATGTTGATCTGCGTATCATGCCACGCACAGGTGATCGCGGCACTCGTAATGGTGATGCCGCGCTCCCGTTCCTGGATCATCCAGTCGGTGACGGTGTTGCCGTCGTCGACGTTGCCCAGCTTGTGCGTGCGGCCGGCATAAAAAAGAATGCGCTCGGTGGTCGTGGTTTTGCCCGCATCAATATGCGCCACGATCCCGATATTGCGGACCTGCGCGAGGGAAACCTCGCGCCCATCCGGCGCATTGCCGGACTTCACCGCCTTGCATTCTTTGACTTTGCCGTCCAAGACGCCTGCTCCACGCGAATTTTCAAAGAACAAGTTGGCGGCTCTCACAGCCGCCGCGCAGCTACCACGCATAGTGCGCAAAGGCCTTGTTGGCCTGCGCCATCTTGTGCGTGTCGTCGCGCTTCTTGATCACGTTGCCCTGGCCGTTGTAGGCCTCCAGTAATTCAACAGCAATCGCCTTCGGCATGGGCGTGCCGCGGCGGGTGGCGGCGAATTGCGCCATCCAACGCAACGCCAGCGCGAGCTGACGGGCGGGCCGGATCTCGACCGGCACCTGATAGGTTGTGCCACCGACGCGCCGCGACTTCACCTCGACCTTGGGCTTCATGTTGGCAATGGCATGGTCGAGCACTTCCAGCGGATCCTTGCCGGTCTTGGCAGCCAGCTCGTCGATCGCGCCGTACACGATCCTCTCAGCGGTGGTCTTCTTGCCGCGCTGCATCATGCTGTTGATGACACGCGCGACCAGCTCACTGTTGAACTTCGGGTCCGGAATCAAGGACCGCTTGGACGCTCTACGCCTTCTCGACATGATTTAGCCGCCTCAACCTTCCTTCTTGTCGCCCTTCTTCTCAATCTTCACGCCGTACTTCGAACGGCTGCGGTGCCGGCCCGCGACGCCCAGGCTGTCCAGACAGCCGCGGACAATGTGATACCGCACGCCGGGAAGGTCCTTGACGCGACCGCCGCGCACCAGCACCACGCTGTGTTCCTGCAGATTGTGCCCCTCGCCGGGGATGTACGCTGTCACCTCGTAGCCCGTGGTCAGCCGCACACGCGCCACCTTCCGCAGCGCGGAGTTCGGCTTCTTGGGGGTCTGGGTCTTCACGACCAGGCAGACGCCGCGGCGCTGCGGGCACGACTTGAGCGCCGGCGACTTGCTCTTCTTGCGCAGTGGCGAGCGCCCCTTGCGGACGAGTTGGTTGATGGTCGGCATGCGATGCAATCCTTGCTGTAATCGAAGGCTGCGAAAGGCGTTGAATATAGCAATCCGCGCCGGAATGCGCAAGCCCCGCGCACGATCTTTTTTCTCCCACGCCGGCGGCGGCCGGAAAATCAGGCTTTGGCCTCCTCGACGAGACGGGCGAGCGCCTTCTCGTTGCGGATGTCGGCGCGCAGACTTTCGAAGCCGTGGCGCTCCTCGAGCGTGGCGCGCAGTTTCTCCACGGTCATGCGATATTGCGCGGCCATGGCCTGCACGCGCTGCTCCACTTCGGCGTCCGTAACCTCGACCTGCTCCTCTTCCGCAATGCGGGCCAGGATGTAGCGCAGGCGCACACGGTCCTTGGAGGCCGTGGCGGCGGCGCCGAGGATCGCCTCACGATTCTTGGCAACGTCCTCGTTGGTCGCGCCGCGGCCGACGATGTCGCGCACCATGCCGCGCACGGTCAGGTTGGTCTCCTCGGCCACGACGCTCTCGGGCAGGTCGAACTCCGTGCGCTTGAGCAAAAAGTCCACAACCTCCTGCTGCTGGCGTGCCTGCTCGCGCTGCTCGGCGGCCGCGAGCAGGTCCTTGCGGCTGCGCGCGCGCAGTTCGTCGAGGCTGGCGAAGCCGATGCGCTGGCAGATCTCCTCGTCGGCCGGCAGGATGCGGCGGCGGACGCCCTTGGCCTGGACACGGTACTCCACCTTGCGGCCGCGGACAGCCTCGAGGTGGAAGTCCTTCTCGAACTTGACCTTGATCTCCTTGGCGTCGCCGCCCTTCATCCCCTGCAGCGCCAGCGCAAGGCCGGGGATGAACTCCGGCTCGTCCGCCTGCGCCCAGAAGTCCTTCCCGCCGGCGAGACCGGCGGCCTCCGGCACGAGTTCCTGCAGCGGCTTGCCGTCGCAGATGCCGGAGTAATCGATGCAGACCAGATCGCCGCGCGCGGCCGTCTGGCCGGCGGCATCCTCGTATCGCGCCAGCATGTTGCGGAAGCGGGTGACCTGGGCCTCGACCTGCTCGTCGGTGACCATGGGCGTCTCCGCCTTGAGCGGGATCTTCTTGTACCTGGGCAGCTTGAATTCCGGCGCCACGTCCACCAGCGCCACGAACGAGATGCCGGTCTCGGGCGAGAAGATCACGTCCGTCACGTCGACCACGGCCACGGGCGACCGCTTGGCCGCCTGGACAGCCTCGCGGTAGAACTTGCCGATCAGGCGGCTGCGGACGTCGGCGTCGATGTCGGCGCGGAAGCGGGTTTCGACGACCTTGCGCGGCGCCTTCCCGGAGCGGAACCCCGGCAGGCGTCCTTGCTGGACGTAGAGCCCGACGATCTCCTCGTAGTCCGGACGCGTCTCCGCGGCCTCGGCCTTGACGATCAACTTCATGCGGCACGGGCCGCTGGTCTTGGTGTCGACTTTCATGATGCGTATTTTTTCTCGCTGCGGGCGTCGGAAGTTCGGATTCGGCCGTTGATCTATTCCTTGATCCCCATCAGGAACTCGGCGTTGCTCTTGGTGTTCTTGAGGCGCTTGATGATCATCTCCATGGACTCCACCGGCGGCACGCCGTTGAGCGCGCGGCGCAGCAGCCATGTGCGGTTGAGCTCGTCCGGGTGCAGGAGGAGTTCCTCCTTGCGGGTGCCGGATTTCTCGATGTTGATGGCCGGAAAGACGCGCTTGTCCACGAGGGCGCGATCCAGGCAGAGCTCCATGTTGCCGGTGCCCTTGAACTCCTCGAAGATCACGTCGTCCATGCGGCTGCCGGTGTCGACCAGCGCCGTGGCCACGATCGTGAGGCTGCCGCCGCGCTCGATGTTGCGCGCCGCGCCAAAGAAGCGCTTGGGCTTGTGGAGCGCGTTGGCGTCCACGCCGCCCGAGAGAATCTTGCCGCTGTGCGGCTGGACCGTGTTGTAGGCGCGGGCCAGGCGCGTGATGCTGTCGAGCAGGATGACCACGTCGCGGCCGTTCTCGACCTGGCGCTTGGCCATTTCGATCACCATCTCGGCGACCTGCACGTGGCGCTCCGGCGCCTCATCGAAGGTCGAGCTGAGCACCTGCGCCTTGGTGTGGCGCTGCATGTCGGTGACCTCCTCCGGGCGCTCGTCGATCAGCAGGATGATCAGCCAGGCCTCGGGGTGGTTAGCAGAGATCGAGTTGGCGATCTTTTGCAGCAGCACGGTCTTGCCGGTGCGCGGGGGCGCGACGATCAGACCGCGCTGCCCCAGGCCGATGGGCGTGAAAATGTCCATCACGCGCATGGCGGTCTCGTCCGGCGTGGTTTCCAGCCGGATGCGGCGGTCCGGGAAGAGCGGCGTGAGGCTCTCGAAGTGGACGATCTTGCGCGCTTCGGCGGCGGGCTTGCCGTTCACCAGGTCCACGCGCCCCATGGCGAAGAAGCGCTCCTTGTCCCTGGGGTCGCGGATGGGACCCTCGACCTGATCGCCGGTGCGCAGACCGAACCGGCGCACCTGCGACGGCGACACATAGACGTCCTCGGGGCACTGCAGATAGTTGCTGCGCGGCGAGCGCAGGAAGCCGAAGCCGTCCGGCAGGATCTCCAGCACGCCCTGCGTGATGGCCGAGCCTCCCTTGCGCAGGTAACTGCGGACGAACTCGTAGATGACCTCGTGCTTGCGAAGGCTGGCGACCTCGTCGGGCGGCAAGTGCGAAAGCAATGCCTGCAGGTCTGCCATTTCGCGCTGCTGCAATTCGCCGAGGTTGACCGGCGGGAGGTCGGCGCGGGGTGGCGGCGGCTGGTAGTTGTCGGGGCCGCTGTTGACAGGCATGCCTCCGGCGGAATGCGCGGCGCGGGGATCGTTTCCGGCATTGCCGTCCTGCGGCAGACCGGCGGGAGGCCCGCCATACGGCCGGCGGTCGCGATCGCGATTGCGGTGATCGCGGTCCCCCCGCATCGGGCGCCGGTTGTTGCCGTGGCCACGGGAAAAGCGCGAGCCGCCCCAGCGCATTGGACCGTGCCCGCCACCCCCGGGGCGACCATCGGGGCGATTGTCAGGCCCTCCCTCGGGGCGGCCCGCCGGGCCGCTATTATCCTGATTCGGGGGCGGTTGCTGATTCTCATCGTTCATGTCTGCTTCTCCGTCCATTCGTCGCGCAATTGCAACGCCTCGCGCTGCAGCGCCGGCAGATCGCCGTCATTCCAAACCACGCGGTCCGCGAGCCGCACCTTCTCCGACAGCGGAAGCTGTGCCGACAGGCGGGCATGCGCTTCCACGGCGGATAATCCGCGCGCCTGCAATCGACGCAGTTGTTCCTGTCCGGCACAGGCTACGCAAACGATCGAATCCCATCCCTTTTCCCATCCCACTTCGAACAGGAGGGGGATGACCGCCACCTTCGGGCAATTTCCCGGCAGGGCCAGCCATCGCTCGAACTCCCGGCGAACCAGGGGATGCACGATCCCGTTCAGGCGCTGGCGGGCTGCCTTGTCGGCGAACACCGTCTGCCCCAGCCGGGCGCGATGGATCCCGCCGTCCGTTGTCCGCACATCCTGACCGAAGGCCGCCAGAATCGGCGCCACGGCTTCGCCGCCGGGCGCCTCCAGCGCATGCACCGCCTCGTCCGCGTCCCACACCTCGCAGCCGCACGCTGCCAGAAAGTCAGCCAGCGAACTCTTGCCGCAGGCAATCCCTCCGGTTAGGGCAATTCGTTTCATCAGGAATCAAACCCGGAGCCCCGGGAGACCGGAGGGCTCGTCCATCTCCGGCAGCGGAATGAATTCACGGCGCCTGTGCAAGCCTCCACGGCGGCACTCCAAACACCCCGTCCGCTGGGAAGGCAAAAACTCTACCGCGCGACTACGCGCCCCGCGCAGACCTAGCCACATCAGGGGGCGCGACATCCGCGCAGGATGCATGCGAATGAGCCTCCAGCCGGGTCACCCAGGCTGGAATGCTTATTTGCCAGACTTCGCAGCAGATTCCGATGCCTGCTTGGGTCGCAGAATCGCATCTGACTGCGTCTTCACCGAACGACCAGCTGGATCCACCAGCCGGGCCGTCACAAAGATCAGCAGGTTGCGCTTCTGCGTCTGCTCCGTCTTGCTGCGGAAGAGCTGTCCGATGAAGGGAATTTCGCCCAGGAAAGGAACCTTATCATTGGACGCCATACGGGATTCCGTAATCATGCCACCCATCACGACCGTAGCGCCATTGTAGATCGATACGCTGGTCTTGACCGAGCGGACCGGGAAGAATGGCTGCGGCATCGCGAGGTGTGTCGGAGGTGACGTGGAATTGTCGTCGAATCCATAGTCCTTCCAAAACGGCTCTGAAACAACCTGCGGACTCATCGCGAGATTGATCATCTGCCCGTCGGCGCTCACCTCCGGGACCACCTGCAGGATGACGCCGACTTCGCGCATCTGGAATCCACCCGGTTCCACAGCCGGTGTGAGGTTAGCGCTTACCGAACCGGTTCCCGTACTGGAAACGCTCGGCGTTTTGATGGTGAAGGTGGTCGGATAGATGTATTCGGTCACGACCTTGATCGTCGCTTCCTGGCCCGCCTTGGTGACCACCTTGGGCGCGGAAAGCAGGTCCGTATTCTGACACTGGCTCAAGGCATGCAGAACCGCGGTCACATCCGTAAAGGGACCAAGCGAGCCAAGCGAAGAGAACAGGATGCTGTCATTGGGATTAACCTGCGTACCTGTCGCCGTCGTTAATGCGCCAAGAGGACCCGTAGATGAATCGGTGAGAAAGCGAAGTGCCTGCGATGGGGTGGACCAGAATGTGGACTGTGAGCTGTTTCGTCCGATCGACACAGGGTCCATTCCCCATTCCACGCCCAACGCATCCAAATCCCCTTGCAGCACCTCGATAAACCGCGCCTCGATCTCGATCTGCCGCGGCGTGACATTCAGTTCCTCCAAGGCATTCTCAAAGGCCGCCAGATTATCCACGGTGTTGTGCACGCGCAGTTTGCCGGCCACAGGGACATAGAAGATCGAGGATCCGTTCGGCCATTGCACGCCCATCGTGGTAAACAGCTTCTTGAGACGATCGGATGAATCGTTCGGGTCCGCTGCTGCTGCGGCAGGCGCCGCCGCGGCCGCTGGTGCGCCGCCGCCACCGACGGCCCCTCCGGATGCCAGCGCCTCGGAGTAGGTGTTCGCGCGTTCGATGAGGTTCTGCAACACCGTGTAGGAGCGGGTTTCCATCTCGTCCACCACCACATTGGGCGGCATGATGATCACAACATTGCCGCGGGTGCGGTACTTGAAGCCCGTCATTTCGGTGACGATCCGCAGTGCGTCCCAGATCGAGACATACCGGGCGGAGAATGAGATTGGCGTCGTGGCGCTGGCGGTCGCGGCTGCACTTGCGTCCGCGGCCGGAGCGGCCGGGGCAAAGGGATCAGCAGCCGGGGCCGGCGTCGCTGCCGCAGCCGGCGCGGCCGACGAGTTTCCCCGGAGAACGAAGTTCACGCCGCGCTTCTCGGCGGGCAGAGAGGGGTCGTCGTACTCACGGGCGGAAGACTCGAAGAAGGCAACCACGTCGGAGATGTTGGCGTTGCGGAAATTGATCTCCGGGATCACGATGCGCTTCATCTTCGCCTCGGTCTCCTGTTCCGTTGTGCTGCCGCTCGGCAGGAGGGCCCGGCCAGCAGACTGCCCGGCGGTGGACTCCTTGACCTGCACCGTATCGACGGCGTAGCGGTTGGGCGTCCAAGACTTCTTGACGTCACGGATCATTTTGGCGCGGGTGGCGGCGAACTCCTCGTTGGCGATGTCGTAGGTGCGATCGCCCATCTTCTTCAGCATGTCCATGGCTTCGGTGTTGTAGGGGTGGTCGCGCAGGATGAACTCCAGCTCCTCGCGGCTTCTATCAAATTCACCGACCACGTAGTATTGCCGGGCCAGGCGCAGATGGCGCATGATGACCGTCCGGTCATCCTGGTACGACTCCTCCAGCAGGCGGGTCTGCTCCTTGGGTGCGGCAGCCTTGGCAGGGGTCTCGATCTCCTTCTGAATGTCGGCCAACATCTGGGCGGCATCCGGGTGCCCCTTCTCGACCGCCAAGCGCGCCAGCTGGATCGCCTTTTCGCGATCGCCGCTCTTCCACACCTGTTTGGCATTGAGATAATAGGACTGACGGATACCCTCCAGAGCCGCCTCGCGCGTCGGACGGGTCTCGGGCGTATCCGGCAGATAGTTAATCGCATTGGCGTACTGCTTACGGGCTTCCTCGTAGTCGCCGTCCCGCAGGGCCTTGTCGCCTGCAGCCAGGCTGTCCATCCCATAATTGCGCAGTGCATTGCGGCGCAGACCTTCCAGCGTCTTGACCTCGGCGATGGTGGTGTCCCTGTCGCCGGCGGAAGTCACGGCGGGATTTGCCGCAGGAGCGGCCGGTGCGTTACCGGACGGCGCGCTTTCGCTTTGCGCAAATGCCGGCCCTGACGCCAGCAACACGACGGAAAACAGGCCCACCCACTTGGCTGCATTCTTCATTTGTGGAACTCCTCGGTCCGCCGCCCGCAATCATTTCCGGACCCGGAACAGGTCTAAGCCTTACAACACCCCGACGTTGACAGTAGACTTCTTCGCAGTTGAAAGGTTTTCTAATACAACAGAATGGGGTTGGGAGTCAACCCCGAGATTGACATCAACCTTGTAGCGCTGGCCGTCCAATTCCAGCGTGCCGCCGGTCGCGACCCGGTATTCATTGGATTTCTTGCCAACCGTCAGCATCAGCACGACTTCCTGTTCCATCGGCGACTGCGTGTCGTTGTCCCGCAACGTGAAGGTCTTTCCATCGGCCGGGCGGAACAGCAGCGCTTCATACCGGTTGTTATTTTTGTCCCCGACTTTCGGGTCATGCACCTTCTCGACCGTTGTCGTGCAATTGCTGTAGATCAGGCCGGTCTTGCCAATGGGTTCGCCCTTTTTCACGAAGTATGTATTGTCGCTGCCGCGCATGTTGAACGTCAACTGCAAATCGCCCTTCGGCATCCGGATCGCGCTCGTGAGGGTGAACGGGAACGGGCGAACTGCGATTTCTTTGCAGCGCAGCAGGTCGATCCAGTCCGGGTGATCCTTGGGGTCGCGCGGATTGGTGTTGGCCTGGTATTCCTGAAGGTTGGTGAATCCGTCGCCGTCCGCGTCGTCATCTGCGCGCGACAGATCCTCCGCCATGGCGTACGGATGCCCGAAATACTTCATCCGCCACCCGTTGGGGATGCCCCGCCCTTCGCTGTCGAGCTTGTTCTTGTCGATTACGACCGGTTCCGGCTGCGGGGCGTGGCAGAACGGACATTCCTTCGCGTCGGCGCGGATCGGATACAGGCAGTCCACGCACCGGACGCGGCGCTCGGGAACGAACAAGCCGACACCGGAGTCGGGCTGGCGCAGGGTCTGCGGGAAGTGCAGATTGCGCTGAGCCGCCTCGTAGGGTCCGGTCGACAGGGGCGCCAGTGTCTCGTGCTTCGGCCGCATGCCGGCCACGTCCGCCTGATACCGGTCTTTCCGTTCCCGGCTTTCCGCGGCCGAGCGAGCCAGGACAAAGAGGGAAACCAACAGGGCAGCCAAGACCACCACAGCGATGGCTTTGTCGTAATGACGGATCAGCAAAAAGCTGAAGCCTCGTTTTTGTGCCACGGGCTACACTCCCTCAAAGGTGTACACGTCCACTTGCATCTGTGTCTTCAGCAGCGGCGCAATCTCGGGACCGGAAACCACGCGCTGGGCAGGCGCCGCGGCAGCCGCGGGCTTGCCCTTGTCGGCCTCAGCCGGCGACTTCTCCGGGCGGGGCTGCAGCCCGCGGTCCTCCCGGTCAATCCGCAGGTCCGCAACCATCACGAACATCGGCATCTTGGCCAATCGGACGAGAACCGTTGCCAGGGATCGTTCGTCCGAAACAAACGTGAAAGTGAAGTGCTGGCACGGATATCTGGCGTCGGCCACAGGCGCCGCTGCGGCCGCTGGAGCCGGTCGGCGGGACCGGCCGCTCGTAACCGGCGCCTCGCCGGACTCGCCCTCGAAAACCTCGCGGCCGATCTGCGAGATCGCGTTCACGTGGCTGTCGAGAATCTCCCGCGTAACCGCGTCCACCATGGCGAGCTGGAGCGCCAGACGCTTGACGTTCTCGGACTTGGGCATTTCGCTCGTACCGCCCAGATAGCGTTCAAATCCGAAGGCAAATTCGTCAGCCAGCACCTTGCCGCCCTCGGCAGCCGCCTTCCTGTGCAATTCGGCGCTGACGTTCTGGAGCTTCTGGATGAATCCGCCCGGCGTCGGGGATTCGCTCGGCGCGGCGGCCGCGCGCAATTCGTCCGCCAGCGTCCGGTGCCAGCCAGACAGCCAGGCCGTCTCGCGCTGGAGCAGCGCCACGTTGTTCGTGCTGGGGAACGGATCCGCGTCGTAGATTTTCTTGAGCGTGTTGTACGTGCCGTCCAGCTTGCTTCGGACCTTGCTGGACTTGGCATACGAATCGTAGGCAAACCAGACCCCCGCCGCACACAGGAGAAAGACACCTCCTGCGCTGGCCATCAGCACGATGTCGCGAGTTTTCATGTGAAAATTCGTCCGTCCGTCTTAACGCAGGCTTTCCGTAAGCGTCACTTCAATCGTGAATTCGTGCAGGTACGTCTCCCGGGTCGAATAGCGGTCGTTCCGGATCGTCACCTTGCGGAACAGGTCCGGCTGGCTCAAGATGCGGTCCCGCAGCAGTTCGCCGGGCGTCGTCGGCCGGCTCGGCCCGCTAGCCGCGGCCAGCGCCTGGTCAAGCTCGTCCTTGAAGCCGAACCCGGTCATCACGATCTTTGTCCGCCCCTCAGCAGGAGCCAGGGAGGTCAGCCACATGCCGTCCACCAGACAGTCGCGCACGCCATTGAGGACGCGGATCCAGTCGGTGCGATGCGCCGTCAGGTCCTTCAGGTCGTCAGCCTTCTGCTGCACGGCGTCGCGCGCTGTCACGGCCGCCCGCAGCTCCTTCTCCGCGCTCTGCAACTTGCCGACCCTCTTGCCGACATAGGCGTTCTGATCCTGGTAGTCCTTTTGCGCCCGATAATAATAGAGCGCCCAGACGGCCATGGTCAGGATCAGCCCCAGGGCCGCCAACCCGAAAAATGGAAGACGGCCGCGAAAATTCTTGGCCTGCGCCAGCCGCGGCGGCATGAGATTGATCTCGACGGGGCACGCCAGCGAACGCCGCAGCGCCAATCCCACGACCTCGCCCAGACAGGCCACGTCCTTGGCGACCTGCTGCGGATTCAACGTGGCGGCGGCCGGCACATGGATGAATGGGTTCAGCACTTCCACGTCCATCTGGAGCTTTTCCCGGAAGAACGTGTCCATGTGCGGGATCACCGACGAACCGCCCGTCAGCAGGATCCGCGTGGGGGCGCTTCCGCCCTGCTGGCTGCGGTAGAAGTTGATCGAGCGGCTGATCTCGGCGTGCAGGCGCGTGACAACGTTGCGCACGATCTTGGAAATCCGGTCCGCCACCTCATTCTCGGCGCCGGCGAACACGCCGCCCAGGGCCACGAACGCGTGCTGGCGCTTGAGCGACTCGGCTTCCGCGAAGCTGACCTGAAAGCTCTTGGCGATCTCTTGCGTGATGGCATTGCCCGCCACAGCGATCGTGCGGCTGAAGACGCGCCCCTGCTCGATGAAAACCAGATTGGTGGAGCGTGCGCCGATGTCCAGCACCATGGCGCAGCCCGACAGGTCCGGATAGTTGTAGCGGACGCAGTTGTACAGCGCCAGGGGAGCGACATCCACCAGATCCGGCTCCAGCCCTGCGGCAGCGACGCATTCCGCGGCGGCAGCGATGTTCTCGGTCTTGACCGCCACGATCATGGCGTGCTGCTCGCCTTCGCTCGCATCGCCGATGAGCTGGTAGTCCCAGACCACTTCGTCAATCGGGAACGGCACGTTCTGCTCGGCCTCGTAGCGGATCATCTCCACGATCTTGTCGCGGGCCACAGGCGGCAGCTTCACGAACCGGGGAAACACCACCTGGCCGGAGAGGGCCATCAGCAGCGGCGCCGGGCGGATGTTCCGCTCGCGCAGAAGATCCCGCAGCGCCACGACAATGTACGGCGAGGCGTCTGTCTCGTTGTCCGGCTCCACCCCCAAGGCGCCAATGCCGTAGTTCAGCAACTCGGGCGCGCGTCCGGGCCGCACCCCGAACTCGGCCAGCACCAGCTTGCCGGCGCCCACGTTCAGCGCGAGGATTCGATCTTGCGCAAACACTACTTTACTACCTCATAGTCGTCGATATTGATCAGACCAAAGGGAGACTTGGAACGATCCATCAGGCCGCCGCGCTTGGTCACGGCCTTGCTCTCCGTCACTTCCGGTTTCTTCCACCAGTCGGGCGGCAGGACCATTCCGGGCGTCGACGCGATTTCCGTGTGCGTGGCCAGCAGCGTGCCGTCGGCAGCGGTAATTTCGACCGCAAACCCGATCACCGGGTCCGCGTACCGATGCAGGGTGCCGGGCGCCAACACCACGGCGGCGTTGTGGTCGCCACGCGCGATGTCCGCATAGCGCACAGTTGTCTGGAAAAAGGAATACCGGGGGCCGGCTTCCGTGGTCCGTCGCTCCGCCATGACGGAATAGGTCACCACGATCTCGTCGAGCCACTCGGGCATCGTCCGAAAGTTCACCTCGAAGACGCCCCATTCGCGCGGCTGCGCACTGGACCCCATGGACGCCGAGGTGTTGAAAATGGGCGTAGTCTGCTTGACCCGGTTCAGGCTGGTCAGATGCTGAATGGTCAGGACGTTCCGATAGACGACCGGCGGCACCGGCCGCGCACCCTGCGCCCAGCCCATGCCCGCGAGCGCACAAACCAGCAATCCGACGATTCCCGCCGCAACCCAGACACTCATCCGTTTCATGGCTGCGCCTCCTGTTACCAGTCCTAGAAGAGAAATATGGCCAGTGTTGTTATTCAGTGTAAACGAGCGTCCGCCCATTTGCCAAACGAAATGTTGGGAAGAGTGTAAGGTGAAAAGCCGCAGGTATAAAGGGAAGCGCTCCCTGCCAAGGCCCGCCAACCTCTGTGGTTCTTGTCAAAGGACCCAACAGGGGAAAGGAACCAAGACATGGAACAGAGGCACTGTACGAAAACGAGCCGGAAAGGCAAGCATCTGCCGCACCGTGAAAAAGCTGCGCTCTGCGGGCAAGATCTTGCGGGACGAGTTGATGTCTCCCGCCGATGTCACAACCGCCAAGACCTACCCGCGGCTCCTGCGCCTGGCCATGGCACGCAGCCAAGTGGGTTAAGACCGACCTCGGCGAGTTGCTGCGTTGCTATGGAACAACCGGTGTTCCCCATCGACCCGTTCCTTCCGCAAGAGAGCCGTTCCTGCCAGGATTCGAAGCCGCTTCCTGTTCGCTTGTGGGACAGTACGGATTGAAAACAGGTATGCCGTACACCTTGTCCCATGATTGCATGGCCGCCTTGCGTATTGCTTCTTCGGCGTCTCCCTGTAGGCACAAGAGCGTGTCGCACATGTCGTCCGCCGAAAAATTACCAAGCGCATGCGTGGCGGCTGCGCGAACCTCGACATTTGTTGTCCTCGTGCCGTCCGCCAACGAAATCAGCATCTCCCGCCCGTCGGAATTCTGACAGAGGGCTAAGGCCCCCAGATAAAATTCGCGGATGTCGCTTGCCCCCACCCCATCGATCCGGCTGGTCAACGCAGCAATTGCCTCCGGTGTCCCCATCTGTGCAATCGCGTCAACAGCCGCTGCCGCGAGGTCCTCCTTGTTTTCTGCGCCACGCGTCGCATCGACAATCGCCTCCATGTCGGCCAGACAGGCCGGATCCTTGACCAGCCGCAAGACGTCCGCGAGCCCGCTTGCGGCCAGCGTGGAGTCGGCGGAAAGATACCGGGCGGCCAGTTGCTGCAACACCTCGGGTGTCATGGAACTTGCCAGCGCCCGCGAAACGACAAACCTCGTCTGCGCGTTCGAACTGGTTGCCAGCACATCGAGAAACAGCACGGCTTTTTCCGGATGGCGCCCGTTCTCCAGGCGGAATTCGATCTGTTGCCGGGCCTCATCGTCCGGAATCGTCTCCAGACAAGCCAACAACAGCCGCAACGCCTCTTCCGTGTTGCTCTCAATCAACCGGTTGCCCGCAGAGAGAATCGCCTCCGGCGATCCGCTCCTGAGCTGGCGGGCCAGTCCGTCCAGCGAGAATGGCTGCGCCACCGGAACGGCATCTGCCAACGGCAAGGGGCGCCGGCGAACGGCACGATTGGTCTTCCCAGACCCGTGCCCTACTTCCACCGAGGCAGATGTCGGCTGCCCGGTCTCCTGCCGTGAAGGCGCCGCACTCCGATAGCCGCCGAAATCGACGCAAAACCAACCGATGGCGCCAAAGGCAACCAATCCGGCAACTAAAGTCGCTATGAACGCCTGACGCATACAAGCAGCAGGCAAGCGCCGATCCGTGCTCGACGCTTGCCTTACCCCCAGGAGCGTATGCCACGCCCTAATTCAGAATCGTGCACGTGTAAACGAGGAAATTGTTGCCGTAATTCACTTCCCACGCACTGTTAACCTGCCAAAATGTCGGCGCCAAACCCGCGCTGATCGCTTGCGCCCGGACCAGATAAAATGTTTCCATGCCCGGGGGAAGGCCGGGTGAAATGGCCACTGTAAAAAATGGGCCGCCGAGGGATCCAATAAGCGAATATTGTTGACTCATCCTGGTCCCGATATTCTTGACATACACCTGAAACATATATTGGTGCCCGACTCTGGGCGCTGACGGAAGCACGACGCGCGAGACAATCAAATCTGGACCAATGGGCACATACGTCGTTTTGTAGATGTTGTTACTCTTATTCAATTCCGAAACCGCGCCCTTTGAATCGACAAAGGCACTAAAGGTTCGCGTAGTGTTCGTCGCAAAATTAATCACGTTGGACACAATTAAACCGCTGATCGGCAGGGTAATTGTGGCACCAACCGGCAACGCCGGTACGGACGTGTACTGGTCGCCGACTTGTCCCACGAGATTCGAGAACGTCCCGTTGGCCTTGACATCGAGCCGGCAAACCTTGCTGAGGGCCTTGCCTTTATTCATTACCGTGACATAGGCGGTAAAGGTTTTGCCGAGTTCCGGGTCCGGCCTGAACTTCGCATCAGTCACCACCAGATCGGGCAACTGTTGCGCATACAGCAGGTTCGCCACCAGAATCGCTCCCAGTACTGTCCACGAAAACGATATGGGCCTCATGACTAACCACCTTTTTTGACGGGACATTATCCCTAGTCCATTCTTTGTTTACCACGTTCCGCCATTCCCTGTCAACTGGGTTGCGAATCCGCCGAATAGGTGCTAGTTTACGTCCCGACGTCCGCCTTGCGAACCCGGACGTGGGAGTGTCTCGCGCATGTACCGTAATTTTCTGTCCGTCCGCTCTGCGGACGCGCTGCGAACCTTTCTCGTCCTGCTGGCGCTGGCCGCAGCGACCGCCGGGTGCCGCAGCGTGCAACACGCCCGCGAGGTGCAGGATCCGGCCAGTCCGCTGCCCGGCGAGCGGTCCGTCAGCCTCGCGGAGATTCTCCCCGATGGCCGCACGGCGCTGACGGTTGACGAAGCGGTCCGGCTGGCGATCTCCAACAGCCCCGCCGTGTTTCAGGCGCGCGCCAGCCTGGTTGTGGCCGAGAGCCAGCTGCAGATCACGCGCGCCACTTACCTGCCGCAGCTCTCGGGAGCCGCCGGCTACAGCCGCGCCAAGAGCTACAGCCACCCAGCCAAGGACGCCGCGGACAGCTATAACGCAGGACTGTCGCTGGGCCTGGACCTGCTCTCCTTCGGCCGCAACATCGCCGCGCTCGCGCAGGCCCGCGCCCAGTACGATGCCGCCACCGCGCAGCTTGCATCCGCGATCAACACAGCCGCCTATAACGCCCGACACGACTTTTTCGGCCTTGTGCTCGCCCAGGACCTCCTGGTCGTGGCCGTCGAAAACGTCCGCGATTTTTCCTCCCACCTCGAACAAGTGCGCGTCATGGCAGAGCTCGGCACGCGCATCCGCTACGACATCACCACCGCCGAGGTGGACCTGGGCAATGCCCGTCTCGGCCTGCTGAGCGCCAGCAACACGCTGCTCACCGCCCGTGTGGCGCTGGGTCGCACGCTCGGCCTGGCCGAGGAGTTTGCCTGCCCGATCGTTGCGCCGCCAAACACGCTCTTGCTGCCGACCGAAGACCGCCAGGCGCTCTACGCCCGCGCACGCCGCGGCAATCCCGACCTCGCGGCCCTGCAATGCCAGGTCGACGCCGCCAGTGCCGCGGTCGACTACGCCGTGGCCGACCTGCGCCCTGACCTCTCGCTCGGCGCCAGCCTCGCCTGGAGCGGCGCCACCTTCCCGCTCGCCCGGAAATGGTCGCTCGGCCCCTCGCTCGACTGGACCCTGTTCGACAGCGGACACAAGGTTGGCGTCATCGACGCCGCTGCCGCAAACCTGCAGGCCAGCCGGTCCCGCATGGCAGACCGCGAACAGCGCCTGTTTCAGGACCTGATCACGGCCCTGATCCAGCTGCAGACGGCGCGCGCGCAGTCCGCCGTGGCCGAGGTCGTTGTCCGCGCGGCGCGCGAAACCCTCGACCTGGTGACCTCGCGCTACCGCCTCGGCCTGGCCACCTCCTTGGAGCTGACCGACGCGGAGCTAGCCGTGGCACAGGCCCGCTCGCAGCAGGCGCAGGCGCGGCACGACGAGCTCGCCGCGCAGGCGCTGATCCTGCTCAACACCGGCGACGTGCCGCCAACAGCAAGGACATCCCTGTGAAACACTGGATTCTCGTGCTTCTCCTCGTGGCTGCGGCTGCGGCCGCCGGCTGGTTCGCCTGGCACAAGTGGGGAGGCTCCCGCATCAAGCCCGCCACGTATCGCACCGTCCGGGTCGAGCGCGGCGACGTGATCCAGATCGTGCGCGCCACCGGCACTGTCCAGCCGGTCAAGCTCGTTCAGGTCGGCACGCAGGTCAACGGCAAGGTGCTCAAGCTAAACGCGGATTTCAACAGCCGCGTCAAAGCCGGCGACGTAGTCGCACAGATCGACCCGGCCGTCTACCAGGCCAACCTCTCGCAGGCCGAGGCCAACCTGACCCACAGCCACGCGTCCGTGGACGAGGCGCGCGCCAACCTGCTCAAGGCCAGCAACGACCTCGGCCGGGCCAGCGCCCTGGCCAAACGCGACCTGCTTTCGCAGTCGGACCTCGACACGTCCGTGGACAATGCCGCCGCTGCCGAGGCGCAGCTGAAGGTCGCGCAGGCGCAGGTGCAGATGAACGCCGCTGCTCTGGAACTGGCTCAGGCCAACCTCAGCTACACGACCATCGCCTCGCCGGTGGACGGCACCGTTGTCTCGCGCAACGTGGACGAGGGCCAGACCGTCGTCGCCAGCATGAGCGCGCAGACCATCTTCACCATCGCCACGGACCTGCGCACTGTATTGATCAGCGCCAGTGTCCCCGAGGCGGACGTCGGCCCGGTCCGCGCCGGCCAGAAGGTCACCTTCAACGTGGATGCCTATCCCACCGCCTTCACCGGCTCCGTGAACCAGGTCCGCATCGCAGCCAGCACCGTGCAGAACGTAGTCACCTACCCTGTCATGGTCTGCGCCGCCAACCCGGGGGAGAAGCTCTTCCCCGGCATGACCGCCAACATCTCCTGCATCATTGCCGAGCGCACCAACGTGCTGCGGGTCGCGAACGCCGCCCTGCGGTTCAAGCCCGAGAAACGCAAGACCGCAGACAAGCCCGGCGCTGCGCCGACCGATGACCGGGCAAAAGCCTCCGGCAGGCAGCCGAAGCTTCACATCCTGCTGCCGGACGGCGCCCTGCGCGCCATTCCCGTCATTGTCGGCATCACGGACGGCACCTGGACCGAAGTTTCCGGCGAGGGGCTGACCGAGGGGACGGACGTCGTTACCGGCGTGCTGGAGGGCGAGGCCAAGGTCGAAGTCGTCAACCCCTTCCTGCCTGCGCCTGCGTCAGCCAGCCGTCCGAGCCGCCCGCGCATGTAACCTCCGGAGCTTGTTCATGGCCGAACCCAAACTGGTCGTGTCGCTCCGCGACATCCGCAAGGTCTACCACCTGGGCGGCGAGGACATCGCTGCCGTGGACGGCGTCTCGCTGGACATCGCCGGCGGCGATTTCGTCGCCATCATGGGCGCCTCCGGCTCCGGCAAGAGCACCCTGCTGAACATCCTCGGCTGCCTCGACCAGCCCACCAGCGGCGCGTACGTGCTCGACGGCGAGGATGTCGCGCAGTTCGACAAGAACCGCCTGGCCCGCGTGCGCAACCGGCGCATCGGCTTCGTGTTCCAGAACTTCAGCCTGCTGTCGCGCACCTCCTCCCTCGAAAACGTCGAGATGCCCCTCTATTACGGCCCGCACCGTCCCGCGGAGGAACGCCATCGCCGCGCCATTGCCCTGCTGCAGCGCGTCGGCCTTGGCGACCGCCTGCACCACACCCCCGGCCAACTTTCCGGCGGGCAGATGCAGCGCGTGGCCATTGCCCGCGCGCTGGTCAACGAGCCCGCCATCCTGCTGGCAGACGAACCCACCGGCAATCTCGACAGCCGCTCCGGCGCGGAGATCATGACGCTGTTCCACGAGTTGAGTGCAGAGGGGATCACGCTGATCATGGTCACGCATGCCGAGGACATCGCCCGGCAGGCCAAGCGCACCATCCACATGCGCGACGGGAGGGTCGTCGCGTGAATCCACTCCTCCTCCTGCGCGTGGCGTTCCGCGCCCTCTGGCGCGCCAAGGTGCGCTCCCTGCTCACCTCGCTCGGCATCATCGTCGGCATCGCTGCCGTGATCGTCGTGATGGCCATCGGCAACGGCGCCACCTCCATGATCAAGGAGCAGATGAGCAGCCTCGGCGAGAACCTGCTCATGATCTTCCCCGGCAGCCAGAACACTTCCGGCGTGCGCGGCGGCATGGGCACCCAGCAGACGATGACCGACGGCGACGCCGATGCGCTCGCCAAGGAGTGTTCCCACGTGCGCTTCGTCTGCCCCATCGTCGTTGCCGGCGCCCAATCCATTTTTGGGGCCAACAACTGGTGGACGCGTGTCTCCGGCGTCACGCCCAATTTTCTGGAGATCCGCAACTGGCCCGTCGAGCAGGGCAGCTTCTTCTCCGAGGCTGACCAGCGCAGCGGCACGCATGTCTGCGTGCTGGGCGCCACGGTCGCCGAGAATCTCTTCGGCGAGGATCCTGTTCTGGTCGACAACACCTTCATCCGCCTGCGCAACATCCCGTTCCGCGTGCTCGGCATCCTCGCCAAGAAGGGCACATCCGCCTGGGGGCAGGATCAGGACGACCTCATCCTCACACCGCTGACCACCTGCCGCCGCGTGCTCCAGCGCAACTCCTTCGACAACGTCAACCAGATCATGCTCAGCCTCGACAACATGTCGAACCTGGAGATCTCCCGCACGGAGATCGTCACCACCCTGCGCGAGCGTCACCACCTCGCGCCGTCCGCCGACGACGACTTCACCATCCGCGACATGACCGAGGTCACCAAGATGGTAACGCAGGTGGCCTCCCTGATGACCATCCTGCTGACCATCATTGCGGCCGTCTCACTCCTCGTCGGCGGCATCGGCATCATGAACATCATGCTGGTGTCGGTGACGGAGCGCACCCGCGAGATCGGCCTGCGCATGGCCGTCGGCGCGCGCCAGCACGACATCCTCACACAGTTCCTCGTCGAGGCCATCATCCTGGCCGGCGTGGGCGGTGTGCTCGGCGTGGGCCTGGGCATCGGCTTCGCGCGGACCCTCGCACACATCTACCACTGGCCTGTGCTGATCGCGCCCGTAACCATCCTGGTGGCCCTCGGTTTTTCCGCCGCCATCGGCATCTTCTTCGGCTTCTACCCTGCCTGGCGCGCCTCGCGCCTCAACCCCATCGACGCACTGCGGTACGAATAAGCGCCTCTGCGACGCCGGCTACAGCGGCAGAGGCGAACGGCGCGCAAGAGGTCAGAAGCCAGTAATCAGAGGTCAGCAATCTGAAAGCATGCAAAATGAATGCAGGGAGTCGGGATACACGCCGGTTGTCGGCGATGTCACGAAGAGGGAGTCGGCGATTCAAACCTCTGGCCTCTGCCGCCTGATGTCTGACCTCTGACTTCTTCCCATTACCACCCATTTTGCGCTAGGGTTGCCACATGCGCCTGCTTGTCACTGCCGGCCCCACCCGCGAACACCTTGATCCCGTCCGGTTCCTCAGTAACCGGTCCACGGGCAAGATGGGATTTGCCCTCGCGCAGTGCGCGGCCGTCCGCGGACACACCGTGACGCTGCTCGCCGGCCCGGTCGCGCTCCCCACACCGCCCGGCGTGCAGCGGGTGGACGTGGTCAGCGCCCGCGACCTGCTGTTTGCCGTGGAAGCGAACCTCGACGCCTGCGATGCGCTGGTGATGTGCGCCGCCGTGGCGGACTGGCGGCCGAAGCAGGCCAGCGCCGCCAAGCTCAAGAAGCGCGACATGTCGCCCAGCCTGGCGCTCGAGCCCAACCCGGACATCCTTGCGACCATCCGCAGCCGGAAAGGCGGACGGATCTTTGTCGGCTTCGCGGCCGAAACCGGCGACCCGCGGCCGGAGGGGCGGCGCAAGCTGGCGGATAAGGGGCTCGACCTGCTAGTCGCCAACGACGTCTCGCAGCCGGATGCCGGCTTCGCAGCTGACACCAACCGCGTCACGCTCATCCCGCGGAACGGCGCGGAAGAAACGCTGCCGCTGCTCTCCAAGCTAGAAGTCGCGGAGCGCATCGTGGCCTGGGTGGAGAAGACGGCGCGCGCCCAGACACACTGACGCGGCCGGCCCACGCCGGCGACGTATGCAAAGAAGAGGCCGCCCGGCAGAACCGGACGGCCTTTTTCGCGCACAGAGGAGCGCAGGCGGGAACGCCTAGCGGACCTTGTTCTCCTTGCGGCGCTTCTCCATGATCGCCTCCGCCAGGTTGAAGGGCACGGCCTCGTAGTGCTCGAAGTGCATGGTGAACGAGCCGCGCCCCTGCGTGGCGGTGCGGATGGCGCTGGAGTAGCCGAACATCTCGCCCAGCGGCACAAAGCCGCGGACCAGCTTCACGCCGCCCTTATCCTCCATCCCCTCCACGCGCCCGCGGCGCTGGCAGATGGAACCGGTGGCCGCGCCCATGTAATCCTCGGGCACCGTGACTTCCACGTCCATGATCGGCTCGAGCAGCTCCGGATTCCCCTTGAGGAACAGGTTGCGGAAACAGACGCGCGCCGCCTCGATAAAGGCGAACTCATTCGAGTCCACCTCGTGGTACGAGCCGTCGTAGACCGTGACCTTGACGTCGACCACCGGATAGCCGCCACACGGGCCATGCTCCATGGCCTTGATGACGCCCTTCTCAATGGCCGGGATGTATTCGCCGGGGATGTTGCCGCCCTTGACCTCGTTTTCGAACACGAATCCCTGGCCCTTTTCCTGCAGTTCGATGCGCAGGCAGACGTGCGCGTACTGGCCGCGTCCACCCGACTGCTTGATGTGCTTGTAGGCGCCTTCCACAGGCGTCGTGATGGTTTCACGGTAGGCGACTTCCGGACGCCCCACTTCGCAGCCGACGTTGAACTCGCGGCGCAGGCGGTCCACGATAATCTCGAGGTGCAGCTCGCCCATGCCGGAGATGATGGTTTCGCTGGTTTCGGGATCGTAGGTGACCAGGAAGGTGGGGTCCTCGGCGGCGAGCGTATGCAGCGTGGAGCCCAGCTTTTCGTTGTCCGCGCGGCTGGCCGGCCGGATGGAAACCGAGATCACGGGCGCGGGGAACTCGATCGATTCCAGGACAATGGGATGCTCCGGGTCACAGATCGTGTCGCCGGTGCGGGTCTTGGTGAGCCCAACCACGGCCACGATGTCGCCGGCATGCGCCATCTCGATCGCCTCCTGGCGGTTGGCATGCATCCGGAAGAGACGGCCAATGCGCGCCTCGGCGCCGACCGTCGTGTTGAGGACCGTGGCGCCGACCTGCAGCGTGCCCGAATAGACGCGCACAAAGGTGATCTTGCCCATGTGTTTGTCCGAAAGGATCTTGAACGCCAGGCCGGAAAACGGCTCGCTGTCGTCCGGGCGGCGCACGATTTCAGGGGCGTCAGCCTGGTGGACGGATCCGACGTCCAGCGGGGAGGGAAGGAACTTGACGACGCCGTCCAGCAGCGGCTGCACGCCCTTGTTCTTAAAGGCGGTGCCGCAGTAGACCGGCACCAGCGCGCGGGAGATGCACCCTTTGCGCAGGCAGGCAAGGATCTCGTCGTCGGTCAGCACGCCGCCGCCGAGGTATTTCTCGAGCACGGCGTCATCCTGCTCCGCAGCCTTCTCGACCATATAGTGGCGCCATTTCTCGGCGTCGGCGCGCTGCGCCTCGGGAATCTCGGAGTAGATCAGCTTCACGCCCCTCGACGCCTCGTCGAAGCGGATGGCCTTCATGGACAGCAGGTCGATCAGCCCCTCGAAGTGCTCGGCCTGGCCGATCGGCAGGACCATCGGGACGGGGTTGCCGCTCAGTTCGGCGCGGATCTCTTCGATCACGCCCATGAAGTCGGCGCCGGTACGGTCCATCTTGTTGATGAAGCAAAGCTTGGGCACTTCGTACTTCTCGCTCTGGCGCCAGACCTGCTCGGTCTGCGGCTGCACGCCGCCCACCGCGCAGAAAAGAGCGATGGCGCCGTCCAGCACGCGCAGGCTGCGCTCGACCTCGGCCGTGAAGTCCACGTGGCCGGGGGTGTCGATCAGGCTGATCTGGTGATCCTGCCACTGCACCACCGTGGCGGCGGAGGTGATGGTGATGCCGCGCTCCTGCTCCTGCACCATGTAGTCCATGGTCGCGGCGCCGTCGTGCACCTCGCCGATCTTGTAGTTCTTGCCACAGTAGAACAGGATGCGCTCGCTGCAGGTGGTCTTGCCGGCATCGATGTGCGCCATGATGCCGATGTTGCGGACATGATCCAACGGTACGGTGCGGGACATGGTCATTCTCCTGGTTCGGCGGCCGGCACAATCCGGCCCGGCAAAGGAAAGAAAGAAGGGCGCGTACTATGCCTTTCCACGCGGCAAAAAGCAAGGTGATTTGATAACGGCAACGGGGCGGTTTTGCAAACCGCCGCGTTGCCGTTATTCCAGTCCGCGCGCCGCCAGGCCGTCCTCGTCGAGCCCCAGATAGTGCCCGATCTCGTGCAGCAGCGTGGTGCGCACTTCCGCGCGGAAAATCTCCGGATCGTCGCCCGCCTCGTCGCGCAGGTTAGCCAGGAAGAGCGTGACCGTCGGCGGCTGCGTGGAGATGTCCGTGGCGCGCTCGCCATGGCACGGCCCCTCGAACAGACCGAGCAGGTCGTCCGGCCAGCCGTCTTCGATCAAATGCGGTCCGGGACGCTCCTCGAACAGGACCGGCACGTCGCGCAGGCGGTCGCGCAGGTCCGTTGGCAGCGCGCGCAGGGTGCGCTCCACCGTTGCCTCGGCCAGGAAAAGCCAGGATTCATGCGGTAATTGATTTCCCTTGCTGGACATGGATTGTAGGGATTTAGGATAGCATAATCCTAGAGGATGGTGTGGCGCAGGGCAGAGTAGGCCGGCGCGTCCCCGCGCCGAGCCCAGGGATGGAGGGCAGCGTCCAGATTTTCGGCCGCGGATTTCCGCGGATTGGGGCGGCCGCGAGGACGCGGCGCCCTACTGTTGCCGCCGATGGTGCACGGCAATCTGCTGGCGGGACGCCCGCGCTCCCTGCAGGGGGCAAAAATGAAGCAGCCGCCGGCTTGCGCCGACGGCTGCTGGGCAAAAATGAAATTATGCCGGAGAAAGAAGCTTAGGCCTTCTTGCTGAAGCGGCGACGCAGCGCCACGACCAGACCGCCGATGCCCAACAGGGCCATGCTGGCGGGTTCCGGCACTGGGCCCGGGGCTTCGCTGTAATCATACCTGACAGACCACGTTCCAGTCATCTTGTTGTTGCCAGACTCAACGCCACCAGAGGTCCACCCGTAACCGCCCCAAGATCCGACAAGGGAGATCGCCATACTCGCAATATCGCCTGTTCCAATGAAGGCGGAGAGACCGCTGGCGCTATTGAACGAATGATTCGCCGTCGCAGCATCTGTCGTCAGCGCAACGGGGCCATACGATGATTTAGCGCCAACCGTGTAGATCGTCTCGGCTAGCGTAAGGTTGTCCGTCACGTTCTTGGCACCATTTCCAAATCTGAGGCCGCCAGAGAAGGTGACAGTGATATCCCTCGACGAACTACCGGTGTTATTCACGGTCACATCGGCTGATGCCGTCGTATCCACAAGTGAGAGTGTCACGGAGTTCAACGTGGCGCCGGCATACGTGCCGCTGATGTTGTTGAACTGCTGCACCGTTACGTTGATGGGGTTGTCGACACTGCCGGAAGCCGTGTCAGAATATTTGACCCATCCCGCACCCGTCGTCGTCACTGTCGCCGCCTGCGTCACCGCAGCCATCGCCAGGACAGCTGCCATTGCTGTGATCTTCTTCATGTTTGCTCCCTCTTTTGCCGTGCTTTTACGGCACTTCAGCGTTAACCACCAGGAAATCGCAGTCGAGACAATCTCGCCTGTTGCAGGAAAAATACCCTTTCTCCTCGATACCTGTCAACGTTAAATAATTGTAAGAAACAAGGGGCGTCCGGCACGGTGGGTTGGCGACCCCCTGCGGCCTTGCGCCGCGGGCGAAGAATTTCCGAAGAAATTCCTGATTTTTTAGCATTTTTAGCGAGTTTTCGACCCGGCAAAAGGCAGGCCCCTCCTTCGCCAAGGAGGACAAGCCGCCGGGGCCGCCCTCCTAAACTGACCAATTACGCGGGAATTGCGCGCGATATTGCCCAGTTGTTCCTCCTTCCCGCTTGCTTTTGGAAATCTCACCGTCTATTCTGCCGGCAATTGGAATGGGGGAACGCCATGAACGCGAAATCTTCTCAGAAATCGTCTGTGCCGCGCGTGGATTGGGATCCGGTTCTGGAGCAGCGCTGGCGGCATTGGCCGCTTCTGGCCGGCGTTCTGGCCCTGGTCGTCTATCTGCTCACCCTCGCACCGGGCGCCTACCCCGGGATCTCGGCGACCTTGCTCGCCTCGGTTTCGGGCGCCATTCCAGAGCACCCAGCCGGGCATCCGGTCTGGTTTCTGCTGACACATGGGATTGCACAACTCCATCTGCTGGACCTTCCGCTGCGTCTCAACCTGTTCAGCGCGATCTGCGGCGCCGGCGCCGTGGCGCTCTTCGGGTGGCTGGTTTCGTGGTTTCTGTTTGTGAACGCCCGCGAGGATGCCGGCGGGAGCGCCCGCGCCATGTCGCTCGAGAGCGACGAAGCCGAACCGCCGCGTGGTCCGGTTGTCGCGAGCATTACCCCCGGCGTGGAATCGCACAACCGGCAGTTGTCGCTGGCCTCGTTGCTCGGCGGATGCGTCGCTGCGCTGACACTTGCCTTCTGCGCGCCGTTCTGGTCCGCCTGCACCCGCTTCGGCTGCCAGACATTCGACCTGCTGCTGCTGCTCGTCATCCTCCTGCTGATCCGGAGCTACCTCCACGCACGGCGCCCGAACCCGGTCGCCGCGCTGATCGCCTTCCTCTGCGGCCTGGGAAGCATGGAGACCGAGATTTTCATCCCGCTTTCAGCCTTGCTGATCGTTCTGTATACCGTTCACCTGGCGCGCCGCCGCAAATCATGGGATCGCCTGCTCCCCACCGCGTTGTTTTTCGCTGGCGTCGGCGCCGGAGCAGGGCTGCTGCTCCTGTTTCTGACCAAGTCCACCGCGCCGGGCATGCCCACCGGCATCCGCTTCCTGGCCTCCGGCCTGCTGCACGCACACTACCAGGCACTCAAGAACAGCCTGCCGCACACGGGATGGTTCTGGATTCTGCTGCTGGCCATTCTCCCCGCTGTGATCTCCCTCTCGACCGCCCGGAATGCGTTCGCCAACCGCGACTCGCTGGCCCGCCTGGCGATGAACCAGTTGTTCACGATCGCCACGCTGATCTGCCTGTTCAACGCCGACTCCATTTCGCCATGGGCCCTGGCACGCGACGGCGACTACCTGCCAGTCCTGCCGTATCTGGCCGTGGCCGCGGTCGCCGGCTACCTCGCCGCCTACTGGCGCCTGCTGGGCGCGCCGGACGACATCCCCCCCGAAAGAACGGAAGACGGCAACAACAAGCACTTGGACCGGCTGGGCAAGCCCTCCGGCACCGAATTCTGGAGGAATCTCGCCCCTTCTCTCACGTTCCGTCGCATCGCGGGCATCGGTGTTACCTGGCTGATCCTGGTGCTGGTCTGCATCTTTCCGCTGGTCAACCTGCGCGATGCGAACGGCCGCGCCAGCGCGTTCGCCGACCGCGCGGCCCGCGAGGTGCTGGCGCAGTTCGGCGACCGCGACTGGATCGCGGGCGGCGGCCCGCTGGATCGTCACATCCAGTTGGCGGCCCGCATGCAGGGACGCACCCTGCGCATGATTTCATCGGCTGGCAGCACCGATTCGCGCAGTGTGCGCCAACTCCAGGCGTGGGTCGCCGCAGACCCCGTGTTCCGCACGCAACGTGAAAGCCTGAACACGGCCGCCTCGTTCGGCGTACAGACGTTCTTCCTGGAATGGCTCAAGACCGACCGATCCGCCGAGACCAAACTCGTCACCCTGGGCTCTTCCGCCATCTGGAAGCGCGCCGGATGGCAGCCGGTTCCCCTCGGCATCGGCTATGGCGGCGTGGCGCACGCGGAAACCCTGCACAGCACGGACCTGCTGCAAGCCAACCGCGCATTCTGGGCGCGCATGGACCAGACACTCGCGCCGGCCACGAATGCCCTTCCGCTGCTGGATTACCTGCGGCGTTCCCTGCGCTGGCAGATCAGCCGCACGGCAAACGACCTGGGCGTGCTGCTGCAGGACCAGGGGCGGAACGAGGACGCCTACGAAGCCTACCAGGCGGCCTGGCACTTCAACGCGAACAATCTCAGCGCCGTGATCAATCTCTTCTTCCTGACCGAAAGCGGCGTCCACAAGGAGAAAACGGGCGAGATCAAGACCGCCATCAGCGACCTGCTGGCCCAAAGCGAGCAGGCCCCGGCCATCTCCCGCGTGGTCGAAATCTGCGGTGAAATCCGAAACGCAGACGCGCTCACTTCGCAAGGCCACGACTGGTCGCTGCGCGGGCAGCCCGTCATCGCCCGGAACGAGTTTAAACGCGCCCTGACGCTGGGCCACGGCGGCGCCCAGAAAACGGAATTGCAACTCGCGTCCTTCTTCCTGACCCAGGGCGACACCAACCGCTGCGGGCAAATCTACCGTACGCTGCTGGCCGCCAATCCGGCCGACGCCCGCGCCCTGGTCGGCCTGGCGGCCGTGGCGCTGATCGGCGGCCGCACCGGCGAGGCGCAGCACTGGCTCGACCAGGCACGCGCCGCCGGCGCCACCCCCGACGCCCTGGCGCTCTGCAACGCCTCGCTGCTGGTCCAGACCGGCAAGCTAAACGAGGGCATCTCCCTGCTGCAGGCCATCACCGACCGGCACCCGGAAAATATCGAAGCCTGGTCTCTGCAAGCCGACGCGTTGTTCCGCCGCAAGAACTTCAAGGAGATCGAGCAACGCATCCTGCCAGGCATGTGGAAGGCGCTCGGCAAACGCGATCACGTGCTGATTCATATCCTCCGCGCCAAGCTGTTCAGCGAGAAAACGCCGCCGGACTTCGCCCTCGCGCGAGTCTCTTACCTGCACGCACTGGCGCTCCGGCCCGATCTGATCGGCGTGCGCAACGATCTGCTCCTGCTCGACCTCGCCACCAGCGACCTCGCCAACATGGAAACCGATGGCACCATGGTCTTCCGCGCCGATCCGGACGATGCGCTGGCCAACTATCTGCTGGCCGCCGTGGCGCTGGAACGCGGCGACTTCCCCCGCGCGGAGACCTTCTTCCGCCGCAGCTTCGCGGCACAAAAAATTCCCGGCGCGCTCAACGACTTTGCCGAGCTGTTGCGCCGGCAGAAGCGCTTCGCCGAGGCGGAAAAGGCCGTGCGCGAGGCGCTGGCGCTGAGCGACAAGCTGTACCAGGCCTGGGATACGCTCGGGCGCATTCTGCTCGACGCCGGAAAGCCGGACGAAGCGGCCAAGGCCGCTGAACAGGCGCTGGCCCTCTGCCAGACCGACCCACGCCTCCACGTCAGCCTGGCCACGATTCGTTTCGCGCAGGGCCGCACCGACGAGGCGCGCCGCATCCTCCGCGACATCCCCGTCAAGTTCCCGTCGATCCCGGCCGTCGTCAAGACAGAGATGGCCGCGCTGGAGCAGCGCCTCTCCCGCAGCGCCTCGACCACCGAGACGACCCGCTGATTTCTGGACACGTCTGCGTAAATGCAGGTCACGAAGGGGAGGAAGGCTGCCGAAGAAAAGCGAAGGCGTCTGGCGGGCGGCCGACCCCGGCTGCCAAGATCGGTCCTTCGTGCGCTTCGTCTTTCCTTCCGTTTCTTCGTGTCCTGTATTGCATCACTCGCCGCGCAGCGCGTCGATCAGCGGCACGCGCGCCGCGGACCGGACTGCGGCGCAGATCCCCAGGATCCCGGCGAGGATCATCGCGGCGATCATGCCTGCCATGGTGCCCACGGGCATCTCTCCGCCCAGGCTGTGCCGCGCCGGCTGCACCGCCACCAGCGCCGCAATCACACCGGCAACCAGACCTGCCAGCACCACCCAGGCATGCTCCGCCACCAGGTAGAGCAGCACCCGGCGCGGCGGCACGCCCATGACCCGCAGCGTTGCCAGTTCGCCACGCCGAGCTGCCGCGTTGCGCAGCATCACCAGCCCCGCGCCGGCAGCGCCCAACACTACACCCAACCCGCCCAGCACCAGAAACATGTCGAGGTAGGTCCCTTCCTCTGCGCCCAGCAGCCGCAGCCGCTCGCGCGTTGGCGTCACAATCCCGCCGTTGCGCCCCAGCGCGCGCCGCAGCCGCGCCGCAGACTCTGCCTCCGGCAGCCGGCTGCGCGTCAGCCACATGCCATGCCCGGGCGTCGAGGGGAACAGGCGCGTGAAGACCGCTTCCTCCACCAGCAGGCTGCCCTGCAGCACGCCTGTGCGCACCGGCAACACGCCCACCACGCGCAGCCGCCACACGGTCCCGTCCTCGCCAACATACTCGTACACGCTGCCGTCGCGCACACCAACCTTCGCCTGCAGGCCGTAGTCCACGGTGGTGCGATCGCCCGCCAGCACGGGGATCGTGCCGTCCGCCATTGGCTGCTGCAGCAGCCGCCAGACCGATTTCCCGCCCGGCCGCTCAAATGCCCGCAGCGCCGCTGCCGCCTCCGGCGCCACGCCCAGCAGGCGCGGCTGTTGCGCACGGTTGAGGTTCAGGCAGCCGGCCTCCTCCCCCTCCCGCACCCGGAACGCCAGCACGGCCGCGCCCGGCTCCAGAGTCCGGCGCACAGCCTCGTCCGCCCGGCTGCCCGGCAGAGGGATCGACAACTCCACCAGATCCTCGAAACCGCCGCTGCCGGACCAGCTCCGCGTCCCACCCGCAGCCGGGTCCTGCTTCATGGAGAGCGTGCCGATCGTCAGAAAGCTCCCCGACGCCAGCAGCGTCATCACCAGCAGACTCCGCCCGCGGTGACGCGCCACGTTCAATAACCCGGCCCGCGCCGGACCGATTGCCGCTTGGCTGTTGGCCAGCGGAAACTGCGCCAGCAGCCGCGCCAGGCTCAGCAGCGAGACCAGCAGCAGCGCGCCAGCGCCGAAGAAAACCCCAGACGCTGCCTCGCCGGAAAGCCGCCCGCCCCACGCCAGCAGCGCGATCGCCCCAATGGCCGCGCCGATGCCGATCGCAAAGTTCCGGACCGTCCAGCGGCGGTCCGCACCGGCCTCCTCATCCGGCAGATCGCCCAGCAGCTCGCGCACCTGCGCTTGCGACGCCTGCGCAATCCCCCATCGCACCGCCAGCAGCGACATTCCCAGCGCCAGCGCGCCAGCCGCTGCACACGCCTCCAGGCCGATTGAGAACGGCACCTGCGCCGACGCCACCGCAGCGCTCCAGACCCGGTTCAGCACCCAGATGAGGAGGCGCGCGCCGCCCAGTCCAATGGCCACACCCGCCACCACGCCTGCTGTCAGCGGCACCAGCGATTCCGCCAGCCACAGGAACGCCACCTGCCGCGGCGTGAACCCCACGGCCCGCAGCACCCCCACCTCCGCGCGCCGGTGCGCAACGCCCAGCGAGGCCAGCAGCCCGGTCAGCAGCAGCGCCGAGACCATCAGCATCATCGCCATCCCCGCAAACAACTGCCGGAAATCCATCGCCTGCCCGGCTGCCTGCAACGCCTCTGCTTGCACCGGCCGCACCGCAAACCCCAGTTCCGCTGGCGCGGCACGGCGCAGCGTTGCCTCGATCGTTGCTGGCAACGCCTCCGGAGGAAAACGCGCAGTCATGGCTGTGCCGAAGTGCGTGCCGAAGAGCAGCCGCCCGGCGGTCAGCGTGACGAACGCCTTGGGCGTCGGACCGTACGCTTTCCAGTATGCCTCGTTGTCCGGATCGTTGAGCTTCTGCGCGTCCAGCGGCAGGCCGATGTCCCAGTCAGTGCACCGATCCACATCGGCCAGCCCCGGGAAGCGCGGCAGCAGGGCGCGCTCCGGCGCGCAGGCTGCCATGGTGATCACGCGCGCCACGCGGAAGGTCGCTTCGTCGGGAACGAGCCGGCCGCCGGACTCGAACCGCCGCCAGCGCAGGGTCAGCCGGTCGCCTGCCCCCACCTTCAGCTTTTCCGCCAGCCAGACGTTGACCACGATCTCGTCGTCGCGCATCCCGGCCGGCACCACGCCCAGCCGCGCATCGGCCGCGGGCGACAGAGCCGTGACGAATCCGTAGGGCGTCTCGCGCGCCGTTGCCCCCTCGCCCACTGCAAACGCATCCACCAGATGATGCAGCGCCAGCACGGGCGCGTTCGTGGCATTGGCCAGCGCCCGCACGTGCGCCTCGTCGAGATAGACGCGGTCCGACTGCACCAGCCACACGCCGCCTGTGGCTGCGACGATTGTCACACCCGCGTCCGACGGCCGCAGCGCGGCGCGCAGGGCAGCCTCGAATTTCTCCGGAGGCGCGTCGCTCAGCAGCAGGTTGATGCGCTGGCCGACACCTGCCTCGCTGGCCAGCCACGCACGGTCGACGAAGGCGTTGCGCGGCGGAATCTGGCTGGCCTGCAGCGAGAGGCGCCCCATTTCCGCATCGTCCAGCATCCCGCACAGCCGCACCGACCGCCGCTGCACGTGGTCGCTTCGCCGGTCCGCCAGGGGCATCTCACCCGGGAACGCGGAGGGCTGCTCGAACCGCAGCGCCAGTCCGGTTGTCGCGGGAATCGGTCCCAGCGCGTCCTGCAACGCGTGGGAGATCAAAACCTCGCTGGCCAAAGGTAGGACAGGGCCGACGGAAACGCCGCGAAAACTGTAGCGGCGGCTGTGCCAGCCGCCGTCGGCGCGTGACACACGCGCCGCTACACCCGGCGGGTCCGGCGGCCCCGCCCTACCTGAATCCGACCGCAGCGCGAAAAACCGCTCGTCCACGCCATAGGCGTCCACGCGGTCCACGCGCCGTTCGTCTGCAGCCGCGTCGGAGGCCAGCAGGGAGGCTGGCAGCCGCAGCACAGGCGCAACCCGGCCGCCGGTCGCCTGCGCCAGGAGGTCTGCCAGCGCGGCATCCGCGAAACGTCCGCGCAGTTCCACAGCGGAGCGGACCCAGCCCACGCGCTCCCGCGCGATGCGCCGCAGGTTGCGGTTCAGCGCATCGCCGGTGAGCAGCGCCGTGGCCAGCACGGCCGCAGCCAAGGCCGCCCCGCCTGCCACGGCCAGGTGCATCCGGCGGTGGAAGCGGAGGCTACGTGTAATCCAGATACGGAAGTTCATCATATGCTCGTTGCTGATTGAGAAAAGGATGCAAGATTCGGAATGCGGGATTCGGAATACGGCAGTCGCGTCGCTCACAGAATCCAGAAATTCTTTCCCTTGGTTCTCATCCCCCATCCTGCATCCCGCATCCCAAATCTTGCACCCTGAATCTTACATCCTGCCAACTGCTTTACGCATTTCGCAGCTCCCCATCCTCCAACACCATCCGCCGTCCCATCCGTTCTGCCAGTTCGCGGGAGTGGGTCACGACGACCAGCGTGACGCCTTCGTCGCGGTTGAGCGCAACCAGCAGATCCGCCAGCGCCACTGCGCCGGCGTGGTCGAGCGAGCCGGTCGGCTCGTCCGCCAGCAGCAGGGCTGGCCGCAGCAGCAGCGCGCGCACCAGCGCCACGCGCTGGCGCTCCCCGCCGGAGAGCTGTGCCGGGCGGTGATCGCGGCGTTCGGAGAGTCCCACGCGCTCCAGCAGGGAGAGGGCGCGCCCGTGATACGATTCCGCGTCGCCGGCAGCCCAGGCCGGCACCAGCGCGTTCTCCAGAACCGTCAGTTGCGGCAGCAGATGGTGCAGCTGGAAGACGAACCCAATGCGCCGGCTGCGCAGTTCGAGGCGGCGGGACTCCGGCAGCTTCGCGAGATCCACGCCCTCGAACCGCACCTCGCCGGCATCCGGCGTGTCGAGCGCGCCGATCAACTGCAGCAGCGTGGTCTTGCCGGAACCGGAAGGCCCCACGATCGCCACGCTCTCGCCAGCAGCCACGTCGAGGTCCACACGCCGCAGCACCACCACGGCCGAACTGCCCGGCATCGAATAGCTCTTGGCAACCTGGCGCAGGGAAAGAATCGCATGGGTCATGGGCGCCTCCGCGCGTTGGAGATGGTCATTGGTCATTGGTCATTGGACGGAAACCGATCAGATCCCCGCCGTCAGCGGCCACGGCCAGGGTGCGCCCGTTCCAGACCGGGCCATCCACGTCGTCGCCGACCTTCTGCCGCAGGAAGATGCGGCCATCTGCCGCGCGCAGTCCCACGAGCGCCCCGCCCGCAACCGTAAAGACCGCATCGCCCGCCACGCACAAGGTTTTGACCACATTGCTCAACGACACCTGCCACACCTCGGTTCCGCTGGTTGCGTCGAAAGCCATCACCTCGCCGTCGTGGTTGCTCATCAGCACCCGCTTCCCGGCCGCCACGGGCGTGTTGAAGGCCTCGCGATCCGCCACTGGCGCGCGCCAGACGATGTTGCTGTCCGCCACACGGGCGCAAACCAGCTCACCGCCGCCGGTGCCGCCGTAAATCAGCCCGTCGCGCACCAGCATGCCGCCGGCCATCACGCCGGTCGGCATGGCCGAGCGGGCCGCCGCCTGCAGGCCGGCCCCCACGGGAATGGCAGCCAGCGGTTTGCGTTCAACCAGATCGAAGACGTACATGGTCGCATCGCAGTTGCCATAGGCAAGCATCCGGCCGTCGGTACCCGGCGGGCCGTCGCTTTCGTTGGTTGGCTGCGACTGCGCCAGCTCGCGGCCGGTGGCAGCATCGAACCACCGCAGCACGCCATCGGACGACGACAGCAGCACCACCTGCCACGTGCCGCCGCATTGCATTGCCAGCGGACCGTGCCGGCAGGCGCTGTCAATCGCCACCTGCCACCGCAGCGCACCGGTCGCAACATCCACTGCCAGCAGTTCGCCGCTGCTGCCGACCGCAAAGACCGTGTCTCCCGCCACTGCCGGTGCGCCGGTAAAAAAGACGTTGGAGAACGTCTGGCTCCAGCACAACCTGCCCCCGTTGTCCACAACCGCCATGCGCCCGCGCCCGGCAAGCGCAACCCAGCCGTTGCTCCAGGCTGCCGGTGCGCCGGTGAGCATGGCGCCAATCGGACAGGTCCATGCCCGCTGCCACGGCTCCGGCGCACGCATGACTGCGGCACGTGGCGCAACAGCGCCCACGCTGGCGGAAGGCTGCCATGCGATCCAAATGGTGCGAATACTGAAATAGACCGCCAGCAGCGTGATCGTCAACAGCAGCGCCTCGAACTTGTATGGATTGCGATTATTCATGGGGGAGAAATCGGGGGCCGGAGATCAGAGGTCAGGGGGCAGCGGTCGGAGGTCAGTAGTCAGAATGGGTCGGGCGAACGGATGAACGCTGTTTCTTTAGCTAAGATTTACGCAGAAGCATGCCTCGGGATTGGGGTCGCTATCGAAATCGGCATCGAACCAACAACTTTTGTCGACCCGGATACCGACCCCGCTTTTGTTTTCACCCTTGAACCTTGTTACCCGTATTCGCACGGCCAGTCAATTCCTCGTACAAGCCAACCGTCTCCCTCGCCATGCGATTGAGGTTGAAGTATCGCCGCACAGCTTCGCGGCCGCGGGCACTTTCGTTCGCCAGGCGCGCCGGATCTTCCAGCAGCGCGCCCCAGGCCACGGCCAGCGCCTCTGCAGTTGCCGCGGCGGACAGCACGCCGCATCCCGCCTCCTGAAAGATCTCCGGATAGGCGCCCACTGGCGGCTCCACCACCGGCACGCCGGCAGCCATGGCCTCGATCGTGTAGGTGCCGAACGCCTCGCCCTCCGGCACCGGCGAGGAGAGGAGCGTAAGCGAGTGGAAAAACGCGGCGCGGTCGTCCCGGAAGGCCTTTGGCAGTATCTCCACAAGGTCCGCGAGCCCGGCGGCGCGCAGACGCCGGAGCTGGCGCTGCACGTATTGCCGGTCGGTACCGCCGCCGGTGGCTTTCAGGCGCACATCGGCGAAGCGCGGGTCGCGATGCAGGGCGAGAAACGCCTCCACGAACAACCCGAACCCCTCGCCCTCTGCCAGGCGTGAGAGGAAGCCCACGACGCGCGGCCGTTGGGTCAGGTCCGGGGCGGGCATCGCTTCGGGATCAACACCCACGTGGATCACGCGGATACGATTGGGCGGCAGCGCCAGCGCCTCAGCCATGCGCCGGGCGTAGTACCGGCTCACGGCCACGAACCCGTTGACGTCCGCCACGCGCGCCCGCAGCTCCTGCCACACGCGCCGCGCCTCGTCCGGCGGCAGGGCGTCGGCCCAGACGTCCTCGTCCTGCAGCCAGCAGACCACCGGCACGCCGAGTTCCGCACGAATGCGCCGTGCCAGTCCCAGCAGCAGAGCGTTAGAGAGCACCACCACGTCGGGCCGTGCGCCGAAGTCGTCTCGCAGCCAGGCAACCAGCCGTTCCAGCTCCTCCGCCTGTTGGCCTTGTTCGCCCTGCAGCATGGAGAGCGTCAGGTCGCCCAGCCCCTTGGCGCGGGTGCTGCCGGCCAGATGCGAGGCGAACCGCAGCACGGCGGGCGAGTCGAGCCATTGCCCCAGCGCAGCAGGGATCCAGCGCATCAGCCGCGGATAGCGGTGGCGCAGGTAGAGCGTGACCGCGCGGTAGAAAGCGGGCGCAGCTTCACCGGGGGCGAGCGGCAGATAGAGCGGCGCCACGAACGCGTCGTGCCCCTGCTGCCGCAGCGCCCGCGCCAGGTCGGCGTCGCGCAGGCAGTTCTGGCAGTAGAAGGCGCCGCCTGAGCCGGGAATGATCAGCACAATCCGCATCAGCCGTTCCGTCCATTCTTCGCACACTGCCTGTTCGCCGCGCGGCAGTTTCCGTGCGCCGACAGCGACAGCCAAGGAGGAGCTGCCGCAGGGAGATCATTGTGCCACAGCGATACCGACCTGCCAAGCGAACCGCCGCCCGGTTGTGTATCCATTTGCGAATGCGGCGGATGCCTCCTTCGCCAACTGTAGCGGCGGCTGTGCCAGCCGCCGTCGGCGCGTGACACACGCGCCGCTACACCCGGCGGACTCGCCCTACCTTTGCGAATCCTGCGGTAACAGTACCAATCGATACACCACCGCCCGCTCACCTTGCCCAGTCCAGCAGCTGCCTGATTTCCCCGGGCCAGCGCGCCTCGTCCGGCGTCTCGATGACCAGCGGCAGATTGGCGAAGCGCGCGTCCTGCATGATCTGCCGGAACGGCTCCCATCCAAGGTGCCCCTGGCCGAGCGATTCGTGCCGATCCACGCGCGACCCGAGGCTGACCTTGGAATCGTTCAGGTGCAGGCCGCGCAGGTAGCGGAACCCCACGAGTTGGTCGAAGGCGTCCAGCGTGCGTTGCAGGCCGCCGGCCGTGCGGATGTCGAACCCCGCAGCAAAGGTGTGCGCTGTGTCGAGGCAGATGCCGATGCGCTTCTGGTCCTCCACCCCTGCAACCAGGGCGGCCAGCTCCTCGAACGTCGCGCCGAGGCAGGCGCCCTGACCGGCCGTGTTTTCGATCACCACGGTCACGCCGCGCGTCTGCCGCAGCGCCTCGTTGATCGCGCTGGCCACGCGCGCGCAGGCGGCTGACGGCTCCAGCTTGCGCAAGTGGCTGCCGGGATGCAGGTTCAGCATGGTCAGCCCCAGCTCTGCGCAGCGCTGCAGCTCGCCAACGAAGGAGGTCAGGGCCTTGGCGTGCGCCGTGTCGTCCGGATTCGCCAGATTGATCAAATAGCCCGCGTGCGGCAACACCTGCTCCGGCGCGTAGCCACGCTCTGCCAGCGCCGCGGCGAAGCGCGTGCGGTCCTCCGCGGAGAAGGCTGCCGCGCGCCACTGCACCTGATTCTTGGTGAACATGCCGAAGCCCGTGGCACCGACTGCCGCGGCGTTCGCCGGCGCCTGCCCGACCCCGCCCTTGATCGACACGTGCGGCCCCACGAAATACATGATAGTTCCCTTTACACGGAGAGAATATCGAATGTCGAACCAGGAACCAGGAACGCCGAAGGGTGGAAGACTTCAGCGATCGATATTCATGGTTCGATATTCGACATTGCATCGCGATCCACTGTTCCGCAACCCCACCTTGACACTGCGCGGCCCGGCGTGCTATTTGTTGGCGCGTTCGAACGCTTGTGGGCACTTAGCTCAGTTGGTTAGAGCGCTGCTTTCACACGGCAGAAGTCACAGGTTCGAGTCCTGTAGTGCCCACCATTTCGTCATCCTCACGCCGTTGCCGCACCTTCGTGGCGACAATTTCCGCCGGTCGGCAGGCTGTTAGGCTGAAGGATGTCAGGTTTTCGCCACAAGTTGCGAAGAGTTTTTCGGGGTCGGAGTCGCTATCGGAATCGGTATCGATCGCATTCTCGACGCCGATACCGATACTGACGCCGACCCCGATGCGATTGTCACTCTTCTGTCTGGTTGACGTCATCGAAATACGCGTATGCGGTGTTCTTTTCCATGATGTTCAAATTGGCGCTGTCGCCTACAGTCTCCAGTCTATAGCCTTCAGCCTAACTCCCCCTCCCGGCGCAGCACCAGCGCGGTGCGGCAGGGAAGGTAGACGCGGATTGCCAGGCAGCGCTCCGCGCCGCGTGTCTCCGCGACCACGGGATATTCCTGGTTGGGCGCGATCCGTCCCTGGCCGCCGAAGCGCCGCTCGTCGGAGTCCAGCACGCCGCGATAGCGACCGGGCGGGACGGGCACGGCATAGCCGTCCAGCGAGACCTGCGTCTGGAAATTGAAGAGGAAGACGAGGCCGTCGCGCTGGAAGACCAGCAGCTTCTCCGGCTCCGCGACCAGCAGCTTGCGCGGCGCGCCATCCTCCAGCAGCTGGTATTGCTGCGTTAGCGCCAGCAGGGCGCGGTCGAACTCCGCCAGATAGTGGAAGTAGAGCGCCGGATCATCGCGCAGATGCCACTGCCGCCGCGCGTGCCGGAACGAGTAGTCGTTCCCCTCGCGCGGGAAGTCGATCCACTCCGGGTGGCCGAATTCGTTCCCCATGAAGTTCAGGTAGCCGTGGCCGGCTGTGGCGAGCGTGGCCAGCCGCGCGAGCTTGTGCAGCGCCACGCCGCGATCCGTGGCCAGATTCTGCGTGCCGAGGCTCATGGAGTCGTAGATCGCGGAATCCATGAGCTGGAAAATCAGCGTCTTGCCGCCCACCAGCGCCTGATCGTGGCTCTCGACGTAGTTGACGGTGCGCTCGTCGTCGCGCCGGTTGGTCAGCTCGTGCCAGAGGTAGCCGATGCTCCAATCCTCGTCCTTGACCTCGCGCGCGAGCTTGAACCAGCAGTCCGGCACGCCCATGGCCATGCGGAAATCGAACCCCGCACCGCCCTCCGCCACCGGAGCAGCCAGGCCGGGCATGCCGCTCACATCTTCGGCGATCGTGATAGCGGCCGGCCGCACCTCGTGGATCACGCGGTTGGCCAGATTGAGGTAGATCCAGGCATCCTCGTCCACGGCCTCGCCAAAATAGTTCCGGTAGTCGCCAAACTCCACTCCCAGTCCGTGGTGGAGGTAGAGCATGCTGGTGACGCCGTCGAACCGGAAGCCGTCGAACCGGAACTCGTCGATCCAGTAGCGGCAGTTCGAGAGCAGGAAATGCAGCACGTCGACCTTGCCGTAATTGAAGCAGCGCGAATCCCAGGCGTCGTGCCAGCCGCGCGAGCCGTCGTGGAAGTAGAGGTTGGGCCGGCCGTCGAAGAGCGACAGGCCGTCGCGCTCGTTCCGGATGGCGTGGGAGTGGACGAGGTCCATGATCACGGACAGGCCGGCAGCGTGGGCCTCGTCGACCAGCTCCTTCAGCTCCTCGGGCGTGCCGAACCGCGAACTCGCGGCGAAGAACGAGGAGACCTGGTAACCGAACGAGGCGTAGTACGGGTGCTCCATCACCGCCATGAGCTGGATCGTGTTGTAGCCGGCGTCGCGGATGCGCGGCAGGATGCGTTCGCGAAATTCCCGGTAGGTGCCGATCCCGGGCTTCTCCTGCGCCATGCCGACGTGCGCCTCATAGATCAGCGGTGCGCGCGCCGGGGCGCGGAAGGACGGGCAGCGCCAGACGTACGGCGGCGGATCCCAGACCTGCGCGGAAAAGAGCTTGGTCCCCTCATCCTGCACCACGCGGCGCGCGTAGGCGGGGATGCGTTCGCCGCGGCCACCCGGCCAGGCCATTTCCAGCCGGTAGTGCTGACCATGCCGCAGCGCGTTCTCCGGCAGGTGAAGCTCCCAGACCTCGCGCCCCGGCAGGCGTCGCAACGCGAAGGCATCGCGCACCTCCCAGCCGGAACAATCGCCCACCAGCCAGATGCCGGTGGCGTGGGGGGCAAACTCGCGAAAGATCCATTCATTCTCGCGCCGGTGCAGGCCGTAGTATTCGTGGGCGCAGGCGAACTCGGCCAGCGAGCCCGGCCCCTGCGCCAGACGAAGGGCCCGCGCGTCGGCCGCGGCGGCCCGGCGGGCGATGGTGTCCAGATAGGGGGCCAGGTACGGGTCGTCCCGCAGGCGGGCGATGTGCGGCGCAGGCGACATGTCCCGAACTTCTCCCCCTGCTGCGATCCGGCGGCACCCTGCCGCCGGATCAGAATGCCTTGGCGGCCAGCGGCCGATTCAGCATGGTTTCGTAAATGTCCACGTAGGCCCGGGCGCAGACCGCATGATTGAAGCGGGCCCGGGACTCGCGCATGATCCGCGCAACCCGCTCCTGGCGGCCCGTTGCCGGCTGCGCGTGGAACGCCATGGCCTGATCCATGGCCCATTCCAGCCCCTCGCTGCCATAGACCTTAAAGACGAATCCGTTGCCGTAGTGGCCGTCCGCCGACAGGTGCTCGACGGTATCGTGCAGTCCGCCGGTGTCGTGCACCACGGGAAGTGACCCGTAGATGGCGCCGATCATCTGCGGCAGGCCGCACGGCTCGAAGAGCGACGGCACCAGCACGTAGTCCGCCGCCGCGTAGCCGAGGCGCGAGAGGCGCTCGTCGAAATTGCAGACCGCCACGCGGTCCATGAGGTCGTGCTGGCGCACCACGTCATGAAAGGCGTTCTGGTGCTGGCCGTTGGCCACCACCGCGACCTGCAGCTTGCGGTCCCAGTGGCGCGACACGACGCGGAAGAGAATGTCCGTCAGCAGCTGCGGCCCCTTCTGGATCGGGTCGAGGCGCGACGGCCAGAAGAAGAGCGGCGCGTCGGCATCCACCTCCAACCCCATCTTGGATTGGAAGGCCAGCTTGTTGGCCCGCTTCCCTTCGGCATGCGTGTCAGGCGTGTAGTTCCGCTCGATGGCCGTGTCGACTGCGGGGTCGTAAGACTCGTCCGGCGCGTTCAGGATCCCCGCGGCACACCCTGCGTCGCGCTTGCCGATGATCTCCTTGCGGAAGTAGGGCGGGATGAAATCGAACCAGCCGCGGCAGATCTCGTCGAGGAACGCCGGGCTGACCGTGTTGATGAAGTGCGACGCAAACACGCCGCTGGCCAGCATGTCCACGGGGTTGGCGCTGCGGCAGGCCTCATAGCTCGACGGCACGTTCGAATAGTAGAGGTGCGGCCAGAACTCGGCCGCGTCGATGCCGGCATCCTCGATCTGCGCCAGCGTGACGTGGTGCGTGTGGATGTTGTGCACCGTGATCAGGCAGGGGATGCCGAGGCGGCGGGCAGCCGCGGGGATCAGCCCGGTCATCCAGTCGTTGCAGTGGATCAGGTCCGGCTGCACGGTGGGGATGATGTTGTTAAGGACCTCGCGCTGGAAGGCCAGCGCCAGCCTGGGGTTCTCGTTCTGGTAGTTGCTGTAGACCGTCTCGCGGTAGTAGAAGCAGCGGTCCTCGGCGAGGTGGATGCGGCTGTCCGGCAGACGGCTCTTGTAGACGCGCAGCTCGTCGCTGATCAGCCGGCCGACGTCCATGTGAAACATGCGGCGGTAGTGCGGCAGCGCCACGTGCACGTCCGCGCCGTGGTCGAACAGCGCGGTCACCAGCGAAGCGGAAACGTCGGCCAGGCCGCCGGCCTTGGCGTTCAGGCGGTCGGCCATGTTTCCCATGCCAGTCGGCAAATACGTGATCTCCGGCGTCACCACCAGGATGCGCGGCCGGGGAATCTTGACGCTGCGTCGGGCCATGCGAACGATCTCCGCGCAATTGCGCCTAGGGCGCCTGCTCGCGCTGTTTCTGCAGTTCCTCGATCTGCTGGACGATCCGCTGGTACTCTGTCTTACCACCCGGGATCTTCGCCAACTCGGCCCGGGCCTCCGGGAGCGCCTCAACCGCCTGCCGCAGCGCCGCCGTTGTCCGGGCCGCCTGCTGCTGGATGGCCTCGGTCTGGGGGACCGTCTGCCGCAGCGTTGCCAGACGCTGGCGCAGCGTCTCGATCTCCGGCGAGGTGTACTTCGGATCCAGCCACAGGGCCTCGTTTTTGCGCCCCTGATCCCGCAGCTCGAAGGAGATCTCGACCTGCCGGTGGACCAGCGCGGCCAGCTTCTGGTCGATCTGCGCCCGCATCAGCACGGCGTTCGTCGCCGGCCCCTCGGCCAGCGCCGCGGTCACTGCCAGCAACCCAAGAATTCCGATGGTCCACCCGCGCATGTTCTGTCTCTCCCGATGTCAATTCCACCGCAACAACTTGCCCGTATTATCTTCCGCGAAGCTGTCCGCCACAACAAAAAATCCGCTCAATCCAACAGGTCGTTCAGCCGCCGGACCTCCTGCCGCAGGCGGTCCTGTACGCGCTTCTTGTAGACGTAGACGCTGGCAGGCGCCAACCCCAGCGCGGAAGCCACCGCCTCGGGCGACTCCCCCTTGGAAAGCCGCTCGAAGGCCTGCCGGGTGCGTTCCTCAAATTCGCCACTGACATTGCGCCAGGCCACAGCCGCCACATGCGCCCGCCATTCCTCCTCCGCATCCCGCTCCGTGGCCGAGACCGACGGATCCGGAATGTCGGCTGCCACGCCCTCTTCGTTCACGGCCAGCGGCGCCTCGCGCCGGCGGCTGCGCCAGCGCGCGCGCACCTCGTTGGCCGTCACCTGCCACAGCCAGCCGCGAAACCGCCCCTTGCCAGGATCGTACGTGAACGTCGGCAGCGCCTTCCAGGCCTTGAGGCAGACATCCTGCACCGTCTCCTCGGCGTCGTGGTGCCCCACCCCCATGCGCCGCGCCAACCGGTGGATGTACCCCTGGTAGTGCGTGACGAACTCCTGCCACGCCCGCTCGTCCTGCTGCGCGCGGAGCCGCTGGATGAGCGTCACGCGCGTCCGCGGCGCGTCGTCCGACGTCTTCCGAGATGCAGGGCCCATGCGTCACCTCCCGAAGAAATTTCGCTGCAAGTGTAAGATTTGCGCCCCGGTTTGCATATAGCGAAGTGTAGACGGGATGCGTTCCCGCGCCGGCAGCGATGGTCGTTGCCGGAACAATAGAGAAGGAGTGCTCACATGAACCGTTCCACACAACTCGCGGCCGTGCTGGCGCTGGCGGGCATCATGACCAGCGGCGCAACAGCCCACGCGGCCGGAAACGGCCTGATGAATGCCGACCACCCGGCCAAGACCAAGGTGCCCAAGAACGCGGCCCCGCTGCAGGAGCTGACCCTCATCGGCACCGTGGCCAGCGACCACATCTTCGTGGCCGGCAAGGACCGCGCCTGCTTCGTGCTCGTCACTGAGACTGGCAGCCGGATCCACCTGCCCCAGACCAAGGCAGGCAAGAAGAGATCGTCCGCGCCTGCCATCCAGCTCGCGGATTACCTCGGCCAGAGCGTCCAGGTGATCGCCCTGGGCTCCGAGCGGAAGAAGGGCGACAAGACCGTGGTGCGCGTCAAGACGCTCAAGCATGTCGCGACGCTAGCGTCCGCCCCGGTTCGCGCCGCGCCGACAGCCGCGGCATGATCCGCCGAAAGCCGACAACCGCACGGGCAGGAGCGCACCAGACGCCCTGCCCGTTGCGGTTGTTGCGGCCATCAAGGCGCCGGCACTTCCTCGCCCTTGTAGAATCGCTGCGGATGGCCGGCCACGTCCGGATCCGCAAAATCGAAGCTGCCGGCCGCGGCATTGCTGGTGACCAGCAGCGTCCAGCCATTGGTCAGCAGCAGGTTGGTGGAGCTCCAGATCCGGTACTGCCGGCCCGGCGTGGCTGAGAAGGAGAAGCGGAAGGGACCGCCCGGTTGCATTGCAGGCGAGCGCAACTGCACAGGCAGCGTCCCCCGCTGGTAGGTGACCTCAAAGAAGAACGCCGCGCCGCTTGGGCCGCCGCTGTTGGCGTCCGCTACCAGAATCACGTTCGTCCCGGCCGTAAACCACGCGGGATTTTGCGTCAGGACGGCCACGTTCCCGAACTCGTTAATCCGCCCCGGATCACTGCTGGCAATGGCGGGCGTCAGTGGATGGCCGTTCAGGAAGACGCGCCCGTAATCGTCCGCATTGGCGCTGCCGCTCAACTGAACATTGGCGAAGTCCGGCGGCAGTAGGAACGTCAACCGGAAAAATCCGCTTTCGCCGTCGCCGGGCGGGAGGTTGACGATTGATGTGCCGACCGGCGCGCCCGGCGGGACCGGCGTCGCCGTGCCATACTCACCCACCAGCGCCGGCACAAACGTAAGCCCGGTCGTGTCGGCCGCATCCAGCTGCGCCAACACGTCCGCGGAAGCAACGCCGGCCCCCAGCGCCGCTGCCAGCGTGTTGGAACCGCTCTGCAGCGAGAGGATGCCGAAGCTGGGCGCCGACAGGTTGAAGTTGACGTTCGCGGCAGGCGCGCCGTCCAAAGCGGAGACCGGCGTGGCCGCCAGCGCGTTGCTGGCGAGGTTGTAGAACTGCTCGGCCCAGGTGGTCCCGTTGGGCCCTTCCGCCTTGACCACGTACGCGGTGCCCGGCGGGACCGTCAGGCCGTAGAAACCGTTGGTGTCGGTCGTCGTGTTGGCCAGAAACTGCCACAGACTCGCAAACAGGCTGCCCACCGACACGCGGGCGCCCGCCAGCGGCGTGCCGTTCCCCAGCACCGTGCCGCTGATCTGCGTGCGCTGCAGGAGGTCAAAGTCGATTACCGTAGCCGGCGCATTGGTTTGGGTCGCGAACGAAGTCGCGCCCGAAATGTCCACCGCGCCAAGATAAAACTGGCTGAGCCAGATCGACTCCGGCGGCTGGGCCACAAATGCGTAATAATTGCTGCCGGGCGGCAGCGTGATGGCATAGATCCCGTTGCTGTCCGTCATCCCGTAATGCGTCTCTTGCCAGCTCCATCCGCTGCCGGAATTCGTCAGGACGGTGCCGACCTCGACGCTGACGCCCGCCAGCGTCGCGCCATGCCCGAACACATGCCCCATGACCTGCGCGCCTGCCGAAAGGTTGAAGTTGATCCCCGCAGCCGGCGCGCCGGACAGAGCCGTCACCGGCGTGGCGCCGATGAAACTGCCGACGTGGCTGTAGAATTGTTCCAGCCACGGGCTGCCGTTCGGCCCATCGGCCTTCACGATGTAATTCGACCCCGGCGGCACCGTCATAAAATAGTTGCCGTTGGAGTCCGCCATCGAACCTGCCACGAATGTCCAGTTGTTCGAAACCACAACGCCCACCTCCACGCCCGCGTGGGGCAGCGGTGCGCCGTTGCCCAGCACCTGACCGGAGACCTGCGCGCCAGCCGCAAGGTTGAAGTCGATCCCCGCGGTCGGCACGCCGGACAGAGCCGTCACCGGCGTGGCGCCGATGAAACTGCCGACGTTGCTGTAGAACTGTTCCAGCCACAGGCTGCCGTTCGGCCCGTCGGCCTTCACGATGTAATTCGACCCCGGCGGCACCGTCACACAATAGTTGCCGTTGGAGTCAGCCATCGAACCTGCCACAAATATCCAGTTGTTCGAAATCACAACGCCCACCTCCACGCCCGCGTGGGGCAGCGGTGCGCCGTTGCCCAGCACCTGACCGGAGACCTGCGCGCCAACCGAAAGGTTGAAGTCGATCCCCGCGGTCGGCACACCGGCTTGGACCGTCACCGACGTGGCCCCGGCAAAGCTGACGGCGTTGCTATAGAACTGTTCCAGCCATGGGCTGTTGTTCGGTCCATTGGCCTTCACGAGGTAGTTCGATCCCGGCGGCATTGTCACAGAATAGTTGCCGTTGGAATCCGTCGGCGCACCGGCCACAAACATCCAAAAGCTCGATGACACGACGCCCACCCCCACGAACGCATTGGTCATGGGCACACCGTTGCCCAGCACCTGTCCCTGGATGAAACCGCCCGGCGACAGATAGAAATCGATCCCGCCCACGCTGCCGGATCCCACGAGAATGTTGGTGGGCCAGGTCTGATCGATATACCCTGCGTTGCCGTATTGGTAGGTGCCCACGGTGTATTCGCCGGACGGAACCAGCAACTGGTAGAGGCCCATGACATTCACCGGTTCCTCGTCCACACGGCCGAAACCGTTGTTCGGAATCTGCGCCCAGACCTGCCCGCCAGTCAGTGGATTCGTGGTGCTCTGGTCATACACATGCCCCGAAATCACGAAGCCGGGCAAGGTCTGGAACCCGAAGATATCGTCGATCCCGGAGGCGGGAATGGTCAACGGGCCGAGCGTGTTGGTCGGACAGATCCGCAGCTTGGGCTGCAGAGTCTCCGTCGTAACGGAAGCGTAAAAATCCGACCCGCCTGTCAGGCAGGCCTCGAAATTCCCGTTGCTGCTGAAGGTAAAGACCGACGCGCCCAGAATGTCGGAACCCACTTCCACCTTGATGCCGGCCATGCCGTTGTTGAGCTCCGAGCGGACCTTCCCAGTGACCAGCGTCGTGGCGATTGGACAGACCATGTGCAGCCCGGAAACATCCGTCGTCACCGGCCCGACCTGCAACGCTGCGCCGACCAGACCGCGCATGTTCAGCGCGGCTGTCCCGGAAATCAACTGCACGGTGCCGCCGAATTGCGGCCAGACCATGGCAAACGCGCCGTTCGCATCGCTGATTGCCAGCCCGAGATCCTGGCTGTCGCTGCTCGGCTCTTCGGCGATCAATAGCACACCCGGCAGGGCCTTGCCGGAATCGTCCGTCACCGTGCCGGACAGTGTCGCCACCATGCCGGGATACGCCGGCACCAGCAGGAGCGGGCCGGCCAGCGCGTTTGTGCCGGGATGCAGCGGTTGCGTGAACGAATGGACGGAGAGCGGCGTGCCCTCGTCCGGCCCAGTCGACGCCGCGAAATAGCCCGGTTTCGCGGCCATGATCTGCGCCACATTGCCGGTGGTGATGCTCGACGCCAGATGCAGCGTGAAGCAGCCGTTCGTGTCGGTCCAGACGGACGGCGCATAGCTGCCGATCGCGGAATATTGCTGCAGAAACAGGACGGCGCCACCCAGCGGACTCCCTTGCAGTGGCAAAAGGCTGGTAACCACCTGGACTGACCCCGTGATCCAGATGCCGCCGGTCGGCTCCTGGATCGTGAAGGGCGCCGATGCGATCGGTGTGCCGTCGGTGTACGACGCCTGCCAGACGTACGCGCCGTATGCGTGCCAGAGCTGCGCCTCGTCGGTACGGCCATGATAGGAGATTTGCCCCTGGATGCTGCCGTTTGCCGCGCCGTCCGTGTCGCACACCACGGTCCGGGCCGCCAGGCTGTTGCTCACACCGTCCTGCAGCCGGAATTCCATCAGCAGGACGTCCGCATTCGTGTCGACCACTCCCGTGTGGGCAATGTCCGCCCAGAGGGAGAGATTGACCGTCGCGCCGGCGGCGATGCCGCTCAGGTTGAACGCCACGAACGTGTTGGTGTTCCAGGGGATCGACGCCGGCGCAAGGTTCAGCACCGGAGGACTGGCCCAGGCCGTAGTTGCCGCCGCCAGCCAGACAGCCGCCAGCAAGCGCACGCCGCGCAGCCCGACAAATGGAAACCGATCCGCACGCGCCCCTAGGAGTCGTTTCATGGCCTTCCTCCCAAGATGTTCCAACGCGCAAAAAAGCAGACTACGAAATATGAAGGAATTATGCGGAAATAACAGCGCGGTTGGCAAACGCTATTTTGCGCGTCTCCTAACCGAATCCTAATTCTGGGACAACAGCACCTCGCACAGTGGATGCTTCGGGACGTGATGCACATCGGCCACATCGCGGCAGCAGACAAGCTTGCCGTGAACCACCTCTTCCCGTTCGCTGGAAGAAGGAAGAAAAAGTCGACCGGTTTCTTTTCCTTTGGCTTACAGCCCGAGCGCCTTACCCGTGGCTCAATTCGCGGCTACGGCGCGCTGCCGCCCGGATGGTACGCGCCAGTGTCCGGCGCACGGCTGGCCGTTCGAGTTCCTTCAGTCCAGCTGCTGTGGTTCCCTTGGGCGACGCCACTGCACGAATCAGCTCCTCCGGCTCGATGCCGGTCTCCAGCAGATAGCGCGCAGCGCCCAGCATGGTCTGCTCTGCCAGCAGGCGGGCGTCTGCGGCCGGCAGCCCCTCGGCCACCGCGGCATCAGCCAGCGCCACCAGCAGATAGGTGAAGAACGCGGGCCCGGAGCCGCTCAGCGCGGTCACCGCGTCGAAATGCTTCTCGCGGATCTCCACCACGCGGCCGCAGCAGCCGAGCAGGCGTGCGGCCAGTTTGCGGTCCGCCGGCACGGCGCGCCGCCCCAGGCAGAAAGCGCTCATCCCCTCACCGACCATCACGGCCAGGTTGGGCATCACGCGCACCAGGCGGACCTGCCGGCCCGCCAGTTTCTGCAACTGTGCCAGGGTCTTGCCCGCCGCGATCGAGATCACCACGTGCCGCGGCGCAAGCGCCGGCGCCACGTGCGTCAGCAGCTGGTCAAGGTCCTGCGGCTTTACGGCCAAGAAGACCACGTCGCTGGCGCGCACCAGATCCGTCGCCGTGTCTGCCACGCGCACACCGTACCGGCGGCGCAGGTCGGCACGACGCGCGGGAACCACGTCGCAGATCCGAATGCGCGCGGCGGAAGCCACCCGGCTGCGGATCAGCGCTGCCAGAATCGCCTCCGCCATTTTGCCTGCGCCGAGAAAGCCGATGCGCATACAACTCCTCTGTCATTGGCGGAAAAACATTCGCATCGACACCAATGACTAATGCCCAAAGACTCAATACCCTCTCGATTGCAGCAGCGCCCGGAGTTGCGTTTGGAACTCCTGCACGTCCTGCGCCGGCGGCCGGTAGGTCGGCGGCACGCCATCGAGCGCCAGCCGCCCCGTCTGGTCGAGCAGCCACTTGGCGCGCGTGCCGTCGGAAAAGGTCACCTCGCCGCTGGCCACGGCGCCGGCCCGCAACACGCGGTCGGCGGTGACCGACACCTTGCCACGAATCTGCCCATCGGGCGCAACGGGCTCCGGCGCCTCCTCGTCCAACGCATCCAGATCGTCCTCGCCGGGGTGGGCGTCATTGACAGGCGGCACCGGCTTTTTCGGCTCGGGCTTGTCCTTCACCTGCGCGCCGATCTCCTGCACGAGCATGCGCGTCGCCAGGAAAGTCAGCGACACGCCAAACTCGGCCTTGATACGCGTCTGCACCTGCGAAAGGCCCGCGCCCTCCGCGATCCACTGCTTCACTGCCTGGCGCTGTTCATTCGTCAAATCCATGGAAGAGGCTCTCCTTCTGTCGCATCTTCCCAAAGCCCCGCGGCAACTGTCAAGCAGTTCGCCGGGGCGTTTTGGTAATGACACTGGGATTTGTCCATGCGAACAGCAAATTGACGAACGTCCAACCGCAGAGTGTTGAAGTTTCCCCTTCAAAAATCAACACTCTGCTGTTCTGCGGTTTTGCGGTTCTCGCCGTCGCCTCTACCGCGCTCCCAGATAAATCACGACGCTGAGGAGCAGCAGGTAGCCGGCGCAGTACCAGATGGTGGCGCGCAGGATTTCACCCTGGCGCGATTCCACGCCCGCCGTGGCGGCGCCGATCGAGATGCTCTGGGGCGAAATCATCTTCCCTGCCGTGGCGCCGGAGGTGTTGGCCGCCGCGATCCAGCCGGGGTCGCAGCCGGTGTCGAGAGCTGTCTGTTTCTGCAGCGCGCCGAGCAGGATGTTCGAAGACGTGTCGCTGCCGGTGACGAACGTGCCGAGCGCGCCAAGCCAGGGCGACAGCATCGGGAAGAACGGACCCACGGCGCCGGCCAGCATCCGCGCCACCGACGCGATCATGCCGGAACACGTCATGATCTTGGCCAGCGCCAGAATGGAGACGACAACGATGCCCGTGCGCCGAATCTTCACCGCCGCCTGCCCTGCCAGCCCGATCGTGCGGCGGAAGGAAAGCCCGCCGGCGCAGGCGCCGACGAATCCGGCGATCGTCAGCAGCGTGCCCGGCGTGGTGAACAGGTCGAGCGTCAGCACATGCCCGTTGGGGACATGCAGCACGAACGCAAAGGGCGGCTTCTGCAGGATGCGCAGCGGCGTCAGGCGCGTGGCCAGCACGAGAATCAGCAGGCAGAGAAACGGCAGCGACGCGGTGAACAGCGACGGCTCGTCCGCCGCGCGCAGCGCGGTCGCGCACGCGCCTTGGCAGCGGCGGAAAGCCACGTAGGCAAACAGCGCGGCCAGAGACGCGCCGACCGCCACCAGTTCCGGACCCGAGAACCAGGCAATCAGCAGCTGCGTGGCGGAGAAGACGAACCCGATGAACAGCGCATCGGGCAACGCCCGTCGCGCCGCCGGCCAGCCGCCGCCGGCCATGAACACCAGCACTGCCGGCACCACGACCGCGAAGAGGCTGAGTTGTAGCGCCACGTCGCGGGTCAGAACCGCAGTATCAATCCCCGTGACGTTCACCAGCGCCAGCAGCGGAATCCCCAGCGCGCCGAAGGCCACAGGCACGGAGTTGGCGACCAGACAGATGACCGTGGCGCGCACCGGCTCGACCCCCAGCACGATCAGCATGCCGGCCGGGACTGCCACGGCAGAGCCGAAGCCAGCCACTGCTTCCAGAAAGCCGCCCAGACAGAAGGCGATCAGCACCACCTGCACGGAACGATCCGGCGAGACGCCCGTGATGAAGCGGCGAAAGGCGGCCATCCCGCGCGTCTCTGTGCAGACCAGGAAGACGAACACGGCGCCGAAGATCACCCAGAGGATGGGGACCAGCGCCACCACGGCGCCCTCGCACGCCGCCCACCCGAGCGCGGCGGGTGCCGCGTGCCACCCGCCCCACGCCAGCAGAGCGGCGGCGGCGGCCGCCGCCACAGCCACCAGGTGCGCCGGCAGCCGAGTGAACCCCAGCCCGATCAGCAGCAGCACCAGCGGAATCAGCCCGATCAGTCCCGAAGAAAGCTCATTCATCTCGGGCGGAAGAATGCAGGAAACTGCCGTACCTGTCCAGCGCACAGCACAGCGGGTTGTATATCAATTTGTACTGTTATTGCAGGATTCGCAAGGGCGGGGCCGCCGGGTGTAGCGACGCGCGTGTCACGCGGCGACGGCGGCTGGCACAGCCGCCGATCCAGTTGGCGAAGGAGGGGCCTGCCGCATTGGCAAATTGATACACTACTTTCGCAGGCAGGCGCACGCTTCGTCCATGAGGCTGTACCAGAATGCGCTCATGGACACAACGGACGAGGGCAGCGCCCGGTAGCCGGCTGGATAGCCAGGCACTTCGACTGTGCCGTCGTTCGTTGACCAGAAGCAGCGGATGTTCGTAACCTGTTCCCGCGCCGGACCGCCTGCCACGGAGAGCGTCACCACCTCCGCGCCGATGCCCCGCGCGGCATCCACTTCTTTCTGCGGGTAGTCAAAAAACCCCAGATTGCAGAGCAGGTCGTCCGCGTGCAGCCCGCGCGGTGCCTCCCACTGCCACCGGCCGCTGTAGAGCGCCAGGCTGCTCAGTTCCGGCGGCACAGTCCCGCCGCGCTGCAGCACATGGCCGCTGACCACGGTCCACGCCGTGCCGCCGCGCCGCTGGCAGGCCGCGATCCGCTCCGCGGCGCGCCGCACCTGTGCCGGTTCGTCAGAAGCCAGAAACGCCGACACATATCCGTGACAGGCCTCGAGGTAGGCGCGCGCCAGCTTACCGGCGGGGATCGGCGCCAGATGCGGCTCATCGAGAAACGACTTCGCCCTGATCCGCTCACAGAACGTGTCCCCGCCCGGCGCGCCGAGGCTCGGGTAGAAGGCCAGCGTGCGGCCGCGGCGCGTGGCTGCCGCGATCATCTCGCCCTCGAGCGCGTGGGCTGCCGCGACTGTCGCAATCTGCCCGACGGCGAAGTCGGCCATGCGCTCCGTGGGCGGCGCGTCCGTGTCCAGCAGGCAGAGGCCGGCCGGCCACTTCCGGGCATCGGCCACTTCCAGCGTCCGCGTGACCAGCGGCCAGCGCGCGCTGGCCACGACGATGGTGAGTGCGCTGCTGATGCGCCCCTGATTCTGGCCAATGAAGGCGGGACGGAATTCGCGTGTAGCCTTGCCGTTCCCCTCCAGCCACCCCACGAGCAGCACGTCGTTGGTCCCCAGGAACGGCTGCGTGACGTTCCACACCACGCTGCCTGCAAAGCAGCCGGCACGGAAGTACATCTCGTCGCAGAATCCGGCGTCGCCGGCCACGTAGAGTGTTCCGCCGGCCGCCAGACGGGTGACGATCTGCTCCGCCAGCTGCGTCAGGTTCGCCTCACGCTTGGGCGTCAACCAGTGCGCCAGCCAGTCGGCCACGGTCTGGTGGACCTGCTCCGTGCGCCGGGATTCCCGGCAACACGCGGGACAGGTGCCGGAGACACCATTGGTCGAACATCCCGACGCCAGCCCGAATGCCGCCAGTGCGGCGGCCATTGCCCGCCACCAACTTCCGGATGCAACCTGATCGCGTCGAAACAGCTTCTGCATTGCGCCTCCCGTTCCGGTGAGCGGGTGGATTATCGAACCGACGCGGCCCGATGTCCACGGCAAAACGAACACATGACCCGACCGAGAAAAACCCTCTGCGCCACCTAGCCAGGCGCTACAAGAACTCCCTGCTGCACCGGCTCTATTGGAGCAGTCTGAATTTATGCAGCCGCAACCGTCGGCCGCAGCTGCGGGAACAATCAGGGGAGTTCGTTTTGTAAAAACGCCTTTTCAGCCGCCGCAGGAGGGAGGCGATCCATCGGGTAGACCGGGGGCGCCGGACAGGTCAATATCTATAACCAGCGGCGCCGCAACGGGTTGTCTATTCCTTGCCGCTTGCAGTCGTTGTTGTTCGTGCAGGTCGCGGTGGAATAGCCGCGCCAGGTGAGACTCATAGCTACTCCTTGCTGCTCAGGTTGTTGGCTTTCCCGAGAACGCGGGCGTGCGTTCTCTGACTTACGACGGAAATCAACACAAGGTCATTGGTCAAGATCGTCGGGGCACGCCAAAGGCGAAGCCGGATGGCAATCCGACACAATCCGACACTTTTTAGGCCCCTCTTTAGGTCTCGTGCATGCGTCCCTTGTTGTTCTGCAATAGGTTGCGAATGGATTCGCGCTTTGCGCCCTGTTCGATGTGTCTGATTGCTGTTTCCGGGCTACTTTCAGAAGAAGGTGTTTAGGCTTGTAGGCTGAAGGCTGTTAGGTTTGGTAGCCAACACGTTACGAGATTCTGAGATCCCCAGGCCCCGCCGTCGTTGGCAGCATCCGCACCTTGTCCTTGCTCGCCCATACCCCCCCTGTGTGAAAACACCACTGCCCTACCTATTGAACTTTCGCAATAAGAGTGACACTCGCATCGGGGTCGGAGTCGCTATCGGAATCGGCATCGAAAGTACTTTCGTCTGACGTCTCTTACCTAACCGCCTTCCGTCTTCAGCTTCCCGACCCCGATACCGATAGCGATCCCGACCCCGAGAGAATTTCTGCGGCCCTTGGAGAAACTCGGCTGCCTTGTCACTCTTTCAGTGACTGATCAATAAGAAGAAAAACCAACATTTTGGACCAGCAAAACGTCCCGGATTACTCCGCAATCGCTGCGCTGCGTTTTGCGACCCTTCTTTTGCATAACAAATTCCTATCCGTAGCATGACGCAGTTATACACCCTGTAAATTTAATAAGGAACGTGGGCCAGCCGGCGGGGGGCCAATTATGAAACACGGTGAAATGTCCTGAAACGTCACGAAGGGACAGGAAGGGACACAAGGACGAGGAAAACCTAATAAAAATATGCTTGACACTTTTTTTGAGGAGGTAGGGAGATCAGAAATCAGTGGGCTGTAGGCAGATGATCGCGACAGAATGGGGCGAAGCGACGTTTCAGATCGGCGGAAAAAGATATTTTTCAATCCCCGCGCGCTATTGCGCGCGTGCGCTGGCCGGTGATGCAGGCGTGTGTTGTGGCGTGGGATTCAACGGAAACGCAATCTTGCTTTTACCTAATTACCCCTCTACCCCATATGTCGGTCAGGGCCAGGAGCACAGTGGCGTCGATCATTTCTCCTGTCGCAGATATATTTCCTCAGCGCGAGCACGAAGCAAAAACCGTTGCAGTTTTATTGCGCCCGGATCCAATTTTGCCAGGAATTCAGCAATCGCCGAGGCCACTTCTCGTCATCCGGCAGGTACTGATGCACGGCCAGGATCCGCTGCATGACATGCCGGTCCGCATCGCGGCGCACAGTGAAAAGCCCCATGGAATCGACGCGTTGCTCGCATCGCAAAAAGCGCAGGAGGAACCGGTAGCGCCGCCGAAGCCAGAAGTCATGGATCAGAATTCGAATGTCGGGTTGCGACAAACCAGCAGCCAGGACACACGCGCCACGGAAAATCCCGTCAACAAGGACCAGGTCAAAGCCCTGACGCACAGCAAACATGGAGAGCGCATACGCAGGCCATAGATGATATCTGGCTCGGTTCGCCGGGCGCCCCCAGTCTCGAACCGGACCGACATCGATATGGTGGAGGAACAGCCGACCCTCGATTTCCGCAATTCGTACAGCCGGGTCGCTGCGCAAAACAGTATCGATAAACCTACCGTCGGATTCGACCACGTCGATCCGCTCGATCCGCGGTTCTTCGACGGCCAGTTTGGTACTGGCGCCACTGCCAAACTCCAGATAATGCCGGCAACCCGCCAAT
>CAIWXQ010000044.1 GCA_903916675.1 uncultured bacterium | reverse complement strand
TCGTCGCAGCCGAAGATCACCACGTTCGTCCCGTTCGTGAGCGCCATGGCAACTGGCGGACGCCGCACCGCACCGCTGGCATAGTACCGCCAGTTCATCGCGCCGGTGTCCGTGTTGTAGGCGCTCACGCTGTCGTTGGCCATCAGGCTCACGAAAAGCTGTTTTCCCAGTTGTACCGGTCGGCAGTTGTCGATGTCGTTGCACTGGCCGGCAAACGAATCGCTTCTGCCAGCAAATGAATTCTGGTAGGTCGGCACATCGACCCGCCACTGCAGGAACAGGTTGTTGGGCAACGGCATCGGCGTTTGCGCAGAGCGGCATTCGTCAAAGCGCCACTGCGTCCAATCCGCGTTGGTGGTCGCATCCTTCACCACAATGGAACAGGTGACGATGGCTGTAGACTTTGCCGAGGTCGTGGCGTTCGAGTAGACCATCTTCCAGGTGAAAGAATCCACGCCCACATAATTGGTGTTGGGCGTGTAGCAGAACTGCATTCCGCTGGTCACGACAACCGTGCCATGCCCAGGGTTGCCCGACTTCACCAGAGAACAGATGTACCCGCCGCCGCCGGTGTAGCTCGGCGTAAACGTGAAGGGCGTGTTCTTGGCAATCACCACGGTCTGGTTTGTCGGGACCGGTGGACCCAGCCCAACAGTGACTGTGACCTGCGCAGACGCAGAAGTGGAGATGCCGTCGCTCACCGCCCAAAAAAAAGTGTCCGTGCCAACAAACCCCTGAGGCGAAATGTAGTCAATCCACCCCGTGTTTGCATCTATGCTGGCCGTGCCGTTGGCGGGCTGAGTCATCACCAGATAACTAATCGGCTGCGTGTTGTCGGCAGCTGCATGTGTGTAGTTGGTGGTGGGATCAAAAAGCGGCGTCAGGAGTGCGCCGGAATTCGCCGTGCAGGAAACCGGGTTGGCAACTGGGACACTGTTGGGCAGCAGGGTGATGGTGTAAAGCGCTGGCGCCGAGGTGGAGATGCCGTCGCTAATTTGCCAGGTGAACGAGTCAATGCCGGACGTAAAATCAGAATTGGGGGTATATTCATAGATGCCAGCAGGACCATACATCCAGTTCGGAGACAGGGTTCCGTGCGCAGGCGGCGTCGGGAATAGAAATGTCGCGCTCTGGTTCTGATCGGGGTGGGTGACAGAAAACTGCGGCAGCCCGATTACGGCCGAGAAAACCCCGGTATAGCCCCCCGGATACGCCACCGGCACGCAGTTGGTGGTGATGACGTAGCAGGTGGCCACTCCGGAGGTCAGGCTGCCCTTGGCGGCGCCCCAGGTGAACGAGTCTGTACCGACAAAACCGGACGAATCACAATAATAAAAGTTCGGCTTTCCTGCCGAGTAGGACACTGTTCCATGGGCGGGCAAGGAAAGATTCGTGTAGGTCAGCGTATTCACATCTCCAGTCCAGGTGGTGTGCGACGGGAGCAAAAGATTGAGGGGATGTCCAAAGAGGTAATAGCCGCCAACATAGGTGCTGTTCGTGAAATCCTGGGCGACCGGCGGCGTTGCTGCCATCAGGCTCACCGGCAACCCGGCCCCAACCAGCACAGCCGCCAGCAAAGTGCGCGCTCCAGTCGCAAACGACCCCATCCGGTTCCATCGCTGCATTGCAATGCCTCCTGCTTTAGCCATGCGCACAATTGGTCTGGCCAGCTGCCGAGTGTAGAGTGCGAACACCGTTTCTCTCATGGCATGGTCCTTTTGCCTGCAACTGATCCCAAAATCGTAACATGTAATCAGCGGAGAGCGCGGCAAAAATCAGGCGCCGTGAGCGCGGCAAGAGTTTGTTCGATCCATATGTAAGCGCAAGCGTATAAGAACGTTACGCCAAGTGGATTAAAGGAGCGGCGCGTGGTCGATCAGAGGACGGGCTCGATCCTTCGACTTACCATCCGCTTCGCGCCGGGTTTGGCGGGCGACTGCCGCTACTGCACGACCGCCTTGTAAAACTTGCGCACGTTATCCACGGCGTTGGTGTAGTTGCGATGCCCGGTGCCGTCGAACGCGTCATTCCCGGTCAGGATCACAGCTGGCAGGTTGGTGAAGGCGCTGGTCAGCGAGTTTGCTGCCTGCAGGATCAGGTAGCCGTTCATGCCTCCGTTCGCCAGGGAGCCGGTAACGTCGCGGCGCAGCCGGACCACGATATTGCTGCCGGACGGCGCGCAGTTCTCGATCACCAGTGTGTAGCTGTTGGAGGTGGTCGGGTCCAGTCCGAGCACGTACTTGTCGTGCAGGCTGAAGTTGTCGAGCCCCGTGGCAGCCTGCACAGCCCCCTGTGTCCAGTTGGTCAGCCATTGTGTCGGCACGTTGGTGTAGCCCGTCTGTATAGGCGTGGCCAGCGTGAATGACACTGCATTGCTAAGGTCCGCGTTGAGGCCCCAGACCATCTGAGTGTAGCTGGGCGCGCCGACAGCCTCGATTATGGCCACGTTATTGGATGCGAGCGTCGAGATCCGGTTCCAGTCCGCTGCCGTGTACACGATCTGCGTGTTGGCCCCTGCAGCCACTGTCACCGCGACATACGGCCCGGCGCCCAGCGAGGAGCTGCCATTGCCGCTGCTGGTGATGATCAGCAGATACGGCCCGGACACGACACTGAATGGGTTGTTCGTCGTGACAGCCAGATCGTCCAGATACCCCATGCCGGAGCAGCAGAGCGCGGTCAGCAGCTTGGCCACTGCATTGGTGGTCGCCAGCCGGAACCACGTTCCTGTGCTGCTGGTGAGGGGTAGGGTGCCTACCCTCTGGAACTGGGCCTTCCAACTGTCGTCATACGCATTCGGGTGGGTGACCAGGAGCCCGTCCAGATGCAGCTGGAACATGGCCAGCGCATTGGCTGGGTTGGTGGACGTCGCATCGATCGCCCAGGTCACCCGGTGCCAGCTCCCCGAAAGCAGCTGCGAGGAGGTGGCATCGCAGGTGTTGCTTTGCAGCGAGCCGTCCGTCGCTGCCACGCCGTGATACACCGTCAACTGCAGGTTGGTGTTGACGTAGAGGCTGGCCTTGAGCCCGCTGTCTGTGGCCGTGAGGGTAGCTGGTGTTCCGGGGAACGGCACAAACTGCGCCATCATGTCCAGGTAGACCACGGCGTTGCTCATGCCAAAGCCGGGACCGAAGCTGTTGGTCAGCATAGTGCCCTTTGCGTAGACCTGCAGCACGTTGGTGTGCGAGATGGCTGGCAACGGCAGGTTGGTTGCCGTGTAGGCGTACGGCAGATAGACGATCTGCGACTGGTCCCCGGGTGCACCGGACCACCCCATGGCGTTGATCACGTTGGTGTAGCCGCCGCCCCATCCTGTCAGGTTCTCGAACCCTTCGGCGTAGGGGACGATGTTATAGGAGGCCCCAAAGCCCGGGTTGTTGGGGTCAATCTTGGTCAGGTAGTCCTTCCAGACAGCCACGCCGTTGAGGTCCAGCGCCTGCTCGTTGTTGGTGTAGCCATGCTGCGCCAGCCACCCCAGCGGCGTGCCCTTGGGTGCCAGCAGCGCGTAGAACAACGCGCTGATCGCATGGTTGGTCTGCACGTTGCTGAATGTGAAATTCGTCGGCGCGCCCACGGAGACGCCGTCCACCAGCACATTGCTGATACCATACCAGGTGGCAGGTGTGATGAGGAACGTCTGCGAGGCGCCGGTGATTACATTGTTCGATCCGGAGGGCGAGATGGAGCCGTTGGAGCCATTGGAGGCGATGATGGCGAAGCCGTTGAAGCCGAAGTTGGCAATAACGGAGTAGTTGTCGTTCATCGTCAGCATGACCTGGTTATTCGTGTCGGAGAGCGCGCCGCTCCACCCGGTGAACGTGCAATTGGTGTCTGGCGCAGCCGTTAGTGTCACCACCGTACCGGCCACATAGACCCCACCAGTTGGTTCAAGCGTCACGGTGCCTGACCCGATGCCGCCTGTGGAGAGGGTCAACTGATTGGTCACCACGATCGGGATGTTCGTGCTAATCACAATGGTGCAGACCGCCGGCGCGGAAGTGCTGATGTTGTCGCTGATGAACCAGGTGAAGGAGTCGGCTCCTGCGGTCAAAATCGTCGGCGTGTAGTAGAGGGTGCTGTTCGTCAGCGCATTCCCGGCAGTCACGGACAGGTAGCTGCCGCCGGAGAGATAGTTTAGAGATCCAAAGGCCGGCAGGTCTTTGACAGTCCATGATTGGGATGGCAGGCCTGCGGAGGTGTAGCTGAGTGCAATGGCGCTATTGGTCGTGCCGGTAACGACGTATACGGTCTGTGTGTAGGCCACGGGCGGCGAGTAACTATCGATGACGGTTAGAAGCGCACCGTTGCCAATGACACTGCCGATGGCGTTGCTGACGACAATACTGAAAACAGTCCCATCGTCGGCCAGCGTGGTGGCCGGTGTGGTATACGACGCGTTGGTGGCCCCGTCAATATTCGTCCCGTTGCGAAGCCATTGATACTGGAGCGGCGCCGTGCCCGTGGCGGCCGCAGTAAAGGTGGTCGGCATCCCCCGGGTCACGATCGTGCTGGCCGGTTGTGTGGTAATCGAGGGTGAGCCTTGCGCATAGACCGTGACTTGGGCTGTGGCAATGCCATGCGCATTTGTGGCGGTCAGGGTGTAGGTCGTGTTTACCGTGGGGGAAACGTTGGTTGTTCCGCCTGTGGCCGCGGCTGTCACCGTGCCAATGCCCTGGTCAATCCTGGCGCCAATGGCGCCAATCGTCGTCCAGATCAGCGCTGAGGAGGCGCTCAATCCATTCAGCATGGGCGGTGTTGCATTTAAGGTGATGGCCGGGGCTGCATTGACGGTCGTTGTCATGGTGCTGACGCCGCCAGCGCCAACGGCGGTAAGCGTATAAGTCGTGGTCGAAACCGGCGTCACAATGGCGGTTCCATTGGATGTTACGAAGCCAATCCCGGGACTAATACTCACGCTGTCTGCGCCCGCCGTGCTCCATGTCAGCGTGGCAGGATTGCTTGAATTCACGGTGGACGGGGATGCGCTAAAGGTGTTGATTGCCGGTGGAGCACGCAGGGTGACGGTTACCATGGCTGTCACGGCACCGGTTGGATTTGAGGCGGTCAGGGTGTATGTCGTGGTGTTGGTCGGCACGATGAGCAGTGTGCCGCCAGCCGATACACTGCCAAGACCCTGGTCAATACTCACACTGGCGGCGTTCGTTGTGAGCCACGTCAATGTCGTGAACTGGCCAACGCTAATAACCGGAGCGGCTACGGTTATGCTGGCGGTCGGCGGAAGCGCGTTGGTGGGAAATACGGTGATTGTCACCGTGTTTGTGGAGGCCGGACTGGCCGCGCCAAGGGCGATGAGATTGTAGGTTGTCGTTGTGGCGGGTGACACTACCGTTGCTCCGCTGGCCGCCACGGATCCAATCCCCTGGTCTATGGTTATGGTGGTGGCATCAGCGGTGTTCCAGTTCAGCGTTGAAGATTGCCCCGCGAAAATCGCGGGCGAGGTGGCGCTGAACTGCGCACTCGGCGGAGCGGGCGTACCGACATACACTTTCACCGGAATGATGGTGACGCCGTTTGAACCTGTGGCTATGAGCGTATAAGAGGTAGTGTTTGTGGGTGACACGGATACGCTTCCGTACAGCGCGGCAGCCGCGTTGTTGGTCGTCACGGTGTCGGCGCCGGCCGTGAGCCAGGTCAAAACCGCGGTTCCGCCGTTGGTGATGGATGCCGGAGAGGCCGAAAAGCTAGCTGTCGGCTTGCCGACCACATAAACGGTCACGTTGGTTGTCAGCGTCCCGCCGGTACCCATGGCGGTCAGGGTGTAGGTCGTGGTGTCATACGCGCATACCGAGCGCATGCCGCTGTTTTCCACTGTGCCAACGCCCGGGTTGATGCTGACATTCGTGGCATTGACGGCCGTCCATGACAAAACCGCTGACTGCCCCACCGTGAGCATCGCGGGGTTGGCGGTTAAACTGACTGTCAGGGGCGGCAAAACCGCCACAATGACGGACGCGGTCTGCGCATTTCCGCCCACCAGGGCACTCAGTGTGTACGTGGTTGTTGCGGATGGCTGCACGGTTGTTGCGCCGGCGGCTGCCACCGTGCCGACCCCCTGGTTGATACTTACGCCGCTGCCGCCGGTGATGCTCCACGAAAGCGTGGCGCTGGAGCCTTGTGCGATGGCCAGTTGATCTGCCTCGAAAAACAGCGGCTTGTTCGTATAGGCGAAAGGCAAGCCGTTCGTCGTCCAGAGAATGCCCTGATAGGTGCCGTCGGAATATGTCACCTGGCTGACAGTCAGCGGCGCGCGTCCGGCGTCCCTGGTTACAACCTGGTAACCTTCCTTGGTGAAATCGGTCAGAACGCCGGACTTGTTGCGGGTCCATCCTAGCAGGTCGCCGTCGCTGTCGTAACGAAACGTGTCTGAAGTCCAGCCCTTGAAATTGCCTTCAATATCACAAAAGCTGCGATTCGCCGTGTACGTGATTTTCATGATGCGCCCGGCTGCGTTATACGCGCGGACTTCGTCGGGCATGGAATACGAGGTGATGTATCCGGGAGCCGAATAGTAGGCGCCGTTATTTACAAATGCGCCCACCATCGCCATGCTGCTATTGACCATGTAGGTGCCGCCACCATCGCAATACAAGGTGCCCGGCGGCACCACATTGGTGTAAGGACGCATCGGGTTGTAGTCGAAATCAATCCGCACCCGCGAGTGAACGTCATTCAGCGGCGTAATATGCACCAGGGATGGGTCTCCGCGCAGGACCACCCATTGATAAGTAAGCGGCCGGTTGTTGATATCGTAACTTCCCTCGGCACTGACCGTGATGCTCTTGGTATGCTGCAAACCGCGAAATAGACGCGAAATGGAAACGGGCGTGGTCGCCAGTTGTTCGCCATAAGAAGAGAGCTCGAAATAATCCTGCCCGTTGGTGGCCACGAAGCCGTCTTGTAGCACGGATAATTGCACCATGGGTGGGATAGTGTCCGCGCGGATGGCGCTTGCCATCGCCACGTAACGCGCGCCCTCCTGATTGAAATGGCCAAGTACTCCATACGATATAAAACCATCCGACACGTAAGGAAATGCGGTGGGATGCGCCACGCCGGTCAGATAATCAGCATCCGTATTGATCCCCATGCGTGTGCGCCGCCAGAGCATTTGCAGCGTTGGCATGATCAACCCGTTGGCCTTCATTTTGGCCTTGGCCGCCGGATCCAGCGCACTCAGCGCGTTGAACGCAAGGCTCACAATCTCCACCTCGCTGCCGGAGGCGCCATCACTGGCGGTGACAATCGGCGTCATGGTGCAATACTGGTCCCGATAAGGAGTGTTCATCGCGCTTGTGCTGGTCGGGGTGTGCGAACCGTCCCAGCTCAAGGTGCCTTTCGTTAAGGCTGGAAATGTGTAGCTGATATTGTGCGTGTACTGCTGGTATCCGTACGCACAACCCCAGGCCCCGCCATTTTCATGATAGCACCAGATAAAACTGGCAATGGCATCTTTCGATGAAGTCCATGCGTACGAGCCGTTTCCCAAGATCACCTTGTCGTAAAAAGTCGCCCAGGTAAAACTGTCAAAGTCGTAGTAATGGCTGGTGTCGGGCTCCAGCCGTGTGGCGCCCTGGGGATTGCCTTCATCGCCATGAGAGCCTATTTGCACGCTGTAGTAATCGCCAGTGTTCGAGCCGATCGCCTGCATGGATAGGAAAAGCGGGAGCAACGCCGCCGCGATTACGCAGTGTGATGGCCATGAGAATCGACGGAACTGGTGCATGCTTGATATTCTCCATTGGCACGGTGTCAGCCGGAGCCCGTTCACCTGTCAAAATCTATACTTGAATTGTCGAATACATGCAACCACAGCACGTTACGCCAGCGGCAGGCACACCCGGCGTCATTTGCTAAAGCAGCCTGCCTGCCGCGCAACTTCAGCCATGCGCAGGCTTCTCGATCTTGTCCGCCATCAGCCACGGGTTGCGGCGCACAGCTTCGAGCCCGACCCGCAGCATAGCCTGAGTGTCAATCAGCCGGATGCACGCGGAGTTGACCTGTGTCATCCGCAGGGCGTTCGCCTGCCGCAACGGCTCTTCAATGCGGTCGTACCGTTTTTTGATGTCATACGACAGACACATCCCGCAGTGGATGCGCAGCAATTCCGCCTGACGCGTGCGTGGAAGGGCAAGGAACTCGTCCACTGTCATTTTCCAATACGGCCGGTCCTGCACCTTGTAGTCAAGTCCTGCGAACTCGGAGATCAGATGGATGGAGGAGTTTGAGATCAGATCGCACCCCAGCAACAGCGCCTTCCCCCCTGCCATGGCCAGCAGGTAGAGGTCCTTGTCGGCCTGCGACGCGAAGATGTACTTCTCGCTTGCCGCGATCAGCCGGGGCATCAGCGGCCCTTTGCCGGCGATCGAGTAAAGCGGATGATTGCTCTTCGCGAAGTCCGTCCGGCGCCGCGCCGCCCTGGGGACCGCGCCGGTGTCGATATGCTCGATGCGCGGGTGCCGCATGTCGGAAAGGTCCACGTTGTCCACGTTGGGCAGGATGACGGCGCCGCTGGCGCCTCCCGCGCCGCCGAGGATGGCGCTGATGATCGTGTCGCCGGTGAAGGTCGGGAAGACGACCGTCCCCTCAGGGCCGACCTGCTCCAGCAGGAGATCGACCACCGCATCCGGTCCGCCGTCCACGCGGCCGAACGCAGAGAGGGCGGTGTGCACGATGATCTTGTCGCCGCGCTGCAGCCCGACCGCATCCAGTGCGTGGCGCAGGTCGGCAATGGAGGTTGGCGGGCGGGTGGCATCCATGGGTGTGCTCCGGGGTGGGGTGTACTTAACAAGAACCGGACAGTTCGCGGAAGAAGACCTCGAATTGCGCCAGCATGATTGGCATGGCTTCCGGTGCGACGCGGCAGGACTGCGCTACCTCGTAGCCGCCTTCCTGGAAGGCCGTGGCGGTGGGAAGGTAGCCGAGCCAGTCATTGGCATAAGCCGCTACCAGCGTGTGCGTGAACGGCGAGTGGTGCTGGATTTCCACGCCGAGCTCATTGAACAACTCGCCCGGCACGCAGGCCCACGCCAGCGCGCCGATCCGGAAGGCCTGCAAATCGGCCGGCACCGGCGGCGGAAGGTGGGCGGGGCCCTGCCAGCTGCGGCAGTACGCCTCGTTCAGGCGGACCTTCCCCTCCCACCATTCGATCAGGCCGGGCGTGGACTTCGGATCCTGACGCGCCTGGGCCAGTTCGAGTTGGTTTTCGCGCAGCGACTGTGCGGCATGTTCCGGCGAAAGGCAGCGGTAGGCCGGCAGGTCGAGTGTGCACGCCGCGGCTTGGACAGGCCCATCGGCCAGGGGGCACGCCTTCTGCCACGCCTTGGCCGCCACCTGCCCGAGGCGCGTGCCGGCCGCGGCGGAAGCGGCATAGTCCGTCTCCGCGGTGCGGATGTTGATGTTGCCGGCTGCGCCCTGCCAGAAGAGGCACGGTGCGCCGGTCAGTTCCTGGACGATGCGGCGCGTGCTGCCGACATAATCTGCCGAAATCAGCCGGAGCTGGGCATCCTGCCCGACCGGGTGGGTCGCGAAGTTGACGATTGCCGCCAGTGGCACGCCGTCAATCGTCTCGATACGGCAGACGCGGACCGTGCGGTCGATGAAACCGCCGGGGTTCTGGCCGAGGATGATGTGTCCATCGGCGGTCTTTTCACGGCGGTTGATGCCGATGTCCGACGTTCCGGTGCCGAACCGGATCCGGGCCGGCTGCAGGTCGCGCTTGGCCTCGTACACCAGGCCGGCCAGCTGGTTGATCAGCCACGCGCGGTAGGCCTCCTCCACACTGGGCGCCTGACCACCGGCCGGGCGCGGCGCGATAAGCGGACCGTAGTGCGTGTGCGTGCAGGTGATTGATACATTCCGGCCGGGGATGCCGGCCAGCGCCTCCACACGGGTTCGCACATCGGCCGTGAAGTCAGGCCGGACAAAGAGCAGGTCGCAATCTACTGTTGCGATTATCGCCTGCCCGTCGGTGGCGACCAGCGCGGTGGCAGTCAAGGGGTCGTTGACGCCCAGCGCTGGCTGGATGCGCTTTCCGAACCCCCACATCTCAATTCCGGCGCGCGGTGTAATGTCCGTGCGGGACAGGCCAATCTGCAGCATGGTGCCTCCTGCGGTTACTTCGAGGCGAGCTTGCGCAGCTCGGCGCGGTTTTCGTGGAGCTTGGCGATCGCGTCCGAGAGGAAGTGTGCGCGCGACGGTGCCAGCCCGTAGATTTGCCAGAGGGTGATCACGGCGCGGTTTTCCCAGATGTCGTGCGCCACCGGCAGCTTCCACCGCGACGGCGTGATGGCCCGCGTGTAAGCGGCGCTGATCTGGTGGCGCCGTTTGGTATGTGGCGTGTAAAGCTCGCTGTGGTGCAGCGGCGTGTAGGCGGGGAAGAAATCCCAGCTCAGCTCTGCGGCCAGCGCCTTGCGGAAGGTCACCAGCGGCACGCCGTCGTAAGCCTCTGAATCGTAGCGGAACGCGTAGCAGTAGCCGACTTGGCGGGTGATGCGCGGGTCGCGGCGCATCGGTAGCACACCGGGCGCAGCCGCGACGGCCCGGTCCAGCGCCTGGCCGTTACGGTCCATGACAGCCGCATTGCGGTGCATGGCCGCGAGCTGGCCGCGGAGCAGGGCGGCTTGCAGGCTGGTCATGCGGTAGTTGCCGCTGTGCATCTGGGCCTTCGGACGCTCCGGGAAGCGCCGCCCGCAGCAGCGCTGGCTTTCGATCACCCCGTACAGGTCCTTGCTGTTCATGATCAGGGCGCCGCCTTCACCGGCGCGCATCGACTTGCTGTTCTGGAAGCTGAACGAGCCGAAGACGCCCATGCTGCCGGTCCCGTGTCCCTTCCACTGGGAGCCGTGGCTGTGCGCGCAATCTTCAATCACATGCAGCTTGTGGCGCCGGGCAATCGCCAGGAGGCGGTCCATGTTGGCCAGCCGGTTGTACAGGTGCACCGGCACGATGGCGCGGGTACGCGGCGTGATGGCTGCCTCGACCTTGGCGGGGTCCATGCAGAGCGTGTCGGGCTCGATATCCACAAGCACCGGCACGGCGTTCACGTCGCAGACCGTGCTGGCGGTTGCCTGCCAGGTCATGCCGGGGACGATCACCTCGTCGCCCCAGCCGATGCCCAGCGACTCGAGCGCCAGTTGCAGCGTGTGCGTGCCGTTGGTGATCAGCGAGCAGTGCCGCGCTCCTTGGAAGGCCGCGAATTCAGCGGCAAACGCGGCGGCTGTTGATTTCGCGCCGGGCCAGTCGTCCAGCGGCCCCTTGTCGAAGGTCTCCAGCAGGTACCGGCGTTCCAAGTCCCGCCGCGAAATCAGCTGCGTGGTTCCTATTAGATTCTTGGTCACGGGCTTTCCGCCCTGCAAAGCGAGCTTGCTCATCGGTCGTACTTCTCCTTCTGTCAAAACGTGAGCTTGGTATTATGCCCTCTCTTGCCTCCGGCGGCAATAGCTGGCGCGCGGCGCGCGAGTGAATCACATGAATGAACATGGCAAACATGGAGTGGGGCGAACTTCCGGACCTGCGCGGCAGTTGTCTCACGTGCGCGACAATCGGGACTCGTGCCTCGGCTCCGCCTCTGCGTGCAGCTCGCGCAGCATGGCGGAAAGGTGCGCCAGCAGTGAGCCGATTCCTTCGCGAGAGACCGCGCAGGTCTGGTCCACTTCATACCCGCCCGCGTCGAACGCGGACGGCGACGGCAGGTAGCCGAAATAGTCGTTGGCGTGCGTGACCACGAACGTCGTCGGGAAGGGCGACTCGCGCTTGATTTGCTGGCCCAGCTCGCTGAACAGCTCCGTGGGAACGCCTGCCCAGGCCATCGGACCGATGCGAAAGGCCTGCGCCTCGGTCGGGACGGGTGGCGGCGCGAGGCGCGGGTCCTTCCAGCTTGCCTGGAACCGCCGCGCCTTCTGCTCCTGGAGCGCGAACCAATTGCGAAGCGCCTCCGGGCAGGCCGGGTTCTCGCGCGCAGCCTTCAGCTCCGCCGCGATTTCCGCGGTGCCGCGCGCGGCATGCGCCTCCGAAAGGCCGCGATACCCGGGAAGAGTGAGCCGGCGCCGAACCGCCCGCACCGGCGCCGTGGCTGCCGGCTCCGCTGTCTGCCAGAGCCGGGCTGCGTCACAACCGACGCGCAGACCCAGCGTGCGCGCATTGGCGTGCGATGTTTCGGCGTTGCGTGGGTTGATCTCGCCGCTGGCGCCCTGCAGGAACAGGCAGGTGGCGCCCGTGACCTGTTGCACGACCTGCCGCACGAAACCGACATAGTCCGCCGAGAACATCCGCAGCTGCGGATCCTGGCTCACAGGGTGCGTCGCGAAGCTGACCACGGCCGCTAGAGGGTTGCCCTCGGGCGTCTCCAGACAGCAGACGCCCAGCGTGCGGTCGATCGGCATGTCCGGATTCTCCCCGAAGGTGATGCTGCCGTCCGGCCGCCGGACGCGGCGGCAGACGCCGATGTCGGACTGCCCGATCCCGATGCGCATCCGCGCTGGCTGCAGGTTGCGCGCCGCCATCTGCACGAGGTCCGCCAGTTGGTGCTTGAGGCACTCCCGGTAGGCGGCTTCATGCACGCCGGCAGCAGATGGTGCCACGTCCTCCGGCCGGCCCCAACCGTCAGTCCCCCAGTACTTGAAGTAGTCTCCGATGGACCAGTCATCGTTCCGCGGTTTGACTACGTTGGGGCCATAGTGGGAATGGGTGCAGCAAATCATGATATGACCTTCGGGGATGCCGGACCGTTCGAAAGCCAGGCGACGGACCTCATCGGCGAACGCCAGCCCCACGCCGACCAGATCGCAATCGACCACGGCCAAGATTGCCCCCTGGGACTCTGCCACCAGCACGGTGGCATGAATGGGGTCGCTGACGCCCAGCGAGGGTTGCATGCGTTTTCCGTACCCCGCGATAGCCATGTTGGCCCGCGGCGTGATGTCACCCTTGGCCAGCCCGATTCGCAGCATTTGCCGATCTCCCTGTTTCGTGGTGGTGATCAACCGGTTTTCAGCCCGATTTATGATACCACTTTGCCGCTTACCGCGCATCCCCGGCACCGATGCAATCCCACGTTGCCGGATGGTGATCGACCGTATGCATATTTGTGTTTGTGAATTCGTACTCAGCTGATAATGTTGCGCTGTTTTTTTCAGGCGTGCCGAAAAAGAGAGAAGCGGCTCGGTGGTTCCGCGTCGCCGGGATGAACAGCATGTTCGCCGAACGACTGGTTCACATGGATCTGAAGGGCGCGCCGCCACGCCCCGCCTTTCTGCGGGCCATTTTCCCCCTGTTCCGGCAATGGGGCGCCACCGGCATCTGCCTTGAGTGGGAGGACATGCTCCCGTACTCCGGCCGTCTGGCCTGTGTCCGCCACCCGCAGGCTTATTCGCCGCGCGAGGTGAAGGAGATTCTCGCTGCCGCGACCGATGCCGGCCTGGAGGTGATCCCGCTGGTGCAGACGTTTGGGCACCTGGAGTTTGTCCTTAAGCATCCGCGTTTTTCCGCGCTGCGCGAGGACCCTGGAAGCGCCCACGACCTTTGCCCGCTTCATCCGCAGACCGCTGCGCTGGCGCGCGAATTGCTCGACCAGACCCTCGACCTGCACCCCGGCGTTCGTGCCGTGCACTTGGGCGGCGACGAGGTCCGCGCGCTGGGGCGCCATCCCGCCACTGCCCGCGCCATTGCCGCGCGCGGTCGGGCCGCGGTTTACCGCCGCCATCTGGATCCGCTTCTGGCGCGCGCCGCGGCGCGCGGCGTGCGTGCACTGATCTGGGATGACATGCTCCGCGGCTGGTCCGTCTCCGAGCTGCGCCCCCTGCGCGGCCGTGTTGAGCTGGTGATCTGGGGCTACGCGCCGGAACTGTTGCCTCGCCTTTCGCCGGGGCTGTGGCGCCGCTACCAGGCCGCGGGGCTCTCGCTCTGGGGCGCCAGCGCCTTCAAGGGGGCCTGTGCCGAAGACACCCTCTGGGTGGATGGCGGGAACCGCGCCCGCAACCACGCCGCCTGGGCCGCTTGCGGCCGGCAGCGGAAGCTGACCGGAATCATCCTCACTGGCTGGTCGCGCTTCACGCACTTCTCGACGCTCTGCGAACTGCTGCCGGCCGGACTTCCCCATCTGGCGCTCGGCCTGGCCATTCTACGCCGCGGCCGGTTCACCGATGACCTTCGTCGGAGAATTTTCGTTGGCCTGGGGCTCGGCGACATGCCCTTTGCACACGCCCGCACAGAGGAAATTATCTCCCTGCCCACGGGCAACTTTCCCGGCGCGGCGGTGTTCCGGTTGGCTGGCAAGTTGCAGGGCGCGCGTCAGCTGATGCGGCAGGTGGAGGAGCACCAGTGCTTCCAGTATCCGCCGCGCAATGGCGGCCGCGTAGACGCCGCGCTGGTGCGCTGTGACGCACGCCGGGCCGCCCGGGCTGGACGCATTGCCCGCGCCGCCGCGGCGGAGCTGCCTGCCGCGCTGAGCCCGGTGCTGCCGCCGTTTGCCGCGCGTGAATTTCTCGATGTGCAGGCACGTCAACTGATTGCCGTCACGCGCCACGCGCAGACGCTGGCGCGGCGGCTGACCCGATCGAAAGCAACCCGCAGGAAGGAACGAACATGAGCAAGCCGAAGATTGTCGGAAAATCGTCTGGCTGGAAGGGACCTGTAACGGAATTCACCTGTAATCAGGGCTCTGTCGGCCGCAAGCGCATTGTTTTTGTCGGCGCGTCCTACAAGTTTGTGCACCGCGTGGTCCGCGACATGATCCTGGTAAAGGGGTTCGAAAACGTGGATCTGGTGCTGCTCGACGTCGACCGCGTGCCGCTGCGGATCGTGGGCGACTTTGTCGAGCGCGTCGTGCGCCAGCAGAAGACCCGCATGCGCGTGTTCCGCACGCTCGACCGCCGCGTCGCGCTCAAGGGCGCGGACGTGGTGATTCTCTCGATCACCACCGGCGGACGCGAGAGCGACTTCCGAAGCTTCGAGGTCTGCGCCCGCTATGGCATCCCGGTCGGTGTCGGCGACACCTTGGGCCCGACCGCGCTGGCGCGCAACCTGCGCACGGTGCCGGTTGTGATGCAGCTCATCCGCGACATGGAGGAGCTCTGTCCCAACGCGGTGATGTTGAACTTCACCAACCCGATGTCGGTGCTCACCGGCGTCATGGCGCGCCACGCCTCCTTCCCGGTCTGGGGGCTCTGCCACTCGGCTGACGGCCAGTTCGAGTATTTCGCTGAGATCTTCGGCGCGCGCAAGTCCGAGGTCGCCTTCGAGATGGGCGGCGTCAACCACCAGTCGTTCATCACCCGGCTGCGCGTGAAGGGGCGCGATCGCATGGGCGACCTGCTGAAGGCGTCGCAGCGCTCGGCTGCCACGGTGGCGGACAGCCTGATGGGAACTGCGGATGATCCGCGCCTGCAGCAGGAGGTCTTCCGGCTGCTGGGCGTCTGGCCGACCTGCGGCGCGGGCCATCTGGCCGAATTCTACCGCCACTTCTTCTCTCCCCGCCGCATCGAGGCGCTGGGGCTGGCCCATGAGATGAAGCACCTCATACCCGGCCGCGAGCCTTTCCTCCGGACGCCGTGTCCGAAAATCATCAAGGAGTGGGCCTACGGGCCGGCGCCGGTCGGCGACCTGCACCTGATGACCAGCGAGCACGCGCACGAGCTGATGTGGTCCTTCCTGACCGGCGAGCCCTGCACGCGCTCGCTCAACATCCTGAACACCGGCGGCATCGTGGCAGGTGTCGACCCGCAGGCCTGCGTGGAGGTCATGGCGACCGTCGCCGGTCGCCAGGTGACGGCACGGCCGGTGACTCTGCCGCGCGCGGCGCTGACTTTTGTGCAGCAGTGGACCGCCATCCACGAGTTGAGCATCCAGGCCGCTTTGAACTGCGACCGTGATGCCGCACGCCAGGCGCTCTTTCTGGACCCGCATGTGGGCGACGCGTTGGACATTGCCCCGCTGCTGGAGGACATGCTCCAGGCCACGGAGCCGTGGCTTCCCAAGCGCTGGTTCCACGCGTAGGCTCGTGTCGCCGGTCTCCGCATGTGCGGATGTTGCGGGGAAGAGCAGGTTGTGACGCACAACAGGAGAAGTCGAATGCAAGCGAACGAGCGTAAGCTGTACGTCCGGATCTTCGATGCCATTGCGCCGCTGGCCTTTCTGGCGGCGGCTGTTGCCATGTTCCTGCCCATGGTGCGGATCCAGTCCGGTGGAACAGCCGTGTCCTTCACCGGCCTCGACCTCCTGTTCAAAAGCGCCGACTGTGTCCCCGAAGCGGGGCGGGTGGCGGTCCAGGAGATCCTGCACAAGTGGTTCCCGGTTGCCATCGGCGCGGTAATGGCGGCTTTTGTCGGCCTGCTGTCGGTGCTGGCGCACGTGTTGGCCGGGGAGAAGGTCAAGCGCCTGTTTGAAAAAGTGGCGATCTTCGCCGGCGTGTTTGGCGCCATCTTCATCGGCAAGTTGCTTGGCGACGCAGCCGGATGCGATCTGCGCAAGGCCGGAAACCTGACTTATCTGGTTGGCACGGCCGCGGCGTTTGCCTCGTTCGCGCTGGCGACGGTTTCGGCCCTGACAGTCTTTATCGCGGAGTTTCCGCACGGCGCCGAGAGCAAGGTCGGCACGCTGACCTACACCAACCGCTCGCTGATGAAGGTGTTCTTCTGGATTCTGTGGGGCAACTTCTTCTACGCATTCATGGGAGGCCAGATCCTCCTGTACGTTCTGCCGCTGCAGTTCAAGAACATCGGATTCAGCCCCGTGGAGCTAATGCTGCTGGCCTCCACGCTTCCCAATATCGTGTACATGGTGTTGACCCCCATCATCAGCTACAAGAGCGATCGCACCCGCACACGTTGGGGTCGTCGTCTGCCATTCCTGGCGTTCACCACCCCCTTTGTGGGGCTGTTCTTCATCCTCATCGGCTATGCCGGCCCGATCAAGGAGGCCGTGGAGCACTGGAGCTTCTTTGCGGAGCCGCGAAATCTTCTCGGCCTGCAGATCACGGCCATGACAGCCGCCATGATCTGCATCGGTTTTATCACGGTCGGGTTTGCTTTTTTTGCCGACTTCATCGGCGCCATCTATTACTCCCTGGTGGCAGACGTGGTGCCGCGCGAGACCATCGGGCGCTTTCAGGCCATTTCCAACATGATCGGCTCGCTGGTCGCCCTGATTTTCAACGCGTTCGTCTTCCAGTATGCCGAAACCCACACAACCGCCATCTACATTTGGACCGGCGCGCTGTTCACCGTCGGCTATACCCTGATGTGCTGGAACGTGAAGGAAGGCACGTACCCTCCGGTGGACGACGCGCCCCAGACCACCAGCCGCTGGAAGAGCGTCTTCAAGCAGACGGGCAATTACTTCCGGGAATGCTTCAGCAAGCCGCTGTATCTGGCATTCTTCCTGTTTACCATCTTGTGGACCATTTCCAACGCCTGCCTGGCGTTCAAAATGTTTTTCATTCTGGATGTGGGGATTACGTTGGGGCAGGTTGCCGACATTATGATGTGGGCCGGCATCATCGGGCTGGTGCTGACCTATCCGATGGGGGCGGCCATTGACAAGTTCAAGCCGCTGCCGACGCTGATCGCCGCGACGATCCTCTACATCCCTGCGACCTTTGCCGGCTACTACATCAACAATTTCTTCGTGTTTGCCCTGATCAGCCTCGGGCAGATCCCGATCGGCGTGTTGTGGGAACTGGTGATGTTCCCGGCGCAGGTGCAGATTATGCCGCGGAGCAAATTCGCGCAGTTTTCCTCGGCCAACGGGTTTGTGCGCAGCGCTGTCCGCCTCGCCGCCCCTCTGCTCGCTGCCTGGTTTATCGCTTCCATGGCGGTGGAGAAGGTGACGATCAATCCGGGCGAGACCGTCCGGATTTCCTGTGAAGGCGCCGTATGGAAAGACACCCCCGTGGTCGCGAACGGCCGCACACCGCTGCAGATCCTGGCGGATGAGTTCGCCGCCTCTTCTAACGCCGCTGCGGCCAGCACGAACATGATCAGCACCGTCACCATGAACGGCAACCTGACCATGAAAAAGGAAGCCAAGAAGTTTTACCTGGTGAACCCGAACGGCAAGACGCGAGCCATGGTGCTGCCGGGCGTGGAGAACAAGAAGTGTTTATTCATCGCCAATGTTGACCAGGCAAACGGCGGCAAGATCGTGATCAAGATCGGCAAGTGGGCGTACGTGTTCATCTGGCAGGGCGCATTCATGGTCCTTGGCCTGTTCTCCATGTTCATCGTGCTTCACTACTGGCGCATGGAAGAGAAGCTGCGCGCAGCCGGCCTGGGATCGGAATAGAAGATCGGTGTTTGCGCGGCGCGTTTGACAGTGGCGGCGCCAATCGGGCGCATCGGCGATCCTGCCGTGCGCGCAACCGCGGGAGCGATGGATGTTGGACGACGCAGGCAAGCCGACCATGCCGGCGGAGGGTGCCAATTCCTGCAAGTACACGGTCGGCACCTTGCGCTACACCACGGCCGGCCTGGTGGTTGTCGGCGGCTGGATGATCTGGGGCAATGTCTGCTTCAGCCTCATGCAGAGCGTCTTCAGTACGCTGATGACGATCCAGCTTCGCGATATCCAGGCTTCTCCGGGCGCCATGGGCTTGCTGATCGGCACGATCCCCGCTGCGCTGACGTTCGTGCTGGTGCCGATCATCAGTTTCAAGAGCGACCGCTACCGCAGCCGCTGGGGGCGTCGCAAGCCGTTCATCATCTGGACCGCGCCGTTCCTGGTGCTGGCACTCGGCTCGCTCGGTTACGTCCGCGACATTCACCAGTTCATGAACGACCACGCGGACTGGCTGGCCGGCCATCATCTCGCCCCCATCACGGCCAGCCTGGGTGTCATCGGCGTACTGGTCGTGCTGTTCATATTCTTCGACGACTTCGTCAACTCCGTTGCATGGTATCTGATCACCGACGTCATCCCGGCCAAGGTCATGGGGCGCTACAACGCCATCGGCTTGCTGGTGACCGCGGGCGCCAACATGCTCTGGAGCCGTTTCGTGATCCCGCATTACACGCCGGAGGACGCGCGCTACGTCTACTGGGGGGCCGCGCTGCTCTACTTCGTCGGGTACGGCCTGATGTGCGTCTTCGTGAAAGAGGGCGACTATCCGCCGCCGCCGGAGACGGAGCAGCGCGCCAGCCGGTTCGGGGGCCTGACCCGCTACTTTCGGGAGTGTTTCTCCCATCCAATGTATCTGGCGCTGTTCGGCTTCACCGCAGTGCTGGCGGTTTCCAATGCTTGCAACACGTGGCGCATCCTGTTTGTGCGCGAGACCGTGGGCTTGTCGATGGCGCAGTACGGCATGGTCCTTTTCTACTGCGCGCCGCTCAGCATGGCGCTGGCGCTGCCGGTGGGATACCTGGTGGATCGCTTCACGCCGGTGCGCATGCTGATGGTCGCAACCGCGCTGCTGGTTCCCATGACCCTCGCCAATTTCTGGGTGCATGACTACCGGTCCATGCTGATCCTGTCGCTCGTCAGCCTGCCGGCCAATGCCGCCTGGGACGCTGCCATGCAGCCGATGCTCGTGCAACTCCTCCCCAGGGCGCAGTACGGACAGTTCTGCTCCGCCAATTCGATGGTCCGCAGCCTGATCCGCATCGGCGCACCCATGGTCGGCGCCGCCTATATCACGTTCATGCACCAGGATTGGGTTCGCATTTTCTACTGGCAGGGGTTTTGGCTGCTGGGTAGCCTCGGAGTCCTGTTCCTCCTCTACGCCCAGTACCGCAAGAATGGCGGACCCTATCATTATGTCGCGCCTGTTCCGACGGTGTGAACGCGGCATTTTCCACACGGTTTCGCATGGCCCTGTCTTTTCGCGTTGTGCCGCCGGAGCACCCGGTATAGCATTTGCACACGGACTGGTCCTGAGCTCTCCTGCATGATCGAACACGTCTGAGAAACGAGCAGCACAATGAAAAAAAACGTGGCAATTTTTCTGGCACTGGCAATCGTGGGGGCCGGGTTGTTTGCGGAAGCGCAGGTTGCGACAAGCGCGGCGCCGGTCCAGGCCTCCGGGCCGGAAGTGACGCTTAAAGGACCACTGCTCAGCGCCTTCCACTTCAAGGGGCAGAAGCTCGACGGCGACCTGGTGCTGTATGCCTTCGACGGTTCGCCGGAGATCCGCGCGACGCTGGATGCCGTGCTGGCCCGGAACTTTCCGCGCGAGGGAAGCCTGACAGCCGACCAGGCCTGGGATCTCCAGAAGCAGATGGATATCCATCTGCGGTATTACGTGGAGACGAAGGACCCGGTGATCAAGACCCGGAAGGGGTATGCCTGCGAATATGCAAACTGGTTGGCCGCGGTGACCGGCACACTGGAGACGCGCAACGGGCAGAAGTGGCTTGTGAACGCGCGGGTCAAATCCGAGAACGACAGCCCCAGCTTTGCTTATCCGCCGGCGTGCCTGCTGCGCCCGGACCAGCCGTTCGTCATGCCCAGGGAAACGCCGGTGGTGTTGCGGGTGGCTTCCAATCTCACGCTGAAGTGCGTGCCGATCCCGCCCGGGACGTTCCTTATGGGGACGCCCTTTTACCAGAAACCCCGGTATCAGGACGAGTGTCCGCACAAGGTCACGCTGACCAAGACCTTCTACCTGTCGGAGATCCCGATCACCCAGGAAATGTGGGAATCGGTGATGGGTCAGGAGAAGAATTTCAGCGACAACCGCGCGCCGCAGGCGCCGGTGGAACTCTCGCCCATGCCGGACATCCGTGAGTTCTGCCGGATTCTCTCGGAGCGCAACGGCTGCCAGGTGCGACTGCCGACCGCCGCGGAAATGGAATATGCGGCGCGGCTGGGGACCTCCAACCCGGAATTTCCGCAGAAGAACAAGGACGCGTGGACGCCGATCGGGTTCCCGCTGGACTGGAAACAGCCTCCGGGCGTGGTAAGAACGAAGCCGCCCAATGCCTGGGGTCTGTACGACGTGTACACCGAGGCCAAGGTCGCGGTCAGTGATTGGAAAGCATACAACGGCCCGGCCGAGGAGGTCGATCCGCCGGGCGCGCCGCTGGAGCAGAGCATTGCGAGTGAGTCGGTCCGTAAGCCGAAGAAACCGGTGGAGGGGATGATCATGAACGGGGGGCATCCGGCGATCCACAAGGCGGTTCTCGGTGGCGGCGCCCGATCGCGGGCCGGAAGCCACGACCGCTACACCGAGGACGGCTGCGACGGCATCAACGGGCTCGGCTGGATCGGCATCTTTCGCGTGGCGGTAGACGGCACGCCGGAAGAAATCGCGGCGATGGGGAAAACGGCTGGCCCATGACGCGGAAATTTTTGAACTCCCATGCAACGCCTGTTCCGATCAAGCGCGGTGCTCCGGCAAAGGAAGGCTCTTGATTGGGTATAGTAAACCCGAGTATTGTGCTGTCTGCCGCTTGCCGCGGCATCTCGATGTTTTGGGACGGTCGGACTCGTGGGACGGTCTTGTCAGGATGGACTCGACATGGTTCAGGCACTGCTGATCGGCCGTCTACCGGAGGCTGGAAAACCGGGCATATGCTAGACAGAGTTTAACAGGAGATAATGGCACGATGAACACGACGATACGAAGTGCAATGCTGGCTGTATTGAGCATGAGTGGCGTTACCCTGGCAGCCCCGTCGCTGTGGGTAGAGACCACGGGAACCATGATCCTTTCCAATCGCATGGAAGGTGCGAAGAAGGAGATTGAGCTGTCCGGCGCGAAGAACGAATGCGTCTCGATCCAGTTGGCGCTACGCAGCAGCCAGGAGGCGGTGAAGCCGTGGGCATTTGAATGGACGTCGCTGAAGCGCACGGGGGGGATCGAGATTGCCAAGAGCAACGTCGAACTGTTCCGGGCGTGGGACATCGATGTGAATCATGGATCCAAGGAAAACCGGAGCAAGGACCCGATCCGCGCGCGTCCCCTGGGCCTATTCCCGGATGCGCTGATCCCGCTGTACACGGCAGACGGCGTGAACATTGCCAATGCCATTCAGCCCGCGAAGGATTGCACCGCGTCCTTCTGGGTCGACATCACCATCCCGGCCGGCATTCAGCCCGGCCTGTACTCCGGCAGCATCACGCTCAAGACGGATGACGCCCCCCTCGTGATTCCCGTGAAGCTAACCGTGGCCAACGTGGAGATTCCGGCAGAGACGACGATTCCGTCCATGTATAACCTCCGCGAGGGCGCGGAAGCATGTGGCCAAGTACTTCGACACGTATGTCAAGATCGTTATGGCGCATCGAATTCAGCCGACAAACTACCACTACCGTGAACTGAAGCCTGAGTTTGCGGACCGGTACAATCCCGGCGGCAAGGGTTTTGTCAGCGTGATGTTCGGCAGCAACGCAGACCCTGCGAAAAGTGCGGACAATCTGAAGGCGGTCACAGCGCACCTGAAGGAGAAGGGGATATTTGACCGGGCGTTCGTACAGTTGAAGGACGAGCCAAAGGCGGAGGACATCGCGCCGGCGCTGGCCGTCGGCAAATTTATTCTGCAGACGTGCCCCGAATGGAAGGGGAAGATTGCCCAGACGCTCAGCCGTGACGAGGGCAGCGATCTGTTCCAGTTGGTCGACCATCACGTCTACCCGTTGGCGCCATATGTTCCGGCATGGGGCGCCAATGCCCCGACATATGGCAAGAACAAGTACGGTCGTGCGGACTGGGACAAGATCCGCTCGCAAGACGGCAAGCAGCTTTGGTTCTATATGTCGAACAATCAGGGCACGCCGTTCCCCACGTTCGACATCAACACGCCGGAGGTGGCGTTTGAGCCGCGCATTGTGATGTGGATGTGGTGGTACGAGAAGGCCTACGGACATCTCTTCTGGGATCTGGTCGGTGCCACGGGTTTCAAGTTGAACGGCAAGTTTCCTCCAGGCGACGGGCAGCTGCTCTATGAGGGAGACCTTGCGACGCCGATGTCCCCGACGTGGGCAGTATCCAAGGATGTCAAGGCGCCGGTAATCTCGCGCCGCATGAAATTGATGCGCAACGGCATTGGCGAATGGGAGATGCTTAAGATGGCCCAGAAGAAGTTCGGGTACGAGAAGGTCGCCGCGATCGTCGCCAAGGTCTACGACCACATGGGTTCTCGAGGCGACCCGGGGCAGTCGCTGATGTGGAGCTACAAGGAATCCGACTGGGACCAGGCGCGGGCTGAGTTGCTGAAATTGCTGGAGTAGTCTGGACCGCGTTGCCGCCGGGCAAATGAATTGTTGTCGCATGACTGAGGCTTGCACAAGTAAGTTTCCGGCAGCTGGGGAAGGGACGGTTCTCCGAACCGTCCGCGGACGCCTCGGAGAGGCGTCCCTACCGATCAAATCCCGTTACGCACATTTGCAAGACTCATTAGGAAAGGACGGGCACATGAAATGGAACAAAATGGTCGTGTTTCTGTTGTGTCTTGCCTCGGCAGGCGCGTTTCTTACACCCGCCTACGGCGCCGTGATCTCAATCTCCGGCACGGTGGCGGATGCGGATGGGAAGACGGTGTCCGGCGCCGCGGTCTATGCGGTGTCGGATGCGGCGGTGAAAACGACGTCCGGCGCGGACGGCTCATTCACGCTGAGCGGGACCGTCACGGATGTGCCGGGCGGCAAGGTGACGGTGGCAGCTGCCAAAGACGGCCTCATGACGACCGAGGTCCTCGCTCCGAACGCTTCGGCCAAGGGGTTACGGTTCAAGCTCTATCCGTCCCTCATCGGGCAATCGGTGACCCTGATGGGCGTCCGCATGAACGAGACGCACCTGCGCGAACTGGCACAATGGGATCTGAAGGGCGGCAAGAAGGGCGAGGGCGGCGGAAAAGTGCGCTTCGTGTTCCTGATCGCGTTCGACGGACCGCCCGGCGTAAAGGCGGAGGTGGAGCAAATCTGGAACGACTATCATCTGGGGCCCAGCATCGGCGGCGACGAAGCGAAGGAGCTCGAGAACCAGTTCCGGAAGCGCGTGATGTATTATCTGGATGGGCCGATGGCTGTAACGATGGCGAGCGCCAACAATTACGGCAAGGGCACCCCGATGTCTGTGACCGGGACGGTGCGGGAGGAAGACGGCAAGAAGTTCTTAACCGTTACTGCCACGGGCGCCTACAAGGGGCCGAAATACCCGGATCGAATCACGGCGCTGCCGGAGCAGCCGCTGGTTAAATTACCCGTGAAACCCGGCCTGACCATCAAGCTTTCCGACACGCTTTCCGACACGCTCATCTATGTCCCCGCCGGCAAATTCTATATGGGAAATCCCCTGGAGCAGTTTCCGCACTGGCAGGAAGCCCCCCAGCACATGGTGACGCTGACAAAGGATTTTTACATGTCCGACCATCCGATCCTCAATTCGGAATACGCTGCTGTCACCGGCGACACAACCCGCAATCCGAAGAACTATCCAGGTGACGCTCCAGCGAATATGTCATGCGAGTTGTTTGCCAACTACGTGAAGGCGCTGCAGAAGCTGAATCCCGGCAAGGTGATCCGCGCGCCGACCAAGTCCGAATGGGAATATGCCGCCCATTCCGGGACATCCAACCTGAGCTTCGAAGATAACGTGGGGGACCGGTACGGCGGCACGGTTGACCGGACAACGCCTGTGAAATCAAAGAAACCAAACAGTTGGGGATTCTATGGTTTCGTGGGTTCCGACGGCAGCGAGCGATCCTGCGACACGGGCTTTTTCGGCGATCACAAGGTGGTGCCGGACTCCACGGATCCCCGGTATCCGGACAACAAATGCCTGGCCAATCCGGCCTCATATCATGTTCACGCGAACGGCGGCTCGCACTACAACATTCAGGAACTGATCAATGATGAAGGCAACGTGGGAACCGACCTCGGCGGCGTCCAGCGCAACGGTCCCGGTTGGAAGCTGATTCGCGAACGCATTGTTGTGGAAGAGTAATCGGGGAGAGTCCTCTTGCAGAACAACTTTTGTCCCGCGCAGGTGGCTGCTGGCGTTGCTGCGCTTTTCATTGCCTTCGTTTCGCCGGCTTTTGCCTTGATTAATCCCAAGTTCACTCCGGTCGACCTTATCCACGACGCGGAGCAGGTGCTGGAACTGAAGCTGTCCGCACCTGTTGGCGAACGGGTCACGGCGACCATTACAGGCACGCTCAAGGGGACAAATAGCGTCCCGAAGCTGGTCATCGACTGGAAGAAGTCGAAACCGGAGCATGCCGAGCTGTTCGCCAAGCAGCTGCAGGACCGGGACAACCAAGTGCCGGCGCTCTTTTTTCGGAGCGGCAACAAGGGAGACGACGACGACGCGTCGAGTTCCGGCCTCCTGCACATGGACGGCGTGTGGGTTGTGCTGACGGTGCAGCCGGATGGCACATGGCGGCTGTCGGAGTACGACAATGCCCCTATGCGCGGCACGTGGCAGGGCGCCACGGACATGCTGCGGCGCGCGATCGACTACATCTTAACTGATCCGCAGGCCGATTTTCCCTGCGCGGACGGCGTCACCCTGGAGGGTGGCACCCAGTTTGCCAAGCTGGACGGGAAGGTGAATGGCTGCGCTGCTGTGGATCTGGCTGGCAACGGCACGCTTGCGCTATTTGTGGCGTGCGATAGTGGCGACCGGCTTTTTACGTACGATGCAGCCGGCAAGAAGCTCCAGGATGTGACCGCCAGCCATGCTGTCATGTCCAAGAGCAAGCTGTTCGTGTGGGGCGACTTCTGCGCCGACGGTCGGGTCGGGCTGGCTGTTTCGGACGGCAAAGGCGTGATGGTTTATCGCCAGGATTCGGAGGGCAAGTTCAGCCCGCATGCCCGGTGGACTCCTGCCGGCGAATCGAACACGATTATCAGCCTGTCCACTCTGGGCATGGGAATCTCCGGCCAGGTGGATGTTCTGGTTGCGTATGGCGCCAGGATGGCGATCTGGTCGCCGGCGAACACGGCCGCGCCGCCGGTCGTGGTCAGCGACGGTTCCTGCGCTAAGGATCTGGGTCAGGCTGGGCGGTGTCTGGTGGCTGATTTTGACGGGGATCGGGTTCCGGATATCCTGCAATGCTTCGAGCACGGCGCTGTGGTCTGCAAGGGGAAGACCGTCGGGCAGTTCGAAAAGCCGCGCGTCATCAACAATCTGGCTGCCGGCAGTGCGCCATTCGATGCCTTTGTTGGCGATTTCGATGCCGACGGACAGATGGACATCATCACGATCTCATCCGATGCCTGCCGGATCTGGCAGAACCATGGCGTCTTCCAGATCACGGAGGAACTGATGATGAGCGGTGAAGCTGGCTACAAGGCCGCCGGTGGAGCGGTGGCGGGCGTGACCTGTGACTTCAACAACGATGGCCGACAGGATTTCGTACTGTTCTATAATGACCAGAAGCTGCCTCAATTCTTTTTCAACCGTGGTTTCCGGAGCTTCGGGTTTGCCCCACAGATCGGCGAAGACCTGACAAAGCTTCTCCCCCAGGATTCCCTCCCGCAGCAGGGGGGGGTGGTTGCCGACCTCAATGGCGACGGGGCCCAGGATCTGGTTGTGATTTTGAATGACGGCACGTGCTGGTGGCTGCCTATGTCGAGCGGTGCACTGGCTGTCCACGCTGCACTGCCGTTGAAGACGGGCTATGCCGGCCCGGTGGCGGTTACGGGATGGCACGACAAGTTCTGCCTGGGTGCTTGGAATATCACGGCCGGTGCAAGCGAGGCTTTCGTGGCCTGGAAGGAGTCCGGACCCGTGACGCTCAAGTGGCAGTACCCTGACGCGGGCGCACAGAAGAAGGAAGTAATTCTGGAGGACAAGCCCGTACGGGTTCTGCTCGGACCCTGAGTTTGGCGATTCGTGACGCACGCTGACTCGACGCCGTGAAACTGACGGAAGACCCGGCTAGTCTGACATGTCACGAGCGCCTTACTGCATGCGGTTTTGCTCGCACAGGCGATCCATCTGGATGGCCTGCAAATGGGGAAAGGAACCTCCGATGAACCCGGCCATGCAATACGAACGGCTGCGTCCGCAACAGATCGTCGACCGCCGCCAGGCGTGTCCGGTGGCCTACTTGCCGATCGGGACCATCGAGTGGCACGGCCCCCACAATCCCGTGGGGTTGGACACGCTCAAAATGCACGCGTTGCTGTGCGCCTGCGCGGAGAAAATCGGCGGCCTGGTGTTCCCGCCGCTGTATTACGGCGAGAACCGGGAGCAGGCGCTGATGGAGGCCACCGCCTCGGATCGCGAGCAGATCTCCGCCGCAATGGGCCTTTCCAGTGCAAATTTCGCTGCTGGGTACATGATGGAAAGCGTTGCCGAGCAGAACCGGAACTACCAGAAACTGCTGCTGCACATCCTCCACCAAATCAAGAGTCTCGGGTTCCAGGTGGTGGTCATTGGGGCGGGACATTATCCGCTGCTCGATCACGCCCGGGCAGCCGCTGCGCTTTTTCATCAGGAGCAGGCACGGCCGAAGATGGTCGTGTGGTCCATGAGCGGCTATGAACTGGTGCGGGGGAAATTCACGCCATGCGGCGATCACGCGGGTAAGTGGGAGACTTCGCTGCTGATGCACCTGGATCCGGGCATGCAGGACCTTTCGGTCCTGCCGCAGGATCGTCAGTCGCGCGTGGCCGGGACCGCCATGAACGGCGTGCAGGACTCCAGCGGCGAATTTGGCAGGCAGGCAACCGAGGCAATCGTCGAAGCGGTGCGTGTGTGGGTCGACGATCTGCTGAAAAACCGTGACTGCTACCAGTGGCATGGTTCGCCCATGGAAGGGCCGCGCGTTCCATGATTTTCGGACCTTTATGCTGTTCCACCGCGCAGTCAGACAACACGAACTGCTGGAGAATTGCCTCATGTGGCCATTCCGCTGCCGTTGTTTGAGTGGATGTGCTATACTCCCTTCATGAAAAAGTCGGCGGCAACACCTCGTCAAGTACAGGAGCCATTCGTCAAGAGAATGGCTACGATCGTCTTTGATGCGAATATTGTCTGTGGGAGGAACACCAAGCCCGTGATCAGCCCGGTGAACCTTTGCCTGTCCGACAAAGACTTGGGTGTCTTCAACAGCTTATCCGACAGTTTCTTCCGTGATGGCGTCCCCATCGTCTCTAAGTCCGCCAAGGATATCGCCAGCATCATGCCGATGGCCGTGTTCATGGACGCCTTGCCACGGTTGGCAAAGGCAAGAGCCATCAGCGTCACATTCTGGGAGCACTTCGCCTCTGCTCCCAAGCTGTGGCGAAAAGTGAAAACCTTTTGACAGGACTGCGCAGGGCAGCAGGCAGCCATCTTGGCTGCACGAAAACGGCGTTTCCCGTCAACTAGCACGGTGCTGCACAACGTCCAGCTAGCTTCAGCCAATGGGAAATGGTACCCCTCCGCAGTGTAGCGGCGGCAGTGTCATCCGACGTTGCACCTGCACACCACCCGCCCAGCCTCCTCTAGGTCGTTTTGTAGAAACATTCGGAGGGACAATCCGGCAGGTTCCGGCACCCCAATTGGCCCCCGAATAGATTTCGGTCGAAACTACTGAAATGCAAAAGGCGCTGTAAATCAGCGCCTTACACGAACCCAAAGTGGAGCGGGCGAGGGGAATCGAACCCCCGTGTTGAGCTTGGGAAGCTCACATTCTGCCATTGAATTACGCCCGCAGCAGAACGAATAACAATGAGTATAACAGATCATTTCGACAGGCGCAATGTCCGGGAGCCACCAAGCTTTACACTTGATCCGGGTTGGCTGGTGGTGTAAATAGATATTAATAGGGATGCCGCTAATGAAAGTCACGCTCAGTCAGGACGAAGTCACCAACCTTGCTGCTGCCAATGCCCAGACCGAAACGTTGGAGAAGGCCATCGCTGGCTGCAAGCTCGGTGACTGGGAAGCCAAGCACGATTTGGAGCGTCAATTCGCCTCGCTGATCGCTATGCTGGCCGAGAAGCGTGTGGGCGACGATCACAAGGCCCGTAATTTCCTGATGGAGCGCGGCCGTGAAGGCCTCTACCGGGCGGCCAAGAAATTTCCCAAGAACGGCCAGGTGCGACAGTTTCGCATCTTTGCCATTGACCACATCGAGACGGCGATGGACAAGCCCAAGGGCTTTCTGGCCCGTTTGTTCGGCTGACACCGGTGCTGTCCGATGGCCTCTCTCCCACTACCCACCACTTCTGCGCCGACGGGCGTCATCCGTCCGGAACGCATCGACGCCCTCCTGCCGATCGACGCACTATTTGACCCGACCCGGCCCTTGGAACTGGATTGTGGCTGTGGCAAGGGGCGCTTCCTCCTGGCCCATGCTACTGCACACCCGGATGTACAGTTTCTTGGTCTCGACCGCATGCTCCTACGTATCCGCAAGCTCGACAGCAAAATTCAACGCGCCGGTCTGACCAATGTAAAACTCCTGCGCATGGAGGCTTTTTACAGCCTTCAGAACCTCCTGCCGCCACACTGCTTGCGCACGGTGTATATCTTTTTTCCAGACCCTTGGCCCAAACGCCGTCACCATCGCCGCCGTTTGTTCAGCCCGGAGTTTCTCGACATCCTCTGGTCGCGCCTCAAACCCGGCGGCACCGTGCAGGTGGCCACCGACCATCTCGATTATTTTGCCGAAATCCGTAAGGCCCTCGCCGTGGATCGGCGTTTCCGCGAGGTGCCCCACAGGATCCGCGGCGCGGACGAGCAGACCGACTTCGAGTTGATCTTCCGCGGGCAGGGGCTCCCGGTGGGCGAATGTGCGTTCGAAGCGCTTTCCTGAGGCGGGCCGGATGACGCTTTCCCTTGTCTTTTCGGCCTCTCCTTGACATTTTCGCAACAGGTGCCCTATGCTACACGCTACATCGGGCTTGGTTCCGGCGGGCATTTGTCCGCTCCCCGGCCGCCCGGGAGGTTCAACCACAGTGCAGTCCCTTGAAACGATGCGCCACAGTGCGGCGCATGTGATGGCCGCGGCAGTCAGCCGCCTATTCCCGGATGTGAAGCTGGACATCGGCCCCTCAACCGAGGACGGTTTCTATTACGATTTTGACCTCCCGCATCGCCTGACGCCCGATGACTTCCCGAAAATCGAGGCGGAAATGGCGCGCATCATCGTCGCCAACCTGCCGTTCGAACGCATCGAAGCCTCCCGCGAGGAAGCGCAGAAACTGCTCGCCGGGCAGCGCTACAAGCTCGAGCGTCTGGCGGATGTCCCGGCGGGCGACGTCATCTCCTTCTACCGCTGCGGCGACTTCGTTGACCTCTGCCGTGGCCCGCATCTGCCATCCACCGGCGGGGTTGCCGCCTTCAAGCTCACGTCCGTGGCAGGTTCGTATTACCGCGGCGACGAGAAAAACCCCATGCTGCAGCGCCTCTACGGCATGGTGGCCGAGTCGCCGGCGGCGCTGGCGACCGAGCTGGCGCGCATTGAGGAGGCGAAGAAGCGCGACCACCGCAAGCTCGGCCGCGAACTCGAACTCTTCAGCGTCCATGACGATGTCGGCCCCGGATTGGTTCACTGGCACCCCAAGGGCGCGCGCGTCCGCGTGACGATCGAGAACTTCTGGCGGCGCGAGCACTACCGTGCCGGCTACGAGATGCTCTTCACGCCGCACATCGGCCGCGCGCACCTCTGGCAGACCTCCGGGCATCTCAGCTTCTACAAGGATGGCATGTTCCCCCCCCTGGAGATCGCGGAAGAGGGCGAGCACGGCGCCAAACCGGCAGAGCCGTACTATCTCAAGCCGATGAACTGCCCGTTCCACATCCAGATTTACAAGAGTCGCCGCTATTCCTACCGCGACCTGCCGCTGCGCTGGGCCGAACTGGGCACGGTCTACCGCTTCGAAAAGGAGGGCGTGCGACATGGGCTGCTGCGCGTGCGTGGTTTCACGCAGGACGACGCCCATATCTTCTGTTCCCCGGAGCAGATCGAAGGCGAGATCCGGCGCACCGTCGGCTTTGCGCTGGGGATCCTGCGGCGCTTCGGGTTCAATGAAGTCACCGCCTACCTTGCCACCAAGCCCGCGAAAGCCGTAGGCGAGCCCGCACGCTGGGAGCAAGCCACGCATTCGCTCGAGGCCGCCCTCAAGGCGGAGAACATTCCGTACGAGGTGGATGCCGGCGGCGGTGCGTTCTACGGCCCCAAAATCGACCTCAAGATCAAGGACGCCCTCGGGCGCCCGTGGCAGCTCACCACGATTCAGTTCGACTTCAACCTGCCCGAGCGCTTCCAGCTTTCGTACGTCGGCGAGGACGGCAAGGAGCACCAGCCCTACATGGTGCACCGCGCACTGCTCGGCAGCCTTGAGCGGTTCTTCGGCATCCTGATCGAACATTATGGCGGCGCCTTCCCGCTCTGGCTTGCGCCGGAGCAGGTGCGCGTGCTGCCGATCAGCGAGAAGCAGCTGGCCTATGCGCAGGACGTGGCCGACCAGTTGCGCGGGGCCGACCTGCGCGTGTCGGTGGATATCGACTCGGAGAAGATCGGCGCCAAGATCCGTCGCGCGCAGATGGAAAAGGTGCCCTACATGCTCGTCGTGGGTGGCCGCGAAGCGGACGCGGGCGCCGTGGCCGTGCGACGTCGCGAGGGTGGCGACCAGGGCGTGATGCCCCGGGACGCCTTCCTCGAACTGGTCCGCAAGGAAAATGAGGCGTAATAAGCGCCGCAACAGGGGAGGTTCGCCATCGCATCCTTCATTCGCACCAACTTCAAGATTCGTGTCCCGACCATCCGGGTCCTCGGGCCCGACGGCGGCATGCTTGGCGTCATGGCAACCCGTGACGCGCAGCGGCTGGCCGAGCAGCAGGGCCTCGACCTGGTCGAGATCTCTCCCAATGCCGACCCTCCAGTCTGCAAAATCATGGACTTCGGCAAGTTCCGCTACGAGGAGAGCATCAAGCGCAAGCAGGCCCGCAAGGCGCAGATCCGGCAGCAGATCAAGGAGGTCAAGTTCCATGCCAGTGTGGACGAGCATGACCTGCAGACCAAGATGCGCCACATTCGCGAATTCCTTGCCGAAGGCGACAAGGTCAAGCTCACCCTTCAGTACCGCGGGCGCGAAAACGCCCACAAGGAACTGGGCATGGAGGTGGTCACGCGGGTGATCAAGGAGTTGGAGCCGATTGCGATTGTGGAGCAGCATCCGCGCCTGCTGGGCCGTTTGCTGGGGTGTCTCCTGGCGCCGCGTCCGCTCAAGCCCGGCCAGACAGCCCCCAAACCGCCTGCTGCCGCACCGCAGCCCCGCGTAGTTGCCCCGCAGCCTCCTGCGGTTGCACCGCTTGCGCCGCCGGCGCCGGCGGTCGCACCGGCAGAGCCGCAACAGCCTTCCTGATCGGACCTGTCTGACCGGACGGACCGATCGGCCCCATGCCTGCCAAACGCACATACCCTGTTGCGCTGACCATTGCCGGCAGCGACAGCGGCGGCAATGCCGGCCTGCAGGCCGATCTGCGGGCATTTCATGGCTTTGGTGTGCATGGCTGTACTGCAATTGCCGCGCTCACCGCGCAAAATCAGGATGGTGTTGCCGGCGTGCTGCCGGTCTTGCCGGAATTCCTTTGCCTGCAGTTGGAGGCGATTTTCTCCGGCTATGCCGTCGGCGCCGTCAAGACTGGCATGCTGCAGAACGCTGGCCTGATCGAGACTGCGGCGCGTGTGCTGCGGTGCCACCGGGGGATCCCTCTCGTGGTTGATCCTGTGATGGTCGCCACCAGCGGCGCGCGGCTGCTAGAGGATGCTGCGGTCGCGGCGCTGAAGCGGCGTCTCCTGCCGCTTGCCACGCTGATTACGCCCAACCTGCCGGAGGCGGAGGTTCTTCTCGGGCGACCGCTGGCGACGGATTGCGATGCGCAGTCGGCGGCTGTTGAACTCGCTCGCCGCTACTGCTGCGCGGTGCTCCTCAAGGGCGGCCACGACCGTGCACACCCGGCCTGCGATCTCCTCTGCATAAGCCGCAACCTCCTGCGCCTCTCCACGCCGGTCGTGCGAAAACCGCTCTCCACCCATGGCACCGGCTGCACACTGAGCGCCGCCATTGCCGCCGCGATCGCCACAGGCCAGCCACTGCTGAAGGCCGTTGTGGAGGGGAAGTCCTTTGTCTACGCCGCCATCCGAGCCGGTGGCTGCGTCGGGCCACACGCTGCAGTGCTGGGGATGGTGCAGCGGCGGGGGACGGCGTGTGTGCTGGTGGAAAACTGCAGTTACATCCACCCTTCGACCGTACGTAAAGCTGGTCAGCGGTGCCGGCAAATGGCGCAACGTGTTTTTCCGCGAGATCCGATATGAATGCAGCTGTTCTCTTCGACATGGATGGAGTCCTGATCGATTCAGAGCCTGTCTGGCAGGAGGTTATCGAGCAGATTCTGGCCGGTCTGGGCATTGCGCTCACGCCCGAAATGCGGGCGCACACTCTGGGGATGGGGAACGACGAAAGCATGCGGTATGTGCTGGGGCTCCATCCCCGCGTGAAAGCGGATGTGACGGAGGTCAGCCGGCGGATCAACGACACGGTGTTGCAACGGATCGCAGAGGGGATCGGCAGGATCTCCGGCGCGACGGAACTGGTGCGCGAACTGGCCGGACGGGACGTGCCTTTGGCACTGGTCTCCACCTCGGCGCCGGCGTTGATGCAGGCCGTGATCCGCGCGCAACGTCTGAAGGGTATTTTCCGCGTGGTGTTGAGTTCGGAGGCGGTTGGACCCGGCAAGCCCGATCCCGCAGTATATCGTGAGGCGGTGCGGCAGCTGCAGGCCGATCCGTCGCGCAGCGTAGCGATCGAAGACACCCCCAATGGCGCGCGCTCCGCCCACGGCGCCGGTTTGCGCGTCATCAGCTTCACAAACGATTCGGCGGTGATCGCGAAGGTCCGGGATGTGGCCTGGCAGGTAGCGGGCGATTTTACAGTGGTGCGGCGGCTGGTCTTCTCCACCCTCGGGCTTTCGTAGGGGCGCATTCCGTTCGCGCCGTACATCGGCCGTGTGCTAGTATTCCTGCGTGGAGCCGAAGCACGGTTTCTTGTTTTCATGCCTGAATTTTCAAGTTGAAGGAACGTTTCGTGACACAGTTGCAGTCAGCGCGCGCAGGAAAGATCACTTCAGCCATGCGGCAGGTGGCCATGGCGGAGGGCGTGGCCGCGGCGCAGGTGCAGAAGGCCGTGGCGCGCGGGCACGCCGTGATCCCGCGGAATCCGGCGCACGCCAGTGCGCGGCCGATGGGCGTGGGGCGTCTCTTCCGCACCAAGGTCAACGCCAACATCGGTCGCTCCACGGAACGTTCCGCCCGCCGCGAAGAGCAGCGCAAGCTCCGGGTGGCGCTCGCGGCCGGCGCGGATTTCGTGATGGACCTGAGCGTCGGCCCGAACCTCGCCCGGATCCGCCAGGGGCTGCTCGACGCTTCGCCCGTGCCGCTCGGCACGGTGCCGGTTTACGAGACCATCTCGCGCATGGCGGGCGATGTGCCGCACATGGACGCGGACCTGCTGCTGGGCGTGATCCGCGAACAGGCGGAGCAGGGCGTGGACTTCATGACGCTCCATGCCGGCCTGCTGCGCAAGCACGTGCCGCTGGCCATGCGGCGCATCATGGGGATCGTCAGCCGCGGCGGCGCCATCATGGCGGAATGGATGCAGACCAACCGGCGCGAGAATCCCCTCTTTGAGCGCTGGGATGAGGTGCTGGCGATCCTGGCGAAACACGACGTGACTGTCTCGCTCGGCGACGGCTTGCGCCCGGGCTGCCTGGCTGACGCCAGTGACGCTGCGCAGTTCGGCGAGCTGGATGTGCTGGGCGGACTCGTGCAGCGCTGCCGCAAGGCTGGCGTGCAGGTGATGGTGGAGGGGCCTGGCCACGTGCCGTTCGACCAGATCCGCATGAACATGGAGCGCGAACAGCAGGTTTGCGACGGCGCGCCCTTCTATGTGCTGGGGCCGGTGGTCACGGACATTGCGCCGGGATACGACCACATCACCTCCTGCATCGGCGCCACGGCCGCGGCCTGCTATGGCGCCTCGCTCCTCTGCTACGTCACGCCAGCTGAGCACCTCGGCCTGCCGGACGAGGACGAGGTGCACCAGGGTATGATTGCCTACCGCATCGCGGCTCATGCCGGCGATGTGGCGCGCGGCCTGCCCGGCGCCCGCGCCCGCGACGACGAGATGTCCCGCGCCCGTGCGGCGTTCGACTGGAAGAAGCAGTTCGCGCTGGCCCTCGACGGTCCGCATGCCGAGGCGCGCTGGCGCAAGACCCGCGCCTGCCGCAGTACCAGCGCCACGGACGACCATTGCTCCATGTGCGGCCCCGAATTCTGCGCCATGCGCACTACCCAGCGCATCCGCGACGGAAAATAAGGTAGGGTGGGGAATTGTAGCGGCGGCTGTGTCAGCCGCCGACAGCGCGTGGCACATGCGCCCGCTACAGCGGCCGGCACGCTCGGCGAACAACGCGATGCACCACGGGTGCGGCGTGTAACGGCATCGCGAAACAGGCGTGATATGCCCCATTCCACCGCCACATCATCCGAATTGAATGTTCCGGCCCTGCGTCCCGGCGGCTACCACGAGATGCTGCGCGTGGCGTACCCGCTCATCCTGAGCATGGGGACCTTCACGGCCATGCAGTTCACGGACCGCGTGTTCCTGGCGCACTACAGCGCCGTCTCCATCCAGGCCGCGCTGCCGGCCGGGATTCTCTCGTTCACGATGATCTGTTTTTTTCACGCGTTGGCAGGATATTCCGGCACGTTCGTGGCGCAGTACCATGGTGCTGGCCAGCCGGAAGGGTGCGTGCGGGCCACGGCGCAGGGAATCTGGCTGTCGCTGTGCTCCTGGCCGCTGATCGCGGCACTGATTCCGGTGGGGCTCTGGCTGATGCGGATCAGCGGGCATGCGCCGGCCGTGCTGCGCGAGGAATACCCCTTCTTCACGATCCTGATGGCCACCGGCGTGGTCGTGCCGCTGGGGACGGCCATTGGCGGATTCTTCACGGGGCAGGGACGGATGCGGCCGAACGTGATCAGTTGCGTGGCTGGCTGCCTGCTGAATGTCGTGCTGGATTATGCCCTTATCTTCGGGCACTGGGGTTTTCCGCGCCTAGGGATCGTCGGCGCGGCGATCGCGACGGCCATTGCCGGGTGCGTACCGCCGGCCGCGCAGTTCGTCCTGTTCCTGCGCGACCCCCTGGTGCGGCGCATGGGCTGGCGAAACGCGCTGGTGCTGGACTGGCCGCTGATGAAGCGGATGGTCCGCTATGGCGCGCCAGCGGGCGGTCATCTGCTGGTGGACATCGGCTCCTTCACGGTGTTTGTCCTCATGACCGGCCGGCTGGAACCGCTTTCGTTTGCCGCCAGCAACATCGGCTTCAGCATCAACAGCGTGGCGTTCATGCCGCTGCTCGCCATCAGCATTGCGGCTTCGATCGTCGTGGGGCAGCACCAGGGGCGGGGGGACAGCGACAGCGCGGCGCGCGCCGGATGGACGGCCCTGATGATCGGATGGGTGTACATGTTTGCGGCCGGCGCGAGCTTTCTGCTGTTTCCGGGGGGCTACTATCGCCTGTTCCAGTCGCAGGAGGCCAGCTACACCGTTGAGCAACTGGTGCGGGCCGGCAAGCCCATGATGCTCATGATGGCCATCTGGGGGATGTTCGATACGGTGAACATCGTTCTGTCCGGAGCGCTCAAGGGGGCCGGCGACACCCGCTTCGTGATGGTCTACATGCTGATCCTCGGCTGGCTGGTCTGGCTTCCGGGAGAGTGGTTGATCTTCCATCGGCAGGCTGGCATCATACCTGCATGGATCTGGCTGACGGTCTATGTCCTGATCCTAGCCGTGGGGTTCTGGTGGCGCTGGCAGTCGGGCCGCTGGCAGAAGGTGGACATGATCGGGCGCGGCGAAATGCCACTCCCGCCGAACCGCACCGGCGCCGAAGGACTGGTGGTGGTGGATTGATGGACAGGCGCCATTCTTCATGCAACAACCAAAGCCGCAAACGGTGGGCGTTGGCGCGTGGCACCTGACGCCTGGGAAATCAACTACAAGACAATCGAAACGCGTATGACAAGCACCCAAGTTCCATTCCGCTGCCGCATGAAGGAATTCTTCGGCCTGCGCCGCAGCATGACCGGCATGCTGACCATGGTCATCTTGGTCGGCATGGGCGAGCACATGGCCGAGCGTTTCCTGCCGCTCTACCTGCAGGAGCTCACGCACAATGCCACCATGGGGATCATGGCCATCGGCTTGCTGGCCGGCATGGACGATCTCCTTTCTGCGCTCTACTCCTTCCCGGGCGGCTACCTGAGCGATCGCCTCGGAACCAAGCGCGCGCTGTTGATTTTTAACGCGCTTTCGATGGTGGGGTTTCTGATCGTGATTTTCATCCCTGCCTGGTGGGCCGTGCTCCTGGGCGCGGCGTTCTTTATCTCCTGGTCCGCGATCTCGCTGCCGGCCACCATGGACCTTGTGGCCAAGGCGGTGCCGAAGCAGAAGCGCGCCATGGGCGTCTCCGTGCTGGCGCTGGTGCGACGCGTTCCTAAGATGCTGGGCCCGGTGCTGGGCGGCACCTGCATCACCATCTGGGGGGTCCGGAACGGCGTGCGCGCGGCCTTCCTTGCGGCGCTCGGGCTGGCGCTCGTGGCGGCGGTCGTGCAGCAGGTACTGATCGAGGACGACTCCCGCCAGGCGAAGAATGCCGAGCCCAACCCGCTGCGCCTCTGGGCGGAAATGCCGGGCAGCCTGCGCAACCTGCTGCTGTCGGACATTCTGATCCGGTTCTGCGAACGCATTCCGGATGCCTTTGTTGTGGTCTGGGTGACGCGCACCATTGCCCATCACGTTTCGGAATTGACCTTTGGCTGGCTGTCGGCCGTCGAGAACATCACCGCCGTGCTCGTCTATGTTCCCGTGGCCTACATGGCCGACCGCTTCGGCAAAAAGCCGTTCGTGCTGGTCACGTTCGCTTTCTTTACGCTCTTCCCGCTGGCGCTGCTCCACTCGCAGTCGATTTGGACGCTGGTGCCGGTTTTCGTGCTGCGCGGGCTCAAGGAGTTCGGCGAGCCGACCCGCAAGGCGCTGATCATGGACCTTGCGCCGGAGGGGAAGAAAGCCGCCATGTTCGGCCTCTACTACCTGGTTCGCGACGTGATCGTGGCCTTTGCCGCCTTTGGCGGCGCGTTGCTGTGGCGGGTGTCACCGGAAGTCAATCTCCTGACTGCCTTTTGCTTCGGCGTCATCGGCACGGTCTGGTTTGCCCTTCACGGCCGGGACGTGAGCGCATCGCAACCGGCGGCTTTGAAGGCGTGACACGATGTGGAACGACCCGATTGGCGAGGTGCCGCCCGGTTTTTCCTGCCAGCGCTGCGGCAACTGCTGCCGGGGGCCGGGCGACGTAGTGCTGTTTGACGGCGAGATCGAGGCCCTGGCTGCGTTGCTGGGACTTGATGTGCCGCGCTTCACGGAAGATTACACGCGCCTGGCCACGGACCGCCGGGCGCTGTCTCTGGCGGAACAGCCGGACGGCGCCTGCGTTTTCCTCCTGCCGGACAATACCTGTCGCATCCAGGACGCCAAGCCCCGCCAATGCCGGGCTTTTCCATACTTGTGGCGCTCCGCCAGACTTGCGAACATGTGCCGGGGATGGAAGAACGCAGAATCCCGGACGTCGCCGCTGGTCACTCCATCCTGATGTTGAAGTTTCCCATGAATACTGAAAAAGAGATCGCCTCGATTGACGTGTTGTTCGCCCGCGAGCCGGAAAAGACCTGGCAACCCCGGGAGATCTGCGCAGCGCTGGAGTTTCACGGCCAGCAGGTCAAGAAGCTGCAGGGCGTGTTGCGCCAAATGGTGCTGGACGGACGAATTGTCGAACTGCGCCCCGGCTGCTTCAGCCTCGGCAAGGCCGCCGACCTGGTCACCGGCCGGCTGCGCATGATCCGTTCCGGCGCCGGACTGGTCTTCGATCCCGCCGGCGGTATCACGGTCTGGATTGGCTCCGACGACCTCGGCACCGCGCTGCCGGACGACACGGTCACGGTGCGGCTCGATCCGGCCTCGCCCACCCAGGAGCCGCGTGGCAAGGTGATCCGCATCATCAGTCGCTCGTCGCGTGACATTGTCGGCACGCTCTCCACCACCGGCAAGTTCCTCTGCGTGGTGCCGCTGAACCCGGTCTATCGCCTCGATTTCTATGTGCCGGACGCCGGGGGCGCGAAAGAAGGCGACCGCGTGGTGCTGCGCCTGACCGGCTGGAAGAACCGGCATGTGGCGCCGGAAGGCGAGATCGTGGACGTGATCGGCCCCGCGGACCAGCCCTCGCTGGACACCGAGGTGGTCATGCGGCAATTCGATCTTTCCACCGAATTCCCGCCGGAAGTTCTGCAAGAAGCCGAGCAGGTCGCCGCACGGGCTGAGGAACCCGGGGCGCGCGAAAATCTGCGCGACATGTACATCGTCACGATCGATCCAATTAAGGCGCGGGATTTTGACGATGCCATCTCGCTGACGCGTGACGCGCAAGGACGGCGCGTGCTCGGTGTGCACATTGCGGATGTCAGCCACTTTGTGCGACCCGGCGGCGCACTCGACCGGGAGGCTCTGACGCGCGGCACGAGCGTCTACCTGGTGGACAAGGTGATCCCCATGCTGCCGGAGCAGCTCTCCAACGGCGAATGCAGCCTGCGGCCGGACGTGGACCGCCTGACCTTTTCGGCTTTTCTGACGTTCGACGAGCAGGGACGCATGATCACGCGCCGTTTCGCCCGCACGATCATCCACTCGCGCCAGCGCCTGACCTACGAGCAGGCCATGGCCATCATGCTGGATCGCCCGCCCGAGGGGCTGACCGCGGTGCCGGAGCCGACCAAAGCCCTGCTGGGTCAGGTGCGCGAGCTCGCGCGGCAGTTGCGGCGGCAGCGCTTCGCCGAGGCGGCGCTCGATCTGGAGGTGCCGGAGTGCGAGGTACTGATCGGGCCGGACGGCCGGATGACCGGCATCCGCACCGTGCCGCACGACGAATCGCACCAATTGATCGAGGAGTGTATGGTTGCCGCCAACGAGGCTGTGGCGACAGAGCTGGAATCCCGCGGCATCCGCATCCTCGCCCGTCTGCACGAGGCGCCGGATGAAGACAAACTCGAGGAGTTGCGCGCCACGCTTGCCACACTCGGAGTCAAGGCAGGCAATCTCAACGATCCGCAGCGCATGTCGCAGTTTCTTGTGCAGACAGCCGAGCATCCGCTGTCCGCGCATATCCACACCATGATCCTGCGGAGCATGAAGCGCGCAGTCTACTCGGCGGAGGCCTCCGGTCATTTCGGCCTGGCCAAGCGGCACTACGCGCATTTTACCTCACCGATCCGGCGCTATCCGGACCTTGTACTGCACCGCCAGCTTGCCGGGCTGTTAGCCGGGGGGAAAGGCGGGGCCACGCTGGCAGCTGACTACCTCAAGCGCACCGCGGCACACTGCACCGAGCGCGAGCAGGTGGCGGACGAGGCGTCGCGCGCCCTGATCGAGATCAAGAAGTTTCGCTTCCTGCAGCAGCAGCTCGACGACCGCAAGCCCCTGGTGTACGACGCGGTCGTGAGCAAGGTCGCCAACTACGGGATGTTTGTGGATGTGCAAGGCGTGCAGGTCACGGGGCTGGTGCACATCTCCGCGATTTCGTCTGACTTCGTGCGGCACAACAGCGCGGCCGACACCCTCAGCGTAGGGAACGAGACCTTCCGCGTGGGTGCCCGCCTTCAGGTGCAGGTGGCCCGCGTGGATTTCAACCAGCGCCGCGCCGATTTCTCTGTGGTGCGCGGGAGTGTTGTGCAGCAGCCGAACCGCCTGGCCGATCGCTACTCCTACGGGCCGCGCACGGAGCGCCCCTCTTCCGCCGGAGTGCCACGGGTGCCGCGGAAATCAGGCGGCCGGCCTTCCCAGGTTCGCCAGCACGGCGGCCGTCCCCAGCGTCAGGACAAGTCCGGCCGTGGCCGCCCGCAGGGGCGGAAAAATTCCCGATGAGTACCCCATGCCTCCGGCAGTCCGCCAGATTCCTTCCGCAGCCGCCTACGGCCTGATCGAACTGGCCAATGCGGCCGGGCTGTGCTTGCAGGTGCTGCCGCAGGGTGAACTTTTTGCGATCCGGCATGGTCCGACGCTCATCAACCAGGTGCTTCCCACACCGGTGGAACGCGGACTGCGGCGTTTGGTGCTGCGCGAACGCGGTCCAGACGGATTCGTGATTGTGGACCTGGCGGACGCTTCTGCTGCCTTTCAGCGCGTGGACGATTGGCGGGTTAGGTGGTCCGGCGCACGCGCTGGCTGGGAATACGCCGTAACCCTGGATCTGCAGCCGGATCTGCCGCTCTGGCAGTGGCAGGTGCGCATCCGCAATGTTACCGGGCAGGCACGCGTGTTCGACCTGCTGCACGGGCAGGACCTGGGTCTGGCGGACGAGGCAAGTGTGCGCGGCAACGAGGCGTTCATTTCGCAGTACATCGACCATTCTCCCCTGGCGCATGCGCGCTGGGGGACGATCCTGTGTTCGCGCCAGAACCTGCCGCAGGCACACCAGGCGCATCCATGGATTGCCCATGGATGTCTGACCGGTGCGCGCTTCTTCGCCACCGATGGCTATCAATTTTTTGGACTGGGTCACCGGCTGACCGGGATCCCTGACGCCTGGCAACAGGAGCGTCTTGCCGGCCGGCGGCAATACGAGTTTGCCTATGCGGCGCTGCAGACCGCGCCGGTCACGCTGTTGCCGGGTGGAGAATGGAAGACGACATTTTTTGCGGTATACCAGCCGGATCATGCGGTTGCTTCAGGAGAGGGCGACCTGGAACTGGTCGAAGAACTGTTGGCCAAGGTGCAAACCTTCGGCCAATCGGCTGTTTCAGGTGAATCACCGGTTGCCAAGCGACCGAGTTCCATTTTTCAGGCGTTGCCGATTGCCGGCGACGAATGTACCGAAGCCGAATTGCGCGAGTGGTTCCCTGGCGAATGGCGGCAGGTCGAGCGCGACGGGGCGGGGCAGGTGCTGTCGTTCTTTTTTGGCGCGGCGCGGCATGTGGTGACGCGCCGCAAGGAAGCTGCTGCTGAACGGCCGCACGGACATCTGCTGCGCAGCGGGTGTTCGCTCTGGCTCGATGGCGACACGCTGGGTAGCACGGTCTACGCTGCAGGCATCTACAATGCCCAGGTCTATCTTGGCAACACGAACCTGGCGCGGGCTTTGAGTGTGGTGCGCAACTCGCTGGATGCGATGACAGCCAGCGGGCAGCGGGTGTTTGTGCAACACAGGGGAGGGTGGCGGCGTCTGGGAATCCCCTCGGCTTTCTCGATTGGCTTGGATGAGGCGCGCTGGATCTATCGCTTGGGGGAGACGTGCATCGAGGCAATCAGCCGCATGGATCCAGACGCTCCCCGCGCGACGCTGACGTTGCGGGTGACGGACGGCGCGCCGTGTGCATTCCTGTTGTCGCACCTGCTGGTTATGGGCGAACGAGAAATGGATCAGGGCATTGAGCTGGCACTGGATTCAGCCGCTGCGCGGCTTGTCTGCGCGCCCGATCCGGACACTTTTCTGGGCCGGAAGCTGCCCGAATTGCAGTTTGCCATACAAGCCACTGTTCCGGCTGACGTGGCAGCCTGCGGCGGCGACGAACTGCTGTTCGCAGACGGCGTGACACACCAGGCACCATTTGCCGTCCTTCGCAGCCGGCCGGTGCGGGAGTTTGCGGTGGTGATCGAGGCGGTCGCCCGTTTGCGTCCGGGAGCCGGAGGGCAGGGCAGCCGTGGCTGCTGTGCGGGTCTGCCGCGGCTGCGGCATCCTGCTGCGGCGCACGTGGACGAGATCTTGCCATGGTTTGCACACAACGCCTGGACGCACGTCACGGCGCCGCGCGGACTGGAGCAGTACGGCGGCGCGGCGTGGGGTGTGCGCGACGTCTCGCAGGGGCCGCTGGAGTGGCTGATCGCCACACGGCAGTTCGCTCCGGTGCGGCGCCTGCTGTTGCAGCTTTTTGCACAGCAGTACGAAGGGACCGGATGCTGGCCGCAATGGTTCATGCTCCCGCCGTTCCAGGATATCCAGAGTGTGCAGGCGCACGGCGACGTGCCGTTCTGGCCGGTCAAGGCGCTGTGCGACTACGTGGAAGCCACCGGCGATTTTGCCGTGCTGGACGAGCCGGTTGTCTACACGGATGTTGCGACCTTTGGCGCCAGCGCCCGGCGCGAAAGCCTGCTGGTGCATGCGCTACGCGCGATGGACGTGTGGGAGTCCCGGCGTATCCCGGGCACGGCACTGGTGACCTACGGCGAGGGGGATTGGGACGATACCTTGCAGCCGGCTGATCCAGCCCTGCGCGCTAACATGGTCAGCTCCTGGACCGTGGCACTGGCCTTTCAGGTCTTTGCGCAATTGAACGAAATCTGCCGACGCGCGGATCGACGGGAGGCGGCTGAACGGCTGGCTCCGCTGCTGGCGGCGATGAGGGTTGACTTCCAGCGGTTGCTGCTGCCGGACGGTGTACTGGCGGGATTTCTTGTATTTGGCGGAAAGCAGCCGCAGCCGCTGCTACACCCGCGCGACTCCCAGACCGGCATCCGCTACCGGCTGCTCCCCATGACACGCGCCATGCTGGCAGGTTTGCTGACGCCGGAGCAGGCCCGACGGCACATGTCGCTAATCCACGAGCATCTGCTTTTCCAAGATGGTGTGCGGCTGATGAGCGATCCGGTGCCGTATCGCGGTGGTGTGACACGCTGGTTCCAGCGGGCGGAAACGGCGGCGAACTTCGGGCGCGAGATCGGCCTGATGTACACGCATGCCCATCTACGCTACGTCGAGGCGCTAGCCAGATTGGGGCTCGCGGAGGAGCTGTGGGAGATGCTGGGGCGGGTGACGCCGGTGCAGTTGCATGAACGCGTGCGGAATGCGGTGGCGCGTCAGGCCAATGCGTTTTTCTCCAGCTCGGATGGCGCATTTGCGGATCGCTACGAGGCGGCGGCGCGGTTTGACGATCTGCGCCGCGGCAAGGTGGAGGTCGCGGGAGGATGGCGCATCTACTCCAGCGGCCCGGGGCTCTACATCCACCGCGTGGTCTGCGGGATGCTGGGATTGCGCGATTCCTTCGGCGATGTGGTGATCGACCCCGTGCTGCCGCGCACGCTGGACGGGCTGGTGGTGGAAGTTGAACGCGACGGGCGACGGATCGAGTTTCAATACCAGGTGGGCTCGCGCGGGTTTGGCGTGCGGCGGGTGTGCGTAAACGGGAAGGACCTGCCGCTCGACCGGCGCGAAAACAACCCCTATCGCGAAGGCGGCATGCGGATCGAAGGGGCCGCGTTCGCCGCAGAAATGAATGCCGGCAAAAACCGGGTGGAAATTTCTGTGGCGTAAGCGGGTTGGGCGCCGGCGCGTCCTTGCTACTCCAGATACGGCGACTGCCAGCTTGCCGGCGTGTAGCAATGGAGCTCGATGCGGTTGCCGTCCGGATCGGCAAGCCATACCTGCCAGGACTGATCCTTGCCGACCTTGGGGTCGGTGCAGTCGATCCCCTTGGCGCGCAGGTCGGCCACGGTGGCGCCAATGTCATCCACTTCCAGGCAGATGTGCCCGTAACTCTGTTTCTCGGCGCACGGGGCGAGATGGCCCTCAAAGATCTCGATGAACGAGCGTGCCCCGGCCTTCAGGTAGACGCCGAAGCGCACACCGGTGTCGTGCCGGAACTCGAAGGCGATCTTAAATCCCAGCTTGCCGCTGTAAAATTCTATGGCGCGATCCAAGCTGGAAACGGTGAAGCAGACATGTGCCAATCCGAGGATCATGATGTGTTCTTGCGTCGATTCCGGCGGTCCCGCCCTGACTGATGGAAACAAAACCGCAGAATCGTGAGGTGAGGCTAACGGCATCCGCTCCTCAATCCTTCATGATTCTGCGGTTCGGTGTTCGATATTCTGCGGTTCGGCTTCTAGTTGCCCTTGCGCCCCTTGACGCCGGTCGCAGTTGCGGCATTCATGCGGGCCTTTTCGTGCGGACGAAGCGTGCGCACCGCGGTGCCAGCGCGCCACATTTCGGATTCGTGGATCTGGGCCAGTTCCTTGTCGAGCTGCTTCTTGTAGTCCGGCCGGCCGCAGGACTTCATCACGCGGCGGGCTTCCTTCTGGCTCTTCACGGCCTGGTAGAGGGCCTTGAAAACCGGCAGCGTGGCCTTTTTGAACTTCGGCTTCCAGTCCAGCGCGCCGCGCTGAGCGGTGGCGGAGCAGTTGCAGTACATCCAGTCCATGCCGTTCTCGTCCACGAGGCGGATCAGGCTCTGGGTCAGCTCTTCGACGGTCTCGTTGAAGGCCTCGCTCGGTGAGTGGCCGTTGGCGCGCAGCACATCGTACTGGGCCTCCATGATGCCGGCCAGCGCGCCCATGAGCACGCCGCGCTCGCCCACAAGGTCGCTGGTGACCTCATGCTCGAACGTGGTCGGGAAGAGGTAGCCCGAACCGATGCCGATGCCGACAGCCAGCACGCGCTCCAAGGCGCAGCCGGTGGCGTTCTGCGCCACGGCGAAGCTGGAGTTGATGCCGACACCGGAAAGGAAGTTGCGGCGCACGGAGGTGCCGGAGCCCTTGGGGGCGACCAGGATCACATCCACGTCGGCCGGTGGCTTCACACCCGTGAGCTGGTTGTAGACGTAGCCGAAGCCGTGCGAGAAGTAAAGCGCCTTGCCGGCGGTGAGGCGGGGCTTGACGATTTTCCAGACCACCTTCATGGCTGCGTCGGCCACCAGCATCTGGATGATCGTGCCGCGCTCCACGGCCTCCTCGATCTCGAACAGCGTCTTGCCCGGGACCCAGCCATCCTTGACGGCGCGCGCCCAGTCCTTCGGGAACGCCTTGGACTGGCCGATGATGACCTTGATCCCGTTGTCCTTCATGTTCAGCGCCTGGGCCGGCCCCTGCACGCCGTAGCCGATAATGGCCACGACTTCCTTCTTCAGGGCTCTCTGCGCCCTCTTGAGGGAGAACTCCTTGCGGGTGACGACCGTCTCGACCGTGCCGCCAAAATTGATCTTGGCCATACTTGCTCCTTCTGTCGGTTTGGAAAGCCGTTACTATAATCCCAAAAGGGCTGGCATTCCAAGCGATTTCCGCGCGAACGCTCTTGGCGGCCCGTGCGGAATGATCTATAGTGCCATTCTTTTCGAGGAGTCTCCGCGTATGAGCGATTGCCCCTGTTGCAGCGGACGTTCCTATGAGCAGTGCTGCGAGCCGCTGCTGTTGGGCCACGCCCGCGCCTCCACCGCCGAAGCGCTGATGCGCTCTCGCTACACGGCCTACACGCTGGCGGAGATAGATTACCTGTACAAGACCTCCGGGCCGCGCGTGCGCCGGGAATTCGATGCCGAGAGCAGTCGCAAGTGGGCGCAGTCCGCCGACTGGCAGGCGTTCGAGATCCGGCAGTCGGAAGGCGGCAGCCCGCAGGACAGCGAGGCGATGATCGAATTCGTTGCGCGCTACCGAATCGAAAAGGCGGACTTCGAGCACCATGAAATTGCCACCTTTGGCCGCGTGGAGGGCGAGTGGCGTTTTATCGACGGCAAAATGGTGACTCCACCGCCGGAGCGCCGCGAGGCGCCGAAGGTTGGGCGCAACGATCCCTGCGCTTGCGGCAGCGGCAGGAAATACAAGAAATGCTGCGGCCAGTCCGCAGCCGGGGCAGAGGCCTGACGCGTTTCCAGGTGCCATGACGATCCAAGCCTTTTTCTTCGACCTCGACGGTACGCTGGTGGATACCGAAATCCTCTGGATTCGCGCCATTCGCGAGTATCTGCAACGACACGGCATTCCCTGCACGCAGGAGGAAGCTGTGGCGCTGGTGTACGGTCGATCCTGGAACGACGTCTACACCGAGATGAGCCGGCGCTTCCCGCATGCCGTGGCAGCGGGCATCGAGCGCGTTGCCGCGGAGCTGCGCTCCTCCCACCGCCGCCTGCGCGCGGAGACCGATGTGCGCATCGTGGGGTCAATCGAACTGCTGGTACGCCTGGCCGCGGACTACCCCGTGGCGATCGTCTCTGGTTCGCCTCGCCAAGACATTGCCGACAACGTGGCGATTCTAGGCGCGGCCCCATTCATCCGTTTTTTTCTTGGCGCCGAGGACTACCAGCCGGGCAAGCCGGATCCCGCCTGCTTCCGGCTGGCGGCGCAGCGGCTGCAGGTGGATCCGTCCACCTGCGTGGTGTTTGAGGATTCCGCCGCCGGTGTGCGCGCCGCCAAGGCGGCCGGCATGACCTGCGTGGCGCTCGCGCGCCGCGATGCACCACGCCAGAACATCGCACCCGCGGACCTGGTCCTGGACAATCTGGAGAAGTTCGAGATCAAGCTGCTGGCGCCGAACTAGCGAGCGATTTCGAAGGGGTGCAGATTTCAGACTTTGTTCTGGAATCAGAAATCAAGATGGCTCTCCCCGTGGGCCGATGTCGTTTGATTCGCCATGTTCGGAGGTCTGCATGCACAAGCTTCGCGTAGCGTCCTGTCAGTTTCCCGTGTCCGGTGACATTGCGAAAAACGCGGAAGCCATCCGGCGCTATCTGCGTCGGGCGAAGCAGGCGCAGGCGCATCTCCTGCACACGTCGGAAGCCGCGCTTTCCGGCTATGCGGGTTCCGAATTTTTCTCCTTTCGCCGGTATGACTGGGACGCCCTGCGCTGCGAAACGCAACGGCTGCGGGAACTGGCCAGGGACCTGCGGCTTTGGCTGATTCTGGGCTCTGCGCATTTTCTTGACAAAATAACCAGGCCGACCAACTGCCTGTACATCATCGATCCGGCCGGCAGAATTGCCGACCGGTACGACAAATGCATGTGTACGGTGGAAGATCAGCGCGTCTTTTCTGCGGGAAACCGGTTGGTGACGCTGCCGATCCGGGGCGTGCAGGTCGGGTTTGCCATCTGTTATGACATCTGCTATCCGCAGCTCTACGCGGCGTACCGTGAGCGGGGCGCCCGGCTGGTGCTGCACTCCTTTTTCAACGCGCGGCACAAGGGGCCCAGCTGCCTGGATGTGCTGAACGTCCGTCAGGTTCCCACCCGTTGCGCAGACAACCTCATGTGGGCCGTGGCGAATAACTCGTCGCAGCGGTACTCGAATTGGGGGAGCTTTGTGGCGCGACCTGACGCCACTATTGCCCAACAACTACCGGTCAACCGCGCCGGCATGCTGGTCCACGATTTCCCGGACGGTCTTTCCGAAGGGGGATGGATCCACAACCGGATGCCGATGAAGCTCGCGAAAAACGAGGCCTTCTACTTCGGCACGCCCAGCCGGCATCCGCGGCAATTGGATCCCCGGGCCGAGCCGTGATTTTGTGAAATGGCATTGTGCGCGAAGAAGTAATTCTCATGGGAATTGCTATGCAGAACCTTCTTCTTGCGACGGCCGCAGTGGTCGTAAGCAATGCGGCTGTATTTTCTGCCGAACCTCCCGCCTGCATCGTGGGTGAGAGGGTAGTCATCGCAACTAAGGAACAGAGAGACGCCCTGGGACTGAAGTGGTTCATGGATGGCAACTGTGGAGTGCTGACAAGTGGCGACGATGTGCGAATGTATGGTGCCAACGGCCGCGAGCCGGTCCGAGTCACCGGCAACAGGGGAAATCCGTTGCAAAGGGTAGATCGCGTTTCCATCGCCACAGATAATAAGGAATTCCAGTACCTTGCGGGAGGGCCACTCTTCCGTGATCCAAAGTCGAATCGCATCTTCCTCTTCTACCATGCGGAGTTCCATCGTGGCACGTATAAGAACTTCTACAGCGTGCTGGGTCTCTCAATCCAGACCGATGAACAAGGCCTGAAGTTCAAAGACTTGGGGCCCATTTTCTTAGCCAATATTCCTAACGCGCAGGCCGAAAGTGCCGTAGAGGTCTGCGGATCAGCTTACATAATCAAGGATGAATATTTTTACGTCTATGCTCGAGATGCCATGACGGATGAAAATTCGCGGCAAAGCAACCTGTCCTTAGCAAGAGCGAGCATCGCAGAGGTCATCCAGGCTGGTATTGGTGGCAAGAGTGCAAAATGGACAAAGTACTACAATGGTGCATTTTCGGAGCCTGCCGTAGGCGGAAAATCCAGCCCCCTGGAAAGAGGGAATCCCGGCACGCGATGGATGGACATCAGCTACAACGCGGCTCTTGACAAGTTTGTCATGATCATAGCTGCCAATACTTCTCCTCAATGTGTGGATTTATTCCTAACCTGCTCGGAGGACGGCATCCATTGGAGTGATCGCAGGAAACTCGCAGCTGAGAATGGCGAAGCTTTTTATCCTTCAATCATAGGATTCCTTGATGATCCACGCCGAACCGGGAAAGAGTTCTATGTGTACTATACCTTTTCGCCAGAAGGCGGATGGGAGCGCTGGAACGATGCCGCCATAGTTCGCCGCAAAATCACCTTCACAGATGAATGGCTCAACAAGTCAACCGCACGCGACGGCAGGTAGCCACGCCTGATTTGCGACGGTCTGACGCGATTGGGCAGGCAGGACGCCTGCACCACCCTCATTCTCGGTCAGGCATATGTCCGGAAGACCAGCGCCGGCCCACCGGCGGGAGCGACTTCAAAGGAATCGCCGGACGCCTCGTTCAGCGTGGCCTGCCACCAGCGCGTGGGACGCAGATTTACGACCGGGTAGCGCAGGCCTCCGGCGTTTAGGAAAGTCTGGCCATCGAACGTGAAAAACGAGACCTGCTGTCCCGGCTGGCTGTCAAAGCGGGTCAAGCGGACAATAGCCGAGAATATGCCGGTGTCCGTGAGCAACGACACCTCGGCCTGTGACGCAAAATCCGCCAGCCAGCCGAGGTTACCAAGGGTGTGGTCCTCGCGCAAGCCGGTGGCGCCGAGGATGATTAGTTCGCGCCACCCTTCTTGCAGGCAGTAGCGGAACGCCTTGGCGAGATCGTTGTCGTTCTGGCCGGCATCCGGGTGCAAGTAATCACCGAAGCGCTTGCGCAGGCCGACGGGGAGGCTGTCAAGGTCGCCCACGATGGCGGCGGGAACGAAGCCGGCGGCGACCAGCTTTTCCGCGGCACCGTCGCAACAGACGATGCGCTCCGCCGCGTGCAGCGCCGCCAGCGGCGCCGGGTGGGAGGGAAAGGCGCCGTTGGCCAAGATCACCGTGCTGGAGTGGGGGACGTGCATGTTGGGCGTTCGACAGTCAGCGGTTCATCGCATCGGTAGCGACGTCGGTATTGGGGTCGAGTATACAATCGATACCGATCCCGGTAGCGACCCAGACCCTGAAAGATTTCAGCGGCATGGCACGAAGAGAAAAACCAGCCAGAAAATCAGCAGCGCCAGCGCGAAATGCGCCAGCAGTTGCCGCCGGCGTGCGTCGGATTCCGCGTGGCGGCCGGGGCGCAGGTCGCGCATGCCGCCGGCGGAGATGTAGCTGGCCAGACGGATGGAGTGTCCGGAACGGCCGCGGCAGGTGGTGTCCGGGAGGAACATCCCGCGGTCGTTGGTATCTTCGCGCACCTCCAGTCGCCAGGCTACGGGGTGTGGTGGCCCACGGAGGAACTCCGCCGTGCTGCGGCCGAAGATGCGACGAGCGCGTTTGTGGAGAAAACCGGGCATGGGATTACGAGGCGGGCAACGTATGGCACAGCGCAGCGGCTTCATCCTGTAGCCCGGCGGGCGGCAGGCGCAGCATGCAAAGCACCTGCACGCAATAACAAAGACGGATTTCCGCCTGACCTGCCCGGGTGCGGGAGGTTCGCACGGTGATGTGCTGCGCAAAATCCTTTTCTCGCCAGGGGATCAGATGCGGCAGCAGCATCGAGCAGATGCGATGCCCCCTCGCAAAGCTCAGGGGCTCGCCGCCCGGCTCCGCGGTTGCGCCGCGTTGCCGGAAGAAATCGGCAATCCGCGCCGGAAGGTCAGCGCGGTCCGGAACAACGAATGCGTATTCGTCATCGAACTGCCGCTGCGCGACGCCTTGAAACACGCGCGATTTCACACCTGGGATCGTCCGACCGCGCAGCGCCGCCGGTGCATTCCGGCACCAGAGCCAGTACGAAAAACCCAGGAACCAGCGCGGAATCGCGACGATCAGGGTAAAGGTGCTGAGCAGGATGATCGGCGCAAGAATCTGGAATACGGGCGTCACCAGCGGCCCGATTACGGCAAGGTTCAAATGAGACGAAAGGCACATGAACGTCATGGAGTATTCTCCAGTTTGTTTTTGCGACCGTATGCCGATCTGGACAAAATACTTAGGCCACCGGCCTTCCCGAGCGTGGCCGTCGCCCTGCTTTTCTACTCCGGGGTTGTTCTGACTCCTAAACTCTTCTCCCTACGGTATCACCAACACCTGGCCGGCGCGGACCTGATTACCGGGGCCGAGGCGGTCCTTGTTGGCGTCGCGGATTTTTTTCCACTGTTCCGCATCGCCGTAGACTCGCTCCGCGATACGGTAGACGCTGTCGCCAGGCTGTACAACGTAAGTGCGGGTGTCGGCGGTGACGGGTGGTGCGGGGACAGACGTGGCGGCACCGGGATCGGGTTCGCTCGCATCGGGTTTAAGTAGTGGCGGCGGCGCGGTGTCGGCAACGGACGGTTTGGCAACTGCCGGCTTGGACGATGTTTCCGTTACGGTTAACCGCCGAAGTGGGCCCATGGTGGTGGTCACAATAGGCGCGTTGGCGGCTGGGGTGAGCCGCGGAAGGATGGAGCGAGGTCGCGATTCCTCGGGGGCTGGGGTGGAGACGGAAGATGATGGCATCATGCGATCGAGCAGGCGGCGCAGGCGTTCTGATTCTGATTTCTGCTCGATCACCTGGCGTTCGAGATCGGACTTCTGCTCTTGTAACGCGGATTTTTCACCCTCGACCAAGGAGAGATGCTTGTTCAACTTGTCGATTTCGCCCACGAGCTCGATCTGCTTGCGGCTGATGGCCACGTCAGCGGTGCTGAGGAGTTGGGCGGCGAGGAGTTGCTGGCAGACGCGGGTGCGGTCGCGCAGCAACGCTTTCTTCTCAGTATCGGGGCGCAAGCGCTCGTACTGACAGTAGTGATAAATGGCGCCCATGTAGTCCTTGCGATAATCCTGTAGCAGGAGCGCGAGATGGAAATGCGCGGAGACGAGTTTGGGCGTCTCCTGCAGGACCTCTTCATAGGTCTGAATGGCGCTGTCGAGGTCGCCGGCTTGCTCGCGCTCCAGCGCGCGGTGGATCAGCGTGTTTTCACGCTCCCGAGCGTCCTGTTCCGCCACGGTGACGACACGCTGGCAGCCAGAGGCAAGGAGAAGAACGAGAGCGGCACGTGTGATCAGGCGCAGTGACATTTCGTGTGCTTCCGTCGTTGTGCAGGTGCATGCTGCGGGGAGCTCTTCATCATATGGCGTTCGATTTCATACTCTTGCCCAAAAAACCTTGTCTGTCAAACTGCAAGACGGCATAGTGATGGAAACGAAACGGTCTGTTTTCATGGGGATGTACAACAAAGCACAGCAGCCGGACGACTGGAAATCCGCGCAGGAGTGTCTAGGGCCGGACGGCTTGCTGAGCGTGGTCATGCCCTGCTACCGGTTGGCGGGTCGTGCCGGCGCCAACGTCGAGACGGTTTGCCGACTGTTGGGGAAGAGGATACGCTTCGAGGTCGTACCGGTGGATGACGGCAGCGACGACGGTACGGATGCCGAACTTCGGCAGGTTGCTGACGAGCACCCCGATGTGGTGCGTCCGGTGCTGCTGGCCCTCAACAGCGGCAAGGGCGGGGCGCTGCGGGCCGGGCTGCAGCACAGCCGCGGAACGCACGTGCTGCTGCTCGACGGTGACCTCGACCTCAATCCAGCCGTGCTGCCATGCTTCTTTGACGTAATGCAGCTGCAGCAGGCGGACATTGTGATCGGGTCCAAGCGGCATCGCGATTCGGAGATCGATTACCCTTTCTCTCGGCGTGTGGCCAGCGCTGTCTACTACGGGTTGGTCTCATTACTGGTCGGCCTGCCGGTTACGGATACGCAGACGGGGATGAAGCTCTTTCGCCGAGAAGCGCTGCAATGGTCATTTGACCGGATGCTGGTCAAGCATTTTGCCTTTGACGTGGAACTTCTGGCGGTTGCCCATGAACACGGCTATCGCGTGGCCGAGGCGCCGATCCGGATGCAGTTCGGCAACAAGACCGGCTCGCTGACGCTGTCCAACGTGCGCAAGGTGATGATAGACACGCTGGCAATTTTCTACCGTCTACGAGTGCTGCGGTATTATCAGAGCGTGGAGCCGCTTCCCCTGCCGTCGCCGCCGCCGCTGGTTTCCGTGATCATCGCCTGTCCGGCACCTTCGGCATACCTGACGGAGTGTCTGGCAGGGCTGGCGGCGCAAACCTACCACAACTTCGAGGCCATCGTTCTGCCGGACGAGGCGGCACCATCGTATCCGTGGCCAGCGGATGTTCGGGTGATTCCTACCGGGCATCTGCGTCCCGCGGCGAAGCGCAATCTCGGGATTGCGGCGGCACGCGGTACGATCGTGGCGTTCCTGGATGATGATGCTCGCCCGGTGCGCGACTGGCTGGAGCACGCCGTGAAGTATTTCTCGCGCGACGACGTCGGCGGTGTGGGTGGGCCCGGCATTACACCGGCCAACGATCCCTGGATGGCCATGGCCGGCGGGCGGGTCTACGCCAATCGTCTGGTCTCCGGGAGCTACCGCTACCGGTATCTGGCGGACCGCATCCGCACAAGCGACGATTTGCCGAGCTGCAACCTGATGATCCGCACGGACCTGCTGCGGCAGCTCGGCGGATTCCGCACTGATTTCTGGCCGGGAGAGGACACCATTCTTTGCGCAGACGTGGTTCATCGCCTCGGTAAGCGAATCGTCTATGATCCATGGGTGGCAGTGGAGCATCACCGCCGGTCGCTGTTCCTGCCGCACCTCAGGCAGATTGGCCGCTATGCGCTGCACCGGGGTTACTTTGTGCGGCGCTTCCCGTCTACCTCCCTACGTCTTAGCTACATGGTGCCCACGCTGTTTGTGATGGGCCTGGTGCTGGGTGCGGCCATGGCCGCGATCTGGCCGTTGGTGCGGGCCTGGTACCTGGCGTGCGTGGCGGTGTACTTGGCTGTCACACTGCTGGCGACTATCCATTACCGGCTGCTGCTGTGGCTGGTAACATGGCTCGGCGTTATCGCGACGCACATCGTCTACGGATTCCGGTTTCTGCAGGGACTTTGCGCACGGCGCATGCCGTGCGAGATACAGCGTTTTGACCATCCCTCCGAAAAATAGGGGAACCGGCTGGTCAGTAACGTGGCGGACCGGATTTAGCGGAGTCGGTGTCATGGGACATTTACCCGTGCAACCTCTGCGCCTTCGGGCGGGATTGTTGTTGCTTTTGATGACAGGCACGTTTGCCCACCCGGCGTCTGCCGCCATCTGGACTTGGACAGGGCGCGGCACGAATGACAATTGGAGTTTGCCGGCCAACTGGACGCCCGCCGGTCCGCCGCACAGCGATTACACGACCACGCTGGTTTTCGACGGCACCCTGCGGTTGGGGCCCGTGCAGGATCTGCTGGACGCATTTCAATTCGGCAGTCTGGTGTTTTCCGCCACGGCCGGTGGCTTTCAGCTCGGCGGCGCCAGCAACGCGTTTGGACAGGCGGCCTGGCGCAGCCTGCAATTCGCAGGCTGCAGCGCGAGCCTTTCCGTGCAGGGCAGCAACAATGTGGTCATCCACGGCGCGCTGGTTACGCCATCCGCGGCATCTACGCAGACGATCAGCGTGGCGTCCGGCCTGACGCTGCAGGTGCCGTGGATTCTCGGCGGACAGCACCGTCAGGTGGTGAAGAAGGGCGGCGGCACGCTGCGCGTCTACGAATCGGACGCCGGCCAGCGCTACCTGCAGAATTCCTGTACAGTCGGCCCCGAATATTGCGTGGAAGACGGCACAATCGAGATGGGAACGTGTACCGACCGCTATGTGCTGGCAAGCGATGGTTCCGGCTGGCAGGCTGATCCGGTCGAAGTGAAGGCTTCCTACTCGCTGACAGTCGGCAATGGGGAGGGGGGGCCAACATCCGCGGTGATTCGGTTGATCGGCCCGTCGCAGCAGACTGCGCAACTGCTCGACAACAACCTGTACATCATGGTTAACGCCGACGGCTTGCTGGATTTCAACGGCGTACAGGACTGGTGCCGGAACTCGGACGACCCGCTGCATCTGACGATCAGCAATGGCCTGGTGCGTCTGGGCGGCAGCTCGCTGTACGTACGCAATGGCCGGATGCTCGACTTGCGGGGCAGCGCACGGATCGACGGCTCCGGCCCCACGGCCATCCGCTTCTACGACGGTGCGACCAACCTGGTGGACGGCTTGGACTCCTGCGTGGTGGTGGCGGCGGATGCGGCACTGGTGCGGGCCGACAATGTCACGGGTGTCGTGTTCCAGATCAGCGGACACACAGGCGACGTGGCGGCGCTGGAGATGACAGGGCACCTTGGCGCGGGCGGTGCCGGCTCCCACTTGGTCAAGCGCGGTCCCGGCACCATGGCCATCGCCAACCTGACGCATGCCCTGCGGACCAACCGCGTAGAGGAGGGGACGCTGCTGATCCGTGGGCTTTCCCAATGTTGTTCGTCCGGCGCGGGTGCCCAATGGCTGGTGGCGAGCAATGCCACGCTGGGCGGCGCAGGGACGATCTCCAACGCGGCCGTGGTGGTGCAGGGCGGAACGATCGACCCGGGTGACGCGGCTGCCGGCACGCTGACGATCGCGGCCGATCTGCAACTCGGCACTGGCGCCACACTGGCATTCGACCTGACGCCGTCCGATCGCAATTCCGACTGCATGGCCGACCAGCTGGTGCTTCAGAACGGGAACCTGTCGGGGCTTTCCAACGCCACGTTGCGGCTCGACGTGCAGGCGCAGGCGAATGTAGACGGCAAGACATTCCGTGTAATCTCCGGTGGCGGCGACTACACCGGCACGGCGTTTCGAATGGTGGCAGTGACAGGCGTGGATGGTCGGCGTGCGCTCGTCAATGCCGGCGTGGGGTACATCGACGTAACCATCCAGAACCTGCAGTTGGGAACGATCTTGATTATTCGCTGACGGCGCGGATAGTGCCCCTGTGCGCATGCATGGCGTCTTTCGCCATCATGGACGGCAAAGCGCGGGTCCCCTATACTTTCTTTATGCACGCCGTTCTGCAGGTTCTGATCGCTACGTGGCAGGTGCTGGTGTTTTTGGCGCCATACCTGCTGATTGGGTTTCTCGTGGCCGGCGCAGTCTCGGTGCTGCTGTCGGCTGACTGGGTGCGGCGGCACATGGGGGGCCGCGGCGGGTGGCAGGTGGTTAAGGCCGCGCTGGTGGGCATTCCACTGCCGCTCTGTTCATGCGGCGTGTTGCCGTTGGCCCTGTCGTTACGCCGCCAGGGTGCCGGGCGCGGTGCGGTGGTGAGTTTTCTTGCCTCGACGCCGCAGACAGGGGTGGATAGCATCATTGCCACTTGGGCCGTTCTGGGGCCTGCGGTTAGCCTCTTCCGCGTGGCAGCGGCGCTTGTCTCGGGGGTGCTGGCTGGCGGGCTGGTCATGCTGGCCTATCCGCACGAGACCGAGGCGCCGATGGACGAAGGTGCGGCGTGCGCATGTGGGCATGCGCATCTGCCCGTCTGGCGGCATGCGTTACGGCATGGTCTGGTGACTCTGCCACGCGACATGGCGCGACCGCTGCTGGCGGGCATGCTGATTTCCGGGGTGCTGACTGCGCTCCTGCCGCCGAACATCTTGCAGGGAGAGGCAGCCTCCGGCTGGCGGGGGTATGGGCTGGCCCTGCTGGCAGGAATCCCGCTGTACGTCTGCTCCACGGCCTCGATTCCGCTGGCGGCCTCGTTCATTCACATGGGGATGTCGCCTGGCGCGGCCATGACGTTCCTGATCGCCGGGCCAGCTACAAATCCCGCCATGCTGACGGCCATCTGGAGCCAGATCGGCAAGGCCGGCACCGGCCTTTACCTACTGGCGATCGCTCTCACGGCTGTGGGCATGGGATGGCTGCTGGACCGCTTCTTCCCGGCGGCCTTGGCCGCCGTGCCAGTGCTCCAGGAACGCTGTGCAGCCTGCGCTTCGGAGTGGTGGGGGATTGTCGCGGCGATTATCCTGGTCATTCTGCTCGCGCCGGGGTTGTGGAAAAAAACCGAGGATGATGAGAGTGAAGAGTAGTGCCACGCATTCGGTTCATGTCCGCCGGGCATGGTTTCTCCCGGCGCTCGGCTTGCTTTATCTGTTCATGACAGGCGCGTGGGGTCGTGCGCAGGCCGGCCTTTCCCCTGAGCGTATCCTGGTGCTGTACAACGCCAGCGACATGCGCGACGACGACAAAGACGGCACGCCGGATTCGCTCCAGGTCGCCCGCTACTATGCCGCACGGCGCGGTGTTCCTGCCGGCAACCTGCTTGGCTTGGACTGTTCGACCGATTTTCGCTACACCAAAGCTCAATACACCAACTTTCTGAACGAGATCGTGCGCCCTGTGCTGGCGCGCCTGCGCGAACTCGGCCCGGACCGGATCGATGTCCTGCTCTTCTGCTACCGATTGCCGCTTGGGTACAACGACGGCGAGCGCTGCATCGACAATGCGATGTTATCTCCCGCCATGCTGCTGCAAGGCAATCCAACCAATCCACCTGTTGTCGACAACCCCTACCTCGATCCAGCCCCCGGCGTGCGGGGGGAGGGGCGGCCCTTTCGGCATGCACGTTTTACCTGCGGGTTTAACGAAATGTACTTGGTCTCGCGCCTGGATGGCCCTGGCGGCGTCTGGCGCGCGATGGATCTGGTGGACCAGGCACTGTACGCCGAGCGGTTTTTGCATCCGGAGGAGGGATACTTTCACGGCTTTGGCTATGTGGATTCGCGTACCCTCAAGGGTGCGAAGGCTTATACAGAGGAGGCCCAAGCGAAGGATTCTGACATTCTTGAAGGACGTTGTGATTCCTACGCGTCCGCGGATGCCAACATCGCCTACACCGCGCGCCACATCGTGAAGGCCGGGTTCCCGCTGCGATGGGAGAACACCAGCGTCAGCATTGGTGCCGCCAACGCTGTTTTTGGCGACGGCGCCTTGGCCACAAACGCACCGCAGGCGATGTTCTACGGTGGCTGGTACAACCTGAACGCCTACCGCGATGTGTGGGAGTGGCTGCCCGGCGCGGTGGCATGCGATCTCAACAGCGATTCCTTGTACGACGTACAGTTCCGCCGGCCGGTCCGGATCTTCGGCGCCAACGCACTGGCCCGCGGCGTTTCGTGTGTGGCAGGTGTCATTGCCGAGCCTTATGTGAACGGTCACCCCCGGCCGCACATCCTGCTGTACTACATCCTGAATGGCTACACCTTTGCGGAGGCTGCCGGCGCCGCCATGCCGTCGATCAACTGGGTGGGCATTAGCGTAGGCGATCCGCTCTACGCGCCGTTGCGCCCCGGGCGGTTATTCTGCCGGGACACCACCTGGCCCCGGTTTGCGGAAGGGTTCCCGCGTATCGTCAGTGACGTCGTCCGCGGGGTCGAGTGTCAGATCGTAGTAGCGGCGGATGATGAACCCAAGGTCGTACAGGCGCAGGTGGCGTGGGGAGCTTCACCCGACGCCATGACCAATTGTCTGGTTCGCGGGCAGGGATGGTATCGCCGCCAGAGTCTTCGTTTTTCCGAATTGCGGGCTGATGCCGACTATTTCTGCTGCGTGACGGCAGCCGATCCGGCTGGACACGCCATCACGTCCGGCGTGGTGCGCTTCCATGTGCCCGGCCGGTGGCCGTTTGGCGGGGTGCCCCGGCGTATTCCGGGCGTGGTGCCGATGTCGCATTTCGATGAGGGGGTCGAAGGTGTCACCTACCATGCCTGGGGCGTGCCGTTTGCCAGCTTCCGTGGCGAGCAGGGGTTCGAACTGCACGCGTCGGTGCATCCCGGGGCCTCACCCGCCTTTTTGGATGGCCGCCAGCCGGCTGGCGCCTGGCTTGAATACACGGTGGACGTGGCCACCAGTGGCGTGTACGACGCCGCCATCGTGTTGGGCGGATTTCATGGCCGGGGCGGGGATGTCCGACTGCGGCAGGATGGCGAAGATCGATCCGGGCTGGTTGCATTGACAACCAACGCGCCCGCAGCCTGGGATTGCTGGACGACCTCCAGCGTGCCAATGCGGCTCGACGCAGGTGCGCATGTTCTGCGCCTGGAACTGCTGCGCGACTACAACGCGCCGCTGCGCGAGATTTCATTCATGCCGGCAAAGAAATAACCGCCTGGAGCCAATCGACAGCGGCCAAGTCCGGCATCGAACAGCAGGATTGAGGCGGCGTTGGTTCTCCTTTTCCACTCGGTAGTGGGGGCTATTTGCTTGCTGGTTTTGAGTCATTGGGCAGGATAGGTACGCCGTTTGTTACGGCGAAGAGTCGCATGCCGGTTTCCCAACATAAGGGCATCGTCCCGCATCCGTTCCGGATCGAGGCGATACAAACGCCATTTGTATCGTAGAAGTCCGCCTGGACAAAAATCGGATTCACACCCCCGGACCACATATGGTTCGGGGGCCTGGTGGGATGCGGCGGAAAGCCACGCGCAAGAAAATCCATGCGCCCTTCTTGCCATCGAATGTCAAAGTGAACGCCGACATGGGCGATCAGAAACATTTGTGCCCTGTTTGGCAAGCGACGCACAAGAGTCCATGGCAGTCCGTTTTGAACTACGGCATATATTGCTGCCAGCAGGGCAACGAGCATGCTTGCGACGACTAAATGTGCCTTTGTTGTCATTATCCAAACAGCCCAACACGCTCGCTGGCGGTGGATTCCGTGCGGAGCACGTGATCCACGAGCTGGATGTTAGTTGGTCAAATCGTCCGTTTCGCAATGGATGGGTACAGTGACTTGTCATCAACCCACGGGAACCCGTCCATGGCATCAGCATGGTTTCGCGCCAGCACCTCCCAGTCGATGCCGCGGATCGCAGGCAAAAGGGGAAAATCCTCCGGGCGCATCTCGATCACCGCTTGCGGTCCCACTGCCACTTCTGAACACCATTGTATTCCCATATAATCCGAGCGTAAGGTTTTCCGTGAAAGCACATGCACGAAGCCTTTTTGATACGGCCTCTTCGGCAGGCATCTGTAGTCAACCGCAAACTGAAATCCATCACAGGTTTTTTCGGAAACATCATGGTAGGGGGCGTAAAAAACGTTGATGGCTCCCACGCCATGCTTCGCCAGAAAGGGTCTGTCAATAATGGCATAGAAGGTCGCCATGATTCCGCTTGATGCGGCATATACCCGTGGCAAATGGCCGTTTACAATATTGTCCTGCGATGACCGGGGTTCAAACTGGGCGATCCGTTGGGGCGATCCGTGAAGAAGTGTATTCTGAAATTTGACCAGGTATTCCATGAAGACCCATTTAGGCATTGAGAAGGCGTCGTCCGGTATCATCTCGCCTGCACCGGGCAGAACACGTTCTTGAAAGAGGGCCTTACATCGAATCATGTTGTTCTTGTCCAGAGAGTACGGCGGGGATGGAATTTATTGGTCAAATCTCGTGCCCTGATAAACTTCTTCCAAGGTCCATTTCTTTGAATTCAGTTTCGCCTCTTTAGTCATGGGATTTGCTCTCGTGCCAAGGCTGGCCGCGCGGCTCCACGTAGCCACGTATGGCCCAAGGATTCTACTGTCCACGGCTGGCTGTGGCCGCCACCGGTTGGTCAGCATCTTTCCTGATCGCATTCTCTCGAAAATAAAACGCAAACAGTACCTGATTCTTCGGGATTCCTCCTTGGGATGCGTAAAGTCGCATCGCGGCAGAGTTTGATCGGTCAGTAAGAACCCAGGCCTCCGCGCAACCGGCATCCTGGCCGACCTTGAATAATACCTGAAGCAATTTCGCAGCCACACCTTGTTTTCGATGAGTCGGTGCCACTCCGATCTCGTTAATCCAAAGTTCAGGATTCTTGTCCGGGTGAACATAATGGACTGCTGAGGCGAACCCTACGACAATTCCGGCGTCAATGGCCACCGCAAGGTGATGACGAGGATCATGCAAGAACTCAACGCTTCGGCGCTGGTCTATGGCGTGGTCAAAAACTCCTGCAGCCACATGGTGGAGCATGGTTTCGTCACCACCGCTCAGAATCTTGATCTCGATCGGCATGGTCTTCTGTCTCTTTGCAAATTTTTCATATCAGACGCTGATAGGGTTGCCGAAACTACCTCTGTCTGGCGTACCCGTCGCAACCATTGTCGAGTGTAACTCTCCCGCTCGAAATACACCAAGAATTTTAGCAGCGCGTTGTCCGCCAGCAGGTTGCGAATGCTTGGCAGTGTCTGCCCGGACTTGAACGCACATGTCGTGCTTCAAGTGGGACGCCTTTACCTCAACTTCACCTCTGCTGTGCACCCTTCTCTTCATTGCCCCGGCACGTCGATATGTGCTATTTTTCTCATTCTTGTGTACGGAGCCTTTGCGATGCAGCGGACAATTTTGCACGACAGCCACATCTGCCTGGGAGCCCGCATGGTGGACTTCGGCGGATGGGATATGCCGGTGCAGTACGACGGCATCTTGGCCGAGCACCATCGCACCCGGCAGGACGTGGCGATGTTCGATACCAGCCACATGGATGCCTTTTGTGTCGAAGGTCCAGGCGCGCTCGACTACCTCTCACGTCTGGTTACGCAGAATCTGCGCTCGCTGGCCGCTGGCCGCTGCCGCTACGGATTCCTCTTGCGCGACGACGGCGGCGTGCTGGATGACCTGATCGTCTACCGCTTCGTCAGCGATCGCTGGATGGCCGTGGTGAACGCCGGCACCGCCCCTGGAGACCTCGCCTGGTTCCAGGCGCACCTTCCGCCCAAAGGCGTCACGATGCAAGACTTGCGCGGCATCCAGGGGAAGATCGACGTGCAGGGTCCCAACAGCCAGCAGTCCGTCGAGCAACTGCTCGGAATGAATCTGTCGATGATGAAGTATTTCTCCTTCCTCACCTTTCCGGTGGCTGGCGCCACAGGGATTGTCAGCCGAACCGGCTATACCGGCGAGCACGGCTACGAGATCTATGCTCCGGTCTCCGGTATTCTGGCCTTCTGGGAACGCCTGCTGACATGGGGCGTGAAGCCCGCCGGGCTTGGCGCGCGCGACACGCTGCGCCTGGAAGCCGGCCTGCCGCTCTACGGTCACGAACTCAGCGCCGGGGTCTCGCCTGCCGAGGCCGGAATGCTGCGCTATGCCGCCAAGAACGAGGCGTTTATTGGCCGCGCCGCCCTGGCGGCCCGCGAGACCGCAGGCGAGAAAAGCCGGCTGGTCGGTTTCAAAATCGCGGGCCGGCAGTCGGCCCGCAACGGCAACCGCGTGTTGGATGCCACGGGCGCGCTGGTGGGGCAGGTGACCAGCGGTTCGTTCGCGCCCACGCTGGGGCATGCCATCGGCTGCGCCTACGTGCGGCCGGACCTGGCAGTGCCGGGCACGGCGTTGATGATCGACCTCGGCGCAAAAAAAATCGAGGCGCGCGTGGCGCCCATGCCGTTTTACCGGAGGCAATAGCGTATGGCATCGGCAAACCAAACGATCGACGTGGCCTACGTGGCCAATTTGGCGCGCTTGGAACTGAATGCCGCCGCCTGCGCACAGTTCCAGCGTCAGATCGCCACCATTGTGGAGTATGTCCGCCAGATCGGTGAGTTGAACCTGGACGGAATCGAGCCGACCTCGCACGGACAGCCGGTCTACAATGTCTACCGCGAAGATGTCGAACGCCCCAGCCTGCCGCATGATCCGGTTCTGGCCAATGCGCCGACTCGGCTGGACGACGAATTCAAGGTGCCGAGGATTGTGGAGTGAGCGGGGAAGAATTCAGAATTCAGAATTCAGTATTCCGAATGGGGGAAGGCTACGATACTTTTCGGCCCCTCATTCTGAATCCTGGATCCTGAATCCTCACGAAAGAAGCATATGGTTCCTGAAATCAATAAATTGACGGTTCGGCAGGCGGTGGACGGTATCCGCGCTGGCGCGTTCTCCTCCGTGGAGTTGACACGCGCGGTGCTGGCGGCTACGGCGAAGCACGCCGCGCTGAACGCCTACATCTGGCTGGATGCGGCCGATGCGCTGCACCAGGCCGGGGCGGCGGATGCGGCACGCCAGGCCGGCCAGGCCGGCGCGCTGCTCGGCGTGCCGCTGGCCATCAAGGATGTCCTGAACGTGGCTGGCCAGCCGTGCACCTGCGGCTCGAAGATTCTCAAGGGGTACACCTCGTTGTACGATGCCACGGCTATTGCGCGGCTGCGCGCCGCCGGCGCGATTTTCGTCGGCCGCACAAATATGGACGAGTTTGCGATGGGCTCCACCACCGAGAATTCGGCCTATGGCCCGACGCGCAACCCTGCGGCGCCGGACCACGTGGCAGGCGGTTCGAGCGGCGGCTCGGCTGCGGCCGTGGCCGGTGGGCTGGCGTTGGCGGCGCTGGGGAGCGACACGGGCGGGTCTGTGCGCCAGCCCGCTTCGTTCTGCGGCTGCGTGGGGCTGAAGCCGTCGTACGGCCGCGTCTCGCGCTATGGACTGGTGTCGTATGCGTCGTCGCTCGATCAGATCGGTCCGCTGGCGCGCACGGTGTCCGACGCCGCATTGCTGCTGGGCGTCATGGCTGGCCGCGACGCGATGGATGCGACGACACTCGACAAGTCCGTGCCGGATTTTGCTGCGGCGCTACAGGGTGACCTGCGCGGGATGCGCCTCGGCATGCCGCGCGAGTATTTTGTCGACGGGATGAATCCGGAGGTTGCAGCAGCCGTGAAAGCCGCAATCGCGCGTTGCCAAGAACTGGGCGCCGAGATTGTGGAAGTCTCTCTTCCGCACACGAAATACGCCGTGGCAACCTACTACATCCTGGCTGCAGCCGAGGCCTCGGCCAATCTGGCACGGTTCGACGGTGTGCGCTACGGGTTTCGTGCCGCGGCTGGCGATTCGCCGATCGAAATGTACAAGAAGACCCGCGCGGAAGGGTTTGGCAGCGAGGTGCAACGGCGTATCATTCTCGGCACCTACGTGCTGAGCAGCGGGTACTACGACGCCTACTACCTGCGGGCGCAGAAGGTGCGCACGCTGATCCGCCGCGACTTCGATGCGGCCTTCACGCAGTGCGACGCGCTGCTGACGCCCGTGACGCCAGCGCCGGCCTACCGGCTGGGCGAGACCATGGACGATCCGCTGCACATGTATCTGGGCGATATCTTCACGGTCACCGCGAACCTGGCCGGCATCTGCGGCCTATCGGTGCCGTGCGGCCGGACCCGGGTCGGACTGCCGGTGGGGCTGCAGGTGCTGGGGCCGGCCTTTGGCGAGGAGAAGATCATTCGCGTGGGTGCGGCGTTTGAGCGAAGCGGAGGAGCTGTGCCGTGATTTCAAACCGCAGAATATCGAATGTCGAACCGCTGAATCAGGAAGGAAAGACACGGTCTGATATTTCCTTCGACCTTCGACCTTCGATATTCGATATTCTACGATCTCAATCCGATGCCGCTGCGACGAAGAACGTCCTGCATCGCAACGAACGCTTGCTCTCATGAACTACGTTCCTTCCATCGGCCTCGAAGTGCACGTGCAGCTTCGCACGCGGACCAAGATGTTCTGCGGCTGCAGCACGGCGTATGGCGCGTCGCCCAACACGCAGGTTTGCCCGGTCTGCCTGGGGTATCCGGGTGCCATGCCGGTGATGAATGCGGAGGCGATCCATCAGACAGTGGTCTCCGGGCTGATGCTGGGTTGCGAGATCGGCACGTTCAGCAAGTTCGACCGCAAGAGCTACTTTTATCCGGACATGCCCAAGAACTATCAGATCACCCAGTACGACAAGCCGCTTTGTCTGGGCGGCGGCGTGGCAATCGTGGTCAACGGGGCGGCTAGGACGATCCGCCTTACGCGCATCCATCTCGAGGAGGACGTGGGCAAGAGTACGCACCATGCGGCGTGCAGCGGCGTGGATTTCAACCGCGCGGGCGTACCGCTGATGGAGATTGTGACCGAGCCGGACCTCGCCTCGGCGGACGAGGCTATGGCCTTCCTGCTGGCGCTTAAGCAAACGCTGCTCTATGCCGGCGTGAGCGACTGCAATCTGGAAGAGGGGAACCTGCGCTGCGATGTGAACGTCAGCGTGCGCCCCGCAGGGCAGGAGAAACTCGGCACCAAGGTCGAGATCAAGAACATGAACACCTTCAAGGGTGTACATGCGGCGCTGTTGTACGAGATCGACCGGCAAAGCGCCCTGCTGGCCGGCGGCGGTCGGGTGGTGCAGCAGACCCGCCGGTGGGAGCCAGACAGTGGCGAGACGTTCCCCATGCGCAGCAAGGAGGACGCCCACGACTACCGCTATTTCCCCGAGCCCGACCTCCTGCCGGTGGTGCTGGACCGTGCGCAGATCGAGGCTTGGCGGGCGGGTCTACCGGAGCGTCCGGCAGACCGACGCACAAGACTGGTGCAATCCTACGGCATTCCCGTGTATGATGCGGGTGTGTTGACAGCGGATCGGGCCGTGGCGGATTTCTTCGAGACAGCGGCGACACGCTGCGGCAACGGCAAGGCGGTCTCCAACTGGATCATGACCGACGTGCTGCGGTTGCTAGGTGAGCGCAACTGCACGCTGGCGCAGTGCGCGCTGACGCCGGAGACGCTGGCAGACCTGATTGCGCTGGTGGACCGGCGGACGATCAACCTGCCGACTGCCAAGGGGCTGTTGCCGGAGCTGTTCGAGACAGGCGGAAACCCCGCCTTACTGGTGACGGCGCGCGGGCTGGGGCAGATGGGTGACGCGGACGAGATCAGCAGGCTGGTGGACCAGACACTGGAGGCCAACCCGCGGATAGTGCAGGATTTTCTGGGCGGCAAGCAGGCCGCCGCGCAGGCGCTGGTAGGGCAGGTGATGAAGTTGAGCCGGGGAAAGGCGGATCCGCAACTGGCCTCGAAGCTGGTGGCGGAGAAACTCGCCGCACGCAAGGGTTGATTTGTCGGACGCGAAGCGGATTCCTGGCAAGGGAATCGGGGAGAAGCCGCGTGACGCTGAACGACGATTATGTGCTGCAGATCCTGCAGGAGCACGGCCTGGTCCAGCCCGAGCAGGTGGACAAGGCCGCCATGTCCGTCAAGCAGGCTGGCGAGACGGTGGTGGACGTCCTGATCCAGCTTAAGGTGGTCAAGGAAGAGGACGTCCTGGCGCTGGTCGCGGCGCAGTTCGGCATGGAACTGGTGCACATCGACCCGGCCGCTATCGCGCCCGAGATGAAGGACGTGCTGTCCGCCGACAAGGCCCGCAAATACGGCGCGGTGCCGCTGGCCAAGAACGGCAACGTCGTGACGGTCGCGATCAGCGACCCGATGAACTATGACACCATCGACAGCCTGCGCTATGTGCTGAAGTGCAACGTCGACGCGGTGGTGGCGCGCAAGCAGGAGATCGCCGACGCCCTCGACAAGCTCTATCCGCGCGAGGACCTGGAATCGTTGGTCGACTCCATGGGCGATGGCGAGGTCGACGTCAAGAGCAGCGACGACGGCCTCAGCAACCAGTTGGCCGGCAGTTCCGACGTCACCGAGGCCGATGCGCCGGTCATCAGGCTGGTGAGCGTTATTATCATGGACGCCTTCAGGCGGCGCGCATCCGACATCCATCTGGAGCCCATGGAGCGCCGGTTTCGCGTGCGCTACCGCGTGGACGGCGTGCTTCAGGAGATGGAAAACCCACCCAAGCGCCTGCAGGCCGCGATTCTGCAGCGTGTGAAGATCATGTCCGGCATGAAGATTTCCGAGAAGCGCGTGCCGCAGGACGGGCGCATCCAGATTACCGTCACAGGGCGTGACCTCGACTTGCGCGTCTCCTCCGTCCCGACGAACCATGGCGAGAGCATCGTCATGCGTATTCTCGACAAGCAGAATCTGGCGCTGGGCCTGCCGCAGCTTGGGTTCCTGTTCGACGATCAGCAGCGGTTCGAGCGCTTGATTTCGCTGCCGGACGGCGTGCTGCTGGTGACCGGCCCGACCGGCTCTGGCAAGACGACGACGCTGTACGCCTGCCTGGGGCAGATCAACCAGCCGGACCGCAAGATCATTACGGTCGAGGATCCGGTGGAATATCAGATGAGCGGTATCAACCAGGTCCAGGTCAACCGCGATGTGAATCTGGATTTCTCCGCCGCGCTGCGCTCGATCCTGCGCCAGGCGCCGAATATTGTGATGATCGGCGAAATCCGCGACGAAGAAACCGCCGACATCGCCATGGAGGCAGCGCTGACCGGTCACTTGGTCTTCAGCACCCTGCACACCAACGATGCGCCCAGCGCCATCACGCGTCTGCTCGACATCGGAGTCAAGCCGTTCCTGGTTGCCTCCGCTGTGCGCGCCTGCATGGCGCAGCGTTTGGTGCGCGTGATCTGCCCCAACTGCAAGGAGCCCTATACGCCCACCGACCGCGAGAAGAAGATACTCGGCCCGGCTGCCAAGGAACTGGCCAACTCCCCCTTGGTCAAGGGGCGCGGATGCCCCAACTGCAGCCTGACCGGCTACAAAGGGCGCAAGGGTATTTTCGAAATGTTCCTGATCGACGACACCATCCAGCGCATGATTTTTGAGCACCTGCCCGCTACGCAGCTCCGCATCCGGGCTCGCGAGATGGGTATGCGTACGTTGCGCGAGGACGGCCTGCTGAAGGTGGTTTCCGGCATGACGACGCTCGACGAGGTCCTGCGCGCCACCATGGGAGATGCCGACTGATGAACGCCTCCGCCCACAACGCCGAAATGGACGAACTGCTGCAGCTGACGGTCGACGAAGGAGCGTCCGACCTGCACATCCGCGTGGGTATCCCGCCCATGCTCCGCATCCACGGAGCGCTGACGCCGCTGGACCTTCCGCCGCTGACGCCTGAGGACACCGAGCGCCTGATGAAAGCCATCACCAACGCCCGGCACCAGCAGATGGTGCAGGAGCACGGCGGCACGGACTTCGGCTTCGCATTCAAAAAAGCCGCACGGTTCCGCGTGAGCGTCTTCCGCGAGCGCGGTAACATCGGCGTTGTGCTGCGCCAGATTCCCACCAAGCTGCTGACGCTCGATCAGATCGGTCTGCCGCCGCAGGTGAAGGAGCTGCTCTACCGCCCGCGCGGGCTGATCCTGGTGACCGGGCCCACCGGCTCCGGCAAATCCACCACGCTGGCCAGCATGATCGACATCATCAACACCGACCGCGACTGCCACATCATTACGGTCGAGGACCCGATTGAGTACTACCATACGCACCGCAAGTCGATCGTCACGCAGCGCGAAATCGGCGTGGACGTGCCGAGTTTCGCCGAGGCCATTCGACGCGCGCTGCGTCAGGACCCGGACGTGATTCTGGTCGGCGAAATGCGCGACCTTGAGACCATGCAGGCGGCCATTACCGCCGCAGAAACCGGCCACCTCGTCTTTGCCACCCTGCACACCACGGGCGCGGCTGCCACAGTGGACCGCATCGTGGATGCCTTCCCAACCACGCAGCAGGAGCAGGTCCGCACGCAGCTCTCCGTGGGGCTGGTGGCGGTGATCTCGCAGCTGCTGCTGGTGCGCGCAGACAAGCCGGGGCGCATTGCGGCATTCGAGGTGATGATCTCCACGCCGTCCATTCGCGCGCGCATCCGCGACAACAAGTCCTTCCAGATCACCTCCGACATCCAGACCGGCACCAAAAACGGCATGATCACGCTGGACGCCCACCTGCTCGATTTGTACCTCAAGGGACTGATCCACTACGAGGATTTGATCACCAAGTCGCAGGATCCGGACACGATCGTGCAGCAGTTGCAGGAAGTCCTGCGGGCGCGGGGAAAGTGACGTCATGAGCGCAGATACCGTGCAGCAGTTCGATCCGGTGCTGGACTTGGCAATCAGCAACGGCATCATGGACGCACAGCAGGCGCAGGACATCCAGGAGGAGCACGTCCGCAGCGGCAAACCCCTGCACACGCTGATCGTGGACATGGGCTTCGCTACGGAGGACGAACTGCTGTCCATGATGGCCGCCTATCAGGGGTGCGAGGTCGTCAATCTTCCGGACCTCGAGATCCCGCAGGAGGTGCTGCGCATCCTGCCGGCTAGCGTGGCGCGCACATACAACATGATGCCCGTCTCCTGCACGCCGGGCGCCATCACACTGGCCACCTCGACGCTGGTGGAACCGCACGTGGTCGACGAACTGATGTTCGTCCTGACGCGCGACATTTCGTTCGTCATGGCCAAGGAGGGCGACCTGACGGCGCGGGTCAGCCAATACTACGGCGACGAAAGCGAGACCGTCGCCGACATGCTTAGCGACCTCGAGGGCGACCTCGAACAGGATGCCACGCTCACCGCCGAGGAAGCGCTCGACGAAAAGGCCATCGAAGCGCAGGCCAAGGCGGCGCCGGTGGTCAAGTATGTGAGCCTCGTGCTGTACGAGGCTGTGACCAACCGCGCCTCGGATATCCATTTCGAGCCGTATGAGAAGGACTTTCGCATCCGGTACCGTGTCGACGGCGCGCTGTACGAAATGAAGCCGCCCAGTCGGCGCATGGCCCTGCCGATCATCTCACGCATCAAGGTCATGGCCGGCCTCAACATCGCCGAACGCCGCGTGCCGCAGGACGGGCGCATCGCGATCGTCGTCGCCCGCCGGCACATCGACTTGCGTGTTTCATGCCTTCCGACGCAGTTCGGCGAGAGTGTCGTATTGCGCGTGCTCGACCGCTCTGTGGTCTCGCTCGACCTCGAGAACCTCGGGTTTCCGGAGGAAATGTTCGAGCAGATCACAATGGACGTCGAAAAGCCCAACGGCATCTTCATCGTCACCGGCCCGACCGGCTCTGGCAAGACCACCACGCTCTATTCCGCCCTGCGCCGCATCAACACGATCGACCAGAAGCTGCTGACCGCCGAGGAGCCGGTGGAATACGACATCGACGGTATCATTCAGGTGCCGATCAATCCGCTGACCGGCAACACGTTCCCCAAGGTGCTGCGCGCCTTCCTGCGCCAGGACCCGGACGTGATGATGATCGGCGAGATCCGCGACTTGGAGACAGCCCAGATCGCCATCCAGGCTTCGCTCACCGGCCACCTGGTCTTCAGCACACTGCATACCAACGATTCCGCCGGCGCCGTCACCCGCCTGGTCGACATGGACGTGCAGCCCTACCTGATCTCCTCTACCCTCGAGGCTGTGCTCGGCCAGCGCCTGATCCGCACCGTCTGCGCCAACTGCAAGGAACCGCTCGAACCGGACGACGAGACCCTCGTGCGCCTGGAGCTCACCCGCGATCAGATCAACGGCAAGCCTTTCTATTACGGCCGTGGCTGCTCGATGTGCAATAACACCGGCTACAAGGGGCGCAAGGGGCTCTTCGAGTACCTGCGCATCAGCGAGCCGATCCGTGAGCTGATCAATGAGCGCAAGCCCACGCTCTTCATCAAGGCCAAAGCCCGCGAGCTCGGCATGCGCACCATGCGCGAGGACGGCATCCGCAACATCCTCGACGGCTATACCACCTCCACCGAGGTGCTACGCTACACGTAGTTAATAGTCATTGGCTAGTGGTCATTGGTCACTGGACGGCAGGGGCTGACGTCGAGCGGCGAATGTCGAATCGTGAAAGTTCAGCCTCAACCTCGTGCTTGGACTTTCATCCGTTTTTCCCTAATGACCAATGACGAATGGCCAGCTCATCTGGATGCTTCCCATGGAGCAGATCATTCAGTTGGGACTGACCGGACGCGTGATAGACATAACCGCGCCACCACGCATCGTTTCAACCGAATACAGCAATTACGAGGAAAATATTATGCATGGCATCAAGCGTGTCGTTTCCGAAGTTGCAGGACTGGTTGTGGCTGGATTTCTCGCTGCCTGGCCGGCAGGCGTTCATGCGCAAATCTGGGTCGCCGGGCCATCGCAGAAAGTGGCGCGGCCGGAGAAGGCCCCTGCCACGAGTGCGATCTGGGATGCCGGCCAGAAACAGGTGAATCTTTTTGCGGCGTGCAACGAGTTTGTGGCATTCCAGATCGTCTTCCCGGGGCCGATGAAAGACGTGAATGTTGCACCGTTCACACTCCAGGGGCCGGGCGGTAAGACGCTGGACGGGGTTGAACTTTTCCGCGAGCATTACATGCTCTGCAAGGTCCTCACCCAGTATAGCGCCAAGCAAATACCTGCTGATGTCCAGCAACTTGCCGATACCTACGAAAAAAAACAACTGGCCGCGCGAGTTCCCGGATCAACTCGTGCCGCTCCACGCGAAGAAATTCGGCGCGCCATTCGATGTCAAGGCCGGGTCGAATGAGGTTGTGTGGGTGGATATCTTTGTCCCGGAGCAGACGCCGCCGGGGGTGTACACGGCGGCAATCAAGGCGGGCAACGAGACGCTGAACGTGAGGCTGACGGTCTGGAACTTCACGCTCCCCTCCGTGAATCACTTCCCCTACTGGGTCAGTATGTCGCCTGAGGAGATCACCTAGGGATGGGGTAGGAACCATCCGGAAATCAAGAACATGATGGCCATCTGGGACTCGTTCTTCCAGATGGCCCATAACCATCGCGTGGCGTTGCAGGAAGATTTCTCGATCGATGTGGACTACATCAAGCTGCCGACGCGGCGCTTTTACGACTATCTCACCGGGACGGCCTTCAAAGGGCCGTTTGGCGCCGGCATCGGGCAGGAAGTGGTGGATATCCGGCCCTGCGCCTACAAACGCTTCCTAGGATTGACCCAGCAGGAGAACTGGTACAACCGCGCGTTTGTCTACACCAAGGATGAGCCGCACGGCAAGGATGCCTACGACGCGGTCCGCCGGATCGGCGCGGAGGTCAAGGAGGGCAGCGGCGGCAAACTGATGCGCATGGTGACCAAGCAGTACGCCGCGGCCACGCCGGAGTTGGGCACACTCGAGAACGACATCGATATTTTCTGCGGCCCCACGCCCGTCAGCCTGATCCCGGAGGCGGTGAAGAAGGGGAAAATCATCTGGACGTACAATGGCGGAATGGCTGGCGGTCCGTATGTGGACGCACCCGCCGCTGCCTGCCGAACGCATGCGTGGGCGGGTTTCATCACCGGCTCGCGCCTATGGTACTTTTGGCGCGGCATGTACTGGGTGGACAAGTACAGCGCGTTGAGTCAGGACGCGACTAAGGCGCTTTACAAGGACAAGGACACTTCAAAATATCTGACCGACCTCTGGAATGATCCGCTTACCTTTGACGAATCCAAGAAGGTGATGAAGAACGGCAAGTTGTATCCCGCAAAGAACGCGCTGCGCATCAATGGCGATGGCGTCCTGTTCTATCCGGGCAAGGATGTCGGCATTGATGGCGCCATTGCCACGGTGCGTCTGAAGAACTGCCGTCAGGGTGCAGGCGACTTCGAGTACCTCTACCTGTTGGAGAAGATGGGGCGCAATGATGCTGCGGAGGCGGAGGCGCGGAATCTGCTGGGTCCGGCGGGCGCCGGCGCGAAATCGGCCGACGGTCAGCAGAGCGGAGGAGACCGGTTCAACAACTACGAGTTGGACGGCGCCAAGTGGGATGCGGCCCGGATCCGGCTGGGAATAATACTGGACAGCCTGGGCGAGTCTGCGATTCGCGCCAAGGTCTCCCCGTGGAACGAGTTTCCTAATCCAACCGGGGCGCCCGGCTATCTTGGCGGGAAGCGGTACTGAAGGCACAGGATCGCTCCAAGGTTTAGGCCGCTGGTGATTGCTGATGTTCAGCCCCGATTCCGGGGTTTCCCAGGGGCGGCCGACCCTGTTATGATGCATGCTGAACCTTGAACCCTGCATCCCGCATCCTGCATCTCGAATCCCGCATCCTGATTCCCGCATCCCCACCGCCCCGGCACATGGGAAGGACCTCACGTGGAGAACGTCGTCATCATCGGCAGCGGCCCGGCCGGCCTCACGGCCGCCATCTATTCGGCGCGCGCCAATCTGAATCCGCTCCTGATCGAGGGGCCGCAGCCCGGTGGTCAGCTCACGCAGACCACGGACATCGAGAACTTTCCCGGTTTTGCCGGCCCGATCGGCGGGTTCGACCTGATGATGGCCATGCGCCAGCAGGCGGAGCGCATGGGCGTGCGGTTGCAGATGGACGAACTGGTCGGCTGCGACCTGGCCGTTGACCCCAAGCGCCTGCAGCTCGCCGCGCAGGGGACCCTGGAGGCGCGCGTCGTGATTATCGCCACCGGCGCCAGCGCGCGCTACCTCGGCCTGCCGTCGGAGGAGCAGCTCAAGGGGCACGGCGTCTCCGGGTGCGCCACCTGCGACGGCGCCTTCTACCGGGGCAAGCGCGTGGCCGTGGTCGGCGGCGGCGACACCGCCATGGAGGACGCGCTCTACCTCGCGCGCCTGGCCTCGCACGTAACGATCATCCACCGGCGCGACAAGTTCCGCGCCTCCCCGATCATGGCTGACCGCCTGCTGAAAAATGAGAAGATCGCGGTGGCATGGAACTCTGTGGTGGCGGAGGTTCTGGACGTGTCGCAGAAGACCGTCACCGGCGTGCGCCTGAAGAACTCGGTCACCGGCGCGTTGACCGTGGTTTCTGTGGACGCCCTGTTCGTTGCCATCGGCCACACGCCCAACACGGCACCGTTTCGCGGCCAGCTCACTCTGGACGGGGACGGCTACATCGTCGCGGACCGCACGCGCACCAACATCCCCGGCGTTTTCGCCGCTGGCGACGTGCAGGACCGCACCTACCGCCAGGCTGTCACCGCGGCCGGTACCGGCTGCATGGCCGCCCTGGAGGCCCTGCGGTTTCTTTCGGAACGGAACTGAACCATGGCGACAGGGCATGGGAAACCGCGGAATATCGAATAGTGAACCGCAGAATCAGGAAGTCAATCCCGTGTCTAATTTCTTCATGATTCAGTATTCGATATTCCACGGTTTTCTCCCCAATGACCGCTGACCAATGACTTTTCCCATGCGCACCTCTGATTTTGACTACGAACTCCCGCCGGATCTGATCGCGCAGGAGCCGCCAGCCGTGCGAACTGCGGCGCGCATGCTGGTGCTGGACCGCGCCAGCGGCTCGTGGGAACATCGCACCGTCGCCGATCTTCCGCAGTATCTGTGCGCCGGCGATCTGCTCGTTCTCAACGACACCCGTGTCTTTCCGGCGCGGCTTCTGGGCGCTTGGTCCGACACCGGTGGCGCGGTTGAACTGCTGCTGCTGGAGCGGGTGGGGGTGCCGGACACGTCATCCCCGTTGGACAAGGCGGACGGGGGCATTTTCTCCGAGACCTGGCTTTGCCTCTGCGGTAGCGGTCGCCGCCCGCGCCCTGACCAGCGGGCAATGCTGGCCGAGGGCCATGTGTCGGCCGAGATTTTGGACGCGCAGGGCGGGGGACGAGTGACGGTCCGGCTGTGTGCGAATCGCCCGCTGACCGTCGTTCTGGAGGCACACGGCCGCATGCCTGTGCCGCCTTACGTCCGGCGTGCGAACGACGATGCCCGCGGCGCGCTGGACCGCGAACGCTATCAGACCGTCTACGCCCGCGAACGCGGCGCTGTGGCCGCGCCCACGGCTGGCCTGCATTTCACACCGGAACTTCTCGTCACCCTTGCTACGCAGGGTATCGCACACGCCTTTGTGACCCTCCATGTCGGTCCCGGCACCTTCCAGCCGGTTCAGACCGAGGAACTGGACGAACACCGCATGGAGTCCGAGCGCTACTCCGTTCCTGAGCCAACCGCAGCCGCAATGGCCGCCTGCCGGTCGCGTGGAGGCCGCGTAGTTGCCGTCGGCAGTACCTCGGTCCGCACGCTGGAAACCGTAGCCGCGGCCCACGATGGCCGGATCGTGGCCACAAGTGGGCGCACGGAGATTTTCATCCGCCCACCGTTCGCGTTCCGCGCCGTGGATGTGCTGCTGACCAATTTTCATCTGCCATGCTCAACCCTGCTGGCCATGGTCGCCGCCTTTGCCGGCCGCGAGCGTGTGCTCGCCGCATACCGCGAGGCGGTTGCCCAGCGCTACCGATTCTTTTCCTATGGAGATTGCATGCTGATCTGCTGAGCCTGGCCGTGTGCGACAGGTGGCCACAATCAACAGCCACGGGACCGAACGGATTTTTGGCATGAATGATGTTTTCCAATTTACGTTCCTTGGCACGGGCACCTCGCTGGGGGTCCCGATGATCGGCTGCGACTGCGCAGTCTGCACGTCCACGGATCCGCGCAACCGCCGGCGTCGGTCGAGTGTGTACGTCGAAGCCGGCGAGACACGTTTCGTGATCGACACCTCGCCAGACTTTCGCGAGCAGGCGCTGGCCTGCGGTTTGCGGCAGGTGGATGCCGTCCTCTACACCCATGCGCATGCGGATCACATACTCGGGTTGGACGACATTCGCCGTTTCAACACTCTCCAGTCCGCCGTGATCCCCGTGTATGCCATGTCGGAAACTTTGGCCGAATTGCGCCGCGTCTTCTCCTACATCGGCCGACCGGTGCAGCCCGGGCTCTACCGGCCGCAGGTGGACTTCCGCCTGGTGGAAGGACCCTTTCGCGTAGGCGATGTCGAAATTGCCGCGCTGCCCGTGGAGCATGGCACCGAGCACACCGTCGGATTTCTGCTAAGTTGGCGTGGCTGGCGCGTGGGATATTTCCCGGACTGCCACCGCATGCCGGAGGCAACCCTTGCCGCCGTGCGCGGTGTGCAGGTCATGGTGCTCGACACCCTGCGCTACCGTTCGCACCCAAGTCATCTGTGCGTGGCCGAAAGCCTGGCACTCCTGCAGGCCATTGGCGCGGGACGCTCCTACCTGATTCATCTCTGCCACGACTTGGAGCATGCCCGACTGGAGAGCGAGCTGCCGCCCGGCATCCGCGTTGCATGCGATGGAATGGTTGTGAAGGTCTGACACCTGTGTTATTTTTGCGCTATTCCGTGCCTCTGCCGCATGCGTGTAACGCGGTGTGGCGCGCACAGGGAGGTGTTTATGAATACGATATTTTCTCCTGGCCGTTGGCTGGCAATCGTCACCGGCGCGTTGCTGCTGGCCAGCGTGCCCCACGGCGTGGCAATTGCATCGCCCGACGCCATTCAGGCGGCCGAACACCTGCTGGCCGTCACCCAGTTGCGCGCCACAACCACAGCGGCGGATCAGGTCAAGGCCGACGCAAAAAGCCAGAGTGCCGGACTCGAGAGCGCAACGGCTGCGGACCGGAAAGAAATCGCCGCCCTGCAGGAACAGCTGCTGGTTGTGCTGGCCAAGGACGATACTGCCGCTCTGCAGGTGATCCGCGCCAGGCTGTCAGCCCGTCAGGCGGCGCTGGACGCGGACGAGGGGGCGCTGTCACTGCTGCAGCATCAGGTCGAGGAATCCGACCGCGAGCGCGATCTCTGGCAAAAGCGCGTGGCCACGCTGGAGCTGGTCCAGCGCATGGATTTGAAGGTCATGCTGGCCGGGGCAGCCGAGATCGCGGATCGCGTCAAGCGCGTTGAGGCCGCCGAGAAGGAGATGGAGACGCAGCTCACACAGATCCGGAAGTTCGCCGCCCGGCGTGAGGCCGCCCTTGCCAGACGGGACATGCTGCGCCGGCGGCTGGCGGCACTGGAGCCCTGCGATGTGGCCGAGCTGCAGACGGCGCGCACCAACGAATGTGCGCAGCTGCGCCGCCTGATCAGCCAGCAGGAAGAGATCTTCCGGCAGAACCGTGTCCTTGACCTGCGCGCCCGGCGCAATCTGGCGTTTGCCCGTTCGGACTACCTGATCAGCTGCCGCTTTGCCGAGGCGTTGGAACGCAAGGCGGATGTGCAGCGCGCGGCCGAGTTGCAGGCCACAGCAGAGCATTGCGACGGCCAACTGATGCAGCTTCGCACGGCGCTGACCCGCACGCAGCAGCGCGCCGCCGCCAACCTTGCCGCCGCCGTAACCGAGACCGACGAGGCGCAGCACGCCATTGGCGAGGCCCGCGCCGCCGCCGAGGAGGAGAAGGCCCGCGCCGTCTACGCCCAGGCTCAGGCGCGCAAGAATCGGTGGGAGGCGGAGACCGACTGCTGGAAGGAACTCGTCGCCCTCCAGCGGGCCGGTGTGGCATTTGCGCATGAACTGGGCGACCGGGCCCGCGGCCTGGCGGAAGACCGCAGCCTGACGGATCTCACCCAGGAAGAGGAGCAGCTGCGCGCCACGCTCGTCACCTCGGAGCAGTATGCCAATACGCTGGAGCTGCAACTGCAGAAACTCGACGCCCAGATCGAGGCTGCCCGGCACGAACTGGGGCTCGACCCGGCGCGCGTGCCAGAATTTGCCGCGACTTGGACCGCGCTGCTGGCCTCGTATGATCCCAGCCACCCGCCCGCCATCGCGCTGGTCGCCGATCTGTTGAGCGATCTGGCCGACCATCGCATCCCGGATGACTCTTCCCTACCGCGCGCGTGGCGGGAGCAGCGGCGCGAGGTGGGCGGCGAACTCGTGGCGCGGATCGCTCAGCGCGAGCTGTTGCGCACGCGCAAGGCGATTTCCGCGCGCTGGCTGGCGAACACGCATGCAGCGATCGAAACGCTGGAACAACTGGCTGGCCGCCAGTTGTGGCTGCAGCACGATCCGCGCCTGAATGCCGTCACCTTTCGTGAGACGCTGGCCATGGTCTGGTCCGTTGCCGAAAACGCTAGCTTTACCTGGGTTTGCTGGCGTCGCGGGGTGCCCGGCGTGCCGGGAGTTCCGGGCGCGCATCGCATCCTGCTGGGCGCGGTCCTGATCCTGGCAATTGGCGTGGCGGGCTGGTTGGCGTCACGCGCCATCAAGGGGAATGACCGCCTGCGCCGGTTGGCGCGGGAGTTGACAGCCTATCTGCCTCCCCTGGTAGTCGCCGCCATGCTGGCGGGGAGGGCGGGTCAGAACGGCGGACTGCCCCTGACGTGGCTCGGCTGGTTCCTGCCCGCGATCACAATCTGGGTTCTGGTCCGCAACCTTCTGCTGGTCTGCACGCCAAAGCACGAGATGCCGTCCTTCGCCACCATGGGTGGCGCGCTGCTGCGCGCCGCAGACGCGATTCTGCTCTGGACAGCCCTGCTCTGGCCGTTTGACCAGGTCGCCGTCGGCATGGCCAACAGCGGCGACATCCGGGCGGTGCTGGAGCGCGGGTGGCTGTTCGGCGTATGCCTTGCGGTGTTCTGCCTGGCGATGCACCCGGCGCTCATGGGACGCTTCCTGAACGGGCACTCCAAGAACGCGGTGTTGCGGGTGTCGGGAAACGTGACAACCCTCGTTTGCGTGGTGGTGGCTGCGCTGGTGGTCCTGACGTATCTGGCCCGGCTCGACAGCCTCGGTCGTTCCGTGCTGCACACGGCGGAAGGCACGGTTGTCTCGCTGGTGGTGCCGATGGCCCTTGCTGCACTACTGGGCCGCACCATGCGGCATGCGGTGGCGACTTCCAATGTGGTCTGGGCGCTGGTCCGTATCGCGCAGGTGCTCGTGCTGCTGGTGTCGGCCATCGGCGTGGTCTGCATCTGGTGGCTGCTGCTGAACCGCGCCGTGCTGGCGAGCAATGCGCCGCCGCCGCTTCCGGAGATGGTGCAGGCCACAGGGCGGGCGCTGCATACGGTTGCGGGCGTCTGGCATGCGCACCTGGGAGCGAGCATGACGGTGGGGAGTCTGGTGCGCGGTCTGCTGATCTTCGTGGTGTCGTTCTGGGTGGCGCGCCACGCCAAGGGCGTGATGCACCAGCGCGTGCTGTCGCGCACGCCGATGGACGAAGCTACGCGACACACGTTTGCCAACGTCTTTGGCCACCTCGTGATCGCCCTCGGCTTTCTGGTCGCCCTGAACGTGGCCGGATCCTCGCTGCAGAACCTGGCCTTGCTGGCCGGTGCCATCACGATCGGCATCGGCTTTGGGCTACAGAATGTAATCAACAACTTGGTCAGCAGCCTCCTGATCCACTTCAGCCGCTCGATCCGCGTCGGCGACTACATCGAAGTCGGCTCTCCGCCCATCCGCGGCACAGTGCGGGAGATCGGCATGCGCAACACGACGCTGCAGACGGACGACGAAATTTCCGTGCTGGTGCCGAACGGCTCCTTTATCACATCCAACATCGTCAACTGGACCATCCCCACGCGCCGCATTCGCCTGCACGTCCCGCTGATCGTCGTGCGAAAGGCGGACCTGACAGCTGTGTCCGAGATGGCGAAGGCGGAGGCCGGCCGTCACCCGCTGGTCCTCAAGGTGCCCGCGCCCACGCTGGAAGTGCGCGGCGCTACTGCCACGCAGGTTACCCTGGACCTGCAGATCTGGATCGAGCACCCAGAGAAGGGCACCTCCATCATCGGCGAACTCACCCTGGCCCTCGATCACACGCTGCGGGAGAAGGGCTTTGTGGTGTAGGGGAGATGCCGGACATATCCTGGATTTTGGCAATTCACTCCGGAGAGCGGCAGGTCTCTGCTTGAGCCGTGCGTGGCGGAAAGGCAGCAGGCCATGGTTCGGCAATACCAATTGCGCCTCACCAGGTTTGAGTGGCAGTTTCGATTGTGACCGCCAGGGTCGCACGTAGCCAGCTGAACTTCTCTTTCATGAAATCAAAATCAGGGCCAATTGTCACGAACCTCGCCTTCCCCTTGATCAAGAACCCGGCACCCATCCCATGCAGTCCCGCCACTTTGCTGCTCCCCAATGTAATCAAAACATCCGGATTGTGGGCAATGTTGGCCTCCGTTATGTGCATATATCCGGCGGGGATGAACAGCCGTTCATCTTGCGAGATCCTGAGGTAGCTGTTCCATGTATTGACCATGTGGGGGCCATCAGGTCCCAGTGTGGCAATGGCAACAACTCCATCTTTCCTCATGATTTCCTGCAGTTTCTGCGCGATCATGGTGGCTACCTCCTTCAGTATGGTTTGTTATTGTGCGGAACGTAGCGCTGTGGCGTTCGAGGCGTTGATTCGCCTGAACTATTGACTCGTTCCTGTTGCCGTCCCGCGCCCCGGCTGAACGTTTTTCCCAAACCAGTCCAACAAGAGCTTCATGCGGTCGGTCGGTTTCTGGCTCTGCTTGTGGTCCTGCGGATTGCTTCCGTGCTCGACGCTCCAGCCATCCCACTCGCGATAAGCATGGTAGGTCCAATCCCATCCGTATTCCTCGAACAGCTCGATGCAGTCACGCAGGTAGTTGGCCGCACCCGGCGCCCAGCGGGTCGCGCTGAATTCCCCGACATAAATGTGCACATGGTACGCGAGTTGAAATTCGCGCACCGGCTGGAGTGCCTTGCGAAGCTGCTCCTTGTCCCACACGGTGTTGCCGATCTTGCCCGGATACGCCATGGGGGTCCACTTGCCGTGAACCCCCTGATGGGTGAAACCGCCGGGAACGTACATGTGGACCTGATAAACCACGTTCGGTATATCAACAGGTTCGAGTTCGCGATATCCTTCAGCTGAATCCCACTCGGCAGCCTCGATGAATAGGGGCATCTTTGGGTCAATCGCGCGGATGGCCTTTGCGGCGCGTACCTGCACGCCGAGATAATCGACCCCGCCCGGTGGTGGCGGCGTATTCTGTACTGGTTCATTGATCAGATCGTACCCCCAGATGGCCGGTTCGCTTGTATAGCGTCGTGCGATCTTCTCCCACAACGCCACATAATGGTCCTGGTACTTGACTTCGTTGAAGATGGCAAGGTCGTTGTTCGGGTAACGCCCTCCCGGCGGCGAGTGCAGATCCACGACCACCTTGATTCCGTACCGACGACAGGACTCCAACGCCTTGTCCAACTCGTCGAGTCGGCCATCCAGCCAGCGGTCATATTCAGCCAGATCACGGTCTGTGCCGGGGCGGCTCCAGTTGCGCGTAATTTGCCAGCGTACGACATTGGCGTGCCATTCCGTGCCGAGCACCCGCATGTCATCGTCACGAAACACGTTCGGCGACATCACGCCGCGAAGGCGGGGTAGGTCGTGGCCCCGGAAGGGCGGCGGCGGGTTTGTTTGCGGCTTGGGGCGGCTCGGCAGCGGCCCTTTGACGACCGTGATCCTGACGGCGTCAAACCAGACCGTACCGACGCTGTCCTGTAGGCCGAGGTCAATCTCGCCATCGCTGGCATCGGGGGCAATCCGCTTGCCGAACTGGAGTTTGCGCCAGTCGAATGTGCCAAACACATCGTTCTCGTTCTGCCAGAAGGGACCCGACTCCTTCGACTGGTAGTGCAGCATGAACTTGACGCCGAGATAGGGTGCCGGAGGCTTGCTTACGTTGTCAGCTTTGGCCATGCATTCGAACAGGAGTTGGCAGCCGCGGTAGCGGGTCAAATCAAGCGGCAGGCGAATCATGTGACTGCCCGCGGATTGATCGGAAGACACGGATATGCAAAGTGCGGTTGTTCCCTGATATCCCTTGTCCCATTTAGAAAAGTCAGCCTGTGCCCACGCGTTCTGCTCTGTCGGGGTATCGAAATGCGTTTCGAATACCACGTCGCCGGGCCGAGGCGAGTCGCTGCCAGCCGCGTGAAAGACGGCCGCCATGCCAAGGAGTACCGCGCCTATTGTTTTTTTCATCTTTTGTTGAGTCGAACGTCAGCGATCACCAGCAGCCACACATCCAAGGGCACCTACTTGCCTTCATCTGACCGCTGGTGCATCGCTTGGTTCGGTGTGTTTTCGTTTGCTTCGTAGAATCGGGTCCACCAGTGATCGTTGCCTTCAGGGCAGAACAACAGAATCTTCCGACCGGAGGAGCATTCGATTAACGCTGCCATCCAGTGTGCTTGAAAACCGCTTGGCAAAGTCACCGTCCGTATTTCCAGTATTCGAAATACGTCATTTGTCTTGCTGTTTATGCGCCACGCCTGAGCAGCAGCCATAATCACTTGAGTTGGAGTCGCATTGGATGGCACGGCAAAACTGGGTTGGATGCCATTCACCCACAGTCCTCCTACCTCCGCATTTAGCTTCTGTGTCAGGTTGGAAATGGGGTCGTCAGCTAGGCATATTGATCCTGCCAAGAGACATATGACTATGGTGGCATTTCTCATTTCGATTTTCTTTTCACCGAACGAATAGCGTTTTATCCCTCGTGCGGAGTAGCATAGCACGCTGCGCCTAGCCGGGGAAGAGGTGGAACCTGTGGCGGCTGCACGGGGGGATAAAATGCCGTTGGACGGAGCCGCGTCGGAAGTGGCTATGGGGTTTGAATGGGTGCGGCCGGTCGGTGGCGTGTTCATGATGGGCCTGCACGTGCGGGTGGCAGTTGGGCGATGTAGTCGAGGTGCCCTTGTTTGCAGTGCGGACACACGGTGACGTCGACGCCGGTCAGGCGCAAGATGCGCTCGACCGGCGTTTCGCGATCAGGTGTGGTAGACGGCGCCGATGCGCCGAGACTGGCGCGGATGGCAGCCAGGGCCGTTTGCTTGTTGCGCGGAGCGAGCCAGCCATAGGCGCGGACTTTCTGGAAGCCGCACGGCAGGACGTGCAGCAGGAAACGGCCGATGAAGTCCACAATGGGGATCGCCAGTGTCTTGCTGCGGTTGTCGTCGGAACGGTCTCGCCAGGCGAAAGTGACCTCGCCGTTCTGAACATTCAGGATGCGGTGATCGGAGATCGCCACGCGGTGGGTGTAGCGGCCGAGATAGTCCAACGCCTGCTCCGGGTTCCTGGCCGTGGCCTTGGGGTAGACGACCCACTGCGACTGCCGGAGTTGCCGGATCAGCGCATCCCATGCAGCGGGTTCGTCATCGAACCGCAACTTGCCGCGTTGCCTCAGGCTTTCGAGGCGGTGAATGAATCGCGCCCGGAAGCACGTTGCCAGCGCGTCTTTGCCGAAGAGATAGCGGGTATGTGAACTGCGCCAGACGTGCTCCGCATCATTCCACGAGCCGCCGGCCACCAGACAGTGGAGATGGTAGTGGGCGGTCAGGCGTTGTGTCCAGGTGTGCAGGACGGCAATGAACCCGATCTGGCCGCTCAACTTCCACTGCGGATCGGCGGCGAAGCGTTGCAGGACCCAGTTGACCGAACCGAACAGTTCGCCGAGCAACCGCGTGCGGTTGGCGGCGATCAACGGGTTCAGGGCATGCGGCAGCGTGAACACGACGTGGAAGTACGGCACGGGCAGCACTTCCGCACGGCGTTGTTCCAGCCAGCGCTGCTTGCGCAGGGTCTGGCAGGTGGGGCAGTGCCGGTCACGACAGGAGTTGTACAGCGGCACTTCCGCGCCGCAGGTGTCGCAGCGATGCAGGTGGCCGCCCAGCGCGGCCGTGCGGCACGTCAGGACGTGCCGTGCGACCAACGCCAGGCGGGTTGGCACTGCATGTGAACCGCAATACGCTCTCCAGCCAGACCGGAACACCTCCGCCACCCGATGGGGCGGAGGTGGCATCTACTTGGCGTCTGCGAGTCGGTCCGCCGGGCTGCGCACGTTCTCCAGCAAGGCCCGTGAGACATGGCAGTAGACGGATGTGGTGCTCAGGTCGTTTTGCCCCAGCAGACGCTGGATCAACGGCAGAGCCACGCCATCTTCCATGAGATGACTGGCGAAGCAGTGCCGCAGGGTATGGATGCCGTGAGCGCGGGCGCGGCTGATGCCAGCCTTGGCACAGGCATTCCAGTACACATGTTGCGCCCCCGCGACCGAGAACGGTTCCGAGGTTCCCCTGCGAGGGAACACCCATCCGCCCGTGAGACGGTACTTGAGCCAGTACTCCCGCAACAACTCCAGCGCGCTGCTCGACAGAAGGGTGTACCGGTCTTTCCGTCCCTTGGCCTGTTCGACGCGCACCATCATGCGATCCGGCGCGCTTTCGATGTCACAGGGGCGCAGCCGACAGGCCTCGCTCACGCGCAACCCCGAACCATACACCATCGCCAGAAAGGCGCGGTGCTTCAGGTTCTTGTGTGCGTCGAGAATCTTCCGCACGCTGGCACGGTCCAGGACATGCGGACGAATCCGGGCTCGCCCGCGCCGTGGAAGCGAAAACTCGCTATTCGGACGCTGCAATAGATCGTGAAAGAAGATCTTGTATGCGCTGACATATACGTTGATCGTCGTCCACGCCAGATGGCGTTCGCTCGTCAACCGCGCCACGTGTGCCTGAATCTGTTCGTTGGTCAACAGGTCCGGCGACTTCCCGTCGTACGCACGCACCAGATCGACCAGTGCGTGCTCGTAGCTCTCCTTCGTCGCTTCGGCAAAGCCGCGCAGCAGCATGTGCTGGCGGAACTTCCTTCCCAGTTCGCCCATGACTGACTCCCGTTGGATCGGTCGCTGCACCATGCAGTGACCTCGGGAATCACTCTACGCTTCCAGAAAAGAAAGAACCGCTTCGCGTTGGAGTCTCACTCCGCGAAGCGGTTCCGTTCAACGTCATATGGGCCGCCCATCGGACTTTCCGGTGGTTGCCACCAAAAGGGTCCCGAGCCCATTTACAGATGAAAAGATGAAACTTCGCACTGTTAAGGTCAATCCCTGATGCAACAGCTTTTTAATCATGGGGTTAGGGTGTCGCGATTTTTTGAATTCCGGCTGCCATGCTTATCACAGGACTCGGAACCACGCGGCATCAATATCGAAGGAGGCAACGCCATTGCAGTAGCGATAGTGCCCCAAGACGCGCCAAGCACCAGCGTGTGTCGGTTGCTGCGGATGGACGCGGATTTCCCAGTACCGATCCGCGCGAACAGCGAAAATCAGCGGCGGACAAACGAAGAACTGGATGTGTACTGCCTCGACCCTGGCCTCGACGCCGATATCGCATCCCGCAGCATTCAGAAAGCTCCGCGCCTTGGCGCCTCTGCGCGAAAAAATCTCCACCTTCGCGCTCTTCGCGGCCTTCGCGGTGAAATAACCGGCAGGCGGGACGCCGGCACCACATTCGACGTCTACAGCAGCTTCAATCGCGGCAGGTCCTGGATGTCGATGCAGCCGACAAGGCGGCTAGTGGCGTCCACGACCGGGAGATCGTCGATCTTGCGCTGCTCGAAGATGCGCAGGGCCTCTACAGCAAGCTGTTCCTGCTGCACGGCCGTCGGCTTGGCAGTCATCACTTCGCGCACGGGAGATTCGAGTAGATTGCGGCGCGTGGTCAGCAGGCGGCGCAGGTCGCCGTCGGTGAAGATGCCGGCGAGTTTCCCCTGGTCGTCCACGATACAGGCCGAGCCAGCCTTGGCTCCTGTCATGGCCATGATGGCGTCCTGCACCGTGGCAGCCAGTGGCACGGCTGCTATGCGTTCGCCTGTGCGCATAATGTCGCTCACGCGGCAGAGCAGGGCGCGGCCGATGGCGCCAGCCGGATGGAGGCGGGCGTAGTCCTCTTTGTCGAACCCGCGCGCGTCGAGCAGCGTCATGGCCAGCGCGTCGCCGATGGCCAGGGTGGCCGTGGTGCTGGTGGTGGGTGCCATGTTAAAGGGGCAGGCCTCGCGGCCGATCTTCACCGGCACGACCACGTCGCTGTGGCGGGCGAGGGAACTCGTGGCGTCGCCCGTCAGGGCGAGTATCGGGATGCCGCGGCGTTTGACCACGGGAACAAGCGCCAGCAGTTCGTCGGATTCGCCCGAAAAGCTCAGGACCAGCAGGGCGTCGCCGTCGCCAAGGATGCCAAGGTCGCCGTGCATGGCCTGCATGGGGTTGAGCACCACGCTGGTGGAACCGGTGCTGGCCAGCGTGGCAGAAAGCTTCTCGGCGATATGCAGGCTCTTGCCCACGCCGGTGACCACGATGCGGCCGTTGCGGGTGAGGACCTGCAGCAGGAGATTGACAGCCCTGGCAAACCCGTCGCCAAGGGCGTCGCGGGCGGTCTGCATCCCCTCGATCTCGACGTCCATTACCTGCCGGGCCCGCGCGACAAAATCGGTCTTCATGCGATACGCTCCCAACGCGGGCGCGGCTGTTGCCGGCCCGTCAGGCGTTACGATGGCGCAACCGCGCCCATGGGTCAAGCGGAAGTATCGATACACGGTGTGGGACACAGAGATCACAGAGAATTCCTGAGCGCACAGAGAAATTTGCTCAGTGTTCTCATTTTTCTCTCTGCGCTCTCTGTGTCCTGATCGTGTCCCTGCCCAACGTTCCGCTTTGCCCGCCCGCAAGAATCGGTTAGACTGCCTGCATTCAAACAATGAAACTGCCCGATTCCAAACCAAACAGCCTCTCTGAGGGAGTGAACGCGCCCACGGTAAAGCGCCGCGTGGTGGCCATTGTCGGCCGCCCCAACGTCGGCAAGTCCGCAGTGTTCAACCGCATTGCCGGCAAACGCATCGCCATTGTGCACGACGAGGCAGGCGTCACCCGCGACCGCCTCATGGCCGAGGTGATGTGGGACGGCGCACGTTTCGAACTGGTGGACACCGGCGGCGTCAGCCTGCTGGACGGCGATCATGCCCGTGACGCCATCACGGCCGGTATTCGCACGCAGGTCGAGGCCGCGCTGGCGGACGCGGCCATGGTGATCCTCGTGGTGGACGTGATCGCCGGGCGCACGCCGGTGGACGAGGCGGTCGCCACCATGGTGCGCCGCAGCGGAGTCCCCTGCGTGGTGGCTGTGAACAAGTGCGACGAGCCTTGCCACGAGGAAGGGCTGCATGACTTTGCGCCGCTGAATCTCCCGCTTTTCCCCGTCGCCGCGCTTCACAACCGCGGGTTCGGCGATCTGATGGACGAGGTGATGCCGCGCCTGCCGGCCGTAATCAACGAAACCGAGGCACGCCCGCTCAAGGTCGCCGTGGTCGGCCGCCCCAATGCCGGCAAGTCCTCTTACATCAACCGCCTGCTCAAGAGCGAGCGCGTGATCGTCTCGGATGTGCCGGGCACCACGCGCGACAGCATCAGCGTGCCGTTCTGCATCGGCAGCGGCGATCAGGCTCGGCATTACGAGCTGATCGACACCGCCGGCATGCGGCATGTCCACAAGATCGACAATGCCGTGGAACGCTTCAGCCTCTTCCGCGCCGAGCACAGCGTGGAGGAAGCCGACGTGGTGGTGCTGGTGATGGACTCCGAGATCGGCCCCACCGTGCAGGACAAGCATATCGCCGCGCTGATTCAGGAGCACGCCAAGGGGTGCGTGCTGGTGGTGAACAAGTGGGATCTGCAGCAGGAGCAGGGGATTACCCAGACCAAGGCCGAGCTGGCGCTGCGGACCATGCTGCCGTTCCTGGCGCACTGCCCGGTGGTGTTTCTCTCCGCCAAGACCGGTTACAACGTGCGCAAGAGCGTGGAGGTCATCGACCACGTGGCAGCGCAGACGCGCGCGCGCCTGCCGACCGGGCTGCTCAACCGTGCAATCGAGGAGGCCGTGGACCGCGTGGCCGCGCCCATGATCGGCGGCAAGCGCTTCAAGATCTACTATGGTACGCAAGTCGGTGTGGCGCCGGTGACGATCCGCATTTTCGTGAATGACCCCCTTCGCCTCACCAAGGCCTACGGGGCGTTTCTGGAGCGCATCCTGCGGGCTCGCTTCGGCCTCGAGGGCGCGCCGCTGCGCCTGAAGTTCCAGGAGCGGATCCGTCCCGAACTGCCGGGCGTATCTGAGCCGGGACACAGCCGCTCGCCGGCCAGCCGGCAGCCTCCCCGCTACGCCAAGCAGCACAAGAAGAGTTCGCACGGCCGGCACGCGGGGCGCTGACGGTTTGCGGCTGCGCGCCTCTCGTTTTCCATCTTCCACCCGTTGATTACACAGGACACCGCATGGCTGGCGAATACGTCTTTAATCTCCAGAACCTGACCAAACAGCACGAAAAGAAGACCGTGCTGAACGATGTGAACCTCGCGTTTTTTTTCGGCGCGCACATCGGCGTGATCGGCGCGAACGGCTCGGGCAAATCCTCCCTGCTGCGCATCCTGTCCGGTGAGGACAAGGACTTCATGGGTTCCTGCCTGATCGCCCGGAACGCGCGCATCGGCTTCCTGCCGCAGGAGCCGCGGCTCGATCCGGCCAAGACCGTGATGCAGTGCGTGGACGAAGGGGTGGCCGCGTCGCGCAAACTGCTGGCGCGCTACGACGAGGTCTGTGACCTCCTGTCCACCGACCTGCCCGCAGCCGAGCAGGAGAAGCTCAACGACGAACTGGGGCGCCTGCAGGACACGATTGACGCCAACGACCTCTGGAACCTTGATCACTTGGTCGAATTGGCCATGGAGGCGCTGCGCTTGCCGCCACCCGAGGCACCCGTGGCGAACCTTTCCGGTGGCGAGAAGCGCCGCGTGGCGCGCTGTCGGCTGCTGATTTCCAACCCGGACGTGCTGCTGCTCGACGAGCCCACCAACCACCTCGACGCCGAGTCCGTGGCCTGGATCGAGACCTACCTGAAGAAGTTCAAGGGGACGCTGGTGGTGGTCACACACGACCGGTATTTCCTGAGCAACGTCACGGAGTGGATTCTGGAGCTCGATGGCGGCCGCGCCTTTCCCTACAAGGGCAACTACGAGAGCTGGCTGGAACAGAAGCAGGCGCTTATGGCGCGCGATGCCAAGCAAGCCGAGTCGCGCCGCAAGCTGCTGGATCAGGAGCTGCAGTGGGTCCGCACCAACCCCTCTGCCCGCCGCGCCAAGAGCAAGGCGCGCCTGACCCAGTACGAGGAGCTGCTGAACCAGCAGGTCGATACGCGCGAGGACGAGCTGCGCATTCAGATCGCGCCGGGGCCGCGTCTGGGCAACCTTGTGGTGCGCGCTGAGAAGCTCGCCATGGGGTTCGGCGAGCGCCTGCTGTTCGAGAACGTGGAATTCAATCTGCCGCGCGGCGGCATCGTGGGGGTGATCGGTGGCAACGGCGCGGGCAAGACCACGCTGTTCAAGCTGATCACAGGTCAGTTGCAGCCGCTGTCCGGCGCGCTGATAGTCGGTCCTACGGTGTCGGTCTCGTACGTGGACCAGAACCGCGACGCCCTGCAGGACGGACGCACGGTTTATGAGGAGATCACCGGCGGCTCGGAGAACGTAGTGCTGGCCGGACGGCAGATGAACAGCCGCGCCTACTGCAGCCGCTTCAACTTCAAGGGTGCGGACCAGCAGAAGCGGGTGGGGGAGCTTTCGGGCGGCGAACGCAACCGCGTACACCTGGCCAAACTGCTACGCAGTGGCGGCAACCTGCTGCTGCTCGACGAACCTAGCAACGACCTCGACGTGGCCACATTGCGCTCGCTGGAGGAGGCCATCGCGTCATTCGCTGGCTGCGCAGTGGTGGTGAGCCACGACCGCTGGTTCCTCGACCGCATCGCCACACACATCCTCGCTTTTGAGGGCGACGGCGTGGTGAACTGGTTCGAGGGGAACTACCAGGACTACCACGAGAGCCGCCGCAAACTGCTGGCCGACGCGGCCGACCGGCCGACGCGCGTGCACTTCCGTCCGATCCGTCATTAAGACAGGCTTGTCGGCGACGGAATCGATTCGAAACGGAGCGCGAAAATATTCCGCATTCCGCGCTCCGAATGCCGCATTGCCTTACGCCTGGGCAGCGTGCTTGTGGGCGTGGTTGCGGGCATGATGCTTCTTGCCAGTGGCCTTGACGCGCTTGTGGCTGTGCTTCTTACCGTGCTTGTGCTTTTTGGCATGCGCCTTCTTCGGCGCGGCGGGCGCGGCCGCTGGCGTCGTGGCGGGCGCAAGGACCGGCTCTGAAGGCTGGGCAGAAGAAACTTCTTGGGCAAAGCCGACGCCACAGACGGCAGACGCGATCAGGGCGGCCAGCAGAATGCGGGACATCATAGGAGGACTTCTCGGCAGAACACAACAGCCGGAAACTGCCCCCGGCTGTGTCGGGCACTTGCGTGTGTAACCGCAATTCTTTCAAGTATGCCGTTCTTTGATTGCGATTGCAAGGCCGGCGCAGCGATTCCCGCCGACTGTCTGGCCCGAAAACCGTAGAAAAAATGACTTGGATACAACGGCCATGTTTTCATCGGGATCGCTATCGGTATCGGGGTCGAAAATCATCAAATTTTGCCTGATTTGAGATTCTTTCTGCCGACATCGTTGCTATCGATACCGATTTCGATAGCGATCCCGACCCCGAGAAAACATTCGTGAGCTGCTTTCTTGTCTTTACGGCGCAGGGCCATTGCAGCCGCAGGGTAGGGAGGGTATACTGCCCGTGATGCGCATTACGGGCGGCGAGTTTTGCGGGCGGCCGGTCAAGGTGCCGTCCGGCGACAAGGTCCGGCCGACGCAGGACCGGGTGCGCGGCGCGCTCTTTTCCATGCTGGCCGAAAAGATTCCCGGTGCGCGCGTCTTGGACCTGTTTGCCGGCTCCGGTGCCGTGGGACTCGACGCGGTCAGCCGCGGCGCATGCGAGGCGGTTTGGGTGGAATCCGACCGGCGGCATGCGGAGGTCCTGAAGGCCAATGTCGTGGCCTTGGGCGCAGCCGGCCGGGTGGTGGTAGACGATTGTCTGCGATGGCTGCGGCGGGCGGAAGGCGGGCCGTTCGACCTGGTGTTTGCCGATCCGCCCTACGACTGGGCGCAGGCGCACGGGTTTGGCGGGATCGCGGAACTGCTGCGGATCGGGAAGCTGATGCGTCCCGGTGGCGTGCTGGTGATCGAGCAGCCCGGGGATTTGCCGGCAGCGGAACTGCCGGAATGGGAGTTGCTGCGCGACCGCGCCTATGGCCAGACGCGCCTGGTGGTGTACCGGTTGAACGGCGAGGAGGGAACATGCAGAACATCGCAGTCTACCCTGGAACCTTCGACCCTTTGACATTCGGGCATCTCGACCTGATCGCTCGGTCAGCTGAGATTTTCGACCGGGTGGTGGTGGCCGTGGCATCGCGCTCGGCCAAGTCCGGCGGCATGTTCTCCATCGAGGAGCGGCTGGCCATGGTGCGGGAATGCGTCAACCACCTGCCGAACGTGGAGGTCGAGACGCTCGACGGTCTGTTGGTGAACTATTGCGTGCGCCGCGACATCCGGCTCGTGATCCGCGGGCTGCGCGCGTATTCGGACTTCGAGTACGAATTCCAGATGGCCCTGACCAACCGCAAGCTGGCGCCGAACATCGAGACGCTGTTCATGATGCCGCAGGAGGAGCACAGCTATGTCGCGGCCAGCACGGTCCGCGAGGTTGCGCGCTATGGCGGGGACGTGGTTTCCTTCGTGCCGGCGCCGGTATGGCGGCACATCGAGCAGTATTTCAAGGCGCATCCGGAGCAGCGCATCCGAACAGGAGGAGCGAGTGGAAACGCCGGGGCATTTGATCGTTGATATCGCCCGCCTCGACCCGGAGGGTGAATCCTTCGCCGGTGAGACCACGCCCGGGTTGCTGGAACTGGGCGAGGGCTCGCCGTGCATTCCCGAGGGCGGGGTGGCCTACCGGATCCATGTCGAGCGCATCGGCAGCGAGCTGTTGGCGCGGGGGCAGGTGTCGCAGCGTTTTGCCTGCAAATGCTCGCGCTGCGCCGAGCCCTTATCTCTAGAAGTCGTCGAACCGTCCTTTTTCGCCAATTATCCGGCAGAGGAGGGGGCGGAGTTCGTGGACTTGACCCCTGAGTTGCGTGAGGCTATCATACTCGCCCTTCCCGGTTACCCGGTTTGCCGGGAGGATTGCAAAGGGCTTTGCGCCCGCTGCGGAGCGAATCGCAACCGCGAGACGTGTACCTGCAGCCCCGCCCCAGGCGGTTCCTGGGCGGCACTGGACCTGCTTGCGAAGCGGTAGACCCGGATACGGAGTGAGCGAACATGGCTGTCCCGAAACGTAAGAAGTCGAAAATGCGTATCCGCCAGCGCAAGGCGCACCACAAGTTCGAGCCTGCCCAGGTGAAGAACTGCCCCAGCTGCGGCGCACCCCAGCAGTCACATCGGGTCTGTCCGTCCTGCGGCCAGTACCGTGGCCGGCAGGTCGTGACTGTGGCAGTTGAATAATCGACGCGACGTCGGAATCGGTGTCAATGACAGGCGGCCGTTCGGCAATCGCCGGCCGATCATTTCACCGCAGTTGATGGCCTTTCCGGAGATGTGCTGATCATGAGGATTGCCCTTGATGCCATGGGTGGCGACTTTGCGCCCCGCGAGATCGTACGCGGTGGCGTGGAAGCGGCCAGCAAGCTCAAGGGCGTAGCCTCCGTGATTCTGGTCGGCGTGGAATCGGCGATCCGCGAAGAACTGGCCCGGTGTAACGGCGCGCGCATGGGCGACCGCATCCGGATCGTGCATGCATCCGAAAACGTCGGCATGGACGAGACGCCCGCCGTGGCCGTGCGCCGCAAGAAGGACGCCTCCATCAACCGCTGCATGGAGTTGCTCAAAAGCAGCGAGGCGGACGCCGTGGTGGCGGCCGGGAATTCCGGCGCGGTGGTGGCCTCGGCTGTCTTTAATCTGGGGCGTATCCCGGGCGTGGCCCGCCCGGCGATCGCCACGATCCTGCCGACCCGCGCGCGCCCGCTGCTGCTGCTAGATGCCGGCGCCAACACCGACTGCCAGGCGGAATGGCTGGCGCAGTTTGCCATCATGGGCTCGGTCTATTCCCAGGCCGTGCTGCACCAGGCCAATCCCGTGCTGGGGCTGCTGAGCATCGGCACCGAGGACTGCAAGGGGAACGAAGTCACCAAGAAGGCCTTTGGCCTGATCCAGCACGCGGGCGTGAATTTCCGCGGCAACGTCGAGGGGCATGACCTGTTCATCGGCAAGACCGACGTGGTGGTCTGCGATGGATTTGTTGGCAACGTGGTCCTGAAGACGACCGAAAGCGTGGCACATGCCATCGGGCACTGGATGAAAGAGGAGTTTGTCCGCCATCCGGTCCGTGTGCTGGGCGCGCTGCTGCTGAAGGGCGCGCTGACGGCCATGAAGCACCGCATGGACCCCGAGGTGTACGGCGGCGCGCCACTGCTGGGAGTTGCGGGGAATGTGATCATCACCCATGGCGCTTCCACCCACCGCGCCATCTACCATGCCGTACGTGTGGCCGCCACAGCCGCGCACAACAATGTCAGCGGCGTCATTGCCGAGCGCATCGCGGCAGCCGGCGATTTTGGCCTCTCGAAAGACGGTTGAGAAAACCGTCGGTTGCTGCTATAACGTCGCTCGTTTCGCACCTGCATCCATGCGGGCGTAGTTCAATGGTAGAACTCCAGCCTTCCAAGCTGGTCACACGGGTTCGATTCCCGTCGCCCGCTCCATCCTCTGCAACCCCGCGAAACGCCATTTTATACATAAAACATTGGCCATTTCGCAGTATTTCAGCCGAAACCGCGTTGCGGCAACGCCGTGCGACACTAAGAGTTTTGTGGATGCGGTTACACAACTTTCTACACAACTTTTTGGCGCAAGGACTACTTTTCGAACAAGTACTTCCCCGCCTCAATGGCGCCGATCAACAACACACCAACGATTCCACCAGATTTCGCCGCTGCAACCGTGCTGGCGGCCCGCTGGTTCAACTGCGCACGCTGGCAACGCAGAAGCGTGGCGATGGCGCGCGCGAGCGCAGGGTGGCCGCTGCACGTGCCGCGCGAGTGTTCCACCTCGACGAGGCGCGCATCGATTTCATCC
>CAIWXQ010000043.1 GCA_903916675.1 uncultured bacterium | reverse complement strand
GATGCGTGCATTCATGGTTTGGGTCGTTGTCCTGTTCTGCGTTATTCCGTGACTTTGAGTTCGATGGTCACCTTCGAATATTCCCGTAGAAATCCCGGCGTCAACCCTTCCACGCGCGCGACAGACCTCGCGGCCTGCAGCGCAGAGCGGTCCATGATGTCGCTGCCGGAGGACTGTGCCAAGGCAGCGCCAATCACCCGGCCGCTCGCGTCGAACCGGATCTCCAGCAGCACAGGCTGCCGTCCCGCATCCGACATGGCGGGCTGTTCCCACGCATCGTACAACGCGCGCTTGATCCGAAGCAAGCATTGCTGGCGCTCGTCCATGGGCACAGAGTTGGAGTTGCCCAGCGGCGCCTTGATGCCGTTCAGCGGGTCGAGTTCGCCGGGCGTGAGCGGCCGCACCGGCCCGTGCGGCCCCGGGACGACGCGCGTCGTGCGCAGGCCGATCTTGACCGCCGTGGCGCCTGCCACGGCGTTACTGGCCGCGGGCTTGTTCGGCGTGCGGTCCGGGATGGTTCCATCCTTGTCTTTGGCCGGCTCCGGCGGTTTTGGTTTGCTGTCTGCGGGCGTCCTCGGCGCCACGGGATCCTTGGGCATAGCCGGATCGGGCGTGGTCATGGGTGGCGCTGGCGGCGGGGGAGCCGGATGATCCGGCGCCGGCACCTTGTGAGAAAGCTTGTCGAACGAATCGATCTGCTTGAGATCGACATCGAATATTTCCGGCGGCTTCGGCCGCCAGAAGGCAGGCAGGACCGACACTCCGATCGCGGTCACGATCAGCAGGAAGTGCGCCGTCAATGCGGCGACAAAGGATTGTCGATACTGCGCAGTCATACCAAGTGGCGAACGCGCGGGAGGATCATAAGCCGGATTCTGTTCCGCCGCACGAGGCGGCGGCCTGGTCATTCGTCTATGCGATCTACCCGGGACCTCTCCGGCCGAAGCCGGTCGGCGCGGGCCGCGCCATCGGCCCCCTATTCGATCTTGCTCCGGACGGGGTTTGCCCTGCGGCGCCGCTTGCGCGGCAGCCCGGTGGTCTCTTACACCACCTTTTCACCCTTACCGTGCGCCTTGCGGCACCCGGCGGTTTGTTTTCTGTGGCACTTTCCGTCGACGCCGATCTGGCAGCGCCTCTCCCGCGTTAACCACGGGACATCCCGCCCTGCGGAGTCCGGACTTTCCTCCCCACGCCGCTCGCGCGGCATGCAGCGACCAGTCCCCTCCCCACGCGTTCGCCAAAAAGAATGTAGACCGTCCGGTGCGGGAAGGCAAGCGTGGGGAACGGAAGGCTGTCAGGCTGAAGGCTGTTCTGGCGAACATATCAAGATCGGGATCCTATCAGGATAGGGATCGAAAGATTACGATCCCGATTTTCGATGATCAGCTACGCGGCCAACAAAGAACCGCGGCCCCTGGCCGCAGTAATCAAGTTCTCTGCGCCTTCAGTGGCCGCGCAAAAAATCTATGCGTAATACAGAATCCTTCCGCAGCTCTGGCAGATCACCAAGCTGTTGTTGCGGCGCACGGTGTGGGACACGGCAGGCGGCTGCGTGAGATGGCATCCGCCGCAGGCGCTCCCCTCCAGCGCCACAACCGGAGGCCAGCGGCGGGAGATCAGGCGCATGTAGACAGGCGCAAACGCGGGCGGCACGTCCTTGAGCGCCTCGACCCGGTCAGCCTCTGCCTGCTTAAGTTCGGCCTGCACAACCGCCAAGCGCGCATCGAGTTCCTTGCCGTAGCCGTCCACGACCGCCTGATCGTCATGAAGTTTCTTCTCGCACTCCTGCACGCGGGCGCGCGCCGGCACCACGGCGTCCATGGCAACCACCTGCCGCGACTCAAGGGCGTCGATCTGGCCCTCAATCGTGGCGATCTCCAGGTTCATCGCCGCGAATTCCTTGTTGGTCTTGAGATTGACCTGCTGGCTGCGGAGGGTGGTGATCTTATCGCGGCGGGACTTGATCTCAAGTTCAACCTCGTCCACGCGTGCCTGCGCGGCCTTGCTCGCGGCCTGTGCCGTGACGAGCAGTTCCTTCGCTCCGGTCAGCCGCTTTTTCTCCTGCTCCTTGCGGAGCGGGATGTCCCGCGCCTCCTGCTGGGCCGCGCGAATGCGCGCATCGATGTCCTGAAGCACAAGCAGCGGTTGAATAATACTCACACAGCCTCCAACCATCGGAACAGACATGGCCAAAGAACAAGTAAATAACTTTACCCAATCCGTCGCCCGGCGTCAAATCATCCACGCGCATTGCGCCGCACACATGCGCCTTGGCGGAGAACGTGCACTGGCAGGAAAAGGGAACGCTGCGCCAGAATCGATATTACCAAAGGAGAACGTCGGGGATCGAAGGCCGGGGCAACTGCTCGCGCGCCGCGCAGCCATCCTCACTGGTAGAACCAGTACCCACACGCGATATGGTCGCCGGCGATGACCACCTCCAACGGATCGGTCGTAACAGCGGAAGCCGGGATATCGAGCACGCATTCGGCGAAGGCGTCGTTGGTACACGTCACAGGGATGCTCATTTCGGGGAGTGGCTCGCCATTGATCAGCAATCGCAACCGCAGCGGCGAGCGCAGGTGGAACTCCTCGCCCGCCTGACGCATGTTGGAGTGCACCGTGGTGCAAGACGCGTCGAGCGCCGTGCGCAGCACCACGCGCATCGACTGCAGGCGCCCGGGCGCTGCCACGCGGAACTCGTCCCAGCCGATCACGACGCGGCCGACCTCAGTGATCTTCCCCGTTCCGAGCTTTCGGCATGCGACGAACGGCAGGTAGCATACGTCCACCAGACGCTGCCCCGTGCGATAGCCGCAGCGGCGTTCGTCCGGCGCGTAACCGACGTCGAGCTGGTCGACCCGTCTCAACCCGACGACCGCATTCGTGGCAACCGGATCAAGCGGCAGCAGGCTCGCCACCGACATGGCCTCCCAGTTCGCCTCATACACGCCGAAACCGTAGCCGTCCGGCGGCGTGTCGGTATCCGTAGCGATGCAATCGCCCAGCAGGCCGGTCTCCTCGCACCACCCGCGACGAGAGGCCTGGATCAGCCAGGCGTTGAAGCGCAGCGCCGGCTCGTGTCGCAACGTCTCGAACGCGCTCATCATGTCGTGCGGATTGCAGCGAAAGGCGGGCGACAGAATACCGGAGAGCTGGCGAACCGGACGGTTGCCCAAGTAATAGCGGACGCCGCCGCCTTCGAGCATGCCCAGCGGCGCACCGGCCGGCAGCGTCGCGTGGATGTCCCGGGTGAAAGTCACCATCGCCTGCGTCGCCATGTTCTGCGCGGCAAACCGTGCCAGAAAAAACGGTGCCGTCGCCACTTCCATTCCGAGCAGCGCCACGCCCAGCACCATGGCCACCTGCCGGCGGCTGGCCCATTGCGCCACCTGCCCCACGCCCGCGGCGGACAGGAGATACCACGTCGGCAGAACCCAGATCAGATAGCGATCGTTCCCCAGCCCTTGAAACTCGCTCATTGCCACCAGCCCCAGCGCTGCCAGGCAGCAACCGAGCCACCAGAGCAGCACAGCCACGCGGGCGGCACGCGACACGGGCGGCGCGAATGCCGCGCCGCGCAGGGGTGTCAGGTTGCGCAACAGACGCGCCAGTCCCAGCACGGCCAGACTGCCACCGACGACCGGCGCAAAGTAATTCGACCGCGGCTCAGCGCCGACATTGAAGAGCAACTCGCGCAGCATCGTAAGAAAATCGCGCGCCGCGCACCCCAATCCGCCGAGCAGCGGAAAGACGTTGAGATACCCCTTGCCGGAGATAGACTGGAACTGCCACATCCCCGTCAGCAGCCGGTTGAGTACCAGCACGGCGATCGTACCCAGCACGCCGGCGCCGGCTGCGCCGAGAAAACCGCGCGCCAATGGCGATCGCCGCCAGGCAAACACGGCGGCCAGGCCCATCAGCATCGTGGCCAGGACCATCCCCTCCGGACGCGCCAGCGCGCAAAGAAAGATCAACACTGCAGCCCAGCGGAAGCGTCCGTACAGCAGCGCGGCCAGCAATCCCCACGACAGAGCCAGGAACAGCGTGACGTCCGTCTGCCCCATGGCCGCCAGCGCCAGGTGCCCATTGAGCAACACCAGCCCGGCAGCCAGCAGGGCCTGCGCCGGCGCCACGCGCCGCGCCACATGCCAGAAGAGCTGCAACCAGACGAGGAAGCATCCGGCGTTCAAGAGAAAGATGGCGTCGATTAACCCGTCGCCGCGCGCGCCAAGCCAAAAAAACACGGCCAGCACAAACGGATAGAGGTGGCTGGTGCTGCCGGTCGAGGGCGCGTCGCCGGGGCTGAACACGTATGCATGCCCCTCAGCCATGGAACGGGCGTACTGCATGTAAATCAGCGAATCGGGTTGCGCGAGCGCCGGGTGCCCGCCTGTGCCGCGCGCCACAGCCGTGGCGTAGTAGCAGAAAACCACGAGCAGCCCGCCGAAAAAAAGGATAGCCGGCATGCGATGCGCCCAGCGCGCCCGCGGCGTGGAGAGAAAGGGCGCCGGAACGACAGGGGTGTTTTCACCGGACATGAGCAATCCCTTTCTGGATCGGGCAAGGACCCGGATCCGCCCGGGCATCTTTTGTCGCCTCACAACGCGCGCAACTGATTCACACCGCCCGGGTCATCAGATCCGCCACCAGCTTCGTGAACTTGCGCGGGTCGCGCGGCGCGGCGCCCTCAGCAAGCAACGCTTCGCCGTGCAGCAGTTCCACGAAGTCCGCCAGCCGCGGATCGTTGCGGTCGGCTGCGAACATCTTCTGCATCCGCGCCAGCAGCGGGTGGGTCGGGTTGACTTCCAGGATACGAAGCTCCTTCGGCACTTCCTGGTTCATGGCGCGGAGCATGCGCTCCATGGCCGGGTTCAGCCGGCCGGTGGCGGCCACCAGACAGCAGGGCGAGTCGGTCAAACGCGCGGAAGGGCGCACGGCGGACACGTCGCCGGAGAGTTTCTCGCGCATCAAATCCAGCAGCGGCCGGAGCGACTTGTCCACCACCTCGCGCTGCTTCTTCGCCTCGGACTGTTCCTCCGGCGAGCCGAGATCGAGATCGCCCTGGTCGATCGCGCGGAACTTGCAGCCGTCGTATTCGCCGGCCTCCTCCGCCACCCAGGCGTCGATCGGGTCCACAAAAAAGAGCACGTCTCCGCCGTGTTTCTTCACGGCCTCGAGCTGCGGCGACTGCCGCGCGGTCTCCAAACTCTCCGCCAGAAGGTAGTAGATCTCCTGCTGCTTCGACGGCATGGCATCGCGATACTGCCGGAGCGAGAGCAGCCCCTCGCCCTCGGTGTTGGCCGAGGGGAAGAGAGCCAGTTCCTTCAGCTTGTCGGCGTGATCCGGGTCAAAGTGGAAACCCTCCTTCAGGATCCGGCCAAAGGAGCGGAAGAACTTGCGGTAGGCCTCCGGTTCATCGCGCAGCATCTCCGTCAGGGTGGCGAGCACCTTAGCCACGAGGTTGCTGCGGATCTTGCGGATGACGGCGTCATCCTGCAGCATCTCGCGCGAAACGTTCAGAGGCAGGTCGCCGGACTCCACCACGCCACGCACGAACCGCAGGTATTCGGGCAGCAGCGCATCGAAGTCCGACCCAATGAACACGTTGCGTACGTAGAGGTGCAGGCCGTGGCGGCGGTTGCCGACGGCGGGCATGAGCATGTCGAACGTCGGCTCCGGCGGCAGGAAGAGCAGCGCACGGAACTCGACCGCGCCTTCAGCCACAATGTGGATCGTCTTCAGCGGGTCGTGGCGGTCGTGCGCAAGGTGCTGGTAGAACTCCTTGTACTCCGCGTCCTTGATCTCGGACTTCGCGCGCTTCCAGAGCGCCCGCATGGTATTGACCGGCGCAGGTGCAACGGCCAGCGGCTTGGCGGCGTCCGTGAAACGGATCGGATAGGCGATGAAATCGGAGTGCTGCTTGACCAGCTCGCGGATGCGCCACTCCTCGAGAAATTCGTCCATGCCTTCGCGCAGGTGGAGCGTCACAGCCGTGCCGGGCGTGGTGCGCGCGCTGTCGGCCACCGTGTAAACGCCGTCGCCGGCCGACCACCACTGCACCGGCTTCGCGCCCGCGCCGCGCGCGAGGGAATCGACTGTGACCTTGTCCGCCACCATGAACGCTGAGTAAAACCCCACGCCAAACTGGCCGATCGATTCCGGCGCGTTGGCGCCGGACTTGGCCTTGGCCGCCTCAACAAACACCTTGGTACCGGAGCGCGCGATGGTGCCAAGGCACGATTCGATGCCAGCGGCGTCCAGCCCGATGCCGTTGTCCTCGATGGTCAGCGTGCGCGCCGCCTTGTCCACGCGGAGCCCGATCTCCCAGACCGGCGCGTCGGCCACGAGGGTCTTGTCCGTGAGCCCCTCGTACTGCGCGCGGTCGATCGCGTCCGAGGCGTTGGAGATCAATTCCCGCAGGAAGATCTCCTTCCTGGAGTAGAGCGAGTGGATGACAATGTCCAGCAGTTGCCGGACTTCAGCTTGGAAGGAGCGGGTTTGGGTAGACATATTGGGAGGCCAGAATTCAGAGGTCAGAGATCAGGGGTCAGAGGTCAGTCGCGTCGTCCGCCGCCGAGCAACCCGGAGCGGATCAAGTAGTAGAGCAGCGTCAGGAGGGCGGAAACGGCGGCGGCGACATAGGTCAGGAACGCCGCGTTCAGCACGCGGCCCGCGGCCACCGCCTGATCTGGCCCCACGACAAACGACGAGACCATGTGCTCCTTGGCGCGGTGGCTGGCATCCCACTCCACCGGCAGGGTCACGAGCGCAAAAACCACGGTTGTGGCGAAGCAGACAATGCCAATCTTGAGCAGGAGCAGCGCCGCGCCATGCCCGATGAACCCCGTGAGCAAGAAACCGGCGAGGATGATCCAGTACGAGGCCTGACTGCCGAACTGCGCCAGCGGCACCAGCGCGGTACGCAGCGCCAGCGGCGCGTACGCGTGGGCGTGCTGGAGCGCATGTCCGGCCTCATGGCAGGCCACGCCGATGGCGGAGAGCGACTCCGCATCGTACACATCGGGCGAGAGGCGCAGAGTCTTCTGCGAGGGATCGTAGTGGTCGGTCAGAAACCCGTCCACACGCTCGACCTTGACATCGAAAATTCCCTGACTGCGCAGCATGCGCTCAGCCGCCTGCGCACCGGTCAGACCGGAGGCTGACGGCACCTTGGCGTATTTCGCGAACATGCCGCGCGTCAGCAGTGTGGCCACCAACGACAGCAGAAGCGCCGGAGCCAGCATCAATAGATAGAGCGGATCAAAAAATAACATGGCAAAGTCCCCTTTTTCGTCGTTCCGCCGTGCCGGTCCGAACCGCACGGGCGCAGAAACAGAAATCGAAGGCTACATGGTTCCGTGAATGTACCGCTGCAGGCTCTGGATCATGGCCTCGTGCGAGCCGATCGTGAACTTGACCACGTCGCCGATGGAAATCAAGCCGACGAGCTTGCCGTCCTCCATGACCGGCAGATGGCGGTGGCGCTCGCGCGTCATCAGGCTCATGCAGTCGTCCACCGTATGGGTAGCCGTGACCGTGCTCATCTGCGCGATCGGAGTCATCTTTGACTGCACCCGCGTACGCTCCATGGCTTCGCCCACCGCGACTGTCTTCCACAGGCAGTCGCGCTCGCTGATGATGCCGCAGGGGCTCTTGTCGGCATCCAGCACCACCAGGCAGCCAATCCGCCGGGCGCTCATGCGCTGGACCGCCTCCAGAATGGTCGCTCCCAATTCGATGGTTTCGACACCTCCGCCCTTGGCACGCAGCATGTCGCTCACAGTCGCATTCATGATGACCTCCCTGACAAATGTTTTCCGCATTCGCGGGAAACATTTGTCGTATAAGGATACCTTTTAGACAAGCCTTCCGGCAAGGCTACAATCCGGACATGAAACCGCGACGCCCCCTCCTGTGCAGACGCCCTGCGCAGGACGCCGGTCAACCCGGTCTGGGCGTCCGGGCGCGCTGCGTCGTGATGGCGTGCAGACGCGCAAAATGCCCGCCGGAACGGGTCTGCAGCTCCTCGGGGCTGCCATCCTCGATGATGCGCCCCTTGCGAAACACCAAGATGCGATTGACCCCGTGCAGGGTGGAGAGCCGGTGCGCAACGATGAATGTGGTGCGTCCCTCGCAGAACACGTCGAGGTCTCGCTGCAACCGGGCCTCGGTCTCGATGTCCAGCGCGCTGGTCGGCTCGTCAAAGACGATGATGCGGGGCTGGCGCAGGAACAGCCGGGCCAGGGCGATGCGCTGGCGCTGACCGCCGCTCAGCGAGGATCCGCGCTCACCGCACGAGGTGTCGTACCCGTTTTCCAGATGACAGATAAACTCGTGGGCCTGGGCCCGACGTGCCGCATTCTCCACCTCGGCATCGGTGGCCGTGGGCCGGCCGTAGCGGATGTTCTCGCGCACCGATGTGTTCCACAGGAAGGCATCCTGGCTCATGATGGCACAGGACCGGCGCAGCTGCCGCAGGCCGATGGTTGCGAGGTCATGGCCATCATACAGCACTGTGCCCTGATTGGGCTTGTAAAAGCCAAGGATGAGATCGAGAAAGGTGCTTTTCCCCGCGCCCGTCTCGCCCACCAGTCCGACGCGCTGCCCGGCGGGAACATACAGGTCAATCGCCTCCAGAACCGGCGTGTTGGCAGCGCCGGGATAGCGGAAGGAGACGCCCGAGAACGTGACCGCCCCGGCAATTTCAACATGGCGCGCCGCATGGTGGTAATCCTCCAATTCGCGAGAATCGAGAAGGGCCAGCAGGCTTTCCATGCCCGGCCGGGCCTGCTGCCAGGTATCATACGCACCCAGCCAGGAATACAACCCGCCGCGCACAAAACCCAGCACCGCCAGGAACCCGAAGGCCTGACCGAGAGTGGCATGGCCCCGCAGCACCATGACTGCGGCGGCGCACCACACCAACGTGGTCGAGTATTCGGTCAAAAACTGCAGGAGAAACGTCAGCTTGCGCATGTACAGGCTCTGGGAAAGCCCGCGAACCCGAATTTCCTCGATGGAGTCCCCCAGCTGGCTGGCGGCCAGTTCTTCGTTCCCCAGGCTTTTGGTCAGGCGCATGCCGCCGATAAACTCCACAATCCGGGCCGAGAACATTTCGCCACTACGCTGCACATTCCGGTTGAGTTCCCGGACGCGCCGGTTTGTTTTGCGGATGACCAGAATCTGGAACGGGACCGCCACCCCGGCGATCAGCGCCAGTTTCCAGTTCAGCCAGAAAATATAAGCCGACGACGCAATCCCGATCGTCATGCTGGCCAGAAACGAGCCCACCACGTTCCCCAGAAACCCCTCCACACGGCCGAGGTCTACCGTCACCTGGTTCGACAGCGCGCCTGCCCCGCGCCGGGTGAAATACGAAAGTGACATGCGCTGCAGATGGTCAATTGTCATGCGGCGCAGGCGGGCTGTGGTGGTGCGGATCAACTCCTGCGACAAGCCATAGGCGCGAATCGTGCACCACGCATGGACCGGCCACAGCAACAACAGGGCGCCAGCCCAGGCGGCGACCAGCCAGCAGCGACGCTCGAATGGAATCCCCGCGGGCGTCACCACGTTGTCAATCAGGTACGTGATCGCCGCCGTGAACGGAATGTAGGTGATTGCCTGAAAGGCCTGCAATGTGCCCAAGACCCAGACATGCCGACGGTCCGCCACCAAGATATCCAGCAGGCGCTGCCAGGCGCTGCGCCCCGGCGGCGGGATGGGGATCGCCAAACCGGAGCGCGGGAGATAGTTGTCAGGTGCGGCAGACACGCAAGCCCCCTATTTGAGCCGCCAGTTCGTCAAATCCTTCGCGCGTGCCGATCATCTGTACGCCGGCCAGGGAGCCATCCGTGTGGCGCGTGACGGCGCGATAGGTGCCAGCCGCACCATCCGGCAGGCGCTCCTCCACCAGACCGGAAGCCTGCCCGATGGCAACAATCTCTACGCCAGCGGCGCGCAAAGTCATGGGCGACTGCATTGGCACAAACGCCTGCAGCTGTCCGCCGGTCGCAAAAGCCACCGCGTTCGCACCAGCCATCCGTCCCTGCGCCATTGCCTCGCGCACCGCGCCGCGCGGCAGCCGGCCCGCGGCCTGACAGACGTCACCTGCCACAAAGACCCCTTCCGCCGCCTGCAGGCAATCGTCTGTGCAGACCCCTTGCGCCGTTGCCAGCCCGGCCTGCTGCGCCAGCTCCAGGTTCGATCGCGCGCCGATGCAGATCATCGCCAGTTCCGCCTCGCAGATGGCGCCGCCGGCCAGTTCGACACGAACCCCGTCGCCGTGCGGCGCCAGCGAAGCCACTGCGTGGCCGGTTCGAACGACGATCGCGCGCGACTCGAGCTGTTGCCGCAGAAATACAGCAGCCCCCGAGCCAAGCAACTGCGGGAAAAGACGTGGGAGACCTTCGACGATCGTCACTTGCACTTGCTGTCCGCAGGCTGTCAGCGCGCTCTCCACGCCGAGGCTCGACCCACCAATCATGACCAGCCGCGCGCCTGGCCGCACCCGCTGGCGGATTTGCAACGCATCCGCCATGGACCAGAGCGTAAAGATCGGCGAACCGGGCGTCGTGCAGCAGACCGGCGCCATCCGCGGCGTTGCGCCGCAGGCGAGCACCATTGCGTCGAACCGTTCTGTGCCGCCGTTAGCGATGACCGTTCGCGCCGCGACATCCAGCGCGGTGACCGGTGCGCCCATGTGCAGATCGATGCCGCGATCCTGATACCAGGCGGCCGGGTGAAAGGCAATCGCCTCCGGCGCCGTAATGCCCATCGCCACGCCCACCAGCCGCGGTCGAAAATACGGCAGCACCGGCTCCGCAGAAAAAAGCGCCACCTCGGCGCCTGCGTTCCGCGCAGCCATGGCCGCCTCGATCCCCGCATGTCCCGCGCCAATGATTCCGATGCGCATGGTGTCTACTTCTGGGCCGCGCCGCCCGCAGGTGCCTTTGTCATGTCATCCGCCATCAGGACATCCACCAAGGGACCGAGCCAGCCGCTGTTCCATGCGTGCGTGCCGCCGAGCGACAAGTTTGAATAGTGGGCGATCCCGAGCTTGTCCAACAGTTCGTGCGCCCCGGAAGACCCCGTCATGCTGCCCTTGGGCCCCGGCCCGGCAATGGCCATGCGGGCAGGCTTCCCCTTGAGCAGGTCCAGCCGCCTGGTCAGCAGGTTGGCGGCCGAGAATTCCTTGTCGAAGTTCTCCCTCGGGCCATAATACTCTGGATGCTCGCTGCCGCCCAGCAGCGGCGCATCCCAGGCCCCCATCCGCCCAAAAACGTCGATGTGCCGCAGGAAGACCTGCAGGGCCCCCACCCCGGACTTGCTGAATCCAATGACGATGCGCCCCTCCGGCTTGGCAATCGTCGGATAGGTCTTGTCCACAAACGGAACGATGACTTCCACCAGGTAACTGTCGCAGCGAATGAGAGGATCTGTCGGATGGTCGCCATACCAGGGACCATTTGGCGAGGGGTATGCGCTGTACCCGGGATACACGCCGATGAAGTTGTGCTTGTTGGCCAGATTCAGCTTCCTGACCTCGTCCAGACCGGGGCTGCCACCCGTGAAGCAGGGGAGCACGTAGAGCACCTTGTAGCGCTTGCTCTTGTCATAGTTGTCCGGCAGCAGCACGAACAGGTTGCACGGACCCTTCTGGTAACCGCTGTTGATCGTGTAAATCTCCGTCCCATTCTTCTTCTCCGGACCGGCAACCGTATAGCTGCCGGCAGCGACCGGCGCGGCGTTGGAGGACTCCTTTGCGCCCGCAGGCATCGCTGCCGCAACCAGACACCCCATGACTGCCAGAGCTGACAAAGACAAGCCGTTCGTACGCATCGATGCCCTCCCGATTGGAGGAGACAATAACAAAAACACGCGGCGGAGGGAATTTGCCGTCATGGACGCATCCACCCTGCCGGCAACACGGGACTCAATAAATCAGAGCCTGCCGGCGTGTTGCCACGTATGGTCTCTGCTGCTCTTGCCAAGACGCCACAATCGTCGCCGGCTTGGCCCCCTTGCCAAGCGCCTCGCGCACCGCGGACGTGCCGTAGAGCTGGTCAAACCACTGCGGCCGCACACCCTTGTGCCGCCAGACGCGCGCCGTACCGTAACTTCTCGCCAGCTCGTGCAAAAGAAATACCGATGTTGTCACCGGCTGGAACCGGTCCGGACCTGTTACGGCTATGCGCACACCGTCGAGTTCGCGACCGGCATACGGCGCCACACCTGCCACGTAGCAATGCGGGTAGAAGCACACACCGGGCAGGCTGCGGGCGTTCATTCGCTCGCAAAACGGTTCCGCGCGCAGCCACGGCGCTCCCACCGTGCGGAAGGCGAGATTTGTACCGCGGCCGCAGTCGATCCCCGGCAGCGCCTCGGAAAAAACCGTTGCCAGGTAGGTCATGCCGGATTCCCATGTGCGGATGCCGGGAGACGGCGGCAGAAACTCCGGCCAGTCCGGTCCGCGCCGCGCTGCGCGCGTCCAGCCGCGCAGCGGCGCGATTTGCAGATCGACCGCAATCAACAGCGTCTGCGCCAGCCAGCGCGCGGATTCTGCGGGCGTCAGGCCCGTAGCCATCGGAAGCTGCGCCGGGCCGACAAACGACGCAAAAGCCGGCTTCAGCACAGGTCCGTCCACGATGCACGGCAGCGGGATCGGGCGGTCTGCCACGATCACGCGCACGCCGTTCTCCGCCGCTGCCTCCAGCACGTTGCGCAGCGTGGCCAAGTAGGTGTAGCAGCGTGCGCCGAGATCCTGCAGATCGCAGACCAGAACCTCCACCCCACGCAACATCTGTGGCGTGGGCTTGCGACAGGCGCCGTAGAGCGAATGGATCGGGATCCCCCAGTCCGGATGCCGCCGCGTGTACGTGGGCACGCCTGCGCCGGCCTGACCGTAGAAACCATGCTCCGGACCGAAGAGCGCGACCAGTCTCGACCCCAGTTCGCGATGCAGCCGCTGCGCGGAAGTCGCTCCATCGCGGTCCAGCGCAGCCTGATGACTCAGCAAGGCCACCCGCCGGCCGGCCAGCCAGGACCGATGCCGCTCCAACAGCGTGTCGATGCCCGTCGAAAACTTTTCCTGCGGCTGCCCCTTCACCATAAGAAACCCCTTGCGTGAGCAGATTATGGACTTGCGCGACCGGACAGGGCAATATGGAAAGGCAATGGACATCCATAACCAGGTGCCGCACAGGACCGCACGCGAGCAGACGCCCGCGGAGGAACTGGCGAATGCCATCACGCACGGCATCGGCCTGGCCGTGAGCGTGACCTGCCTCAGCGTGGCCGTCGTGCTGGCCGCATCGCGGCATAATACGTGGGCCATCGTCAGCACCAGCATCTACGGCACCACGCTCTGCCTGCTGTATCTCTCCTCCACGCTGTACCACAGCATCCGTCATCCGCGCGCCAAGCGGTTGTGGAACGTGCTGGATCACTCGTCGATCTACCTGCTGATCGCAGGAACATACACGCCCTACACGCTCGGGCCGCTGCGCACGGCCGGTGCCTGGGGGTGGACCCTGTTCGGCGTCGTCTGGGGGCTGGCCGTGGCGGGCGTCGTGTTTCAGGCGCGCTACATCCACCGCTGGCGGATTCTCTCAACAATGACATACCTGCTAATGGGCTGGATCGTCCTCATCGCGGTCTATCCGCTGTGGCGAAGCATCGGCGGATACGGCTTGATGTGGATCGTGGCCGGCGGTCTCTGCTATACGATCGGCATCGCCTTCTACATCGCCCGCCACATCCCGTTTATGCACGCGGTCTGGCACCTGTTCGTGCTCGGCGGCAGTGTGCTGCATTTCCTCGGCGTGCTGTTCTGCGTAGTGCTCAGGTAATCTGAAGTCAACAAAACAGCCTTGTTCCCCCGCTTCCACTCGGGCAACATAGAGGGGTGGCAACGAACCGGAAGGACCTGAAATGGACGAGAAGATCCGCGCCAAGCTGGAAGAACTCCGCAAAATGCTGCAGGCTGACGGCGGCGACATGGATGTCGTCGGCATCGAAGGCACGCAGGTCACGCTACGCCTCAAGGGTGCCTGCGGCGGCTGTCCGCATGCCACCATGACGATCAAACAGGGGATCGAGCGCATCCTGCGTGAGACCGTGGATCCTGCCATCGTGGTGGAACGCGTCGCCTGATTGCGTTTCGTTCGCCCCATGCCATCCACCTGCTCCACATTCCGCTGCCGCAGCGTCCCGGCCACCTGGCGCGTGGCCGCGCAACTGGTTGCACAACTGCCGGACGGCGGCGTGGTGGCGCTGCAGGGCGAACTCGGCGCAGGCAAGACCACGTTCGTGCAGGGACTAGCCCGCGCGCTCGGGATCGAACGGCCGATCACCAGCCCCACCTTCACGCTGGTCGGCGAATACGCCGGCACCGGCCTGCCGCTGGTGCACATGGACCTCTACCGGCTCCATTCGCCGGACGACCTGCTGTCCATCGGCTTCAGCGAGTATCTGGAGCGCCGGGCGCTGGTGGCCATTGAATGGCCGGAACGCGCCGGCGACCTCCTGCCGGCCGACGCAATCCGGGTGAACATCCGCCTCGCCCCCGACGCCCGCACGCGGATCATCGAGGTGCGGAAGATGTAGGGCGATGGCCCCTACCCCTCTCGTCGCGTGGCAACCGCGCGCCAGAAGCCGGTCAGGAGCAACGCCACTCCCAGCGTGCAGACGATGGCCGCGCCGGTTGGCAGGTCGAGCTGGTAGGATCCGTACAGGCCGCCAATGCCGGCCAGCGTGGCGATCACCCAGCCGATCAAAAGCTGCGCAGTCAGCGATGTGACCACCAACCGGGCACAGACGGCCGGGATGATCAGGTACGAGAAGACCAGCAGCACGCCACCCATGCGCAGGAAGCTGGTCACCGCCACGCCGAACAGCACGTAGAAAAAGAAATCCCAGAGCCAGAGCCGCATGCCGGATGCACGCGTCCCCTGTGGATCGAAGGTCAGCCGGTGGAACGGCCGCCGGAAGACGGCCATCAGCACGCCAACGACCGCAAACAACCCAAACGTGCGCAGTACTTCGGCCGGGCGGACGAGGAGCACCTCGCCCACCAGCGTCTTGCGCAGTTCCTCGTTTCCCTCGGGTGTGCGGCTCAGCAGCAGCAGCCCAGCTGCGGCGGCCACCACGTAGACGATGCCGATCAGCGCCTCCTGCGGCACGCGCTTGCCGCTGGGGCGCGTCAACGTCAATAGCGCCGCGCCGACCAGGGTGAAGCCTGCCGACCAAGCGGTTGTCTGCCAGTCGTGGGCGTCGTGCCCGAGCAAGATGGCCAGACAGATGCCGAAGGCGGCCACCTGGGCCAGTGCAAGATCCACGAAGATAATCTCGCGCCGGACGATGTGCAGCCCGAAATAGACCAGCAGACCTGGCAACAGCAGGCAGGCCATAAACGGCCAGCGCATGATTTCGAACGCTTCGCTCATGGCCGACCGCCTTTCCCGACCTCGCCACCCTGCAGCGCCTGGGCGAGCGCGGCCACATTGGCGTCCATCATCTCGACGTAGCCCGCCTCCGTCCCCTTGATCCCGCCGGGGAACTGCGTGACCGCGACAATGGCCGCGCCCGTCTTCTCAGCCACCGTCTCGGCGGTGCGGCGGTTCTGGTACGGCTCCAGCAGGATGACACCGACCTTCTCCGCCTTCATGGTGGTAATCACATCGGCCAGATGGGCCGGCGTCGGCGGAATCCCGGGCTTGGGCTCGAGAAAGAGATCGATCTTCAACCCGAACCGGCGCGCGAAGTACGGCCAGGAATTATGGAAGGCGGCCACACGTCGCCCCTGGAATGGCGCCAGCTGGCGCTGCCAGACAGCCATCCGTTCGTCAAGCCGTTTACCAAATGCTGCCAGACGGGCGCGATACGTGTCGGCGTGCGCCGCATCCACCGTGCAGAACGCCTCGCCGATGCGCGCCGCGGCGAAACGGGCGTTGAGCGGGTCTGTCATATAGTGCGGATTGCCCAGGGCGTGCAGGTCGCCCTTGGAACGGTCCAGCGCAGCCGGCACCTCGAGCAGCGCCAGCCCTTCGGCGCAGGCGACGTGCCCGGGCTGGCCGGCAGCCAGCTTCACGTTGCGTGAATTGTCGAGCAACGGCGGCAGCCAGCCAGCCTCCAGCTCGGCACCGCCCTCGACCAACATGTCGGCGCGTGCCAGTTTCACGGCGTGGCTCGGCTTGGCGTCCACGAAGTGCGCGTCCTCGGTGGGCTTGGCCAGTGAAACCACCTGCACAAGGTCGCCGCCGACCTCCGCGGCAATGGCGCCGAATTCAGGCGTGGTGGCGACAACCCGCAGCGGATCCGCCGCAAGCGACGAAAGCGTGGCAACGGCCAATGATGGGATCAGCAGAATCAGTCGGTTCATGGCAAACTCCTTTCGATCAATACTTGTGCGCGGCGTGCGAGCCGAGCATGAATTCCAGTTGCAGCCAGACGGCGTTTTCGTCCGGCAGACTTTCCCGCCAGGTGTGGTTGTACTGCAGACGCAGCTTGCTGAACTCGGTGGGGAAGAAGGTGATGTCCGTGGAAACACGGCGCTCGGTCAGCCGCTCCTCGTTGGCGTCGGCGCTGGCGCTATGGTCGCCCGCCACATACTCACCGCGCAGCCCGAGGACCCAGCGCGGCTCGAACCCCCATTGCACCTGCGAGTAATACCCCCAGTCGTGCAGGTTTTCGGCGGGTAGCGCCGCAACCGGGTCGGCGCCAGTCTGGAAGTTGCGGCCGAGAACCTCGGTCTGCCAGGTGACGAACGGCCAGCCCCCTTCGGCGTCCACGGGCTTCCATTTCCAGAAGGCGTCGGCGCCGTAGATCAACGTGCGGGCGTGGTCGCTGGTATCGTTGGGACCGATCGCCGCGGAGGCGCCGAGCACCAGCGTCTGCTCCTCGGTGAGGTCGAACGACGACGTCAGGCGCGGCACGAACAGCAGGTCGCCCAGCGCGTTCAGCGCACGGTTCGTGGTGGCCCGGCCATAGAATCGCGGAATGCCGAGCGCGTCAGGCTCGCCCGGGTAGCGGAAGCTGAACGCGTCCGACCCCTGCCCGTTAAACACGCCCAGCATGACCTCGGTATAGTTGGGCGTGGGAACGAGCCAGGAGATGCGGGCGCCGTTCTGCCGCAGACCGTCCTCGCCGAACATGCGATTCAGCACCAGCGGCATGTCCGCAAACGCCCAGGTGTGCGGATGCTGGCTGTTCATGCGCCCGAACTCGGCGAAAAAACGCCCGGCCTTGAGCTGCAGATCCTCCGGCAGGGAGGTCGTCAGCACATAGGCCTCCTCAAGCTCGATGCCTGTGCTCTCGTCAGGCTCCGTAAACATGACGATGTTGGCGAAACCTTTGAAATAGGGATCCACCGCACCGTCAAGCGCGATCTCGGCGTTGCGCAGAGAAACCCCCCGCTGCGAAGGATCATGCCCGCCGGGCTGGATGGACTTGACATCCGGCGTGGATGCCCAGCCAGCGTTTGCCAGCACGTCGAAACTCATGTTCATGTAGGCGCCGCCGGCGCGACCGATCGAAAGGCCGGAGGATGAAAGCTCCGGCACAAGCAACGGCAGCGTGGCAGGTGGTGCGGCCGGCGCAGCCGGGGGAGCCATCGCGGTCGGCGATGCCAGCGGCAGATTGGTCGAAGCCTCTGCCAGCTTCCGCTCCAGAACATCGAGGCGGGCGCGCAACAGGCGCACCTCTTCCTGCAGACTCGTGATCGAGGGGTCTTCGGCGGCCAGGCTGCCAGTAGCAGCCAATGCCAGAAACAGCGGCAGCCAGCCGCACAAACGAAAACGCTTCATAAATGCCTCCTGATTGAATGCACAACTCCACGCCGGAGGGAAACCGACGCGAAAACCTGACGGATGAAGGAGTCGTCAGGCAGGAGGCGGCGCGCGCGGTTGCGTAGCGTCCCACGACAGACGCACAACCGGTGCGGCCAGAAAGTAAACCTCGGCCAGTGCCGGAAGCAGCGGCAACTGGCCCGGCGCGACGAGCGGGTTCGCGGCGTCCAGCGGCGCGTTGGCAAGCTGGCAGACGGGGCAGTCGGCTTCGTGGTGAGAGCAGTGCTGCCGGTGCAGGACCGGCAACACGAGCATGCCGACGGCAAAAACAAGCACCGCCAGGCTGGCAAGAAGCCGCTTCATGGCGACAAACATACTTCCACGGCGTGGAGGTGTCAACGAGCAGGTTAGCAATTGCAGCGCGAGAGGCCGCGCGCCGGTTCCTCAGTCGAGCCGCTTGCGGAACCGCGCCACAGCCAGCCCCAGAATCAACACGCCAAAACCGGCGAGGATCAGCGTCTCGCGCCAGAGCGTGGCGAAGCCGGTGCCCTTCAGGAAGATACCGCGCACCAAGATCAGGTAGTACTTCAACGGGATCGCGGCTGTCACCCATTGGATCGCGCGCGGCATGTTCTCGATCGGGAACGCGAACCCCGAGAGCATCATGAACGGCATCATCACAAAAAAGACTGCCACCAGCATGGCCTGCTGCTGGGTCCGGACCAGCGTGGAGACCAGCAGGCCGAGCCCCAGCGTGGTCAGCAGGTAGAGTCCTGAGACAGCGAAAAGGAACCCTGCGTCGCCGCGGAACGGCAGGTCGAAGACCACGATCATGAGCGGAACAGCCACCGCCACTTCCACGGCGCCGACCACCACGAACGGCAGCAGTTTCCCGAGGATCAGCTCCAGCGGCCGCAGCGGAGTAACCAGCACCTGCTCCAGCGTCCCCTCCTCGCGCTCCTTCACCAGCGCCATGCTGGCCACCAGCATGGTGGTGATCATCAGCAGTTGAGCCATCAGCGCCGGAACCATGTAGAAGCGGGACTTGAGTTCCGGGTTGTACCAGACGCGCGTGGCCGCCCGGACCGTTGGCAGGTGCACGCCGGCCCGCTCGATCCGTTCCGTGGCCGCAGCACGCACCAGCCGTTCCGAGAAGAGTCGCGCCGCCTTTTGCAGGTAGGAAACGCCGTAGACAGCAAAATTGCTGTCCGCACCATCCACCAGCGCCTGCACTTCCGCCGACGATCCCTGCGCAAGGCGGCGGCCGAAGCCAGCCGGGATCGTCACCACAAGCCCCGCACGGCCGGAAACCAGCGTGGCGTCATCGCGGCCGGCTGCGCCTGCCAGCGGCTGCACAAGAAAATAGCCAGAGGCAGCCAGCGCGCGCACGAACTCGCGGCTTTGCGGCGTGTGATCGTTATCACGCACCGCGAGGTCGATGTCGCGGATGTCGTTGGTAACCACAAACCCGAGAATCGTCAGCTCCAAGATCGGCGCGATCAGCAGCAACCCGAACAGCCGCGGATCGCGCCGCAACTGGGCCAACTCCTTGGCGATCAGGCAGCGCACGCGCCGCGCCGCCGCGTGCCAGGCGCCGGTCTGTGCATCGGCTGGATTGGTTGCCGGCATGAAGAAAATCAGGAGGCCCGATTCTGCGCAGCCCGAAGATGCGCCTACCTCGCCCGGATCATCACGAGCGCCATCTTGAACGGCGCATCCGCACGCACGGCGTGTGGCTTGTTGGCGGGCATGACGATCCACTGGCCGGCGCTGACCTGAAACTCCGCGTTCTCAATGGCGATCACGGCCGTGCCGTCCAGCATCTGCACCAGGGCATCGAACGGAGCGGAGTGCGTGCTCAACCGTTGCCCCTTGTCGAATGCGAAGATCGTGATTGTCCCCTCCTCCTTGTCGAGGATCGTGCGGCTGACGATTGCGCCTTCCTGGTAGGCGACCAGATTGGCCGCTGTCAGCGGCGTGGCGATCAAGCGGGGATCGGTCTCGTTGCGCGGTTTGGGCATGACTGGCTTCCTTGCTAACCTGTGTTATCGCTATCCCGGCATCGGTGTCGGGATCAAAACCCGTCAGGTTGTTTAACACCCTACAATGTCGCCGCCGGCACGGCAATCGATACTGAATCCTGAAATCCTTCCGGTGTCAGTTGTGTACTGGCTTTTACATTGTCCTTTGGCTATATTTCATTCTTCACTTTTGTCGTGGTTGTATAGTGGAAGAACGTGCGCTTATACCGCAAGAGTTTCCTGTATATGTTTGCCAGATTACAAAGGCTTATATTCAGACGGCGCCGCACGCTGACCTGCCAAAAGCCTGCCAGCCTGTCGGATCGGCTGGAGAGCGCGCTTAATCTCAAACAAGAGATTCTTTCCAGCGCTGCCGAAGGAATCGTCCTGTACGACCGGGACCTGCGCTATTGCGCCTGGAACCCCTTTATGGAAGCGCTGACGGGCGTGCCTGCATCCCGGGTTCTCGGTCAGAAGGCGCTCGCGCTGTTTCCTCACCTGGTTGAGCAGGGAGTCGACAAGCTGCTGGCGCGCGCCCTCGCCGGCGAGACAGTCCACTCGCCCGACATCTCCTACAACCGCGTGCACAAAACCGGCCGTGAGAGCTGGATCTCCGCCATCTACACCCCCCACCGCAATATTCAAGGGCAGGTCGTCGGCGTGTTCGGGTTTATCCGCGACATCACGTACCGTCGGCAGATGGAGAAATCGCTGCGCGAGAGTGAGGCCCGCTTCCGGACGCTCGTGCAGCACATCCCGCAAAACGTCTTCATCAAGGACCGGGACTTGCGCTACACGCTGGTAAACGAGAGCTTCGCCCGCCAGCTGGGAAAGCCGGTCGAGCAGATTCTGGGACAGGAAGACACGACACTCTTCTCCCAAAAAACAGCTGACAAATTTCGGTCCGAGGATCGGCGCATGCTGGAGACCGGCGAGACCCTGGAGCTAACAGACTTTTCCGAGGCCAAGGGCCGCCAGATCTGGACCTATACCATCAAGATGCCGGTGCGTGATGAGCAGGGCAACACCACGGGCATCTTCGGCATGTTCTGGGACGTCACGTCCCGCAAGCTGACAGAGGACCGCGAGCGACTCGCACGGGCTATTCTGGACCGCCTGAACAGCCCCGAGGACGCCGCGCACATGATCCGCGACATCCTGCAGTTAATCCGGTCCGCGATGAGCGTTGACGCTGTCGGCATCCGCCTGCGCGACGGCGATGACTTCCCTTATCGGTAAACCGTTGGCTTCGCGCCGGAATTCGTGCTGGCCGAGGCCCGCCTGTGCGCCCATGCCGCAACCGGCGAGATTCTCCGCGACGAGCATGGCAAGCCCGTCCTGCAGTGCATGTGCGGCAGCGTACTGTGCTGCCGCACCAATCCGCAGCTCCCCTTCTTTACCGAAGGCGGGAGTTTCTGGAGCAACAACACGGCGGACTTCCTGGCGGCGGCGCGCGGCACGCCCGGGCTGACTGGCCTGCGCAACCGCTGCCGCGACGTCGGCTATGAATCGGTCGCAATGATCCCCCTGCGCTCGGGAGCAGAGATCATCGGCCTGCTGCAGTTGAACGACCGCCGGAGCGGCCTGTTCACGGCAGAGACCATTCGCTTCTTCGAAGGCCTGGGTGCCAGCATTGGCATCGTCCTGCTCCGCCAGCGGGAGGAGTCGGCGCTGCGGGAGAGCGAGATGCGCTTTCACAAGATCTTCGCGGAAACCCCGGTGGGCGTCTCCCTGCAAACCATGCCCGGCGGTCGCTTTCTTGCGACCAACCCCACCCTGTGCCGCATGCTCGGTTATTCGGAGACAGAACTGCTCCGCCTCTCGTTCCAAGACATCACCCACCCGGAATACCGTGAAAGCGACCTGGCCGCCGCCCGGCAGCTCTGGGAGGGAACGCTTGCGCAATACAAGGTCGAGAAGCGCTACCTGACGAAAACGGGCGAATTCTTCTGGGGCGCCGCAACTGTCACCGTCATCCACGACGAGAATGGGCACCCCCTGCACATGCTGGTGCTGGTCGAGAATATCGATGCGCGCAAGCGGGCCGAGGAGGAGAAGGAGAAGCTGCAGGCCCAGCTCGCGCAGGTCCAGAAGATGGAGTCTGTGGGCCGCCTCGCCGGCGGCGTGGCGCACGATTTCAACAATCTCCTCACCGGCATCCTCGGGTACGCCCAGCTCTGCCGGGAGCAAATCGATGACAACCACCCCATTGCCGAGTGGCTCGACAGCATCACCGCCAGCGCCAAACGCTCGGCGAACCTGACCAGCCAGCTTCTCGCTTTTGCCCGCAAGCAAGTGATCGCACCGCAAGTCGTAAACCTCAACGAAGCCGTCACCGCCACGCTCGCTCTCCTGCGCCCGCTGGTCGGTGAGGAGATCACCATCGACTGGCAGCCAGGCGCCGGACTCGCGGCCATCAAGCTGGACCCGGCTCAGCTCGACCAGGTGCTGACCAACCTGGCAATCCGGGCCCGCGACGCCACCCGGGGCATTGGCACAATTTTTATCAAAACCGCCAATGCCACCATGGACGACGGCTTCTGTGCCAGCCACCCCGGCACGCTGCCCGGCGAATATGTTCGGCTCACGTTCCGTGACACCGGCGTGGAAATGGCCCCGGAAACGCTGGCGCATATCTTCGAGCCGTTCTTTGCCGCCCACAGCAAGGGCATCGTCGGCGCCGGTCTGGGCATGGCCACGGTCTTCGGCATCGTGAAGCAGAACGGCGGATTCATCGACGTCGCCAGCACCCCGGCGCACGGGACGACCTTCCAGATTTACTGGCCGCAATGCGCCGCCGCAGCAGTCGCGCAGCCGCCAGCCATTGCCAGCCGTACCAGCACACAGGTTCCTGACAACCGCCGCACGACCATCCTGCTGGCAGAGGACGACGAATCCGTCCGCGACATCACACAGATGTTCCTCTCCAGCCTTGGCTACTCGGTCCTCGTGGCAGACGGTCCCGAAAGCGCCCTGCGCCTCGCCGCGGAACATCCAGGCGAGATCCAGCTCCTGCTGACCGACGTCATCATGCCGGGCATGAACGGCCGCGACCTGGCTTATCGGCTGGCGGGAACCCGCCCCAACACCCGGTACCTTTTTATCTCCGGCTTCACCGCCGACGTGCTGACCCAGCGCGGCGCGCTCGAATCCGGCGTGCATTTTCTCCCCAAGCCGTTCACGCGCGAAAGCCTCGACCGGAAGATCCGCGAGTGCCTCCAGGCTTGAAGCCCCATGCCCGTGAACGACCCTCGTGCTTTGCCCCTCTCCTTTGTCCGCTTCGTGTCCTGCGCGACTTCGTGTCTTGCACCCTACCCGGCTTGCCCATTCGCCCCGGTTCTGTTCCAATAGGCTGGTAATCGACTCGGAGCCTGCCGCATGCCACCTTTGGAACCATTGCTGCAACGCCTCGCCAGAGGCCCCGTCGTCGGCGACGGGGCCATGGGAACTTATCTGCACGAGCTGGGCCACGACATCCGCCAGGGCGCGGAAGCGCTCGTGCTGCGCGATCCGGATGCCGTCCGCCGCGTCCACGCCGCCTTTCTCGAGGCTGGCGCCGAACTGATCGAAACCGACACCTTCGGCGCCAATGCCGTGTCGCTGGCCGCGCAGGGGTACGCCGGGAAGGCCGCAGAAATCAACGCCGCAGCAGCCCGTCTCGCGCTCGCGGCCGCCAACGGCCACGCCTGGATCGCCGGCTCGATCGGCCCTGTGGCGCTCGCGCCGCACGACGAAGCCTGGGACGAGGCCCTTGTGCGCGCCGCCTACCGCGAACAGGCGCAGGTGCTCTGCGAGAACGGCGTGCACGCCCTGCTGCTCGAGACGTTCGACGACCTCGCCGCCATCCTGCTGGCCCTGGAAGAAGTGCGCGCTGCAACCAGGGGCCGTCTGCCGATCATTGCACAACTGGTCTTTGCCGAGGGACACACCGCCTCGGGTATCGCCGCACAGGAGGCAGCACAGCGTCTGGTCGATGCCGGCGCCGCCGTGGTCGGCGCCAATTGCGGCAGCGGCCTACCCGCCATCCGGCAGGCGCTCGACGGCCTTCTGGCCGGCGCCGGCGACCGTGCTTTTGTCAGCCTCTACCCCAACGCCGGCTTCCCCGAGCGCATCGGCGGCCGCACGGTCTACCTCTCCACGCCCGCCTACATCGCCGCGCAGGCCGCAGAATGGGCTGGCCGCGGTGTGCGACTCATTGGAGGCTGCTGCGGCACCACACCCGAGACGATCCGCGCCATCCATCATGCGCTGGCTGCGCTGCGGCGCGTGCCGCCAACGCGTGTCGTAGCCACGCCGGGCCCTATCTCCATTGCCGCGCCGGCCGTTGTTCTCCATCCGCAACCCGCGTCAACCATGCCAGGCGGGTTTCTCGCCAGCCTGCACGGTCGCCTGCCGGCGATCGCCGAGCTCGACCCTCCCCCGCACCTCGAATGGCAACCTGTACTGGCCGGCGCACGAGCGCTGCTGCGTGCCGGCGCCAATGCCATCAGCCTCGCCGAAAACCCGCTGGCATCGGTGCGCATGGATAATTTCTTCCTCGGCGCGCAGATCCGCCGCGAAACCGGCGGCCAGGTGGTCTGCCACGTCACCTGCCGCGACCGCAATTCGCTCGGCCTGCAGTCCACGCTGCTCGCAGCGCACGCCGCTGGAATTCAATCCGTCCTCGCTGTCACCGGCGACCCTGCCCAGCGCGGCGGCCATTCGCGCGTGGTTTCCGTCTACGAACTCACCTCCGCCGGCCTGGTGCGGCTGGTGGCTGGCCTGAACCGCGGCCGTTCCGCAGCCGGACGCGATTTGCGCGGCACGACCGATTTCTCCATCGGCGTGGCATTCAACTCCGCCGCGCCCAACCTCGCGGCTGAGACCGCACGCCTGCGCCGCAAGCAGGCCGAAGGCGCCATGTTCGTCATGACGCAGCCTATATTCACCGTGGAACAGGCTCGCCGTGTGCTTGAACAGACCCGCCTCCCGGGGTTGCGCGTCTTCCTCGGCTTCCTGCCACCGGTAACCCACAAGCTCGCCGCCTATCTGCACCATGAGGTCCCCGGAATCCGCCTGCCGGAAGAGCTGCTCGCGCGCCTAGCCTCGCTGCCGGACCCCGCGGACCAGCAGCGCGCCGCGCTCGACCACGTCGCCAGCCTGCTCGACACCCTCGCTGGCGAACTCGACGGCGTCTACCTCATCACCCCCGGCAACCGCTGGCAGGCGCTCCTGCCGCTGCTCGAACAGCTCCGCCGACTGCGGGGATGATTTGGCAAACCAGTCCGTCTGATCGGAAAAGCGGACACGAAGGAGCGGAAGCAAATCCGGAAGTTCACGAAGGGAAAGCTTGCGCGCTACGCGCGGCAAATTGCCTTCGACCTCTTCGCCTGCCCGTCCGCTGCTTTATGAGGGCTTCATCTGCGGCTACACGATTTCTTACGTTGCCCTGCCCGGCACCGCGCGCTGGCGCACGGCCTCGAACAAGACGATCGCGCCAGCCGCACCGGCGTTAAGAGACGCCACCCGGCCCTGCATGGGGATCTGCGCGATAAAGTCGCAGGTTTCCCGCACCAGCCGGCCGATCCCCTCGCCCTCGGCGCCGACCACGATCCCCATGCGGCCACGGAAGTCGATCTCCGTATAGCGCCGCGCGTCGTCACCCAGATCGAGCCCCGCCAGCCAGGCGCCGGCATCCTGCAGCGCCTTCATGGCGCGGACCAGGTTGACCATCCGCGCGATACGCAGATGCTCGGAGGCGCCGGCAGACGCCCGCACCACCGCCGGCGTAATCCCGACCGCACGATCCTCGGGCAGCAGCACGCCCGTGACGCCCGCAGCCTCGGCGCTGCGCAGCAGCGAGCCGACGTTCTGCGGATCCTCAATGTGGTCCAGCAGCAGCGCCAGCGCCAGCGGCTGCTCGCGCACGTCGTGCACCACCTGCTCCAGACTGACATACGGGTAGCCGCCCACACGCAACGCCAGCCCCTGGTGGTTGCCGCCCGCAGCCAGCGCGTCGAGCTCCTGCCGCTGGCCAGGGCGCACTGGCACGCCGGCGGACACCAGCTTGGCGCGCAGCTCCGCCACCTCGGGGGTGTCCCGGCCACCGCTGGGCAGCAGCGCCTCGTAGAGATGCCGGCGACCGGCGCGCAGCAATTCCATCACCGGCCGGCGGCCGTAGATCCATTCGCCCTTTGATTCCATTGCATGCACTCCCGTGCGTGGTTGGTTTCGCCGAGTTCCAGATACGCCCGCACCAGATTTTGCCGCGCAGCCTGCTGCGCGGGATCGGCCTGCAGGACCTGCTCCCAGAGGCGGACAGCCTTGTGGCAATCGCCGCGCTGTGCGGCAAAGTATCCCAGCGCGGTCTGCGCCTGAAGCGCGTCCGGCGTCCAGCCCGCGCGGTTGGCCACCGCGCGATCGTAGCAGTGGATCGCCCCGTTCGTATCGCCCAGGCGCTCGTCGAGCAGATACCCCTTAAACCACCAGCCCCACGACTCGTTCGCGCCGCCGCACTGCAGGAATTGCTCGACCTCCCGCAGAGCCGCACCGCTGTCGCCGCGCTGTTCGGCTGCCAGCGCGCGCAGTTCGTGCGAATCGCGGTTGCGCGGCGCGATGGCCAGCGCACGATCAGCCCACGCCTGGCATTCTCCGAACTCCCCCGCCCGATAGCAAAGCCGGGCATATTCGTTCATGGCGCTGAACGCCCGCGGGAAGGTCCGCACCGTGCGCTGCAGCAGCTCCGCGGGTTCATTCCACGCCCGCGACCAGACGACCGTCTCCCCGGCGGCTGCAGCGCGCCAGAGAATCGCGGCCAGCAGCGCCAGTCCGGCCAGTCGCGCGCCGCCGCCGCACGGCTGCAGCCGGACAACCAGTCCGCCGAATGCCAGCGCCAGACCCATACCGGCCAGCGCCAGGTAATAGTCGCCGTACGGGCCGTTGCGAAATGCCAGGATGTTGCTCATCGGCAGGAACGCCAGGAGACACCACAACAGCCCCATCCCCACCAGCGTCAGGCGACGGCGCAACAGCAGGCCCGCGACCACCAGAAGCGCCACGCACAGCCAGGCGCAGGCCAGCAGAGCAGGAGACACCTGCCCCGCCACGTAGCCGCCCAGAATCGCCTGGTGGCCGAACGGCCAGAGCCAGATCGACAGGTGCTGCAGGAAAAACCAGGGCGCGGCCACAGCCACCTGCCAGTCGGGCAAGACGCCGAAGTGCTGACAGAAGATCTGCTGCGGCGCCTGCGCACGCGCAACCCGCAGTGCCAAATACACGACCGCGGTCAGCACCGCCACAGCATACACCCGCCAACCACGGGGCTGACGCAGCCGCTCCGGCCGCAGGAAGAAGTCCACCAGCACCACTAGCGCCGGCAGGCAGATGGCACCCTCGTACGACAGCATGGCCAGCAGGCACGTCAACGACGCACCGGTCAAGAGCCAGACCCTCGCCCGCCCCTCCCGCGTGCCGGCGCCCATGAACAGCCACAAACTTATCGCGGACACCCCGGCCATGGCCTGAATGTTCACGCAGCTCAACCAAACCGTGCAGGAAACCTGCGTCGGGGCCAGCAGCCAGCAGGCCGTGGCCAGCAGGCAGGCGGATGGACGGCCGGAGAAAATCCGCCGGAAGAACGTGTGCACCGCCAGTGCGGCTACCAGGCCGATCCCGATGGCCAGCAGCCGGCAGGATTCGATGCCGAACGGCTGCAGCGCGTGGAAGGCCAGAAAGCAGAGGTTCTTCACCGGCCGGAAGAAGAAAAAGCAATCGTTCGACCACAGAACAGACAGCGACGGATGCGCGCGGACAAAGGCGAACTCGGCCGCGTCGTCGAGCATGCACAGCGGTGCATGGAGCGCCTGGCAGGAGATGAAAACATAGGACAACAGCACGCCACCCAACAGCAAGCTGTGGGCGCGGGTCCACGAGCGCGGCATTGCGGTCGCGCTTATTTCCGCTTCGATCATGCTTCGCCTCCCGCTGTTGACCGCGCGACCATTGTCAATGGCTCGCCGTCACCCCACACGAATGCCGCCGCGAGCACGGAGATCAGCGCCACGCAGGCCGTGTCGGTCCGCAGCGTGCGCGTTCCCAGCGAAAACCGGGAGAACCCGCGCGCTTCGAGCATCCGGAGTTCGAATTCCGTCCAGCCACCCTCCGGCCCGATCGCCAGCAGGATGCGCGCACCGGCTGCCAGTCCTGTCGGCCGTGCGACAGCGCCCGGATGCGCCAGCAGCCGAGCTGAGTCCGGAAAATCTGTGTCGAGCCGGTCCTCAACATACGGCCGGAACCGCCGCTCGAAAGTCACCTGCGGCAGCGCCGTGGTCCCGGCCTGCGACAGCCCCTCCATCAGGAGCGGCCGGTAATAGCGTTCCTGCAACCAGTGCGTGGCAAAATACTCGCGCTCCACGCGCGCCGCGCCGAGCAGCACAATGCGCCCCACCCCGAGCGCCGCCAGCTGCGCCCAGAGGCGCTTGAGCGCCTTGGGGCGCGGCACGGCCAGCAGCAGATCGATCCACGGCGCGGGTGTCATCTCATCCAGCGTCACGGCCAGCCGTGCTGTTTCCTGGTCGCAGGCCAGCACCCGGCCCATGCCGGCCAGACCGTCCACCAAGCCAACGCGCAGGACCCGACCAGGCTCAGCGCCCAGCACGGCGCGGATGTGCTCGGCGCGCGTGCCGAACAGCGTCACGGTACCGTCCGACTGCAATTCCCGCGGTTCGAACAGGATCCGGTTCACTCGATTCCATCGCCCGGTTTGATTGTGTCCAGGTCCACCGTGCCACGGAAGACCTCCGTGGCTGGTCCGGTAAGGGTCAGTCCCGTGCACGTGCCGTCGCGCCAGTCGCCATCCACGATCAACTCATAGCCGGCCGTGGTGCGGATGCGCACCGGCAGCGTGAGGCCAGCGGTCTCAACCGCCACCACGGCGCACGCGACCGCCCCGGTGCCGCAAGCGCCGGACTCCGCCTCCACGCCGCGTTCGAACGTGCGCATGCGAATGCGGTCGGGGGCGCGCCAGGTGACAAAGTCCACGTTCGTGCCGTCCGGAGCAAACATCGCATGGCGCCGCAAAATCCGGCCTTCGCCATCCACGTCCGCGGTCCCGACCTCCGGGACCGGCACCACAAAGTGCGGCACGCCGGTATGAACAAAATGCCCCCGGCGGACGGTTCCGTCGAGCGGGATCTCGATGTTATAGCGGCGTTTGTCCGGCTCCGGCATCCAGACCCGCACGCCGTGCTCAGTCAGTTCGGCATCCATCAGGCCGCAGCGCGTTTCCATCGTCAAAACGCGCCCCGCCGCGCCGATGGCATGGGCAAAGGCTGCCGCGCAACGCGCGCCGTTGCCGCACATGTCCGCCTCAGCGCCGTCAGGATTCAGGAACCGCATGCGGAAGTCGGCACGGTCGGAGGGCTGCAGCAGGATCACCCCCTCGCAGCCGATCCCCGTGCGCCGCGCGGCCAGCGCGGCCATCAGGATGTGATCGTGCCAAGGCACCCGTCCGTCGCGGTCGTCGAGCAGGATGAAGTCGTTTCCCGCGCCGTGCATCTTTACGAAATCGAGTTTCATGGCGAGTCTCCTCACATCCCGATTCCGAACAGCCGCATCATCTGCTGGTGGATGTCCGGCTTTTCCTCCCAAGACATCTCCGCGCCGCCGCCGAGCTCAATCAGATCGGAAAGGATGTGTAGCGACTCGTCCAGCAGCACGTCGTCCTTGGCGCCGTCGTCACCCGCCACGCGGGTCTCCTCGTTCTGCAGCTTCTGGATTTCGCGCTCCGAGGCGGCCATGTTGCGGCGTGCCTGCTTCTCGAGCGGCACGGTGGTCCGCTCGTTGAGCTCGCGCAGATGCTGCACCAGACGGCAGTAGCTGACGTAGCGCGGATTCTTCGCGAGGCGCTCCGCGGAGTGCGCGCGCAGCGCCGGGAGCCACTGGGATAGATCCCAGACCGGCGTGTAGAACGAGGCGGTCACGCAGGACCACGGCATGGCATTGGGCAGCTTGTCCTCGCCCAGGTCGAGCGTGTCGTAGACCGACGGGATCACGATGTCCGGCCGCACGCCGCGCAGCTGCGTCGAGAGCCCGCTGATGCGATAGTAGTTCGCCGTGGTCACCTTCAACTGTCCCTGCTTCTCGTCTCCCAGCGGCAGAATCGACTGGACGGAGCCCTTGCCGTGCGTCTGGGAGTCGCCCACCGTCACGGCGCGGCCGTAGTCCTGAAGCGCGCCGGCCACAATCTCCGAGGCCGAGGCGCTGACGCGGTTCACCAGCACCACCATCGGCCTACGAAAGGCCACAGCAGGCCCGGTGTCCGGGATCGGCAGCACGTGCATCTGCCGCACCTCGCGAACCTGCACCACTGGCCCGCTGCGGATGAATGCGCCGGCTAGCTCGATCGCCTCGCGCAGTGAGCCGCCGCCGTTGTTGCGCAAATCCAGCACGATGCCCTCGACCTGTTCGGCGTTCAGGCGCCCCAGAATGCGCATCACATCCTCGGCGGCGCTGCGGTATCCCGGCGTGCCGGGACGCTGCTGCAGGGTGCCGTAAAATTCAGGCAGACGCACCATGCCCAGCTTGCGTTCACGGCCGTCCGGCAGCGTAATACGCTCGACATGCCCTGTGGCGGCTTGCGCCTCGAGCTTCACTTCGCCGCGAATCAGGTCTACCAACCGTGTGCTGGCACCGCTCGGGTCGCTGGCGGAGATCACGTTGAGAACCACCCGGGTGTCCTGGGCACCGCGGATCTTCCGCACAGACTGGGTCAACGGCAGGTGGAGGATGCTCTCGATCGGGCCGTTCCCCTGGCCCACGCCGATGATCTTGTCGCCGGGGCGCAGGCGAATCGCGCGCGTGTCGCGCGCGGCGGGCCCGCCGGGGATGATCTCCTCGATCTTGGCCATGCCGTCTTCGGAGCGGAGCTGCGCGCCGATACCGCAGAGCGAGAGGCTCATGTCGATGTTGAAGTCCTCCATCCGCGCCGGCGACATGTACTCCGAGTGGGGATCGTAGGCCCCGGTCACGGCCTCCAGGTAGCGGGAGAGAACAAACTCCGCATCCGCGTCCTGCAGCACAAAGAGGTACTGCTGGTAGCGTTTGCGGACAAACTCTTCCGGCGTGGGCGGCGGAGGTGCGACGACGTTGGTGGCCGAGTGGACGGCGGCGCCGTTCGTCACCGTCGGCGCAGCCGGCGGCCGGTTGGTTGCGCCAGCCCTCAGCGCCTGATTGGTCGCCGCCACGGCGTCGAGCTCGCGCGCCACCACATAACCCAGGTACTCGTTCTTGATCCGGAGACGCCAGAGCTCGTCCTGCTCGGCGCGGTTTTTCGGCCAGGGAACACCCTTGCGCTTCCAGCCGTAACTCTCGTTCGCCGAAAAATCGAGCCCCGCGGCCAGGCGATTCGTCACGAACGCATACCTCTCCTGAACGCGCTGGCGGTAGAGGTTGAACGCATCGTACGCAAACTGCACGTCGCCGCGCCGCAGCGCGCTGCCGATGACATCGCGATTGGTGGCCAAGCGGTCGATGTCTGACTGCAGCAGATAGCTGTGGTCGAAATCGAGCAGGTTCAGGTAGTTGGTCCAGGCGCGCGCCGACATCTCCTCGTCCAGCGGATGCTGCAGCAGATGCGCCGCCGGCAGGACGCGGGCGAGCAGCCGGGCGATCTGCCCGTCGCGGGATCCCGGCTCCAAGGGCCCCGTCGAAGCAGCCAGTGCCATCCATGCGCCCGCCAGCCATACGGCCAGCGTGATCGTTCCGTTGCGAATCGTTCTTGCTGCGATTGTTTTCATGCGCTCCGTTTCAAAACCAGCCGTTCATCCAGCGGACGGCACCGGGCTCAGCAGCGCCCGGACGACCCCGTCCACATCCAGCGGCGTGCGGTTGCGGCCAGACGCCGTCAGCACCTCCCGCAGACACTCCGCATTGCACACCACCGCTTCGCCGGCTGTCCCGCGTCCAGCCGCCAAGTTATCGCCCGCAAAGCAAACCACGGGGACGATCTCCGCATTGTAGATCCCGCCGCGCCCGAGGCGCACCTGCAGCTTCGAGGAAGCCTGCCGCGCCTGCGCCAACGGCGACCTTTGCGGCGCCGCGCCCTCCACCTGGATCTCGTCTCCCGCCAGCGTCACCGCGCCGCGCCAGTTCTTGGTTTCGATCACAAACATTCCCGCCGGGCCGAGCGCCACGTGGTCGATATCGCCGCCGCGCCACATCAGCACGCCGCCGTCCGCGTCCAACGCATGGAACACGTGCCATCCGGCTGGCAGGCGCGCCAGCTCGCGCGCCACGATCTCCTCGCCCGCAGCGCCCTTGAAAAACGAGCCGATGCGCCGCTGACAGGCCGTCGCGCCTGGCACCAGCAGAAGCCCAGCCAGGGCCGCCAGCAGCGCGGTCGTCCAGCCCCCCATCCATGCGCCCAGCACCACGCCCGCAACGCACCCCGTCAGAAACATCGCGGCCAGCAGCGGCCAGATCAGGCGCGCCAGCCCGGCCATGCGCGCGCCCTCGCCGGGGGAGCCGTGGATGGTTGCGTATGCGGTGGCGGACATGTACGTTCTCTTTGGAAAAGGCTGTTAGCGGTTTAGCTGAAGACTATTAGGTCGAAGCAACTCCCGAATTCCCGGTGCCGGGTTCGAAGTCGGTTTTGATATTGAAATCGTCTCGACCTCGATAGCGATACCGATCCCGACACCGATGAAACACTATCCCCTCACCTCTCCCAGCGTCTTCTCCAGACGTTCCAGGCGCGCAAGGGTCTCGGTCAGCTCCGCGCGCTTGGCACGCTGCTGTTCGACCACCTGCGGCGGCGCCTTGGCGACAAACCCTTCGTTGGACAGCTTGGCCTCGATCCCCTTGAGGAATCCACGCGTCTTGGCAATTTCGCCCTGCACGCGCTGGATCTCGGCCTGCACGTCGATCAGCCCGGTCAGCGGCAGGTAGATCGTGCCGAGCCTGGCCAGCGCGCCAGGCATGCCGCGCGCCTCACCGCCAGCCACGATCTCGAGCGTCCCCGCGCGCAACAGCGCCTGCAGCGAGCGGCGGTCGCGCTCCAGCAGCGCGGCGGAAGCCGCATCCACGGCGTGGATCACGTAACGAATCGGCTTGGTCGGCGCAATGCCGTAGTCCGCGCGCAGGCCCCGGCCGGCGCCGATCAGCTCGTGCTTGGACTCCACAAAAGCCGTGACGCTCTCGCGCATACCCAGCGCGGCGGCCGTGGCCAGCGAACGCGGCCAGGGCGCGAGCATGATCGATTCTTCTGCCGTGCCATACCCCATGGCATGCCACAGCTCCTCGGTCAGGAACGGCATGTACGGGTGCAGGAGCTTCAGGGCGCGGGCAAAGACGTGCGTCATCAGGCGCAGCACCTGCGCGCGGCGCGCGGCATTCTCGCCATAGAGGTCGTCCTTGGCGTATTCGACATACCAGTCGCAGAAATCGCTCCAGACAAAGTCGTAGATCAGCCGCGCGCCGTCCTGGAAGCGGAACTGCTCCAAGTGCGCGGTCATCTCCTGCACGGCCGCATCGCACTTGGCCAGCAGGTGGCGGTCGTCGTCGGTCAGCAACGCGGGATCGACTGGCGGCTCCTCCGCGGCGGCCAGCGCATGCCAGTCGAGCTCCGGCGCCTTTTCCATGTGCAACTGGAGGAAGCGCGCGGCGTTCCAGATCTTGGTGCCGAAGTTGCGGCCGATCTCGAACTTGTCGGGGTTGACCTGCACATCCTGACCGGTGGCCGTGATCATCATCAGGCTGAAGCGCAGCGCGTCGGCGCTGTACTGCTCGATGATGCCGAGTGGATCGATCGAGTTGCCGAGGCTCTTGCTCATCTTCCGGCCCTGGTCATCGCGCACGGTGCCATGGATGTAAACGTGGCGGAAGGGCGCGGCGCCCATAAACTTGTGGCCGGCCATGATCATGCGTGCCACCCAGAAGAAGATGATCTCCGGGGCGGTCACCAAGTCGTGCGTCGGGTAGAACGTCCGCAGGTCCGCGTTCGCGCGCGGCCAGCCGAGCGTGCTGAAGGGCCAAAGCCACGACGAGAACCAGGTGTCCAGCACGTCCGGGTCCTGCGCGATCCGATCGCCTGCCGCGCCGCACTTCGGGCAGGTCGGCGGCGCGGTGCGCGCGGCCCACTCGTGCTGACATCCGGCGCAGGTGTAGACCGGGATGCGGTGCCCCCACCAGATCTGCCGCGAGATGCACCAGTCCCGGATGTTCTCCATCCAGTCGAGATAGGTCTTCTCCCAGCGCGCGGGGTGGAACTGCACCTCGCCTTTGCGCACAGACTCGATGGCTGCAGCGGCGAGCGGCTTCATGCGCACGAACCACTGCAGCGAGAGGCGCGGCTCTACAACCGTGTCGCACCGATAGCAGTGCCCCACGGCCAGCGGATGCGGCTCGACCCTGGCCAGCAGCCCCTGCGCCTCGAGGTCCGCCACCAGCTTCTTGCGGCAGGCGAAGCGGTCCAGACCCGCGTACGGGCCGGCGGCCTCGTTCATAGTGGCGTCGCCGTTCATCACGTTGATGGACGGCAGTCCGTGGCGCTGCGCCACCTGGAAGTCGTTGGGGTCGTGGGCCGGCGTGATCTTCACCACGCCGGTGCCGAAGGCGGGGTCCACGTAGTCGTCGGCCACCACGCGCAGTGCGCGGCCGAGGATCGGCAGCGTGACGGTCTTGCCGTGCAGGCCGGCATAGCGCTCGTCCTTGGGGTTCACGGCCACGGCCGTGTCGCCCAGCAGGGTCTCGGGGCGGGTCGTCGCGACAGTCACGAACGTGCCGTCCGAGACCGGATAGCGGATGTGCCAGAGCGAACCGTTGGTGTCGCGGTGCTCGCTCTCCTCGTCCGACAGCGCGGTGTGGCAGCGCGGACACCAGTTGACGATGTAGTTGCCACGGTAGATCAGCCCCTCATCGTAGAGGCGACAGAAGACCTCGGCCACGGCCTCGCTCAGCCCCGCGTCCATGGTGAAGCGCTCGCGTGGCCAGTCGCAGCTGGCGCCGAGCTGGCGGAGTTGGCGCACGATCGTGCCGCCGTATTCCTTGCGCCACTCCCAGACCCGCTGCACAAATGCCTCGCGGCCGAGCGTATGGCGGTCAAGCCCCTCTTTGCGCAGGGCCTTCTCCACCACGTTCTGCGTGGCGATACCGGCATGGTCCGTGCCCGGCATCCAAAGGGCGTTGCGCCCCTGCATCCGGCGCCAGCGCACGAGGATATCCTGGATCGTGTTGTTGAGCGCATGCCCCATGTGCAGGATCCCTGTCACGTTCGGCGGGGGGATCATCACGCAGTAGGGCTCGCCACCGTGGGCGGCGTCAGCGCGGAACAATCCCCGCGCCTCCCACCAGGCGTACCATTTGCCTTCCACGGCCTTTGGATCGTAGTGCTTGTCCATGCGAAAATAGCCTCTTCAGTGAAGAAAGCAGTTTATCACCGAACCGTGCCTCCGTGGAAGAACGCGCTTTGGGCGTGAGAAAGGCCGCGAAGACTACAACTCCCCGTCGTGCAAGTGTACGCGCCTGTCAACACTCTGCGGTTGGGTGTTCGGCACTTTGCGGTTCGCAGGAATTGGCCAGAAATTTCAAGCGCAGCCAGGTTCTCGCGCAAAGGCACAGAGGCGCGAAGGGCCATCCCCCTTTGCCACCATGAAAAGCCAGACCAAGCCCAACCGCATTCCGCCCGCCGGCGTTGGCGCGCTCAAATGCCGGCCAGCGGCGCCGAAGGAATCGGCGGAGGAGGGACAGAGGCCGGGGTCACGTCTGCCGGCAGCAACTGCCACTCCGGGCCAAATTGCGCCAGAAAGCAGAGGGAGTAGCTGCGGAAGAAGACCGACACGGGGAGGAAGACAACGGCGCTCAAATAGGGAATAGCCGCCAGGCAGCAGGTAAGGCAAACCGCCACACAGCAAAAGACCCCCGCGCCCAAGGCAAGCGCGGCGCGCAGCAGGTAGAAGCAGGCGAAGCCAGCCACGTTGCCGGGGAGCAGTTGCTCCCAGAAGATGCGAAGCGCAGCCACCACGCCGATGTCGCGGCAATACATGATCGGCATCACGAAGTCCGTAATCACCTGGTTTAGAAGGCCGCAGCCGACCACCAACACCACGAGCAGCACGCCGGCGACAACGATCCCGGCAATGGCCGCCGTGTCGAACCGGCGCGCGGCCATGTCGGCATAGGCGATCAGGAACCCCACAGCAAGAATGCCGAGGAGGGCGCCCAGCACTGTCAGCCCGAACAGAAACCGGAACACGAACAGGTTGTTACCGAGCCGCCGACATTGCCGCCACGGCCCGGCGACCTCCGCGGTGTTACGTTTCACGCAGTCCAGAAACATGAACTGCCCGCGTGAACTGACCCATTGCAGGGCTACCCCGATGATCAGCATCAGGAAAAACAAAAGAACACCCAGTGTGATCACCAACACCAGATGCGCCATGCCCCAAGCCAGCAGGTGCTGAAAGGTTGCCTGCCCCTCTTTTCCGGAGCCTGCGAACGGATTTCCGCCGCCACCACCGCCAACGCCAGACCCCAGTTCTGCCAGAAACGCGCAAAAACCCAAGGTAAACCAGCGCTCCGCATGAAACGGGTTGAACAGAACCTGCCGTGTCCAGGCCACCGCGCGATCCACAGGCTTGGTTGCGGAAATCATTTCACCCCCGCCTCTTTCTCACTGCACAGGAATATCGTGGCAGCATATCGGACGCCCGACAGCAGTGTCAACGATTCCCCCGCGGATATCTCCCCATGCTTCTACCTTGCCGATCATCCTCCGCTTGGCGGCACCAACGAAGTGCGCTACGCTCTGGACATGCCAGAACTGCCCGAAGTGGAGACCGTAGTGCGGGGATTGCGCGCCGCCGGACTTGAAGGCGCGCGGATCCGCGAGGTGCGGGTGCGCTGGCACCGGACCGTGTCTGGCCTCACGCCGGCGGCATTCGTGCGCGCCCTGCGCGGCCGCGTCATCCGCCGGCTGACGCGCCGCGCCAAGTACATCGTGGCCGAGCTCGACAACAACCGCCATATGCTGGTCCACCTGCGCATGACCGGCCAATTCCGCCTCGAGCCGCCGGGCACGCGGGCGGACCTGCATGACCGGCTCGTGCTCACGCTGGCCGACGGCAGGCAGGTGCATTTTCACGACACGCGCAAGTTCGGCCGCGTCTGTCTGACGGACGATCCGCGCCGTCACCTAGCCACGCTCGGCCCCGAGCCGCTGGCGCGGGCCTTCACCGTCGCCGTCCTGCGACAGCGGCTCGCAGGCAGACGCCGGAAAATCAAACCGCTGCTGCTCGACCAGGGTTGCGTTGCCGGCCTCGGCAATATCTACGTCGACGAGGCGCTCTGGCAGGCGTGCATCCACCCGGCGCGGCGCGCAGCCACCTTGTCATTGGCCGAAGTCGTGCGTCTGCATGCCGCCATCCGCGCCGTGCTCCGCCGGGCCGTGGCAGCCGGCGGCACAACACTAGGCAACGGTGACACCAATTTCTACAGCGTGGCCGGCCGGCGCGGACGAAATGCGGACAGACTCAAGATCTTCCGCCGCACCGACCTGCCCTGCCCGCGCTGCAGCGCCCGCATTGTCAGGATAGTGGTCAGTCAGCGCGGAACGCATGTCTGCCCTCGCTGCCAGCGCGCCAGCCCCTCGTAAAGCGGGCTGAATCGCGCCCTGCAGCGGGGATCAATGCGGCGCCTGCAGGCAGAGCTTCTGCAGCCAATAGCCGAGCAGCGCAGTGGTGGGCGCGGTCAGCGCCCAAGCCCAGACGATCTTGCCGACCATCCCCCACTTCACGGCACTGAACCGCTTGGTGGTGCCTACACCCACGATCGACGCAGAGATCACCTGCGTGGTCGAGAGCGGAATACCGAGGTAGCTGGCCACCTGAATGATGGCCGCAGCCGTAGTCTGCGCGGCAAAACCGTGGATCGGCTGGAGGCGCACCACTTTGTGCCCAAGCGTTCGGATGATGCGCCAGCCGCCAGCAGCCGTTCCGGCGGCCATGGTGATGGCGCAAGCCACCTTGATCCAGCCCGCCACCTTGAATTCCGGTGTCCGCAGGAACGCGAGCCAGTCTGGCAGGTGGTCAAAGGACCCAGCCTGTGTCCCGGTAAAAAGCAGCAGCGCAATAATCCCCATGGTTTTCTGCGCGTCGTTGGTGCCATGGCTAAACCCCATCCATGCGGCACTCACAAGTTGCAGCCGGCCAAACACCCGGTTGATGACCAGCGGCCGGATCCGGTGAATGAAGAAAAGAATCAGCAGCATCAGCAGGCATCCGCCAGATATGCCAATTATCGGGGCCGCGAACATCGGCCAGACGATCTTGTGCATGAGCTCAGTAACCTTGATCACCGCCCAGTTACCGTGCGCCGCGGCCAACGTTGCACCGCACAACCCGCCGATAAGCGCATGGCTGGAACTGGAGGGCAGCCCGAGCCACCAAGTCGCCAGATTCCAGATAATCGCGGAGAACAGGGCGCAGAACACCGTCATCGGTGTGACATACGACGTGTCTACGAGCCCCTTGCCTATGGTCGCCGCCACCGAGGTTCCCACCAGCGCGCCGACCAGATTAAACGACGCCGCCATGACTACAGCCTGCCGTGGCGTCAACACTTTGGTGGACACACTGGTGGCGATCGAGATAGCAGTGTCGTGAAAGCCGTTGATGTACTCAAAGGCCAGCGCGGCAACAATGACAATCAGAATCAGTTCCATAAGCGCGACCTGAGAGCCTTCGATACAAGGTTCTGGAATGGTCCGGGGTTGTGTCCGACGGGCAGCTAGGAGTATTTCAAAACGATCTGAAAGATCACGTTGCCGGCGTCGCGGCACCGATCGATGGTCCCCTCCAAGGTTTCATAGAGATCGAGCGTGATGATGACCTTGAGCGGATCGTGGTGGCCGCTGTAGAGGTCACGGATGAACAGCAGCATCAGCTTGTCCGCCTGGCCTTCCAGGTGGTGCAGCTTTTCGTTCAGCTCCTTCATCTTTTCCAGGTGCGTGCGCGCGCGGAGATTCTGCACCATGACCAACAGGGTGGCCACGGAAGTCTCGAGGATACGGATCTGCTCCTGGAAGTTGACATCCCGTACCTGGGCATTGCAAAGAACAAATTTTTCGCTAAATTTCTCGACCGTCTTCGGGATCTTGTACAGCGCGAAGGAGAGCGCCTCGATATCTTCGCGCTCAAGGGGCGTCACGAACGTCTTGCAGAGCGCCTCCGTGATCTCCTCGGTGATGCGCTTGTCCTTACGGCGAGTCAGGATGAAATCATCCAGCGTGGGAACCTTGTCCGGGCTCCTGACCAGCGTGGCCAGGAGCTGCACGCTGCTCTGCGCCTCCAGGGCGCTGGCCTCGAGCAGATCAAAGAACTTGTCATCGTATCCGAGGAGTTTCCGCAGGGCTTTCATCTTCCAGTCAGCCTCCTGAATCAGGTAAATCACTGTCTTTAATACTATAAGATTTCTTGACGGTGAAGGCAAACTGGATTGCCGTCAAGGGCGGGCCACGCGCTGAACTGCCGACGCCTGCGCCATGTTAGCATATTGTTAGATTTCTGTTAGATTTGCCTGCGCTCGTTGACCCTTTGTTAGATGCGTGCTAGATTTGCAACAAATTCTACGCCGCACGTTGCGGCAGCGTGTTTTCGTGATCCAGGAGGTCTGGCATGTCCATCGCAAAGCTGACGGTACTATTGGTTGGTGTTGTGGCTGTGATGTGCGGCGGGTGCGGCAAGCACGCGGAATCCGTGACGCTCGCTGGCTCCACGGCGTTCGCGCCGTTCGCCGAAAAACTCGGCGGGCAGTTCATGGCCATCCATCCCGGCGTGCGCATCTCCGTGCAGGGCGGCGGCTCCACGGTCGGCATCCAGTCGGCCCAGCAAGGCAAGGCGCAGATCGGCATGGCGGACATGGTCAAGCTTCCGCCCGAGGCGGACGGTCTTACCGCGGTGGTAGTGGCGCGCGACGGCGTGGCCGTGATCGTCAACCCGGCCAACCTCGTGACCAACCTTTCCATGAGCCAGGTCCGCGACATTTTCTGCGGCAAGATCGCCAACTGGAAGAGCGTCGGCGGGAAGGACGCCTTGATCACGGTCGTGTCGCGCGAGGCCGGCTCCGGCACGCGCTCCTCCTTCGAGCAGATCGTCGGCAACGTCAAGCTCACCTCCGGAGCCCTTGTACAGGACTCCAACGGCTCGATCCGCGAGACCGTCGCCGGCGACTCCCAGGCCATCGGCTATCTCTCGCACGGGTTGGTCAACAGCAAGATCAAGGCGCTGATTGTGGACGGCGTCCCCTGCACGGTCGAGGCTGTCGTGGCCGGCAAGTACGCACTGGTGCGGCCGATCTTCCTCCTGACCAAGGGCGCGCCGAAGGGTGCCACCCAGGCGTTCATCGATTTCGTGCTCTCGGAATCCGGCCAGACCCAGATCCGCAAGGACGGGCTGCTGCCGGCCAAGTAGCCGCATGCGTCTATCCGCCGACAAGTTCGCGCAGTACACCTTCCTCGGCATCGCCTGCTCCGCGATCGCGAGCTTGATGCTGATCGCCGTCTTCAGCCTCAAGGAGGGGCTCCCGTTCATTCTGTGGTACGGGCCGGTGGAGTTTCTGACATCCACCAACTGGAATCCGCAGGAAAACCAGTTCGGCGTGGGCGCCATGATCGTGGCGTCCCTCTGGGTCACGGCGGGCGCCATGCTGATCGGTGCGCCACTGGGCGTGGCGGTGGCCGTATTCCTGAGCGAATTCGTCCCCCGGCCGGTGATGCGCGTGATCAAGCCCGCCATCGAGCTGCTGGCCGGCATCCCCTCCGTGGTCTACGGATTCATCGGCATGATGGTGCTCGCGCCACTGATCCGCCGCCACCTCGGCGGGCCCGGTCTCTGCATCCTGTCGGCGGCCATAGTCCTGGGGATCATGGTCCTCCCCACGGTGATCAGCATCTCCGTGGACGCCATCGGCGCGGTGCCGAACTCCTTTCGTGAGGGCGCCCTGGCGCTGGGCGCCACCCGCTGGCAGGCCGTGCGCATGGTGGTGCTGAAGGCCGCGCGCTCCGGCATCGTGGCCAGCATCATCCTCGGCATGGGACGCGCCGTGGGCGAAACCATGGCCGTGATCATGGTAGCCGGCAACACGCCCCGCCTCCCCCACGGCCTACTCGAGCCGGTACGCACGCTCACGGCCAACATCGCGATCGAGATGAGTGCCGCCATCGGCCGGCACCGCGAGGCGCTCTTCGCAACCGGCGTCGTGCTTTTCGTCGTAATCATGGGGCTGAACTCGCTGGCCATGGCGGTCATGCGCCGGAAGGGGGCGCGCTGATGCGCATTCCGCCCCGCCAGGTCCAGACGCTTGTAGTCGGCATGCTCGGCGGAGCCACGCTGCTGACGCTTGCCGTGTTGGTGTTCATCGTTGTCTTCGTGCTCGACAAGGGGTTGCCAGTGGTGACCTGGACGTTCCTCGCCGCCAATCCAGAGGACATGGGACGCGCCGGCGGCATCTTCCCCATCATCGTCGGCACCCTGCTCCTGCCGCTGCTGGCCCTCGGCATCGCGCTACCGCTGGGCGTGGGCTCGGCCGTTTATCTCAACGAATACACCCGCGAAACCCAAATGACGCGCATCATCCGCTTCGGCACCGACTGTCTGGCCGGCATTCCATCCATCATCTTCGGCCTGTTCGGGCTCGTCTTCTTCGTCGGTATTCTGCACATGGGTTGGTCGCTTCTCTCCGGCGGTCTGACCCTCGCAATCATGATCCTCCCCACCATCATCCGCACCTCCGAGGAAGCCATCCGCGCCGTGCCCCAGGCCTACCGCGAAGTGAGCTGCTCCATGGGCGCGACCCGCTGGGAGACCGTGCGCAAGGTCGTGCTTCCCAATGCGCTGCCAGGGATCGTCACCGGCGTCATGCTCGGCGCCGGCCGCTGCATCAGCGAGACTGCGGCCGTGATCTTCACCGCCGGCACCGTGGCCCAGATGCCAGTCTCGGCGTTTGATTCCGTGCGTACCATGGCCGTGCATTTCTACCTCCTCGCGCGCGAGGGAATTTCCGGCGAAAATGCCTATGGCACGGCCGCTGTCCTGATCCTCGCCGTGCTGATCCTGAACACGGTCGCCTACTGGACCATGCATGCTTTCATCCGGAGGAAGGCGCGGTAGGAAGAGAGGCTGTCAGGGAGGAAAACACATCACAACTACGGTTTTCGAACCTACAGCCTATAGCCCAGACACAATGACCCCAACCCCCACAACGGACATCAAGATCGACGCGCGGAGCTTCAGCCTGTTCTTCGGCAAGGCCATCGCGCTGCGCGAGATTTCGCTGCCAATCCGCCGAAATTCCATCCTCGGCATCATCGGCCCCTCCGGTTCAGGCAAGACCTCCTTCCTGCGCGCCATCAACCGGCTCAACGATCTGACACCGGAATGCCACATCGAAGGCGTGCTGGCGATCGACGGCGAGGACATCTACCATCCGCACTTCGATCCCGTAGCGCTGCGCAAACGCGTCGGCATGGTTTTCGCCCTGCCGATCCCGCTGCCGCTGAGCATCTACGAGAACGTCGTCTACGGCCCGCGCCTCGGCGGTCGCCGCCCGCTGCGCACCGAGCTCGACGAACTCGTCGAGAACAGCCTGCGCGCCGCGTTCCTGTGGGACGAGGTCAAGGACCGCCTCCACACCTCCGGCCTGCGCCTTTCCGGCGGCCAGCAGCAGCGCCTTTGCCTCGCCCGCGTTCTGGCCATGCGTGCCGAGGTCATCCTGCTCGACGAGCCCTGTTCCGGCCTCGACCCGATCTCGACCGCCAAGATCGAGGAGGCCCTCACGGCCCTCGCAGCGCGACACACCATCGTGCTGGTCACCAACAACACCAAGCAGGCCGCGCGCGTAGCAGATGAAACCGCCTTCTTCCTAATGGGCGAGCTGGTGGAACACGGCCCCACCCGGCAGCTCTTCACCGTGCCGCGCGACACGCGCACCAACGATTACGTGACCGGACGCTTCGGATGAGCAACCACGCCACACAAATCCCGGCTGCCGCCGCCGCCGCGACGGGGCCCAAGATGCGCGTCGAGCGACTAGACCTGTATTACGGCGCCTTCCAGGCGCTGCGCGACGTCTCCATGCCGTTTGCCCGCAACCACATTACCGCCCTGATCGGTCCCTCCGGCTGCGGCAAATCCACGCTCCTGCGCGTGCTCAACCGCATGAACGACCTGATCCCCGGCGTGCTCGTCCAGGGGCTCGTAGAGCTGGACGGCTGCGACATCTACGCGCCCGACACCGACGTCTGCGAGCTGCGCACGCGCGTCGGCATGGTCTTCCAGCGCCCCAACCCGTTCCCACTCTCCGTGCGCGACAACATCCTCTTTGGCCTGCGCGTGGCCGGCGTCCGCAACCGCGGCCGATTAGACGAGACCCTCGAACGCAGCCTGCGCAGCGCCTGGCTCTGGGAGAACCTCAAGGACCGACTCAACGACCCCGCCATCGACCTGCCACTCGACCAGCAGCAGCGCCTCTGCATCGCGCGCCTGCTCGCCGTCTCGCCGGAAGTAATCCTGATGGACGAACCCTGTTCCGCGCTCGACCCGATCGCCACCGCCAAGATCGAGGAGCTGATGATCGGCCTGAAGCGCGACTACACCATCGTGATCGTAACCCACAACATGCAGCAGGCGGCGCGCATCTCCGATTTCACCGGATACATGCTCCTGGGCGACATGGTCGAGTTCGGCCCCACCACAAAAGTTTTCACCGACCCCGGCGATGTGCGCACCCAGGACTACATCAGCGGCCGGTATGGGTGAGAAATGAGCAGGAAAAGAGAATAGTTCACAGTAAACAGCGGGCAGTTCATATGCGATACTGTTTACTGGTTACTGATCACTGTTTCCCGAACAGGAGCGCAACATGGAACGCCACTTTGACGAACAACTCGCAGGGCTCAAGGCACTGCTGATCAAGATGAGCGCGCTGGCGGAACTCATGATCACCGACGCGCTGCGCGTCCTGGTGAACCGCGACGCCGCGACCGCCGAGGTCGTGGCGCGCCACGAGCAGCTGGTCAATGACCTGCAGATCGAAGTGGACGAGCTCTGCCTGACGCTCATCGCCACCCATCAGCCTGTGGCCGGCGACCTCCGCTATCTTCTGGGCGCTGTCAAGACCAACACCGACATTGAACGCCTCGCGGACCTGGCCGTGAATATCTGCGAGAAGGCCGTCATCCTGCTCAACTACCCGCCGGTGAAGCCGTTCGTCATCATCCCCGAGATGGCCGCTATCACCAACGGCATGGTCAAGGACAGCCTGCATGCCTACGTCAACCGCGACGCCACGCTCGCGCGCAGCGTGCTGGCTCGCGACGACGAGGTCGACAACCGCAAGCGCCGCGTCACCAACGAACTCGCCGAACACATCCGCCACTTCCCCGAGACGACCACCGCAGCACTTGAGTTGATTCTCGTGGCGCGCGACCTCGAACGCATCGGCGACCACGCCACCAACATCGCCGAGAACGCCATCTTCGTGGTTCAGGGCAAGGACGTCCGCCACAACGCCGAACTTCGCCCACGCGAGTGAGGCGGCGATACGGACACGAAGCGGTGGAAGGTGCTCGAAGCGCACGAAGGGTGACGACTGCGCGCGTAAGGCGGTACTGCGGACATGAAGGCCTTAGGTTGCGCGCCTGTCGCGCAGGCCAGCCCCTTCGCGATCTTCCCCGATTCTTCCTCCCCTTCGCATCCTCTGAACTGCCGATTGCGCTTGGTTTGCGCTGTCCCCATCCGCTATGGTAGGCGCCATGTTTGGGGTGATTTTTGGCTCTCTGGCGCCGGTATTCCTCACCATGGCAGTGGGCGTGCTGCTGCGCCGGCTGCGATTCCTGCCGGAAGGGTTTTTCGGCGGGCTGAACCAGCTCGCATTCTGGGTCTGCCTGCCATGCATGCTCTTCTCGGAGGTCGCCCGCTGCCGCATCGCCGGCGGCGCTGTTCTGAACGTCATCGGCATTCTGGCACTGGCCATCATCCCCACGATCCTGATTGCCTGGAGCCTGACGCGTGCGCTGCGCGTGGCACCGGCATCGCGCAGCGTCTTCATCCAGGGATCCTTCCGCGGCAACCTCGCGTACGTCGGCATCCCGGTGATTTCCTATGCCCTTGCGAAAAATCCCGACGCCGCGAGCATGGCGGCGCTGGTCATGGCACCTCTGACTACGCTCTATAATATCGGTGGCGTCCTGCTGCTGACAAAGCGCGATGCGAGCCACAGCGCCGGCCAGCGCTGGCGCGCTACCGCCGCGTCCCTCGCCTCTAATCCGCTGATCGTCTCCTGCCTGCTCGGCTTGATCGCGTTCGCCTTCCGCCTGACGCTCCCCATGCCCATCGGCAAGACCGTTGACATGCTCGGAAAGGCCGGGTTGCCGACTGCGCTCCTGGCGCTGGGTGCCAGCCTTTCCTTTGAACGCGTGAAGGGGCACTTTGGTCTGGCCACCGTCGTGGCGCTGATCCGGGTGGCGGGCGGCCCGCTCATCGGCTTGGGATTGTGCGCCGCCATCGGCCTGACCGGCGAAATGCGCCTGATCGCCTTGCTCTTCCTCTCCTGTCCCGTAGCCGTAGCCTCGTACGTCATGGCCGACCAAATGGGCGCAGACCGCGAACTCGCCGGCGCAATTGTCGTGCTCAGCACCCTCTATGCCTTCCCGGCCATGGCCGCCGTGCTGCTGCTGATGCAGTGATGAGGCAATGCTGATGCAGTGATGCGGACACGAAGGAGAGGAAGAATATCGGGAAGCTTCCGAAGGGAGGCTTCCGCGCGCAATCTTCCTTCGTGATCTTCCTCTCCATTTCGACTCCTTCGTGTCCAAAGAAGGCGCGTACTAGAACACGCCGGCGAAGAGCAGTCCGAAGATCAGCGCTGCCGCCAGAATGCGGTACCAGCCGAAGATCGTGAAGGTGTGTGTCCGCACGTATCCCAGCAGCCACTTCACCACCACGAACGATACGGCAGCGGAAATCACGGTGCCGAGCAAAACCATTCTCCACCCTTCGTCCGGCGTGCCCCCATGATGCATTTTGTGGAATATCTCGTAGCCGCCGGCCGCCAGCATGGTGGGGATGCCAACCAGGAACGAGAATTCCGTGGCCTCGGCGCGGCCCATCCCTAAAATCAGCGCCGCCAAGATGCTCGCGCCGGAACGCGAAGTGCCGGGGAAGATTGCAGCCAGCAGTTGCGCCAGGCCGACCGCCACCGCCACCTGCCACGTGACCTCCATCGCCCGCGGCCGCCCCTTGATCCACGCCTCAATGCCGATGAATGCCACGCCGCCAATCAGCAGGGCCCAAGCCACAGGGAGCGCCTCCTCTGGCAGTTTCCAGCCGGCCTTCTTGAGAATCAACCCGCCGATCCCGGTGATAATGAACGCCAGCGCCAGCTTGGCTGCGTAGAGCTGCGTCGCGCGCTCGCGCCATTGAAAGGCGAACTGCTCCAGCCGCCCGCGGAAGAGCGGCAGCACCGCCAGCACCGCGCCGGACTGGATCACGATGTTGAACAGTTCGCTCAACGGCCTGTGCAGCAGCTTCTCTGTCACCAGCAGGTGTCCGGTGGACGACACGGGCAGGAATTCGGTGATCCCTTCGACAATGCCCGCTATCACGGTAACGGCAAGAGTATCGCTCATGCCGCCGGAGAATAGACGCCCCATTCCTGCCTGACAATCCGAAACTGCGCCGACTATTTGTCCCGCTCTGGCTTCCCTGCTTTCTCGATTCAAACCCGCCCTTGACGCCCTGTGCCGCTCCGGCGAGACTTCCGGCACATGCGTTCCTGGTCCCAAGCCCTGTTATGCTGGTATGCGGCCCATCGTCGTGATCTGCCATGGCGCGGGCATCCAGACCCGTACGCGGTCTGGGTCAGCGAGATCATGCTGCAGCAAACGCGCGTCACCGCAGCCCGCCCCTATTTTGAGCGCTTTCTCCGGCGCTTCCCCACCGTCGACACCCTGGCTGCAGCGCCAGTGGCGGATGTGCTCAAGCACTGGGAAGGGCTCGGCTATTACTCCCGGGCGCGCAACCTTCAGACCGCCGCCCGTGAGATCGTTGCCCGACACAGCAGCCGCATCCCCGCGTCTGCGGCCGCGCTGGCGCAACTCCCCGGAATCGGCCCCTATACCGCTGCCGCGATTGCCAGCATCTGCTTCCACGAACCCGTGCCAGTCGTGGACGGCAACGTGGCGCGTGTTTTCAGCCGCTACCTTGGCTGGACCGACGATTTCCGCAAGCTGCCGGCGCGGCGGAAACTGGCCGTCTGGCTGCAGCCACACATCATGGCGGTCGCCTGCCCCGGCGACTTCAACCAAGCCATGATGGAACTCGGCGCGCTGGCCTGTCTGCCGCACACGCCGCTCTGTGACCAGTGCCCGCTGGCCACCGCCTGCCATGCCCATTGCACCGGCACGCAGGAGAAATTCCCCGTCCGACCGGCGCACAAATCCGTCCCCACTCGCCACGCCTGCGCCGTGGTGATCCGCCGGCGTGGACGCCTGCTGCTCGTCCAGCGCCGCGAACAGGGGCTGCTCGGCGGCTTCTGGGAACTGCCCGGGGGCGAGACCAAACGCAAGCCGGATGCGCGCACCGCCGCCACAGCGGTAAAAAGTCAGACCGGGCTGATCGTGTCGGATTTGTCGGCCAACGGCATGATCGAGCACGTTTTCTCGCACTTCCGCCTGCAGCTCGTGCTTTTTGCGGCCGGCGGTTCCGCCGGCCGTCTGCGCGCCAACGCACGCGCCCGTTGGGTCCATGCCGCCGCACTCGTCCATCTTCTCTTTTCCACCGCCCATCGCCGCGCGCTGCAGCTGTGCATCGCGGCCACAAGGAAGCCACGCCAATGAACTCCTGTACCGACATCCCCTCCCCCCGCAATCTGGCCATCCGAAGCCGCCTGCTGCAGGCCATCCGGGAATTCTTCCAAGCTGCCGGGTTTCTGGAGGTCGAAACGCCGGTACGCATCCCGACGCCGGCGCCGGAACTGCACATCGACGCGCCGGCCAGCGGGTCGTACTGGCTGCGCACCTCGCCGGAGCTGCACATGAAGCGCCTGCTGGCCGCAGGGAGCGACCGCATCTTCCAGATCGGTCCCTGTTTCCGCAACGGCGAGCGCGGCAGCCGTCACACGCCGGAGTTCACGATGCTCGAATGGTATCGCGCGCCGGGCGGCGCCGAGGACATCCTGCGCGACTGCACGGCGCTCGTACGCCATGTGTTCTGCCGCGTGACCGGCGGCAGCCTGCTGGCGCGCGGCGAGGCGCGGGTCGACGTCGGCTCCCCCTGGCAGCGGTTCACGGTCCGCGAAGCCTTCCTGAAATTCGCCGGCTGGGATCCGGTAGCGGCATTCGACGCCGACCGATTCGACCTGGACATGGTCCGAAAGGTCGAACCCGCGCTTCCCCCGGACTGCCCCTGCGTGCTGACCGACTATCCGGCGCAGGTGGCGGCGCTGGCGAGGCTGAAGCCAGACGATCCGGCCGTGGCGGAACGCTGGGAGCTGTACCTGGGTGGACTGGAGATCGCCAACGCCTACGGCGAGCTGACTGACGCCGCAGTACAGCGGGCACGTTTCCTGGCCTGCAACGAAGCGCGCCGGCAGATCGGCCACACGGCATATCCGCTGGACGAACCTTTCCTGGCCGCGCTGGAGCGCGGACTGCCGCCGTGCGGAGGAATCGCGATGGGAGTAGATCGGCTGGCCATGCTGCTCTGCAACGCGCAGACGATCGATGAGGTCCGCCCATTCTGTCCGCCACGCGGATAACAACGGGTGCTGCAGCCGCGTGTAGAACCGCCTTACCCCATCACCACGTGCGCACCGTCGCTGGGCGTCAGGATGCGGGCGTCACACGGCTTACCGAATGCGCGCCCGTAGGCTTCGGCCAACGCCGCGCCGGCAGCCGCCGCCGCGTGGCATTGCGTCAGGACCACCACACTGCCGCCAAACCCACCGCCGGAAAGCCGCGCGCCCAGCACGCCGGGAATGGGACGCGCCGCCTCGACCAGCAGATCCAATTCCGGGCAGGAGTTCTCGAAGCAGGTCCGCGAGCTCTCGTGAGACTCGTACATGAGCCTGCCGAAGCCGGCGAGATCGTTGTGCGCCAGCAGCCGGGCGCCCTGCATCACGCGCTCGTTCTCGCCGATGGGGTGAATGGCGCGGCGCGCCATAAGTGCCGAAAGTCCGCCGCGATACGCCTCCCATTCCTGCCGGCTCACATCGCGCAGCGCCCGCACCGGATGGGGAAGCACCGTGGCAAAGTACCGCGCGGAAAACTCGCAGGCCTCGCGGCGGCGGTTGTATTCGCCGTCCACCAGCGCATGGCGGGCGTGGGTGTTGCAGATCAGCAGGCAGACGTCGCGCCCGAGGGGGACGTTGCGCACGGCCAGTGAGCGGAAGTCCGTCTCCACCAGTGTTCCATTCCTGCCAAAGAGGCTGGAAATCTGGTCCATCAGCCCGCACTTCACGCCGGCAAAGCGGTGCTCGGCGGCCTGACCGATGCGGGCCATGTCGAGCGGGTCGACGGCGATGCCGTAGAGGCGGGCAAGCGCCAGGCCGGCGCAGATCTCCAGCGCGGCGGAACTGGAAAGTCCGCTGCCGAGGGGAATGTCGCCGAGGAACATCGCATCACAGCCGTGCGCCAGCGGCTGGCGCGCCGCCAGCCCAGCCAGCACGCCTTTGACGTAATTAGCCCAAGGGTGTGCGCGGGATGCCTCGGGGGCGGCCGCCAGAAACTCCACGGTTTCATCCACGTCGGCGGCTGTCAGGCGAAATGTGCCGTCGCGGCGCGGCCCACAGGCAAAGAAAGTGCCGACGTCGATGGCCGCGGAAAGGACCAGCCCCTCGTTGTAATCCGTGTGGTTTCCCAGCACCTCGACACGGCCGGGGGCGTATGCAATCACGCCTGGTTCGCAGCGATAGTCCCGACGGAATTTCTCCCTGAGAATGTGATACGGTTGATGGTCGGTCATCATGGGGAACCTGCGAAAAGCTGATCCTGGTAAAGAAAAAGGCGGCCAGTATCATCTGGCCGCCGTCGTGCCTCGCTCCGCGAAGCGCGGCTCAACCCTTCTGGAACTGGGTGTCAAGCGCCGTAGGAACCGGCCAGCCGAAGAGTTGGGCCGTGAAGAGACCGGTCAGTCCGATGGCCACCAGCAACGCGGCCACGGCCAGCAGGACGAATAATCCCGTCCCACGCTCCGGGGCCGGCACGAAGGTCAATGGCGAGACGGGCGCCGAGTCGGCTGCCTCGTCCTGCGCGGAAGCCTCCGGGACGGTCGGGCGCTTGACGCGGATCGTCTTCTTCTGCGCGGGCGCAGAGCCGTCCGCATCCTCCTCCGCACCGGGGGTGGCGACCCTGAACAACGCCTCGTCCGGCCGCTTCAGTTTGATGGTCTTTGGTATCCCGGCGTCCGTGCTCGGGACACCCATAGCGGACTCCAGCGAAATGCGAGATGTCTTGGCCTTGCCGGCTGGCTGCTGCGAGGGCGGCTGACCCATCACGGCAGGGGGCTCCACGCGCCCGCGGGCCGTCCGCGGCATGTCAGCCAGCTCCGGAATGCGAGCGGTCGAGGAGAGTGGCACGCGCGTCGCGGACTTCTGGGCAACCGGTGCCTCGGAAACGCTCTCGGCAGGGATTGGCCCCGTGAGCTTGCGGCCGGTCAGGGGATCGATCTCGTTCGCCATGGTGGAGATGCGCGTGGTCATGCGCTTGATTGCGCTGGACGCAGCCTCGGTCCCCGCGGGGGCGGACGGCACCACCGGAGGAAGCCGGGAAGCAGTTGCCGGCGCGGCACCCGGGGTCAGCGGCTTCAGGCGCACGGTCCGCGAGGTTGCCGTGGGGGTCTCCCCAGTCGGCGGCGGCACTGCCTTGGGTGGAATCGCGCCCTGCGGAACCTGATTCGCATTATCGTTGGCCATGCTCATCTCCCCTGAATGAAACGTCAGCGTACAGTAAACGTGACGACTATACAACCATCAGTTCAGCTTCCTTGTTCTTCACTTCCTGATCGATCTTTGCAATGTGCCCATCAGTGCTTTTCTGCACATCGACCAGCCCCTGGTCGCGCTCGTCCTCTGAAATCTTGCCGCTCTTCTGGAGCGCCTTGACCGCCTCGTTGGCGTCGCGCCGAACATTACGGATCGCCACGCGCGCCTCCTCGGCTTGACGGCGCGCCACCTTCACGATCTCCTTGCGCCGCTCCTCGCTCAGCTCGGGAATCGGGACGCGGATCACGCGGCCGTCGTTGAGCGGCGTGACGCCAAGGTTCGCGCCCAGAATGGCCTTTTCGATGTCGGCATGCGCGTTCGGGTCGTACGGGCTGATCACCAGCATGCGCGGCTCCGGAGCCGAGATGCCGGCGATGTCGCGCAGGCGCGTCGGCGTGCCGTAGTACTGCACCTGCACGCCCTCGACCAGCGCCGGCGAGGCCTTGCCCGTGCGCAACCCGGCGAACTGCCCCTTGAGCATTTTTGCCGTGTTGTCCATCTTCTCTTCGACATCCAGCAATACGTCGTCCAAATTATCCATGACACCTACTCCTGCCTGCTCTGCGCCTTGGAAATGTCGGTCACCAGCGTGCCTACGGGTTCGCCGCGCACCGCGCGCACCAGAGCGTCCTTGTCGAAAAAGTCGCAGACGATGATCGGGACCCGGTTGTCCATGCAGAGCGCAAAGGCGGCCGAATCCATGATCCGCAGGCGCCTTTCCAGCGCCTCCTGATATCCCAGCTTCGTGTAGCGCCGGGCCCGGGGGTTGGTCACGGGGTTGTCCGAGTAGACGCCATCAACCTTGGTGGCCTTGATCAGCACTTCTGCGCCAATCTCGCTGGCGCGCAGGGCGGCGGCCGTGTCGGTGCTGAAGTACGGGTTACCCGTGCCGCCCGCAAAGATCACGATGCGCCCCTTCTCCAGGTGGCGCAGCGCGCGGCGCTGCACGAAACCCTCGGCCACCTTGGGCATCTCAATGGCCGTCTGCAGGCGCGTCTGCACCCCAATCTGCTCGAGGGCGTTCTGCAACGCCAAGCCGTTGATGATCGTGGCGAGCATCCCCATGTAGTCACCGGAGGTGCGCGCGATCCCCTTGCTCTCGCCCTGGCCGCCGCGGAAGATGTTGCCGCCGCCCAGCACAATCGCGATCTGCACGCCCATGTCGGCCACGTTCTTGACGCGCCGGGAAATGCCAGCGATCGTCGTTAGATCGATGCACTCGCCATTCTCGCGGCTCCCCAGCACCTCACCGCTCAGTTTCAGGAGGATACGCTTGTACTTCAGTTTCGTCGTTCGGGCAGCCAAAGGAAGCCTCCTAAATAAAATGTCGTTCGCTGGAGTAATAACATACCCAAACCAGATGGCGCGCGACAACTGAAAAGGGGGATTCGTCATGGAACATGGGCGAATGCGGCGCTGGCTTCGAAATCAAATCAAAGTCGGAATCGCGACTCCGATTTTGGGGGGATGACAGGTTGATTGTCGGATGGGTATACTCGCTAGCCATGAAGGTTTTCGTTCTCGATCTGGGCTGGCTGGAGTGCGACCTGAACTGGATGGTTTCGCTGGCCGTGATCGGCACACGCGCCAATCCTACCCCGGCGGCCCGCTGGGTGCGCATCCCGATCTATGCCGTACTGATCGACCACCCCGACGGCGCCATCCTCTACGACACCGGCTGCCACCCGGATGCCATGAAGGGCTACTGGCCGGAAGGACTGCAAACGGTCTTCCCCTTCTATCACCTGCCGGAGCAGACGCTCGACGCCCAGCTCGCGCGATGCGGCACGTCCGTTGACCGGATCCGGCGGGTGGTCCTATCGCACCTGCACTGTGACCATGCCGGCAACCTGCACCGCTTCGCGCAGGCCGAGGTGCTGGTGCCTGACGCCGACTACGCGCACGCGCAGGCGCTGGTGGCCGCCAACCCGCAGCTCCCATCCCACGGCGCCTATATCCGGGACGACATCCGCTGCCAGATCCCCTGCCTCACCCGCGTGCGCGAAGAGGTGGAGATCGCCAAGGGTGTCCAGCTGCTCAACCTGCCGGGGCACACCCCCGGCCTTTTGGGCGTGCTGCTCAAGCTGGATCGCGGCGCCAATCTACTCTTTCCGCAGGACGCCCTCTACACGCCCGCCAACTACGGTCCGCCGGCGCGCGCCTCCGGCATCGTCTACGACAGCCTCAGCTTCCTGGCGTCCATCGAGAAGATCCGCCGCCTCGCGCAGGAACACCAGGCGCAGGTCATGTTCTCCCACGACGAAAAAATTTTTCGCACCCTGCGCAAGGCGCCGGAGTTCTATTCGTAGGCAGTCCGGCGTTAGCAGAGGCGCCGCCATAGATTCCTTGCCGCAAATTCCGACAATCTGCTAGCCTCCAACATGCGTTGAGGGTGTGATTCGGAACGGGTGTCCTAATCCAGTATTTGATGCTGACAGAATCGTTCAAGGAGAAAAATAATGCCCGGAACCCGGAAACAGCCTTACCGGCGCGAACTCGCCAAACGCGGGGACTTTACCGTGTGGATCGTGGACGGAAGTTTTGTCCGCGGGCACATGGACGAAGAGTTCACAAACTTCGGTCAGCATCACCGGTTCCCGTACATTCCAGACAAGGAATTCTGGCTGGACGATGAGGCGGAGCACAACGAATACGCCTTCTTTATCGACCATCTCCTGATTGAGCACCGCCTGATGGCGCAGGGAAAGCCCTACGACGAGGCGATCGTCGCGGCCGACGCAGAGGAGCGCAAGGAGCGCCGCCGTGCCGGCGATGTCGCCCAAGCGACCCACCACGGGCGACAACTTCCGGATGGCCGCGATGCGCACGACCGCCTCTGGAAGAAGCTGGAGAACGGCGTAAGCGTCTGGATCGTCAACGGACGGTTTGTGCGCAGCGTCTTCGACATCGATTTCACCGAGGGTGGCCACGATCATGTGTACGAGTTCGTGCCTGCGAACGAGATCTGGATCGATGACGCCATCGTTGAGAAGGAGCGCGGCTTCGTACTCCTGCACGAACTACACGAGCGCAACCGCATGGAAGCTGGGCTCCCCTACAGCCGGGCGCACGCGGAATCCAGCCACATCGAGTTCCAGTGCCGTCATCACCCCGATGAACTGCACGACGCCCTTACCGCCGAAGGGTGGGCATAACGTGTAGGAGCCTGGGGTCGTTATTCCGGAAGGCTGGCGACTGGTAACCTTTGCAGTTGTAATTTGCACAGCAAAGGTGGCCCGGATGCCCACATCGCATCCTGCCTTCACACCCCGGCGCGCTTGGCGACCCAGGCGCGCATGGCGGCCACAGTTATTTTCCACTCCGCCGCTGATTTGCGCTGGTCAAGAAAACAGTCGTAGAGTCCGAGGAAGACCTCCACAAACGTCTCGATGTGGAGCATGCGCTCCTGGAACTGGCCTGACGGATCGATCTGTTCGCCCTTGGGGAGTTTCAGGCCGCGGAAGGCGAAATCGGCGTCCACTGTGGCGCTCCACATCGTCTCGCCCTGCGCCAGCGTGAGCTTGGCGCGCCGCACGCGCTTGCCGCCGAGCAGCGCGATCCCTGCTTCGCGGCTGTCGAATGGGTTCCCCTTGCGCAGCACGGTCTCGTGCGCACCCTGCCCCTCGCGAAAGAACGTGACCGGACCCTCGAGGATCATACCGTACTGCGGACCGCTCTTCTCTGGCCGGAAATTCCCGCCTTCGATCTCCCACCACCACCAGAGCCAGGTCAGGAAGTCCATGCCCAGGCTCACGTTCTCGTCCGGCGGCACATTTTCGTCCGGCGAGAAGGAAACTGCCGACACGTCGCGGGCATTGACCTGCCGCCGCTTCAGCGCGGCAGTTTCCGGCGTCAGCAGCACCGGCAGAGTACCGGACGCCTCGCGGAACGCGGCCGAGAAGCGCTCGATCTGCTGGTCGCCCATGGCGCCGGCCAGCACGCGATCATTGCGGAAATCCACGGCCACCGGAAGGCCGGTAAGCGTAGGCGGCATGACCGGCAGGAGCCGCTCGAAGATTTCGTTGCGGATCTCGCTGCGTGCCTGGCGCGGCAGATTCGTGGCGTTGCGTGCCCGCAGCTGCGCCTCCTCCTCTAGCCGGGCGTGGGCGCGCAGGAGCGCCTCGGGCACCTTGCGCTCGGCGCGCATGAGCGTGGCGTGCAGGTAGCCGCCGAAGACGCAGCTCTCCTCGGTCAGGCGCGTGTCCAGCAGATGCCGGCCGGTCACCCACCCCTGGATCGCCTCGTGCCCCAGCGTCTCGATCGGCGGCGCGGCCTGTGCCGCGAGGCGCACGACCAGCGCCGGACCGAAGGAGCGAGACAAGTAGAACAGCCGGAACGAAACACTGCCGCGATCGAAGCCCATGGAATCCTCCCGAAAAATTGACGCGTCGCATGGTCGCCGCCGCGCGCCGCGGCGTCAAGCGCGATGTACGGCTATGATGCGGACACAGAGGAAATTACGCAGAACCCTGCTGTAGTCGCTTCGGACAAGAAGAAGCGGATGCTGAAAAAAGGTGAAAGGTCCTTATGGTTACGCGCTTGCGCCAGGCGCGGTCGCGACGTATCATGCCGGCATGGTCACGGCGTTGCACAGAAGACGCACAACGAGGCGCACCGACATGTGGCGGGGCGTGAGGCTCCCTGTAGCGGGAAGAATCTTGCCGGGCGCCATCTGCCGCCGGATATTGGCGGCGCTGCTGGTGTTCGACGGCGCAACAGCTGCGGCCGCCGATGATCACCCGAGCGCTCCGGTCTGGCCAGACGCGACCGCCAGCCTGCGTGTCTACTCGGCGCGCCCCCGGTTGTTCAATTATCTGTTCGTGGGCTCCAGCAGCGGCACGGGCTCCAATACAGCCCCCCTGCTCTACTTCCGCGACATGGCCGGCGACACGGTCGCGTCGCGCCCCGGCGAAACGATGGGGCCGTATGTCGTCGCCGCATTTGAGCCACGCAGGGCACGCGTTTTCAATCCATCGGTCAACACCAACCTCGATACGGACACCAGCATTGTCACGCTGCGCGACGCGGCCGGCTCCAACCGCGTTCTGACCGTCGGTCAGCCGCTGATCGAACCCGGCTGGATGGCCTGCCTGGTTTCGCTCGTCACAGGCGGCTGGGGGTACGTGCGCGATGGCGATGCCCGGAAGATCGAGGATTTTGACCTGTCCGTCCTGCATGTGGGGCCGACCGCCACCGTCGTCCGCGCGGAGGGGCGGGACGTTGCGATTCCCGCGATTTCGCCCGTCGAGCGGAGCGCCATCTTGGCACTCTGGGAGTCGCGACGCCGCGAGGCGGAAGAACAACGGACACGGACGCTGGCATGGGAGCAGGAACTGGAGGTCGCGCGGCAACAGCGGGCAGCCAGAGACGCCATGCTCGCGACAACCCCGGTCACAACCGTGTCGCTCCAGCCCGAGGTCGCACCGACACCCACAACCTCGTATTTCTTCGGCTATGCTAGTCCGTCGTGGTCCTGGGGCGACCTGCCGCCTGCGATGTACTACAGCTACGCCTGGCCCAACCTGCCACCGTGGTTTCATCACCATCCGGGAGGACACGAGCGGCATTGACGCCGCCGGAGAGAATCACTCATGCCGTCGTTATTGTCCTGCTGCCTGCTCTCCTCATCCGCGCGAGTCTTGTCGATCCTTCCCTTGCTGGCGGGTTTCTTCCTCTGCCTGCGACTGATGCAACGGCACGCCGCACAGCGGCTACTACCGGCGTCCACTGCAGCCAGACAACTGCAGGCGCTCCCCTGGAAAGTCCGGGACGCGACGCTTCTGCTGGTCGCGCTGTCGCTGCCCGTGCTCCCGACGCTGCTGGCGGCGGCATCCGCGCGGAGCGTCCCCACCGCGCCGCCCTCCGTGTGGCAGCTCGCCATGAACGGCGTGTTTTATGGCGCGATTCTGACTGGCGTCTGGCTGGCCGGCCGACGCACCGGGCTTGGTGCCATCGCCGCGCTGGGCCTGTCGCGGACAACCGCGCGCGCCGCCCTGCGCACCGGCGTCCACCTGGGACTCGCCATGCTGCCACCCGTGCTGCTGGTGGCGTGGCTGGCGGAAAACCTGTTGCAAGGGCTGGGCTTTCCCGCGGCCCGCCAGAACGTGTTCGACACGCTGGCGAATCCCGCACTCGGCACAGCCGCACGGCTGCTGCTGATCCTGCTCGCCGTGATTCTGGCGCCAATCGCGGAGGAGGCCGTCTTTCGCGGCGTGCTGTTCCCGACCGTGCTGCGCCGCTGCCGGCTGCCGGTCGCGCTGCTGCTGACAAACGCGCTGTTCGCCCTGCTTCATCTGCACCTGCCGTCATTCCTGCCGCTGCTGGCTGTCGGCGCCTGCCTCTCGCTCGGCATGACGGTCACCGGCTCGCTCCTGACGCCGATCGCGATGCACGCCATTTTTAATGCCGAGATGCTGTTGCTGTTCCACGCCTGGCCGGAGCTCGCATCGTAACTTCAGGGTGGAATCATCGCTCCGATATGGTTACTATTACGAACATGAATGGTATCGGTTATCCGCTGCTATTCGCCCCGGTTTACAAGGATTACATCTGGGGCGGGCGCCGCTTCGCCGAACGATATGGCCGCACCGGCACGCCGGATGTCTGCGCGGAATCCTGGGAAATCTCGGCGCATCCCGACGGCATGGGCCGTGTGGCCAACGGCCCGCTGGCCGGCGAGACGCTGGCCGCGCTGGCCGCTCGCTTCGGCGCGCGCCTGACCGGCACCCGCGCCCCGCAACCCAGCCGCTTCCCGCTGCTGTTGAAGCTGATCGACGCGAGAGAGAACCTGAGCGTGCAGGTCCATCCAAGCGATGAAAACGCCGGCCTGGTCGGCGGCGAGGCCAAGACCGAGGCCTGGTACGTGCTGGGTCGCACGCCGAGCGCCCTGCTTTACGCCGGCCTCAAGCCCGGCACCACGCCCGACTCGTTTCGCGTGGCCATGTCGCAGGGCACGGCACCGCAACAGCTCTTTCACCTGCCGATCGAGCCGGGCGAGGCGCTGTTCATCCCCGGCGGCTTGGTGCATGCGATCGGCACGGGTTGCCTGCTTTTCGAGGTGCAGCAGAATTCAAACACGACCTACCGGCTCTTCGACTGGGGCCGATTTGACGCCTCCGGCCAGCCCCGGCCGCTGCACATCCAGCAGGCGTTCCAAGTGATCGATCACAACCTCGCCGAGCCGCGCATGCTCCGGCCAGCAGCGCCCGTCCCGAACCCGAACGGCAACGACTGGCAGAACGTGCTGACGTGCCGTTATTTCACCCTGCGGAGGATGGAGCTGCGCCGCACCGAGGCGCTGGCGACGGATGGAACCACGTTCCATGCCCTGTTCGTGCTGGATGGCGCGGCGGAAATCACCGCGGGTGGCGTCACGGTGCTGCTGAAGGCCGGGACCAGCTGCCTGATCGCAGCCTCGGCAAAGACGTTTACGCTGCGGCCGGCGGACTCCGCCTCGCTGCTCGTGACCACACTGGGGACACCGTGCCTAATAAGTGGTGGGGAATAGAGGACTCGAACCTCCGACCCCTTGCATGTCAACAGCGGAGTGAACCATAAAGATTACCAAAGAATAGAGCAAATTTGACGGGCTGATGACAATGTGTGTGTGAATGTGTGTGATAATTCTTGATTGTACTCCTCCTTGTGTTGCATACTGTCTCTTGACGGTCCACAAGGAGTCAAACATGAGCCTGGTCTTGAAGCGGGGGCGTGGCGGGAAGTGGCGGAAAAACTGGTATGCCGACGTCGTGGTCGACGGCAAGAGGAGGGTGTTCCCCGTCGGTGTCCGGGTAAGGGGCAAGGCGCCTGCACGGGTAAGCGAGGCCGGGAGCGAGGCCTTCGAGAAGAGCCGGAAGTCGGCGAAGGATAAGCTCGATGCGTGGCTGGAGAAGACCCACGGCAAGGGTCATGCGGAAGAGTTGATCGAGCGTCTGATCGAGAGCAAGACCGGCGCCAAGGTGAAACATGTGGCTGTGGCTGATCTGTGCGCCTGCTGGCTGGGGTTGCCGCGTTCGGCCGGCGAACTGAGTCAGGGATATACCACCGCCTGCCGGGCCGGGTTCGGGCGGTTTGTCACCTTCCTGGCGAAACACAACCCGAAGGCCACCCTGCTCTACCAGGTACGGTCGTCTGATGTGGCGGCTTTCATGAAGGATCTGCATGCGACGGTCTCCCCCAGGACCGCGAGCATGTACCTGCAGTTGCTCCGGTCGGCCTTTGCCCGGTTCCTGCCTGGGGGCGTCGTCAATCCTTTCGTGGGGACAATCACGCGGAAACGGGTGGATGCGGCCACGGGCGGCGAGTCGGTCCACCGGTTGCCATTCACCCCGGCTGAATTGGCGCGGGTGTTTGTCGTGGCGCGCACGTATCAGGGCGGGATGCTGCATGGGCCTATTGTGGCGGCGGCATGCACGGCCATGCGCCGGGGCGATGTGTGTCACCTGCGGTGGACGGACATCTCGGGCGGCATGATCGCCACCAAGACGAGCAAGACGGGTGAACGGGTGGAGATCCCTGTTTTCCAGCCCCTCCTTGCCGTGATTTCCGAGCGGAAAGGCAATGGCAGCGAGTTCGTGTTCCCCGAGGTCGCGAAGATGTTGGACGGGGTGCCGAATCCGGACTTTCGCAAGGGGGACGGTCCGGAGAAGCAGTGGACGGAGAAACCGAATCCCCATGGTTTGACCTGGCGTTTCAAGAATATCGTGGCCCGGGCCCTGTCGAAGGCGCCCACGGCGCAGGAGGCGGTCCCCTGCCCTACGGCGGATGTTCGGGCAGCGGGTGAAGCGGCAATCGCCAAATTGCCGGCCGGGCAGCGGCGGGATCGCATGCTCGACGTGTTCGCGCGGTACTGCGAGGGGCAGAGTTTGCGGCAGATCGTCGCGGCCACTGGGTACGGCAAGAGCAGTGTTTCCGAGTGGTTGGCGACCGTGGAGGGTTTGATCGACCAGCGGTTTGTGCGGTCGGGACAGCCGGCAAACATCCGGCCGGCGATCGCGAAGTTGACGCGCGCCAAGCGGAAGGAAGGACATGGGATGCTTTCGGCCAGTGTCCGGGACTGGCACGCGTTGCGCACCACGTTCGTGACGCTGGCGTTGTCGGCGGGTGTGCCTTTGGAGATTGTGAAGCGGATCACGGGGCACCGGACGGCGGAGATTGTGATGACGCACTACTTCCGGCCTGACCGGGCGCAGTTCAAGTCTGTGCTGACCGGAGTGCTGCCGGAAGTGCTGACGGGGGAAAAGCCAGTCGGACTGCTGGAAGGTAAGGCGGGGCGGTCGGAGAAAGCGGAACTGTTGGAACTGGCTGAGAAGCTGGTGAAGGGTGATTTGACGGTGGCGGAGCGGAATCGGCTGCGATTGGTGTCGACGATGGTTTAGGATCAGTGGGCGGTCGGGCAGTGGGACGGTGGCGGCAGAAAGTGAGCAGTGAGTTGTGAAGACAAAGATCAAAAAGCAGAAGGCAGCGGGCAGAGGCCGGAAGGCAGTGGTCAGAGGCCAGAAGTCAGAGGTCAGAGATCAGAAGTTGGTGGAGTATGGGGAACAGGCGACACCGGCGGCGATGGCGCGGGCAGCTGTGACTTGTCTGGAGGCGATGACGGCAAAGAACTGGAAGTTGAAGCGGGACGAGGCGCTGCGGTCATTGCGCGGGGCGACGAAGTGGCTGGAAACGTGCATGGTGCATGATGTGGAGGGGTAAGCAGCCATGTGGCAAGCGCTCTTCACGGCGATCCTCGACTGGCTGACTGGGCTGGTGAAAACCCAGACCCAGACAGCCGGCGAGGATGTTGTCGCTAAACCGGGGCTCAAGGAGAGCCTCGACAAGCGGTTGG
>CAIWXQ010000042.1 GCA_903916675.1 uncultured bacterium | reverse complement strand
GGAACCAGGTTGGGCCGGCCTTCGACATCGCGCTGTCGACCAAGCTGGAGAAGGTGCAGGAAAGTTCGGCCGAGGACGAGGGCGAGGGCGGCGCGGCCGGCGGCGCGACGGGCGTTGACGGCGACGACTCGGCCGACGAGGAGCTGATCCAGCAGTCGATCCAGGTGATTCGCGACACGCGGCGCGCCTCCACCTCCTCGCTGCAGCGGCGGCTGCGCATCGGCTACACCCGCGCGGCGCGCGTGATGGACATCCTCGAGGAGCGCGGCATGGTCGGGCCGCCGCGCGGCGCCGATCCGCGCGAAATTCTCATTGATCTGGATGCCGAGATGCCGAACAATGACGCATCGGGGTCCACGCCCGATGCGAAGGTTGATTAGGCTGAAGGCTATTATTGATTGTTCACAGAAAGAGTGACAAGGCAGACGGGTTTCTCCAAGAGCCGTGGGAAGTTTTTCGGGGTCGGGATCGCTATCGGAATCGGTATCGATTGTATATCCGACCCCGATACCGACGCCGACCCCGATGCGATTGTCACTTTTATTACGAAAGTTCAATAGGCTGGCAGGCAAGCCAACTGAGATGCGCAATCGAACCGGAAGGCGTCGCAGAGTGAATTTCACGACTGAAGCCTAACAGCCTACAATCTACCAGCCTAACTGGAGCCAGCCATGTCACTTGGAACGACTTTTCGACAGGCACGCGAGGAAAAGGGGCAGACCATTTCGCAGGTGGCGGAAGCCACCCGCATGATGACGCAGATCGTTGAGGACCTGGAGCGCGACGACTTCCGGCGGATTGCGGCGCCGATCTACGGCCGCGGTTTCATCAAGCTGTACGCCGAGCACCTGGGGCTGGATTCCGAGCCGTTGATCCGTGAATTCATGGAGATTTACACCGGCTCGCGTCCGCCGCAGGTGACGCGCCGGATGGTGGGGGAAACGACGGCAGAGTCGCAGCCGGACGAAACGGACGTGGCGGCCGAGGGTTCCACTGCGGCGGCCCCTGCTGCTGCCACGCCGCCGGACCAGGCGGCTGGGCAATCTGCCCAGGAACCGGATCTGTTCTCCGTGGCCGCAGGTCGTTCGGAAGCCGTGCGCTCCGTGGCTGATCCGGCGCAACCGGGCGAGGCCGCGCCGCCGCGCGTGCGGCCGGCTGCCGGCGTTGGCGTTCATCTCCGGCCGCCGGCCAAGGTCCGGGCCGAAGCTGCGGCAGAAGCAGAGGCTGCGCGGCCGCGGCGCGAAACCGCGGTCAGCTGGCTTCCGTTCGACCTGCGTTGGTCGCCCGCAACCATCGGCATCGCGGCCGGCGCAGCCGGGCTGGTTCTGGTGCTGATCCTGGTCCTGTCCGCCAACCACAAGAAGAAGGACCCGAAGGCAGGCCCGTCCCGATCCACGCCCGTCAAGGTCGAGCGCGTGCTGCGGCCCTCGGCGCCGTATTTCGATTAGGTCCGTCGGTTTCTCCTCATGACGTCCGGCACGCTCTCCATCGGTTTTGTCAGCCTCGGTTGCGCCAAGAATCTGGTGGACTCGCAGGTCATGGCTGGCACGCTGCTGGCGGAGAACCTGCGCCTGGCGCCCTCGCCGGAAGAGGCGGACATCATCCTGATCAACACGTGCGCCTTCATCGAGGACGCCCGTGCCGAGGCGGCCGAGGCGATCCTGCGCGCCTGCCGGCACAAGGCGGCGGGCGGATGCCGGGCGGTGATCGTGGCCGGCTGCCTGCCGCAGCGCTACCGCGACCGGATCGCCACGACCTTTCCGGATGTGGATGCGTTTGTCGGCGTGGACGAACTGGACCGCATCGGCGTGATCGCGCGGCAGGTGGCAGCGGGACAACGGGGGATCGTGGCAATCGGCACCGGCGCGCCGCAGCGGCTCTTTCGTCCGCCGCAACCGGCGCTGCGCTTCAGCGGCGGGCCCTTTGCCTATCTCAAGGTGGCCGAAGGATGCAACCATGCCTGCGCCTTCTGCGCCATTCCCGGAATCCGCGGACGCTATCGCTCCCGCCGCGTCGACGAACTGCTGGCAGAGGCGCGGACACTGCTGGACTCCGGCGCGCGCGAGCTGAACCTGATCTCGCAGGACACGACCAGCTACGGGCAGGATTTGCGCGCGGACAAAATTGCGGCGCCCTCGGACCTGCCCGCGCTGCTGCGCGCGCTGGACAGCCTCGCGGGCGAGTTCTGGATCCGCGTGCTGTACGGCTATCCCGCGCGCGTCACGGACGAGTTGCTGGATGTCATGGCCAGCTCGCGCCACGTGTGCGCCTACCTGGACCTGCCCATCCAGCACAGCCATCCGGAGATGCTCCGCGCCATGCGGCGGGCGGATTCGATCCGGGCCGTAGCGGAACTGCCCCGGCGCCTGCGGCGGAGCGTGCCGGGGATTACGCTGCGAACCACCTGCCTCGTGGGGTTTCCCGGCGAGACTGACGCGCATTTTCAACACCTGCTGGACTACGTCGAGGCCGCACAGTTCGATCATCTGGGGGTCTTTGCCTTTTCGCCCGAGGAAGGGACGGCTGCTTTCGGCAAGGCCGATGTCCCGCCTGCCGAAATCGCCGCAGAACGCCGCGACCGGCTGCTGCAATTGCAGCGGCGGGTGGTGGATACCCGGCGGCGGACGCTGCAGGGAACCCTGATGCAGGCGCTGCTGCTGGCAGGCCCGGAGAAGATGACCGGCGGCAGCCGACCGCAGGCCGCAGCCTGGCTGGCCCGCCTCCCCCGGCAGGCGCCGGATGTGGACGGCGTGACGCATGTCCGGGGCGTTTTGCCCGGCATGCGCGCCGGCCAGTTCCTCCCCGTGCGCCTCGTCGGCGGCAAGGGGTACGACCTGGCGGCCGAGGTAACGGATCCGTTACGGGGGCAGGCGGCGACCCCTGCGGCCTCACGCCGCGGGTGAAGAAGTTTTGGCGAAAAGCGGAGCGCGCGCCTTTCTGCGCTGCGGCGCGCAAGAGACTGCGCGCCCTACCTTAGCTTTCGGCTTTTGATTGTGCGTCCGAGACACATCCTTTACAATAGAATGATCAGTACAGGTTGGGTTCGGCAATCCAGTGACCATGCCAGAATGGTTATGGGATTGGTTGGCTTGCCAGGCGCCACTGTCTCTTTTCGCGGAGGAAGCAACCATGAAATCATTTCTGCGATACCAAGGGGTTCTATTGATCGCTCTGCTCCTGGCAGCCGCCCTGCCGGCGCGTGCTGCCCTGGACGGCACGCGATGGGTCTCGTTTGAGGCTGGCGAAAGCTGGGTAGTGGGGGCCGCACCTAATTATAACGGCTATAATACATCCGGCTGGACCGGCACCATGCTCCGCGTGGCAAATTTTGGCGCCTTGATCAACACGCTCAACAACACCACGAATGGCGCCTGGTTGCGCGTCGGCACAAACAGTCTGGGGCAAACGGCGTATCTCCGCTCTCCCGTGCTTCCGGTCGGCGTCGGCACGATCTACTTTGAGGCGGGAGTTCGCACCACAAGCCCGACCACCTGGTACGCCAATTTTGTTGTGCAGGTTCTGACCAACGGGGGGACCTGGACAACCTATTATTCCAATACGGTTTCCGGTGCGGCAATCCTATACCCGGTCATCCCTGTCAATCTTCGCGTGCCGTCGCAGGTGCAAATTCAGATCACCGGCTGGAATCCAATCGACCTCGCCCAGAGTGGCAATCTCGTCCTCGACAACGTCGTGGTTTCGCCTCCGCCCACGGACGTGCTGATCACGGAAAGCCTGCACAACCCCGGATACCCCAGCAGCGAGGATCCGACCTATGTGCGCTGCCAGACCACGGACTACGATCCGGTGAACGCACCTTCCACCAGCCAGGCCTTGTCGGTCTCTTACGCGTACATGACCGCGGGCGGCTTATCGCCCTGGTCGACCACCAACATGTACATCACCACCAATGCCAATTCGTACGAGACCATCATTCCGGCGTGCCCGGCAGGATCGACGACGTATTATTATTTCAAAAGCCTCTTCTCAGGTTATGCCTACAGCAACAATATTACGACCAATGCAGGAACAGCCTACTACAAGAGCGAGGGCATCTCCCCTTCCTATCTGCCGGATCTGCGGACCGGCCCGGTGCTGGCACTGTATCCTTCTCCAGCCCAGCTGACCGCGAGGGGGACGCCATCATCGCTTTCCTACAATAACCGGGCGTTCCGGTCAGACCTGGGCAGCATGATCCTGCAGACCACGCCAACGAACCTGACCGCCTCGATGTCGCTGGTGGGTGACTATATCTGGCAGGGGTTGATCCTGATGCAGGGCGTCACCAATCTGCCGTGGTTCTTCGTGGGGAACGGCCTGTACACCAGCAATGCGCTCAGCTTCAGCACCAATGCCATCTCCTGGGGCGACACCAACCAGGATTTCTCAAATCCGCCGCTTGGCGGCACAGCGGAACTCACCTCAGACCCGCAGTATGCGCTGCAGGCAAACCTGAATTACAGCGGCTTCCTGGTCTTCCGCCTGGCCACCACCAACCTGAACTACCTCGTCCGCCGCGCCGTCTACCAGGATTTCAACGTCTGGCCGGCCGACCCCACGCACTTCACGCAAAGCATGGGGCTCTACGCCATCCAGACCTATACCAACAACTTTGCCACCTGGGGGACCAACCTCTTCGATGCGTCAACCTGGCGGACAAACGGATTCCTGACCGATCCGCTGAATGCGCCCCTTACGGATGCCTACACGCCAACCATCGGGGCAGCCCTCAACTACTACTGGTATCAGGAGGCCTCGATCGTTGGCGAGCGTCAGCTATCGGCCACCGCGGCGGCAAATCGTGCCTTGCTGCTGAACAATGCGTCCGCGGCGCTGGGCAATGTCGGAAATCAGCCGCCCTACGCCGTCATTCCCAATGGGATGACCTACGGCGTTCATAACTTCGCCTTCAATGCCCGTTTGGCCCAGGCAGACAACAACTACGCGGTCTATACGAGCGATCTGAGTTTTCTCACGAACGGTTCGCCGTGGGTCAGCGGGTACCGCGTCACCAACACGTTCCGCGCCAGCTCCCTGTCGCTCGGAACCAACGCTTCGATCTCGCTGCTGTTGTGCTACCGCCTCCCAGGGCCAAACCTCGGAAACTTCTATGAACTGCGCCTGACGCAGAACTCCGACAACAGCGGCAACGACAGCAATGTGCGGCTCGATCTGTTCCGCTGGAACAACGGCGTCATCACCAAAACCATTGGCACCCTCTCCAACGCGCCCGCCCTCCAGCTGACCAACGCCAACGGCATACAGGTCGATCTCACCTGGGCCACCACTGCGGGGCCTGCTGTGGTTTTCAACGGCAGCGTGTCTGTCACCAATGGAACGTTCTTCACTCTGACCACAAACGTTTTTGTCGATTCGGACGCCTCCCGGCTTTCCACTGGCGGCACAGTCGGGTTCCTCTGCTCGGATGCGGAAGCGCAGGTCCGTGCGCTCGGCGTGAACAGCGGCGCCAACCCGGTCGCGTTCACAAATTACAATGCCAGCGGCAGCTCCAACTACTGGTATTTAGGCGGCACCCGTTCCGATGGAAACGCCTGGTGGCAGACCAACGCCCTTGGCTATCTGACGCGCACAAATGTGCCGTCAAAACTGGTCCTCTACGTGGCGCGGGCCGCCACGCCCACGACCTGGACAAGCAATGCCACAATCACGGTTTCTTCCTACAATTATGCGTCTTCCGTAATTGGGCTCAACCTGTGGGATTCCGCCTTTGTCCGCCTCCAGTCCAGTCCGGCAGATCAACCCGTCGTCGTGGACAACCTGTCGCTTGATCCGTGGCGGGGCTATACCCGCGGCTCTGCGGACTACAACATGAACCCCAGCATCATTGCCACAGTCAATAACGTCGTGTTCTGGAACTGGACCAGCCCGTCCCAACAGTACACCTGGTCGCAGAATGGAACAACCGCTGACGGGGTGATGGGGTGGATCATTACCGAAGGCCTGATCGTCAATACACCGGGCCTGGGCAACTACGCGTCTTTCGACACCTCGCGCGCCAACCCTGCGCTGGCGCAGGGACTCTGGTCGCCTTACCTCACAAACGGCCTGGGCTTGCTCTCATTCAACGCCTGGGTCGACAGCGGGACCAACGTCTATAAGGTCCAGGCCACAGACATCAACAACCCCGCCTTGTTCGTCGATGTCCAGAACGCTACATTCACCGACACGGTCTTCAGCGCTTCTTCCTCCAATCCTGTCAACCGCGTGGTGGCCGTCCAAACGGCGCACCTCAACGGACGCATCCGCGTAGTCCAGACCAGCGGTTCCTCCACCGGCGCCGTCCTCAACATCAACAATCTGGTCGCCCTCAACTATCCGCCGCCGGATGCCACAACCTGGATGGCTTATAACTGCATGGTCACCTCGTCCAGCGGCAACACCAACACCACCAGCCTGACCTTCCAGAGCTCCGCCGGGCCGGGCGACCCGCAGCAGACCTGTTACATGAACAACAGCCCGACGAACAACGTGCTGGTGACCCTCGGCGCAGACAACCCCTACATCCAGACCCCCCAGATTGACACCGGCATTGGCGAGATCTCCTTCTGGTACCGCGCCTTTACTAACACCGCCCCTGCGTATGTCTCGATCCAGCTGGCACCGAACGGCAACGGTCCCTGGACCATTGTCACCAACTTCAGCGCCACAAATATGACATACCAATTCTTCGACATGCCCAATCTATTCGACCTCGACAACCATGCCGTGCGCATTTACACGCAGACCAACACGCCTGCGACCACGCCTCCGACCAACAACGCCGGACGGCTCTGCATTGACAATGTGCTCGTGACCGAGCCTGTGCGCGCCGGCTTCGAAATTGTCAGCGCCTCGCTGCTGCCGGGCCAGCCGCTCTGGCCGGACAAGGTCGGCGTGCAGGCCACCATCGGGCGATACCTGATGAACCCGCAGGGAATTCGCGTGTTCCTCAGCTATGTTGTGGGAACAAACAACTGGGGTGTGAAAAACTGGTGGGGGACCGGCAGCACGCCGAATCCGGGCGTGCCCATGCTGGAGCTGACCAACATTGCTGACAAGACCTATGCCACGCCGTCCGGGTCGTTCATCCCGGCCAATGCGATTGACACGGTCATCCAATACGTGGTCTGGGGGACCAATGCCGACATGGTTGGCAAACCCTATTTTCAGGGAACCAATGCCTTTACCAACCCGTCCTGGTACACGCCGGTTGACCTGAATGTCGCCAAGGCAGCGTCCGGCTGGTCGCCGTACTACTTTGTCTATTCCTGCCCGCCGGGCAGCGTCTGGATCAATGAGTTCAATTATTATGATTACTCCACGGATGCGGACATCACCAATGAATATGTCGAACTCATTGGCCCCGCAGGCGCAAACCTTGGCAATTGGCTGATCGAACTGCAGTATTACGATTTGTCCTTAATTACCAATTGCACAATTACCAGTAGTCTGACCCTGACCAACACCAGCAATACGGGCTGGGGTTTCTTTGTCTGGGGCGATGTCGGCGTTCCGCGTGTCAATCAGACGTTTAGCGATTCCGGGCCGTATTCGGTTACCATCCCATCGTATGGCGCCTGGCGCCTAACACGCAGCATGGGCGCATGGGAAAGTCGAGTCAGCTGGGTCTTTTCACAGACTGGCTATACTTTTATTCAGAACGCAAAGAATGGCTATACCCTTTCGCCGCTGGCGCTGCAAGGACCGCTGCCGGGGCATCTCGGTACCCGCGCGAGCGACTTCGAATGGAATCAACCCAGCGACGGCAACTACACGCCAGGGCTGCCCAATACAGACCAAAAGCTCGGCCCGGCAGACCCCATCCTGCCGAAGAATCAGGACTTTTTCACGCTGACCCTGGGGATCAGTTCCCACGGATCGCAATCCGTCGTCTCAGGCGTACAGGTCGCGAATGGCACAAGCACGCAGGTCGTATATACCGCGGACAGCTGGTTCCGCATCAGTTCGTTCGTCTCGAACGGCGCCACCAACACGCCGGCAATCGGTCTCAGCCAGTACACCTGGTCGTCGGGAATCATGTCGCAGGCCATCAGCAACAACGTAGCCTTCGACTATGCCACCCCGCAGCAGACCGGCTATCCGACCAACATTCCGACTGCCTGGCTGTCGCAGTGGGGGTTTGGCGAGGCTGATCTTTCCAACCACTGGGGGAACGGTGCGCTCAGCCTGACGCAGGAGTACTGGTTTGATGTCAACCCGACAGCCAGCAACTCGCTGGTGTTCAATACCACGGCCTTTGGCGCCTCCAACAGCATGGTGAGCGCGCTGGTGCACCTGCTGGTGAACAGCAACAAAATCAATTACCTCAATGGCGGGGCGACGCTCCGCATCATGAGCAAGACCAACCTCACCGATGCTTCGATCTTCGCCGTGTACGACACCAATGTGTCTGCCTCGACGTTCGACGCCAACGGCTTCTGGCAGGTTGGCGGCCCGGTCACCAACCCGCACCAGTTCTTCCGGCCGGAGATCGACAACACGCCTTCCGGCTGGTCGCCGGGTCCGTAAGCGAGCGGCGCAAACAACAGGCGCGGAAATCCACCCGGATTCCGCGCCTGTTTTCTTTTCCCATCCGACGCGTGGCGGCTGTTTCCCGGCTTACGTCGTCTTGCCGCGCAAGGCAATGCCGGCCAGATCCCACACGGTCTCGCGCGGCCGCTTGACAGTCGGCAACGCGAAGATCGTTTCCTTGCCAACGCGCAGGACGGCCTGGCCGTCCTCGATTGCCAGGACCATCCGCGGATCGCCCCGACGCTCGCGAAGGATCAGGGCCACTGCCAGCGCGCGCTCCAGCCCGTCGCCACGCCGGAAGTTCCAGACCTCGTCGGGCTGCGCCAGGCGCGCCGGACCCTCGTAGATCGATTCATCCGGCAACTGTTCGGCCCAGCGCAGCACCTCGTCTTCCGTCATGGATGCCGCGCCCGCCAGCGCCACCGGCGACCGCTGCAGCGCGGCCAGCAGAAACGGCAGCGATTCGGTGCGCGACAGGTCGCGAAACGCATAGAAAGCCAGATCCACGGTCCGGTTCCGGCTGCGCAACCCTTCCAGCCGCGTCAAAACCTCTTCGGCGCTGGTGCATCCTTCGAGTTCGATCAATGCGGATTCCGGCTCGGATTTCACGCGGGACATGTCCGGCAGGCGGGGCCGGACGTGGCAGAAGGCGATCAAGTCGTCGATCGCACTCATCCCGGTCAGGCAACCGCACGCAACCTGCTTCTTCAGCGCAGACACGTCCTCGGCCTTGTCCAGATTGATGGTGTGGTCACGGATGTATGCCTCCACATCGTTGAAAACAAGTTTTCCCGGGCAATGCGCAGCCGCAAACTCCTCCGGCGCGATCTCCCCCAACAGTTTCTCACGGGTGGCGTCGGTGAGACGGCTGGGACTGTTCTGCTCGTAGGCAAAGACGCGCTCGAGCGACACGTAGCGGTCCACGCCGTTGAGCGGCCAGCGCATCACGAAGCACTTCTGGCAGCCGGGGCTCTGCCGCAGGAAATTGCCGAGCATCTCCGGCGTGAGGGGCGACTGCAGAAAGGAAGCCAGCTTCTGCCCGAAGCGACGGTAGGCGGCCGGATCGATGGTGGCCCGGTCAAAGACGGTGTGAATGTGACCGGTGACGTGCGACACGATCGTGACGCGCTCGTTCTCCAATGCGCGCCGCGCCTGACCCGAAAGCGCCGAGCCGTTGAACCACATGTTCCGGGTGACCAGCCGCCGGTTGTTGATCAGCAAGCCCTCGCCGGTATCCACAAAATTCTGCGAGTGCAGGGGCGTGGCCATCAGGAAAATGTCGCGCAGCGGCACGCCCGCCACGATGTGCAGGGCCGCCGCGTAGAGCGCAGCCAGCGAGACGCATTCGCCCGCGCCGGTGGCGTAGCCGGGGCGATGGACAAAGGCATCCATGGCTTCGACCGTCTCGGTCTTCCAGTACGGAATGGTGTCGGTTGTAAACTTGTCGAGGCCGAAGTGCGTGCGGATGCCGATGTCGAAGTAGTATTTGTCGCCCTCGTAGCCGAAGAGCGCGTTGGACTGCGCCAGCACGGCGGGATCGACAAAGGGGTGGAAGCGCGCCATCTCGCGCGGCTTGGTCGTAAGCCCCCAGGTTTCCAGGTCGAGGTTGAAGACGTAGTGGCCGATGATGTACTGCTTCAGCCGCTGGATGCGGCGGTAGGTGTTCATCCGCTTCAGCCCGGCGAACCAGGGATCGTCCCGCCAGCGCCAGATGCGCGGCGACATCAGGTTGGCCAGCACGAGGCCGTACAACAACTCCGGAAAGATGAACACCTCCATGTCGGAGAGCGTCACCGCCGAAGACCGCCGTTCCAAGTCGCGCATGTCCATGAGTTATACCTGAAAGATAATCAGATGATAGACGGCCGGCGCCCTCTGGAGAAGCGTGGAATCGCGGGCATGGACTTGCGCTTCGGCACCTAGGCCGCTTTCGTTCATCGTCATCCCTTGCGGCCTATTGATTATTCACAGAAAAAGTGACCGTGCAGCCGAGTTTCTCCAAGGGCCGCAGAAATTCTCTCGGGGTCGGGGTCGCTATCGGTATCGGGGTCGGGAAGCTGAAGACGGAGGGCGGTTAGGTAAGAGACGTAACGTGCTTTCGATGCCGATTCCGATAGCGACCCCGACCCCGATGCGCGTGTCACTCGTATTGCGAAAGCTCAATAATACAGACGCATGTTTCCGCAATCCCCTGTTTGACTTTTTTTCCCACTTTGTTTAACTTTTGCGCATGTAACCTTGGTCGCCACTGTGCGTGAAGGATCCGGGCAACGCCCCGCACAGCGAAGCGACTTCCCACTGTGATCGGCGTGCGTCTCAAGAACCCAGACACGAAAGGAACGACAAGATGAAGAGGTTGTTCTTGTTGATCGCGATGCTCGTGCTAGGCAGCAGTGGCGTTCGCGCCCAGACCGCAGCCACGCCAGCGCCCGCACCGGCGCCCGAATCCGGTTCGGCAGACGCATTCATCGCCGAGATCAAGCACCCCGTGGACTGGTTCACCTGGGGCGGGGATATACGGCTCCGGAACGAGTATTTCAATAATGCGCTCACGCTGGGTGACAATGTCGCACGGCACGAGCAGGATTACTTCCGGTACCGGGAGCGCGTGTGGTTTTCGTTCCAGCCGGTGACTGATGTGAGCCTGAACGCACGCGTCGCAGCCGAACAACGGGATTGGATGAACCCGAGTTTTGCCAAGCAGTTTGGCTACCAGGAGGGGTTTGAAGACCGGTATGCGATCCTGGACAGCGCCAATGTGAAATGGGCCAATGTGTTCGGCCTGCCGCTGACCCTCACCGTGGGCCGTCAGGATATTCAAGTGGGCGACCCGGCGAACACGTGGCTGGTCCTGGACGGCACCCCCTACGATGGTTCGTGGACCACGTTCTTCGACGCCGCGCGGGCCACCTACTCCGTGGACAGCATCCAGACCAAGCTCGACCTGATCTACATCTATCAGTGCGCCCTGCCCGACGAGTGGATGCCCACGCTTGGCACGTCCACCCGGAACACGCATCCCTCGGCGGCCGTACCAGGCACTGCGCCCTACTGGCTAACCGAGCAGAACGAGCAAGGCGTGATCGTGTACCTCTCCAATAAGTCCGTGAAGGACCTGCAGCTTGACGGTTACTTCATCTACAAACACGACAGTCAAGAAGGCCTGATTCGTTCGCCATACGGCACCCCGCTGGGCGACAATGCGGACATCTTCACCTTTGGCGGTAAGATCACCGGAACCCCGACGCCGAACTGGAAATATTCGCTGGAAGGGGCGTATCAGTGCGGCGAAAAGGAAGACCCCATGGTCCACTACCCACTGCCCGAGACTCAGCGCAGGGATATCTCCGCATACGGCGCAAATGCCAGCCTCACCTATCTCGTCAAAGACCCGATGGACGACCAGTTCAGCGCCATCTTCGAGTACCTGTCCGGCGACAATCCGAAGACGACCGGCCGGGATGAGATGTTCGATGTCCTCTGGGGCCGCTGGCCGCGCTGGAGCGAACTGTACATTTATTCCTACGCCAATGAAACCGGCGGCAAGATTGCGCAAATGAACAACCTCCTGCGAATCGGCCCCAACTGGACTGTCACGCCGGCCAACAACACCACGTTCAGCCTCACCTACAACGCGTTGTTCGCCCCCCAAGCCGTGCCGACGCGGGCTGTTACCCCCACACAGTTCAGCAACGACGGCCACTTTCGCGGCCACTATGTCCAGGCCGTGCTGAAGCACAAGTTCAGCAAATACATTTCGGCCCACCTCTGGGCGGAAGCCGTCTCGCAGGGCAATTACTACACCCGCCGCGACTTGATGACCTTCCTGCGCGCAGAAACCGTGTTCTCTTTCTAGAAGGCCTGGGAGCGCGGGTGTCCCGCCGGGCCCGCCGCACAACCCTTCGATTTTATTCGGGAGCGTCTCCTTCGCCGGGCCCGGTGCGGAGCCGCGCCGGCCTACTTTCCGGCGGCGGCCAAGGGACTGGCCGCGCTTTACTAACGTGCGGGAGTGGCCGCCCCCGTCCCTGCCCCATTACTACTTTCGTCTCGTTCCGGGTGGCCGAGCGTGTTACGCTGCTTTCTACCGTACAACGCTGGAGCTGCCTGAACGATGCAAACGACTCTGTTCTGGAGTGCCGGGTGCCTGGCCGCCTACCTTCTGGGCGCCATTCCCTTCGGTCTCCTCATAGCCACGTGCAAAGGCGTGGACATCCGCCAGGTCGGAAGCGGCAACATCGGCGCAACCAACGTCTTCCGCTGCGTCAGCAAACCGCTTGGCATCCTGACCTTTGCGCTTGATCTGGCCAAGGGGGCTGCCGGCGCCCGTCTTGTACCCTGGCTGGTGGCATACACCACCGGCATCCCGGACGATCTGCCACTGCGCGTCGCCTGCGGATTTGCGGCCGTGGCAGGGCATAATTGGCCTGTTTATCTCCGGTTCAAGGGCGGAAAAGGAGTGGCCACCAGTGCCGGCCTGCTGCTGGGTCTGGCACCAGCCAGCTGCGTCATTGCGCTCAGCGCCTGGATCGTCACCTTCCTGACTTCGCGCTATGTCTCCGTGGCCTCCATCGCCGCTGCCACGGCGCTCGGCGCCGCTGCCTGGCTGCCGTTCTGCCGGCACGAGCGCCTATGGTTCCCCATCGTGCTGGACGCGCTGGCGCTGCTGGCCATCTGGAAGCACCGTGCCAATATCCAGCGCCTGTGCGCAGGCGCCGAACCCCGCTTTCAGTTCCGGAAGAAATCATGAAGATCACCATCATCGGCGACGGCGGCTGGGGCACCGCGCTCGGCCTGCTGCTGCGGCAGAACGGGCACGAGGTAACCATCTGGGGACCGTTCGCGGATTATCTTGCGGAGGTCCGCGCCCGCCGCGAGAACGTCCGCTATCTGCCCGGCGTTCCGCTCCCCGTTGCAATCGTCTGGACCGCCGATCCGGACGCCGCTGCCGCTGGCGCCGAAGCCTTTGTGCTGGCCGTACCATCCAAGTTCTTCGCCGAGGTCTGTCGCCGGTTCGCCGGCCGGATCGCCCCGCAAACGCCCGTGGTCAGCGTCACCAAGGGGCTCTGCGCCGAGTCCCGCCGCCGCATGAGCGAAATCGCCGCCGAAATCCTGCGGCACGACGACATCTCCGTCCTTTCCGGCCCCAGCCACGCCGAGGAAGTCGCGCGCGGTCTCCCCACCGCCGTGGTGGTGGCAGCCGCCCGCAACCGGCAGCACGCCGAGATCTTCCAGCGCCTCTTCTCCGGACCGCGCTTCCGCGTCTATACCTCGTGTGACCCGGTCGGCGTGGAGCTGGGCGGCGCCGTGAAGAACGTGATCGCCATCGCGGTGGGAGTCAGCGACGGCCTCAGCTTTGGCGACAACTCCCGCGCCGCGCTCATCACCCGCGGCCTGGTGGAGATGACGCGCCTGGCCGTTTCCCTCGGCGCCCAGCCGGAAACACTCGCAGGCCTCAGCGGCATGGGCGACCTGATTGTCACCTGCACCAGCCGCCACAGCCGCAATCGCGGCGTGGGCGAGCGGCTCGGCCGGGGCGAGAAGATCGCCGGAATCCTGGCCGGCATGAACATGGTGGCTGAGGGCGTCTGGAACAGCCGGATCGTCCGCCAGCTGGCGCGCGACCGTGGCGTCGAGATGCCCATCTCCGAGCAGGTCCACGGCTTTTGCTACGAGAACCTCGATCCGCAGCAGGCGCTCGTCGCGCTCATGGCCCGCGACAGCAAGCCGGAATAAATTGCGGCAAAGCCGCAATTTATGGACGCGCGCCCAAGAGCACGGCCAGCGCGGTAAGCGCGTAGAGCAGCACCGTGACGATCAGCGTGCGGTCTGTCAGCAACACCTTCTCCGGCCGGCCGCCCTGTTCGTGCCGGAAGACCAGGTCGAGATAGCGGAAGACGCCGAACACCACGAACGGGATCGTCAGGCCGAGGTTGCTGGTGCCAAACCGCTCGACCGTGTCCTTCTCCAGCGTATAGATGGCGTAGGCCACCACTGTGGATGCGCCGGCAATGCCGATCAGCAGGTCCAGCAGCCGCTCATCATAGCCGGCCAGTGCCTCGCGGTGCTGCTGCGCGTGCTCGTCCGCCAGCAGGCGTTTCTCGTGCCGCCGCTTGCAGAGTCCGAGGAAGAGCGCCAGCAGGAACGTGCAGAGCAGCAGCCAGGGGGAGATGCGCACACCGATGACCAGCGCGCCGGCGATCGCGCGCAGCACGAAGCCGATGGCGATCATGAACACGTCCAGCAACGCCACGCGCTTCAACCCCAGCGTGTAGGCCAGTTGCAGCGCGACGTACCCGCAGGCGAGCAGACAGAAGGGTGCGGAGAGCAGAAAGCCTCCGCCCAGACCGGCCAGCAGCAGCAGGAAGGCGGCTGCCCAGGCCGTGCGCAGGCTCAGCTCGCCCGCGGCAATCGGCCGGCGCCGCTTGATTGGATGAGCCCGGTCTGCCGCGACGTCCCGGATGTCGTTGATCAGGTAGATGGCACTGGAGACCAGGCAGAACAGCCCTGCCGCAGCTGCCACGCGCAGCGCCGCCGCGCCACCGGAGGCATGCGCCTGCTGGCCGGGATCCCAGCGCGCAAAAAAATACGCCGCCAGCACGATCAGGTTCTTGATCCATTGACTCGGGCGCAGCGCTCGGAGTAAGGGTGGCATGGGTTGCTCGAAACGAAGAGGTCAGAGATCAGAGGTCAGTAAACACAGACCAGAGGCCAAATGCAGCAGGTCAAACTGACCGCTGACCGCAGATCTTTGACCTCTGGCTTCTGCTCTCTGGCTTCTACCGTTCACTGATAACTGCTTACTGCTCACCGATTACTGGTTTAACCCGCGGGCTTCGGCGGAATCCATGGCGCACCGCCAGCGCGAGCACCATGAGCACCGCTTCCTTGGCAATGTTCATGCTCATTTTTGAATAGCCCATGCGGCGGTCCTCGAACACGATCGGGATCTCCCGGATGCGGAACCCCTTCATCCAGGCGTTGTGGGTCATCTCGATCTGGAAGGAGTAGCCGCTGGAGGTGATCCGCTCGAGATCGATCGACTCCAGCACGCACCGGCGGAAGCACTTGAATCCGCCCGTCGGATCCAGGACCGGCAGGCCGGTGACCAGCCGCACGTAGACACCGGCGCCCGTGCTCAACAGCAGGCGGCTCAGCGGCCAGTTCATCACGCGGATGCCACCGATGTAGCGCGACCCCAGGACCAGATCCACCTCCTCCGCGGCACGCAGGAAATTCGGCAGTTCCTTCGGATCGTGGGAGAAATCGGCGTCCATCTCAAAAATGAATTCGTAGCCACGGGCCAGCGCCCACTGGAACCCGGCGATGTAGGCGCGGCCCAGCCCCTGTTTGCCGGGGCGATGCAGCACATGAATGCGCGGATCCTGGCGCGCCAGTCCGTCGAGCAGGACGCCCGTGCCGTCCGGTGAATTGTCGTCCACGAACAGGATGTCCGCCTCCGGCACATGCCGCAGGACCGCCTGCGAAATGGGGCCGACATTCTCCCGCTCGTCGTACGTCGGAATGATGACAATAGCCTTACCCATAACCGTGCTTCCAGTGTAGGCGAAGACGCTTCGCAAAAGCAAGGCTTTGCCTTGCAATCTTGCCCCACAGGGAGCCGGCGTGCTATAAAACAGACGGCCCTGTCGCCCTCCGGCACGGCCAGGAGGCGGTGGCTTCTTGAAGAATCCGGTTCTGCTCGCAATCCTTCTTTCCGCCGGCGGCTTTCTCGGCCTGCGGGCGCAGACGAACGTCGCCGCGCCGCAACCAACCGCCGCCGACCTGCTGGCCGCCTGCGTGGCGACCCTCCCGCGCGAACCGCTGGAACTCGCCGGCACGCTCACGGTCCGCAAGCAGCGCGGCATCGTCGTCGCCGAGCACCCCTACCGCCTGAAGCTTGACTGGGGCGCCACCCCCCCGCGCGTCCAGTGCATCCTGCTCGACGACCAGAACAAGACCCAACAGTGCCTCACGGTCATCCGCCGCGACGGCATCCCCGCGCTCGAACTACGCGGCGGTCCCGCGCTCGAGGTCCAGCCCATGCCCGCGCTCTCCGCCCGGGTGCTTGACACCGACATGTCCTGGCTCGACCTCACGCTCGACTTCCTCTGGTGGAAGGACGCCCGCCGCGAAGGCGAGGGCGACGTGCTCAACCGCACGTGCGACATCCTGCTGGCGCGCCCGCCCGCCCCCATCCCGAACTGCTCCGGCGTGCGCGTCTGGCTCCTGCGCGAGAATGGCTTTCTCATGCGCGCCGAACAGCTCGACGCCAACGGCAACCTCCTGCGCCGCATGTCCGTGCGCGACGTGAAGAAGTTCAAGGACCGCTGGTTCATCAACGAACTGGACGTCGAGGCCGCCACGAGCGAGTTCCGCACGCGCCTGTTCGTCAACGACGTGCTGACGCCATGAACACGCCCCCCCTCCTGCTGGACGGCGCCGTGCTCACGGCGCTGTTTGGCCTGTCGGCCTTTTTCTCCGGGAGCGAGACCGCGCTCTTCGCCCTCACGCCCGTGCAGGCCCAGCGCATCCGCGACCGCAACCCCCGCGCCGGCACGCGCCTGCAGCGCCTCCTGTCGCAGCCCGACCGCGTGCTCTCCACCATCCTGATCGGCAACACCATTGTCAACGTCGCCATCGCCAGCCTCGGCTTCGTGGTCGTCCACGAGCTAGCCCCCCGCCACAGCGCCGCCATCGCCATCCCCGCCACCACCGTGCTGCTGCTGCTCGCAGGCGACCTTGTCCCCAAGCGCCTCGCCATTGCCCACGCCGAAGGTCTGGCGCCATTCTTCAGCCTCCTGCTGGTCTTCTGGATGCGCGCCTTCGCCCCGCTCGCCCGCCTGCTGGAGATCTGCTCCCGCCTGCTCCGGCGATTCCTGCTGCCCGAGCGCAAGGCGTTGAACGACGCCGAGCTCCTCACCATGATGCGGGTCGGCGCTGAACTGGGAGTGCTCGACGCCGAGGAGCACTCCATGGTCGACGGCATCATGCGCCTCTCGGAACTCAAGGCCAGCGACGCCATGACCCCGCGCGTGGACCTGGTCGGCATCGACCTCGATGACCCGCCCGAACGCCAGCTCGCCGCGGCCCGCCAGGCCCGCTTTCTCCACCTGCCCGTCTACCGCCGCACGCCCGACGCCATCGAGGGATTCCTCGACGTCGCGCGCTACCTGCTCGACATTGCCCACGACGTGCGCAAGGCCACCGCGCCTGCGCTTTTCATCCCGGAGAACGCTACGCTCGATGACCTCCTCATCTCCTTCCAGCGCACTGATCGCGAAATCGCCTGCGTGCTCGACGAATACGGCGGCACCGCCGGCGTGGTCACCCGCGGCGACGTGCTGGAGTTCGTGGTCAAGGGCGTGGAACGCGAAACCTTCGCGCGCCGGCCGCTGCTGGAGCCCCTCGGCGAGAACGCCTGGCTCGTAGAAGGCACCGCCGTGCTCGACGAGGTGAACCACGAACTGGGCACCCGCCTCGAGGCTGAGGGCGCGGACCGCATCGCCGGGTGGGTCGCCTTCCACGCCGGCAGCCTCCTGAAGGCCGGCGAATCCGTGGAAGCCCAGGGGTGCCGCGCCATTGTGCGCCGTTTGCGCAACCATCGCATCGTGCAGGTCCAGCTCGAACGCCTGCCGTCCGCGCCGGCGCCGGACGCCGGAGGTGCGTTCCTGTGAACATTCCCGTCGAAATCCCGGTCATCTGCGCCTGCCTGCTGGCCCAGGCCTTCCTGACCGGCATCGAGATCGGCGTCATCTCCATCAACCGCCACCGGCTCACGCACCTGGTCCGCATCGGCGCGCGCGGCGCCAGAATCGTCGAGGAGTACCTGCTGGATCCCGCCCGCCTGCTGAGCACCACGCTGGTGGGCTCCTGCCTGACGCTCGTAATCATTTCGACCCTCGCGGAAAGCCTGGCCGAGCGCAGCCTGGACCGCGCCGGCCAGGCCGTCTCCGCCGCCGTGGTCTCGCTGCTCCTGCTGGTCATGGGCGAATACCTTCCCAAGATCTGGTTCAACCGCCGCCCCATCGAACGCTGCCTGCCGTTCGCCGACCTGCTGCGCCTCTTCGAGCGCGCCCTGCGCCCGCTGGTTTGGCTGGCCATGACGCTCACCCGCTGGGCTTCGCCGCGCCTGGCGCATCCCGAACGAAACCTGTTCGTGACGCGCGAGCACATCCAGACGCTCGTGCAGGACAGCGCCGCAGGCGGCCAGATCTCCGCCTTCGAACGCCTGATGATCCACCGTGTGCTGGACCTGCAGCGCAAGACCGCCGCCGATGTCATGACCCCTCTGGCACAGGTGATCCACACGCACGCCGACACCCCGCTTTGGGAATGCGGCGCGCTCGCCGTCCGCTCCGGCCACATGCGCCTGCCGGTCCTCGACGCAAACGACGGCGCCTGCGTGGGAATTCTCCACCTGGTGGAGGTCCTCGCCCGCGCCGAGAACCTCGCCAGCCGCACCGCACAGGAGTGCATGACGGCACCGGCCTTCGTCCCACCCGGCACCCCGGCCGACGACCTCCTCCCGTTCATGCGCCGCCACCGCCAGCCCATGATCGTCGTTCGCGCCGAAGATGGCGCCGTGCTCGGCGCCGTGACGCAGGGGAGCATCGTCCGCTTCCTCCTAGGCGATCTGCCGGCGGGTATGTAGGCTGTCAGGCAAGACCGGAAGAGCCCATCCGGCTGAACGCCCTTCAGCACAAACCACTAACAGCCTAGATCGCGGTCGGCACAACCGCGGCCTTCCCCTTTCCGCCTTGCGGTACCTCTGTCGCCGCAGTATCGTTGCCCTCAGTTTTTCATAGGTTTCCGTATGGCCGATGCCTCCCTATCGCTCCTGCTGCAGCAGCGGCAGATGATGATTCTGGCGCCCCAGCTACGTCAGTCGCTGGAGATGCTCCAGCTGCCCATGCTGGAGCTGCGAGCTGTCATCCAGAAAGAGATGGAGACCAACCCGACGATCGAGGATGTGACCGATCCGCACGAGGTCTCCGTGGATGCCGAGAAGGCGGCGACAGCCACGGCTGAACCGGACGCCGCGCCCCTCGACTTCGACAAGGACAAGGACATCGACGCTCTGGCCAAGCTCGACGAGGAGTGGCGCGACTACTTCCTGCAGGGTCTCGAGAACGCGCCCGCCGCGGAGGACGCCGAAGAGCGACGCCAGTTCCTGCTCGATTCCGTCCGCCAGCCCGTCTCGCTTCAGGACCACCTGCTCGAACAGATCGCGCTGACGGACCTCTCCGACGCGGACAAGCAGTTCGCCGAGACCCTGATCGGCAACGTCAACGACGACGGCTATTTTGCCGGCAACCTCGATGAGCTTGCCGGCCAGATGGGGTGCGACCCGCACCACCTCCACGACATCCTCGAGGTCATCCAGGAGTTCCACCCCACCGGCGTCGGCGCGCGCGATGTGCGCGAGTGCCTCCTGCTGCAACTCGAGCCGCTTGGCGATTCGCCGCAGGTCCGCCTCGCCCGCCGCATCGTCGCGGAACACCTCGACGACCTCGCCGCCCGCCAGCACAAAGCCATTGCCAAGGCGCTCAACGCCTCCGTCGAGGACGCGCAGGAGGCCGAGAAGTTCATCCGCGCCCTCGACCCCCGCCCCGGCCGCATCTTCGCGCCCGACCTGGCCGAGTACGTGACCCCCGAGGTCGTGGTCAAGCGCATCCGCGGCCGCTACGCCGTGCTCCTCGACAACGACCAGCTCCCGCACATCCGCATCAGTGCGCACTATCGCCAGCTCCTGCAGGATCCCGACACCTCCGCAGAGGTCAAGTCCTACATCCGTGAGCGCATCCGCGCCGGCGCCTTCCTGATCAAGAGCATCCACCAGCGCCAGCGCACCATTCAGCGCATCGCCACCGAGATCGTCGACGCGCAGCAGGAATTCCTCGACCGTGGCATCGCGTTCCTGCGCCCCATGACCATGTCTGAGGTCGCCAAGAAGGTCGGCGTGCACGAGACCACCGTCAGCCGCACGGTCTCCAACAAGTACATGACCACGCCGCGCGGCGTCTTCGAGATGAAATTCTTCTTCACGCCCGGCCTGCGCACCGCGGACGGCACGTCGATTTCCAACAAGACCGTGCAGAACTGCATCGCGCGCCTGGTGGCGGAGGAGTCGCCCGCCGAGCCGTTGTCCGACCAGGCCATTCTGGAGAAGCTCGAGCAGGACGGCATCCACGTCGCCCGCCGCACCATCGCCAAATACCGCATCGTCCTCAAGATCCCACCATCTCACCAGCGGCGACGGACGTAACGATCCCAGGTTCCTGATCGCAACCCTTCAGCAATCGATACTCTGCTATTCTGCGGTTTTGCGGTTCATCCAAGCTGTTTCCCGGCGCAAAAACAGGCTTCACTGCGGCGCGGGAAAGTCCGACGGGCCCAGGAGAGGCCGCATCAATCGCGCGCGGATGGCGTGCCCCTTGGCGCTGTTGTGCAACCTGTCTTCCAAAAAAAGGGTCTCGTCCGGCTTGCCGTCCGGTCCCAGAAACGCGTCGAACAAATCCAGATAAATCAGGTTTTTACCGGTCGCGAGATAGGACTTGAGCATGACGTTGAACCGCAGTCGCTCGTCCCGGCTGCTCCAGCGCGCCGGACTCGGCGTGAGACCGTCAAACACAATCGGCACGTCCGGCATGACCTCGCGCACCCGGCGGACGAACGTCTTCACGTCAGCCAGCAGCTCCTCCGGTGTCCGGCCCGACTGGAGATCATTGCCGCCCTCGTTCACCACAATCATCCGCGGCCGGTAGGGCAGCACGAGTTTGTCCATGTAAACCAGCAGGTCGCTCATCATCGATCCGCCGAACCCGCGATTGATGAGTTGGTAGCCGGGGAGATCCTCCCGCACCGTCTGCCACTTCCTGAACAGAGAGTCTCCCACCAGCAGGATCGCTCCCGCCGGCGGCGGATTGGTCCGGTCCTCCTCCGCGAATCGGGAAAAGCTCTGCTCGAACAAATTAGTCTTCGCCGCTGTCTGCGCCCATCCGTGCGCGCCGGCAAGCAGACCGATTGCCAGAACAAACAGGAATCGCTTTTCAGCCGAAAAGGATGGAATTGTGCGCATGGAGCATCTCCTGCCTTGGTATGGGGCCAAGCTTTTTTCCCGGCAGCCGAGGCTGGCCGCCCTCCAGAAAGTCCTTCTCCCCATTCGCGCCCGCTTCTCCGCCTTCGTGTCCGAATCTCACCCGACCCTGGGCTTCTTTTTGCTGACCGCTTTGATGGCTCCCGGCTTGAGATGCCGGTCGTAGACGTCCGGGCGGCGATAGCCCCACCCCATCCAGCCAAGCGGTCTGGAATGCACCTTCGCGGCCAGCGTCAGCACCGGCAACGCCACAGTCCGCACTTCCGGCCCGGCGCCCAGCTGTACCACCTTCTCGCCTCCCGGGCCGACCACGAAACTTCCGCCGTTGAACCGGCCCGCGTGGTTGATGACGGCGATGAACAGTTCGTTCTCCGCCGCCCGGCAGCGGGTGATCATCTCGTTGTGCGCGTAGTCGAGGTTCTGGTCCATGCAGACGGTTTCGCAGGCCAGCGGACAAGCGACAAACTGCACCCCCATGGCGCGCAGGCAGCGCACGGACTCCGTAATCTCCCGATCAAAACAGATCATGGCTCCCATGCGGAACGAGAGGGAGGTCAGCTTTAAGTCGGCCGCCACAAAGCGATCCCCCGGCGTAAACACGCCGGTATGGGCGAACTGCTCGAACGTTCGGCAGTGTACCTTCCGGTAGACATCCAGAATCTCTCCCTGCGCGGAAAAGACAGCGGCGGAGTTGTAAAAAAGACCGTGGGCCCCGCGCTCGGCAAACCCAAGCACGATCGCCATCTTTTTGCGTTTGGCCAGCTGGCGGATCGCGGTCACGCGCGGCCCGTCGATCGACTCGGCAACCTTCGCCAGCCGGTGCTTTGTGTCCTCCTGATTCTCACCAAAACCGTAGCCGTGCAACACGCACTCCGGCGTGATCGCCAGCTCCGCCCCCTGTGCAGCCGCCTCTTCCAGCGCCTGCAGCGTCCGCTGAAAATTGCCGTCCACGTCCCAAGCCTCTGTCCGCACCTGACAAAGGCCAAGCTTCAGCCGGGGCTGGCTGTCGGAATAGATATCGGGAAGTGCGGGATTCATAGGTCTGGCGCCATGATTTGAGTCTGTCACACGACGATTCCGCGATGCAGCGATGGTAGGCGGTTGCGGAAAAGCAGACAAGCCCCCTCTTTCGCCGGGTACATGTACATGGTTTGGGACACAGAGAACGCAGAGGGTGAGATGAGGGCACAGAGGAATACTCCTGGCGCTCCGCGCCAACCACCCCCTCTGTGTGCTCTTTCTCCCTCTGTGCCCTCTGTGCCCACACCCTTGCTCGTGTGAAACCTCCGCCGCCGCAGGACGAATGTGGTACAGTTTTTACGCCATGCACCCGTCCGCCATGCCGCCCCTGGTGGATCGCTTTACCGAAGCGCTGCGCGCCGCCCTGCCCGTCACGCCCACGCTGCGGCTGGCTGCGCCGCACCTGCCCGGCGCCGCCGCGGCGCTGACCGTGCTGGCGTTCCGCCGCCTGCATCCGTACGCCACCATCCTGGTCGTGACAGCCGGGCCAAACGATCTCGAGGCGTTGCATGCAGACCTCCTGGCCTTCGCACGCGAGGCCGGCGCCACGCCGCTCTTTTTTCCCGCGCTCGAAGGCGAAGGTCAGGCGTCCGATCCCGAACTGGCCGGCGTGCGCTTTGCCACGCTTCGCACGTTGTGCGTGCGTGGCGAGAAGTCAGACTTCAGAAGTCAGAAGTCAGAATGCGCCGCAAAAGATTCCCCCTTGCAGCCTGCAGCCTGCAGCCTACAGCCTATACTCGCCACCTGCGTCCAGGCGCTGCAGCAGCCGGTTCCGGATCCGGGTGCGATCGAGCGAGCTTCGGTGCAGCTTACGGTCGGCGCGGAATATGCCTTCGAGGAATTGGTGGCCGGCCTGGTGGCGGCCGGCTACAGCCGCGTGGCCGAAGTCTCCGCCAAGGGCGAGCTGGCTGTGCGCGGCGGATTGCTCGACGTCTGGCCGCTGACCGCGCCGCTGCCGCTACGCGCGGAGTTTCTCGGCAGCGCGCTGGAGTCGCTGCGCGCGTTCGACGCCGGCACGCAGTGCTCCGTGGAAAAGCGCGACGAGGCCTGGCTGCCGCCGTGCACAACTGCCGCGTTCGAGTCCGTGCACCTGCCCGACCTGCTGCCGCCCGACAGCGTGGTGGTCTGGCTCGACCATGACCGCCTGCGGCAGGCCGCGGAGACGCGCCTGCTGGAAACAGCCGCCGAGGGCGTGGACAACACAACAGATCTGCTCTCGTGGGAGGCGCTACAGTCCCGCCTGGCTGCGCGCCGGCCCGCGCGGGAACTCTTCTGCGGCGATCCGCCGCCGGCTGCGACGCCGTCGCTGCCGCTGGAGATCGCGCCGATCCCCGGTCTGGCGGATTTGGGCGACTGGCACCATCCGGATGCCATCGCCGCGGCGCGGCAGCGTCTGCTGACGGACCTCGCGCGGCGCGGCGCGGCGGGAGAAACCGTAGCGCTCTGCATGGACACCGCCGGCGCCTGCGAGCAGATCCTGCACGAGCTGGGGGCTGGCGCGCCAGTGCACGTGGCGCACGCGCGGCTCTCTGGAGGCTTCACGCTGCCGGCGGCGCGGCTGACAGTCGCCGCGCAGCCGGACCTCTATGCCGTGCGCAAGCAGTCCGGCCGGCGCTACCTGCCGGAAAACATGGCGGCGCGCGGCACGCGCGTGGAATCGCTTGCCGAACTCCAACCGGGCGACCTCGTGGTGCACATCGACCACGGCGTGGGCCGCTACGCCGGCACGACCGAAATCGAGATGGACGACCGGCGCGCTGAGGTGCTCACGCTCGAATACGCTGACGGCGCGCGCCTGCACGTGCCGGTCGCGCACAGCCACCTGCTCAGCCGCTACGTCAGTGTCGCGGGGCAGCAGCCGCCGCTGCACCGGCTCGGCAGCCGGCGCTGGCTGCGCGAGAAGGCCGATGCCGAGCGCGCGATCCGCGATTTGGCCGCCACGCTGCTCGAAACGCTGGCGCAGCGGCAGCTCCAGCCGGGGTTTGCCTTCCCGATCGATCCGTCCTGGATGCACGCCTTCGAAGCGGCTTTCCCCTATCGCGAGACTGTGGACCAGGAGCGCGTCATTGCCGAGGTCAAGGCCGACATGTCGTCGCCACGCCCCATGGACCGCCTGGTCTGCGGCGACGCGGGGTACGGCAAGACCGAGATCGCGATGCGCGCGGCGTTCATTGCCGTGATGAACGGCAAGCAGGTGGCGGTGCTGGTTCCCACCACTGTGCTGGCAGAGCAGCACTACGAGTCGTTCCGCGAACGCATGGCCGCCTACCCAATCCGCATCGAGGTGCTCAGCCGCTTCCGCACCCCTGGCGAGCGCCAGCGCGTACTGGAGGCGCTGACGGACGGCGGCGTGGACATCGTGATCGGCACGCACGCGCTGCTGCAGCCCGCCGTGGCGTTTAAGGATCTCGGACTGCTGGTGATCGACGAGGAGCAGCGCTTCGGCGTGGCCCATAAGGAGCGCCTCAAGCAGGTGCGGCAACTGGTGGACGTGCTGACGCTCACCGCCACGCCGATCCCGCGCACGCTCTACCAGAGCATGACCGGCACGCGCGACATGAGCCTGCTGCAGACACCACCGCAGGAGCGCCTAGCGGTGGAGACGCGCGTGGCGCGCGACACCGACAGCGTCATCCGCGCCGCCATCCTGCAGGAGCTCAACCGCGAGGGGCAGGTCTTCTTCCTCTATAACCGCGTGCTGACGATTGACCTCATGCGCGCACGCCTGGAACGCCTGGTGCCGGAGGCGCGCGTGGCTGTGGCGCACGGCCAGATGTCGTCGGGACAGCTGGCGCGCATCATGCGCGACTTCGAAAGCGGCGCCTACGATGTGCTACTCTGCACCACGATCGTCGAGAGCGGCCTCGACATCCCGCGCGCCAATACGATCCTCATCCACCGCGCCGATCGCTTCGGGCTCGCGGATCTCTATCAGCTCCGCGGCCGCGTCGGCCGCTCGTCGCACAAGGCCTTCGCCTACCTGCTGCTGCCGGACCAGGGGCACGTGGACGACGACGGCCGGCAGCGGCTGGCGGCCGTGCAGAAGCACAGCGCGCTTGGCGCGGGCTTCGGGCTCGCGTTGCGCGACCTCGAGATCCGCGGCGCAGGCAATCTGCTCGGCGCGGCGCAGAGCGGGCACATCGCCGCCATCGGCTTCGGCCTCTACTGCCAGCTTCTGCGCCGCACGGTCGCGCGCCTCAAGGGCGAAGCGCCGCCGCGGCTGGTGGACGTGGACCTGCGCCTGGACTTCCTCGACCTTTCGCCCGGCACGCCCGATCCCGAGCGCTCCGCCTGCCTGCCGTACCGCTACGTGGAGGACGAGCCCCAGCGCTTCCAGCTCCACCGCCGGCTGGCGGAGGCGACGAGCATGGACGAGGTGCGGCGACTGCGCGCGGAGCTGGCGGACCGCTACGGGGCGCTCCCGCCGCCGGCCGCGCGCCTGTTGCGCCTGGCGGAGCTGCGCATTCAGGCCACCGGCCGCGGCATTGCCCGCATCGAGACGCGCGACGGCCGCGTCTGGGTCTTCCGCGCGCAGTCGCGCGATCCACTCCTGGTCCGCGGCGCGCTGCCGCAGCTCGCGGGCCGCGCGGCAGACCAGAAACTGGATGCGCTCTTCCGGCTGCTAGAGACGGCTTCGCAACAGTAGCGGGGTTCGGGACACAGAGGCCACAGAGGCCACAGAGCAAGATGAGCTCACCGAGGCGGCCAGGGATTCCTGATTTTTCGCGTTCTGAAATCGCAGGGTGTCTCCAAGAGCCGTGGGAAGTTTTTCGGGGTTGGGGTCGCTATCGGAATCGGTATCGATTGTATATCCGACCCCGATACCGACCCCAATGCGATTGTCACTTTTATTAAGGAAATGCGCTAGAATATCCCCATGCGCCTCTGGAGCCTGCACCCGAAATATCTCGATGCCCGCGGATTGGTCGCCCTCTGGCGGGAGGCGCTCCTGGCACAGGCTGTGCTCCGCGGACGGACACGCGGCTACCAACACCATCCACAGCTCGCGCGGTTCCGCGCGCAACCGGATCCCGTCGGCGCCCTCGCAGCCTACCTGCGCCTCATTCGCGACGAAGGCGCGACGCGCGGCTACCGTTTCGATGCCCGTAAGATCGCCCGCGGCGGCATGGTCGAATTGCTCACGGTCACGCGCGGCCAGTTGCAATACGAATGGCGCCACCTGTCGCACAAGCTGCGCCTGCGCGATCCGCAGCGGCTGGCCCGGCTGGCAACCGTGCGGAGGCCCTGCCCGCACCCGCTGTTCCGGGTCGTGCGCGGTGGCATCGCGCCGTGGGAGAAGGGTGCCGCGCCACGGCTGTAGCGGGGTTCGGGACACAGAGGCCACAGAGCAAGATGAGCTCACCGAGGTGGCCAGGGATTCCTGATTCCTGATTGTTCGCGTTCTGAAATCGCAGGGTGTCTCCGGCAGGCGGGACGCCTGCACCACTTCCTCTGTGCCCTCATCTCCCCTCTGTGTCCTCTGTGTCCACAACCACCTGCCTGCTTTCCACTCGCGTGCCAGGCGCTTTCTCCTTGCGTCAGTCGCCGATTCCGGCAAACCTATTCCCATGGTGACACCCCAACTTGCGCAGCAGTATTTCGCGCAGCATCGCGAAGCCATCCTGGCGGACTGGTTCGAGCTGCTGCGCATCCCCACGATCGGCACGGACCCGCACCGCCTGGGCGATTGCGCGCGCTGCACAGCCTGGCTCAAAAAATACCTGCGCAAACTGGATTTCGAATCCGAGGTCTGCCTGACCAGCGGCCAGCCCGTGCTGCTGGCAGAGCGTCCGGGCAAGCCGGGCGCGCCCACGGTGCTCTTCTACGGCCACTACGACGTGCAGCCCGCTGATCCGCTGGAGCTGTGGCAATCGCCGCCGTTCGAACCGCAGCTGCGCGACGGCCGCGTTTATGCCCGTGGCGCGTCCGACGACAAGGGGCAGGTCTTCGCCTTCCTGCAGGGCATCGCGGCGCTGCGCGAAGCCGGTGTCGCGCTGCCCACCATCCGCCTGCTGCTCGACGGCGAGGAGGAGTCCGGCAGCAACGGCCTGTTTGCCAACCTCACCGCCTGGCGCCAGCGCGTGCAGGCCGACGTGCTGCTGGTCGCCGACTCCGGCGTGCACGAGTCCTCCGGCCGCCCCGCCATTGTCGTCGGCCTGCGCGGCATTGTGCATATGACGGTCACCCTGCGCGGCGCGCGCGGCGATCTGCACTCCGGAACGCATGGCGGCCTCGCGCCGAATCCCGCCGCCGGCATGGCGCACCTGCTCGCCAGCCTGCACGACGACCGGGGGGGCATCGCGGTCCCCGGGTTCCTGGACCCAGTCCACCCACCCTCGCCGCGCGAGCTTGAACTGGCCAATGCCGAGCCGTTCGATGCCGCGAAATACGAACAGGAAACCGGCGTGGCACCCGTTGGCGGCGAAGCCGGACTGCCGCCGATTGTGCGCAACAGCTTCCGCCCCACGATTGAGGTCAACGGCGTCCATTCCGGTTATGGTGGCCCGGGCAGCAAGACGGTGATTCCCGCCGTGGCCGTGGCCAAGCTCAGCGTGCGCCTCTGCCCAGGACAGACGCCGCGCACCTGCGTCGAACAGATCCAGGAGCACCTGCGCGCGCACTGCCCACCCGGCTGCACAGTCGAGTTCTCCGAGATCACCGCCGGCGCGCCGGCCCTGCGCCTGCCGCCAGATTCCCCGCTGGCGCGTCTGGCCGAGGACGTGCTGCGGCAGATGGATCCGCGCGGCCCGGTGTTCGTCTGGATGGGCGCCTCGATCCCCGTGATCGGCGCGCTGCGCGACATCGCCGGCGCCTCGCCGCTGCTCGTGGGATTCTCCCGCGAGCAGGATTCCATCCACGCGCCGAACGAATCGTACGGCCTGGATCAGTTCGAGCAGGGAATCGTCTTCGCCAGCCTGATTCTCAACGCACTGACCGGCAATGCCTGAAGCAAGTTGCGAGTTTGGGGCCCATGGCAGGTTTACTGCGACAGGAGTTCGTTTTGTAAAAACGCCTTTTCAGCTGCCGCAGGAGGGAGGCGATCCATCGGGGAGGCCGGGGCTCCCGGATAGGTAAACATCCATAAATAGCTGCGCCGAAATTGGTTATACGTTTAAGACAGATTGCAGTTGTTGCAGTTCGTGCAAGTCGCGGTGGAATAACTCCGCAATCGCTGCGCTGACTTTTGCGACCTTTCTTTTGCATAACAAACTCCTTTCGTAGAATGACGCAGTTATACACCCTGTAAATATAAAAAGGAACGTGGGCCGGCCGGTGGGGCCGAAAATGCAACACGGTGAAACGTCCCGAAACGTCACGAAGAGCCACAAGGGCGATAAATTTACTTGGCACTTTTTTTGAGGAGGCGGGGGAAGCAGTGGGCCGTGATCGTGACAGAATAGGGGGCGAAGCGGCGTTTCAGATCGGCCGAAAAGATATTTTCAATCGACACTCCCGCGCATGCAGGCCCGTCTCCAGAGGGGTTGGCGCATGCGGGCGAGACACCAGCGAATCCTGCGGGCACTAAGCGATCAAAAGGGAACTGACTGAATGTCTGTTTTCCAAATACGACACCTCATCCCCTATACCCCTAATAGGGAAAACGGCGACGGGATAGCCGGGCCGCGACCAGGAGCATGGCCGAGTTTCCGTCCGGGAAGCATCCGACCACACGCGTGCGGCGCCGGATTTCCCGCATGATGCGCTCCAACGGGTTGTTGGTGCGGATCTTCAGCCAATGCTCATGCGGGAACGCCATGTACGCCAGCGTTTCATCCACGCCTTCCCGGACGATCTTGGCAGCCTTTTCAAGCCTCATGGCCAGCAACTTCTTCTCCACGTCATGGGCTTTCTGCCGCGCCGCTTCCCGGTCCTCCTGGGCATGAATGGCCTTCAACATCGCAGCCACAAGGCCGACCTTCTGGCGCGGTACGACCGAGAACACGTTGCGATACCAGTGAACCACGCAGCGTTGCCAGCGGGCGTCCGGGTAGACTTCGCCAAGCGATTCGATCAAACCGGCACACCGGTCGCTGGTAAATAGTTCTGTGCCGGCCAGCCCGCGCTCCTTCAGGTGCCGCAGGAATCCCAGCCAGGACTCCTTGTCTTCCTTGGCGCCCTCCAGGACACCCAGAACATCCCGATACCCTTCCGCGTTGACGCCGACAGCCACCAGCACCGCCACGTTGCGGACTTCGCCGCCCCAGCTGCGCTTCAACCAGATCCCGTCGAGCCACACGTACGCATGCTTGGCGGTGATCGGCCGGTTCCGCCAATCCTCGATGCGCACAGCCAGCTTCTGGTTCAGCTCGCTCACCGTGGACGGGCTCACTTTCGAACCCCAGAGTGCCTCCGTGATGTCTTCCACCCGGCGCACCGAAACGCCGGCCAGGTACATCTCGATGAGCGCCTCCTCCACGGAACTCTCCCGGCGGCGGTAGCGTTCGATGATCTGCGTCTCGAACGGCAGGCTCCGCAACTTCGGCATCCGCAGCGTTACCTCTCCGGCTTTGGTATGCAGGGATCGGTCGTAACTGCCGGCACGGGTGTCCGCACGATCCGGCGTGCGCTCATATCGCTTCATCTGGCAAAGCCGGTCGACCTCCGCATCCAGCATCCCGTTGAGGGTGTCCTCCACGGACTGCCGCACCACCTCGTCCAAGTGCGATTGCACGACGGTCTCGTCCACCTTCAGAATCTGCTTCAAACCAGTATCCTTCTTAGCTACTTTCTTCATGGGCAGCGCGCTCCTTGCTAGGTTGAGGTTGTCCTTGTCAGGGGATCAACCAATGTCTAGCGGGACGCCTGCCCTTTCGTAAAGTGCGAAAAATACTGTACGTTATCGGCGCGCAGCGATGTGCGCGTCGGTTGTCAATTGCAGGATGGAATTGATAGTATTGGCGCTGGTTGTCGTCAATAACCAGAAACCATGCAACCCCACCATCCACCGCTTTTTCCTCTGGCCCCTGACGCCACGCGCTACCGCAAGCTTTCCAACTGCGTTGTGCAGGTGCGCAAGGAAGGGAACCGTTCCGTGTTGCGCGTGCCGCCGGCCACATTGACCCGCCTGGCTGAGACCGCGTTTCATGACGCTGCATTTTATTTCCGCGCAAGCCACCTTGCGCAGCTTGCCGCCATGCTCACGGATCGCGCCGCGTCGGATAACGATTGTTTCGTGGCCCGCGCGCTGCTGCGCAACGCCGTTATCGCCGCCGAGGGGGTCCTCCCCTCCTGCCAGGACACTGGCACTGCCACCATCTTCGCGCACAAGGGCGAGAACGTCGTTACCGGCACGGATGATGCCCGCGCCCTTTCCCGCGGCGTCGCAGCCTCCTACACACGCCTGAACCTGCGTGCCTCGCACCTCGCCCCACTCGGCATGCTCGACGAGCAGAACACCGGTAACAATCTCCCCGCGCAGATCGAGATCGAGGCTGTGCCCGGCTATGCCTACGAGTTTCTCTTCGTGGCCAAGGGCGGCGGCTCGGCCAACAAGACCAGCCTCTTTCAGGAGAGCAAAGCCCTGCTCGGCAGCGAGAAACAATTGCTCGCCTTCCTGGAAGAGAAGATCCGCGCCATCGGCGTGGCGGCCTGCCCACCCTATCACCTCGTCATCGTCATCGGCGGAACCTCGCCGGAGCTCACGCTCAAGACCGTGAAGCTCGCCGCCGCCGGCTACCTCGATACACTCGTCACCCGCCCCACTGGCGCGCCGCACGCCTATCGCGACCTCGCGTGGGAGAAGAAGATACGCGATGCGACGCGCCGCCTCGGTCTCGGCGCGCAGTTCGGCGGAACCTGCTTCGCGCTCGACGTGCGCGTCATCCGCCTGCCGCGCCACAGCGCCTCGCTTCCCATCGGCATCGGCGTGAGTTGCAACGCCCACCGCAACCTCCGCGCGAAGATCACCCGCCGCGGCGTCTTCCTAGAAAAACTCGAGACCAACCCCGCGCGCTTCCTGCCGAAGGCAGACGCCGGCGCGGCCGACGAAGGCGGCGTAGCGATCGACCTCGACCAGCCCATGAGCCGCATCGTGGCACAGCTTGCGAAATACCCGGTCGGCACGCGCCTGAGCCTCAGCGGCACGCTGGTCGTAGCGCGCGACCTCGCGCATATCCGGATGAAGAAACTGCTGGATCAAGGCAAGAAGCTCCCCGCCTACTTCCGCGATCACCCGATCTACTACGCCGGACCGGCCAAAACCCCGCGCGGCTTTCCGTCCGGCAGCTTCGGTCCCACCACGGCGCAGCGCATGGATGACTACGTGGCGGAGTTCATGCGCCACGGCGCCTCGCGCGTGATGCTGGCCAAGGGGAACCGCCGTCCTGTCGTGGCCGCGGCCTGCCGCAAATACAACGGTTTCTACCTCGGCACCATCGGCGGCGCCGCGGCGCTGGTGGCACGCGAGAACATTACTTCGTCCGAGGTGCTCGCCTTTCCTGAGCTCGGAATGGAGGCCGTGCGCTGCATCCGCGTGAAGAATCTCCCGGCCTTCCTCCTCGGCGACAATCGTGGCCGGACACTGTACTGATTCGAAGAACTCGGACACGAAGCCGGCGAAGGGCGGCGAAGTTACGAAGACGACGCGCCATGTGCGCAGAAACGGAAAACGGCGGCCACGGGACTGGCCGCCCTTGTCGTTTGCCAACGCAAGGTTGCATTCCGACGCACCCGTGTCGATAATACGCGCCACATACAAAGGAGTTTTCATGAATCCTGCTGATCTGCGTTATACCAAAGACCATGAATGGATCGCGATGGAGGGTAGTTTGGCCGTGGTCGGCATCAGTAACCACGCGCAGCAGGCGCTGGGCGACATCACCTTTGTGGACCTCCCCAAGGCCGGGAAGACTCTCAAGAGCCACGACGTACTCGGCGTGGTCGAATCCGTCAAGGCCGCCAGTGACATCTTTGCGCCGATCGCCGGCACCGTGGCCGCAGTGAATGAGGCGCTCAACGCCTCGCCGGAGCTGATCAACCAGGACCCCTGCGGCCGTGGCTGGATCTGCAAGCTCTCCGGCGTGAGCACCGTTGATCTGGGCAGACTGATGACCCTCGTGCAGTACGAGGCGCACTGCGCCCGCGAGAAATAACGCCCGCTTCCGCGGCGAGAGGCAGACACCACATGACCGGCTACATCGACATCCAGCTCAACGGTTCTTTCGGCGTTGACTTCAACCGAAACAACCTCTCGGCCGAACAGTTCCACTTTGCCTGCGAGAAGCTGCGCGCCGCCGGCGTGCAGGCCTTCCTCCCGACCATCACCACGGCCAGCCAGGCCGACATCTGCACCCGCCTCGCCAACCTCGCCCGCTGTGTGGCAGCCGACCCGCTGGCGCGCGCGATGGTCCCCGGATTCCACGCCGAAGGGCCTTTCATCAGCGACATTGCCGGCTACCGTGGTGCGCACCCCGCACAGCACGCGCGCACCGCCAATCTCGACGAGGCCAAGCAGCAGTTCGCGGCCAGCAACGGCCTGCTGCGGCTCGTCACGCTGGCGCCTGAGCGCGACGCCAGCTTTGCCGTTACACGCTGGCTTGTCGGCCAAGGCGTCCGCGTCGCAGCCGGTCATTGCGATCCGTCGCTCGATCAGCTTCAGGGCGCGGCTGACGCCGGCCTCTCGCTCTACACCCATCTCGGCAACGGCGTCCCCCTGCAGGTGCACCGCCACAACAACGTCATCCAGCGCGCGCTCAGCCTGCGCGACCGCATCACCCCCTGCTTCATCGCCGACGGCGTGCACATCCCGCTTTTCGCGCTGGGCAACTACCTCGCCCTGGCGGGCGTCGACCGCGCCGTGGTAGTGACCGACGGCGTCGAGATCGCCGGGCTCGGCCCCGGTCACTATAAGACCATGCAGGGTGACGATGTCCTCGTGGGCGAGGAACTGGCGGTCTGGTCGCCCGACCGCTCGCACCTCTGCGGCTCCGCCGCCACCATGCCGCACATCGAGGCCAACCTGCGCACGCTCGGCTACAACGAGCGCCAGATCGCGCAACTCCTGCGCGATAACCCCGCCCGCGCCATCGGATTGACCTTGTAGGCTTTTAGGCTGTAGGGGTTAAGGCTGACAAAAACAACCGTCGTATGCTTGGCCTGACAGTCTTCAGTCTAACAGTCTTCTCCGCTGGTAGTGAATTATACACAGCGCCATAAGGACTTGCGCTTTCCGCACGGGTAGGGATGGCTCTCCGAGCCGTCTGCGGACGCCCCGGAGAGGCGTCCCCACCTGAGCCGGCGCAAGGATTTTTGGCGTCAGGTATAATTCCGAAATAAGCGGCTCGCGAGGACGCTCGCCCTCCTGGTTTGAGCCAACCGTTCGCCATCGACCGGGAGGACGACGCGCCGCCCCTTGCGCTTAACCTCGATACGCCGTTTGATCTAATT
>CAIWXQ010000041.1 GCA_903916675.1 uncultured bacterium | reverse complement strand
GGGCGAAACCGCGCCAACGGTTGCATCCGGTGATTGGGTTGTGGCCTATCAATCCGATTTCAAGAATGCGAAGGCGACAGAGGCTGACTGGCGTTGCCGGTTGGGCGAGATGAAAACCGGCGACGGGAAACTGGTCCTGCTGCCTAAAGAGCGGAAGAAGCGGATCTGGCTGATCCTGGATCCGCTCGTGTTCCCGGGGAGCTTCCGGGCCGAGATCACTGGTTCAGTCATTGCCGGTGCCAAGCCGGAGAGCCTGGGCTTCGACATCTGCATTAACACGCAGGGCGACGAGGCGAGCACCGGCTACCTGCTCCAGTTCGGGGCAAAAGGCAACACCTGCAGCCTCCTGAGGAGGAACGGGAAGGTCGTCGAGGAGACGGTCAACCGGGATGTGCGCCCGGTGTCCGGCAGGACGTACGACATCGTCGCGGAGAAGGTGGACGGCCGGATCAGCCTGTGGGTGGACGGCGCCCTGGTGTTCTCCTACGCCGACCCGGCACCTCTCGGCGACGCCACCTGCGACAGCCTCGGCCTGCACGCCCAGGCCTGCACGCTGAGCATGGAGAAGATCGCCATACGCACGCGGCAGGGGCATCCGGAGGAGGATGTCTACGTCCCCATGTCGGCGCCGGCGGGCAGCCTGCAGGTCGCGCTCAAGGGCATGGTGGCGTGGGAGCAGAACCCGTTCGGAAAGGGCGGCATCGGAAGCCACCAGGTCCTGTACGCGATGGAGGGCACCCCGGAGATCGCCGCCTTCTGGGAGAAGTTGATGCGGGACTGCTGGCCGGGCGAGGCCATGAACTGCGACCAGGCCCGGCAGTTCGAGGACGGGGTGACGAACCTCTGCAAGTACTACCTCGCCCCGCACCACGCGGCCACGAGGCAGTTCCGGCTCTACGGCCAGTACAGCTTCTATCCGGTGGAGGTGACCGGCGCCGCCTTTGAGAAGAGCGGGCGCCGGTGGCTGGTCCCGACCGGCATGAAGGACACGAAGCTGGTCTACCCGGAGAAGATGCTGGTTCTTGACAAGCCTCTCGCCATGCCGGGGAAGGTGCCGCTGGTGCTGAAGATCGACGACAAGCTGTCGCTGAAGTGTGTGCTCCTGCCGGCGGGGCGGTACCTGCAGGGCGCACCCGTCTACCAGTGGGCACGCGCACCGGGCGAGGATACGCACGAGGTCGTGCTGACCAAGCCCTTCTGGATGGCCGAGATCCCGGTCACGCAGGAGATGTTCGAGTCCGTGACAGGCAAGAACCCCTGCCGCGGGAATCCCAAATGCAACCTCGGTCCGCAATGCCCGGTAGAGGTCGCGCCCTACGCCGACATCGAGGAGTTCTGCCGGATCGTGTCGGAAAAGAACCACCGCCGGGTGCGGCTGCCCACCTACTGTGAGTGGGAATACGCGGGCCGGGTGGGGACATCCAGCCCGTGCTTCGTCGAGAAGTACACGGGCCAGGTGAGTACCATCGGCGCCGACACGAAGGACGACCCGCCCACGCGCAACTGTCCGGTGAAGACCGCGAAGCCCAGCGCCTGGGGGCTCTACGACATGCTGACTTGGAGCCAACACGTGGTCAGCGACTGGTCGCATGGCAACTCGCGCGAGAAGGAGGTCGACCCAATCGGGCCGTCGCGGAACGAGTCCTGGGGCGGCAAAGACCCGACCCATCTCGCTGCGGGCTTTCGCTGGGAGCGCGCCAGACCCAGGCCGAACATCCTGGGCAGCGCCGAGTTGGACGGCCAAGGACACGAGTGCCTGACCATCTTCCGCGTGGCTGTGGACGCCACGCCGGAGGAGATCGCGGAGATGGAGAAGGCGGAACAAAACACCAAATGATCATCATCGAGGTAGGAGAAAGAGAATCATGACAAGCATACGCTTTGTATTTGTTGTTGCAAGGCTGATGATGTTCACCGTTTGCGCATTCGGGCAGGGTGAGCAGGCCAAACCGGGCGGCGCGGAGGTCACCATCAAGGGTGTGATGATGACGGAGGCGTCGGGCAACCTGAGCCCGGAAAAAGACGCAGACAAGACGATCGTGTTGTTTGCCTTGGAAGGGACGCCCGCGATAGCGGCCGCGGTGGACAGCATCATGAAGGAGGATTGGCCGGGCGAGAGCATTGATGCTGATCAGGCACGCAAGATACAGGAGGATTGGGTGAAGAAGCTGAAGTACTATGTTGCCCCCGGCGATTTCACCGCGAAGAAGGAAAATATTCCGCGGTGGCGGAATCCTGCCAAGGCTGTGTCCGGCGTCATTTCTGAGAAGGACGGAAAGAAATGGATCACGGCAAGCAAGATCGAGCCAGCCAGGCTGAAATTTCCGGATAAGATGCTGGCGCTGCCCAAGCCTTTCGCGATGCCCGGCAAAAAGCCGCTGCTGCTGAAAATCAGCGACTCTCTTTCGCTTAAATGCATCCTGTTGCCGGCCGGAAGATATTTTGCGGGCATTCCGTACTACTTTACCTATTTTCATGACGGCAGCGAGATGCGGTACGACGACGACTACGCGTACATGATCACGCTAACCAAACCGTTCTACATGGCTGAGACACCCGTGACCCAGGAGATGTGGGAATCGGTCATGTCAAACAATCCGAGCCAGCAGATCGGCCCGCAAATCGCAGTCCAGAAAGCTCCGTGTACCGACATCCGGAAATTCTGCAAGCTTTTGTCGGAGAGGACCGGGCGGACTGTCCGTCTTCCCACTCAGGCCGAGCAGGAATACGCAGCGCGTGTGGGAACATCCGCGCCGCCCTATAATGGAAACTACGCTGATCAAGCCAACGCAGCGCCTGACGGGAAAACACTTCTGCCGGTGAAATCCAAGAAACCTAACGCCTGGGGTTTGTATGACATGTTCGGCTGCGCGTGGGAGATGATTGGCGATATCCGGCAGGTCTCGCGCAAGGATACGATCGATCCGCATTACCCGACTCCCTGCGAAACCGCAGAGCCGCCCGTCAAGAAGCACGATCACAATTCCCTGGGACGCAATGATTTTTCCTGGGCCATCACCCGCGAGGGTGTCGGCAACGGAACCGGCACGGGCTACACGCTGACGATATTTCGCCTTGTCGTGGAAGCCACACCCGAAGAGATCGCGGAGCTTGCAAAAGCGCAAGCAGGCGGGAAATAGAAGCGGGGGAAAAAGCCTCTGAAGACGGTCACCTCAATCTGATTTCAGGAACGCGAAGGCGACAGAAAAGAACTGGCGTTGCCAGGATGGGCAAGCTGCAGATCGAAAACGGGAAGGTGGTTTTGCTTCCGGCCGAGAAGCGGAAACACACCTGGCTCATTTTCGCATAACGAATTTGCACGGTTGGTAGCCAAAGGCGAAAGGAACCAGGAACGTGGCGGGGGCGTCCTGGCGCCGTGATTGGTTGTCTTTTCCCGCCGCTTGACAATATCCGGTTGAACCAGCTCAACCCGCGCGGCTCATTTCCCAAAAGCCTTCGCCTCTTCGCCGGCCAGCGCATGCAGTTGTGCCGTGTTGCTGCGGTACCACTCTTCGTTGAATATGCCGGCCGGAAGCAGCCGCTCCTACCGGCGGGCAAAGGGCACTGCGGCAGGTCGTTGCCGGGCTGCCACACCTGACACAATGCCTGGCAGGCTGTCATCGGCGATCCGAGTACATTTTCGTCGTTTCAGCCAATGACATGCTTACTGAATTTCAGTATCTTGGCGACACCAGAGACGATTGGTCGTCGGTTGGGAAACAAGGATAATCGCATGAATCTGGCTTCCTGGAGCCCGGTCCGGGCCGAACCAGACTTTAATAACCTCCTGCGCGTGCTGCGCCGCGAGCAGCCCACCCGCCCCACCCTCTTCGAGCTCTTCCTGAACGAACCGCTGTTCCGATTCCTAGTCGGCGCAGAGGCCGACCGGATTGCCGCGCGCCGGCCGTATGGCGACAAGCTGCTGGGTATGACCGCCTTTCGCAATGCCGGGTATGACTACTACACGGTACGGGTTCCAGGTCTGCAGTTCCCCAGCGGCGCGCATGACCAGAAGGCCACGATCTCGCAGAACGAGGGGGTGATGATCCGCGACCGCGCCTCGTTCGACGCCTACCCATGGCCAGACCCCGCTGTGGCCGACTACACGGTGCTCGATGTTCTTGCCCGCGAAATGCCTTGCGGCATGAAAATGGTCGCCTGCGGCCCCGGCGGTGTGCTGGAGAATGTCACCGGCCTGCTGGGATACGAAAACTTGTGCTACCTGATCGCAGATGATGAAAAGCTGACCGCCGACGTCTTCGACGCCGTGGGCTCGCGTCTGCTCGCCTTCTACGAACGTGTGGTGCAGCACGACGCCGTGGGGGCCATCATCTCCAACGACGACTGGGGGTTCAAGAGCCAGCCCCTGCTCCCGCCGGATAGCCTGCGACGCTTCGTCTTCCCCTGGCACCGCCGCATCGTCGCTGCCGCGCACCGGGCCGGCAAACCGGCCATCCTCCACTCCTGCGGCAACCTGGCCTCGCTCATGGACGAGATCATTGACGACCTCGGCTTCGACGCCAAGCACTCCTATGAGGACTCCATCCTGCCGGTGGAACAGGCCTATGCGCAGTATGGCTCACGCATCGCCATTGTCGGCGGCATTGACGTGGATTTTGTCTGCCGCGCCACGCCGGAGCAGCTCTACCAGCGCTCTCGCGCAATGCTGACCCTCAGCAATTCCCGTGGCTACGCGCTCGGCACGGGCAACAGCGTCCCCCAGTACGTCCCAACCGAAAATTACCTCGCCATGATCCGCGCCGCCACCGAAGGACGATAGTGGTAGTGGTCAGTGAACAGTCAGCAGTGTGGCGCAATAGCGCCGCGGTCGGGCGGTCGGGCGGTGGGCAGAGATGAGGGAACCGCAGAATATCGAATACTGAATATTGAAGGGGGGATCGGGAAGCCAGTGAGCCGTGGGGAGGTTTCACACGCAGGGGCGAGAGGAGGCTGAAGGCTGTCAGGGAGAGCGGCACTCAAGGGACTTCGCGCCCTACCGTAGCGCGTGGCAGGGCCTCAAAATACGCTACGGGACAGGCTTCGGGAGTGGCGCGGAAGATGATGCACCGGGCGGTTGCGGCGCATCCGAAGGCAATCGGACCGGGTTGGCGTAGAGCACGAGTTTGTACGACGCGATCCGCCGGAACACTTCCTTCGGGACGGGCATCATATACCAGTCCATTGGCATAGACGAAATCCGCGGAGGCGCGCCGCCCGGGGCGGCACGCGTCGCCGGTTCTGCAGCGAATGCACGGGGCGGAATCGTCTTCTCATCAAGCAAAATGCTCACTACAAGTTCGCCCCATGTGTCGCAAAACACGACCGAAACAGAGACGGAAAGGGCATTGATCGCCTTATTTGTCAGGGTCTGACTGGATCGAATGAAGTAATTCGTGGACCCGCCGGGGACGGCGACTGTTTCCCCGCAAAAGTCGACACGTGCCGCAAGGTTCGAGTCCTCGAGCGAAACGGTAAAGAATGGTCCTGAAGCGAGCAAATGCGTTTTCGTGAACACCGGAAGGGTGCAACTTCCGGATTTCCGCAAATCGCCGGCCAGTATTGAGGTCACCAGGCCGAATACCATCGCCATAGTAATAGTACGTTTTGTCATCTTTTCCCTTTCAGATGTAGCGATGAAATGGTGGTGCCTAGTTGCCCTGCACAGGGTAATATATAATTGCTGGAATATTCGGATTGTTGGGCCGCGAGTCGAGCGGAGTGGTGTAAACCACGAGTTTGTAGGAAGCGATTCGTCGAAAAGCAGCCCGCGGTATTAACGTTCGCATTTGCGCAGCGTCGGAGTCTTGTTTGGGGTCCAGATTAATAATGACGGTGTTTCCAGTCACTAGAAGGTTTCCGTCCTTGTCGAAGAATGCGACAAAAAACAACACATTCAGCGTTTTGTTCAATTTATTCGTTAGTTTCGGAGCATACCACACCGTGACGTTCGTATATCCGATTGGGGCCGCATAGTTCGAAAAAACGCTTTGAAAAGTCGCCTGGGCCAGATTGCCGTCCGGGGGGACTGCCATGTTTGCGGATTGGGGCGGAAATTCTTCCCCCATGAAGTCGCACTGCACGTGGATCTCGGAATCGCCGAGTGAAACCGGGAAACTCTTCCATTCGCCGGAATCCCGCCTTATCTCTGGCAACGTGCAGTTCCCGGATTTCCGCAACTCGCCGGCTATGGCCGGGGCGGCGAGGGCTAGTGCCAGCATCGCGAGTATAACCGTCTTCATTGTTCTCCCGTTGTAGCCGATGGCATTGAGTCTCCGGGCATGCACACTGCCCGTGCGCCCCCACCCGGACACGCCCTTCCCCTGCGGACGGCAACGGAGTGCCGTCCCTACCGCTATTCGCGGAACAGAGTCAACTGCCCCGGATGGTCGTTGGGGCCGCGCTTGCGGCTCTTCTTGGCGAGCTTGGGCATGCCGGCCTCGAGTTCGCCCTCCTCGAGGTTGGCGAGGATCTCCTTGGCGCGGTCGATGACCTCACCGGGCATGCCGGCTAGGCGCGCGACGTGGATGCCGTAGCTCTTGTCGGCCGCGCCGGGGATGATCTTGCGCAGGAAGACAATGCCGTCGCCGTGCTCGCGCACCTGCACGGTGTAGTTGCGCACGCCGGAGAGCGTCAGCGCGAGGTCGGTCAGCTCGTGGTAGTGCGTGGCGAAAAGGGTCTTGGCCTTGATTGCCTCGGTGTTGTGCAGGTGCTCGGCCACGGCCCAGGCGATGCTGATGCCGTCGAAAGTGCTGGTGCCGCGGCCGATCTCGTCGAGCACGATCAGGCTGCGGCTGGTGGCGTGGTTGAGGATGTTGGCCGCCTCCTGCATCTCGACCATGAAGGTGCTGCGGCCGCGGGCCAGGTCGTCCCCTGCCCCGACGCGCGTGAAGACGCGGTCCAGCAGGCTGATGCGCGCCCGGCGCGCGGGGACGAACGACCCCACGTGCGCCAGGATGGCGATCAGCGCGACCTGCCGGATGTAGGTGGATTTGCCGGCCATGTTCGGGCCGGTCAGCAGCAGGATCTGGTTGCGGCGGCAGTCGAGGCGGGTGTCGTTGGGGACAAAGCGCTCAGCATCCGGCAACTGCTCGATCACGGGGTGGCGGCCGTCCTCAATGGTCAGTTCGTCATTCTCCGCGATCTCGGGGCGCACGTAGCCAAGCGCGAGGGCGCGATCCGCCAGCGAGGCCAGCGCGTCGAGATGCGCCAGGGCGTCGGCCGTGGACTGGATCGCGGCGGCCTGCGCCACGACCTGTTCGCGCACGGCGCAGTAGAGCTCGTATTCGAGGGCCACGGCGCGGTCGTGCGCGCCAAAAATCTTCTGCTCGTATTCCTTGAGCTCCGACGTGATGAAGCGCTCGGCGCCGACGAGGGTCTGGCGGCGCTCGTATTCCGGTGGCGCGGACGCGGCCTGCCCCTTGGAAATCTCGATGTAGTAGCCGAAGACCCTGTTATGCCGCACCTTGAGGGTCTTGATGCCGGTGCGCTCCTGCTCCTGCGCCTGGTAGCGTGCCAGCCAGTCGTGTCCCTCGGAACCGAGGCGCAGAAGATCGTCGAGCTCGGGATTGTAGCCGGGGCGGATGATACCGCCGTCCTTCAAGCCAATGGCGGGGGTCTCGGCAATGGCACGCTCAACGAGCGCAACCAGTTCCGGCAGCGGCTGGAGTCGGCCGGCGGTCTCGGCCAGGAGCGGATTGCCAGCGGCTGCGACGCGCTCGCGGATGGCGGGAACCGGTGCGAGCGAGCGCGAAAGCGCCTGCAAGTCGCGGGCGTTGCCGCGGCCGGAGTCGATGCGCGCGATCAGACGCTCCAGGTCGCGCACCTCGCCCAGTTGCGTGCGCAGGGCGTCGAGCAGGGCGCGCTGGCGGGTCAGGTGCTCAACCGCGTCGAGGCGCTGCGCAATGGCCTGGGCGCGGCGCAGTGGCCGCAGCAGCCACGCGCGCAGCAGGCGCGCGCCCATGGGCGTGCGGGTGCTGTCGATCACACCGAGCAAGGTGGTCTGCGCGGCTTTGCCGCGGGCGGGGAAGAGGTCGAGGTTGGTGCAGGTGGACTCGTCCAGCACGAGATAGTCGTCCGCCTGCCGGACCTGCAGGGCACGGATGTGGCTGATCGGATGATGGAGTTCCTCGCGCACGTACTGCAGCAGCGCGCCGGCCGGGCAGACCAGCGGCGCACGCCCCTCGCAACCGTACCCCTCGAGCGAGTGCACGCCGAAGTGGCGCACGAGCAGGTCATAGGCGGCGTCGTAGGCAAAGGTCCAGTCCTCGATCTCGGTCACGGCAGCAATGCCCGCGGCAGCCAGCACACCGGCCACGGTTGGGTCGCTGCGCTGGCCGGCGCCCACGAGGCATTCGCTCGGCGCGACGCGGCGGAGCAGGTCGCGCAGCGCGTCGGGTCCGGCGACCTCCTCAGCCGCGAATTCGCCGGTGGAGAGATCCAGCAGCGCCATCCCCCACCCGCGCCCCTTGAAAATGGCGGCGAGATAGTTGTTGCGGGTGGAGTCGAGGATGTTCTCCTCTGTGACCGTGCCGGGGGTGACCACGCGTGTGACCTCGCGGCGCACGATGCCTTTGGCGCTGGCGGGGTCTTCCATCTGGTCGCAGACCGCGGCCTTACAGCCGGCGCGGATAAGTTTGGCGAGGTAGCTGTCGAGCGCGTGGTATGGCACACCGCACATGGGGACGCCGGCGCGCTGGGTCAGGGCGACGCCGAGGATGGGCGCGGCCTCGCGGGCGTCCTCGAAGAAGAGCTCGTAGAAGTCGCCCAAGCGGAAGAGGAGGACGACGCCGGCGGGAAGTTCGGCCTTGATGCGACGGTACTGACGCATCATGGGGGTGAGCTCTTCGGTCTTTGACGACATCGTGACGGAGACTGTAGCGAATCTTGCGGCAACGGCAAAGCCTGCGATTCGGCGGGAGAGCTGGCACGGTGGGCTGACGCGCGTGCGACACGAATCGGGGCCGCACGGATCGCGCGTGATAACGGCCCGTCTGCGGCGTTTCTCGGGGCAGCGCGGATACGTATCCAGCGCCACCCGTCGAAGCCTTGCATCCGGGCCGTTCTGACGCCCTCCCGTGCGGCAGGGAGACCCGATTCGCGCCGCGGGGGCCCTTTCTGCGTTGGAAATCAGAAGGCTTCTGGGTGCGACACAGGTTGCGGGCGCGTCAAGCTTCGACGTGGAAGGCAGGAGTGGACGAAACGCTGCGTATCGCGGATATGTATCTACGCCCGCCCGGCAAGCCTTCCGGCTGGGCAAAACTGAGCAGCCGGTTTCCCCATCCCCGCGGATACGCGGGGCAGCGAAATGCACGCCGCGGGTGCCCTTCTGCGCTGGGAGGAAGATGTTTTCTGGTGAGTGCTGAGTCGTGGGATTGAGAACGACAACCGCTGGTACGCGGGGAAACCGATCCGCGCCGCGGGGGGCCTATTCTGCGTTGAAAAATGAAAGATTCCGGGTGCGACAGGTCGTGGGGATGAGAAAATGCGGGGTGCGGAGTTGGCGTCGTGTTCGATTGCAGGGGCCGATGGCTCTTTCCTGATCTTCTAACAGGCAGCCTCTGCAAACTCCGGTGCATACTTCATCATGACATTGACCGGCATTGCCGTTCCCGTTAAAGCCACGATCATGAAATGATCACCCGCATCATATGCACTTCTGATTCCATATCGTTGGGCCGGGACAAAGCCAAACCGGTGGTAGTAAGCGCCGCCCAGAAGAACGGCATGCGTGTAGCCAAGGCGTCCTGCCAGTTCCAGTCCATCTTTGACAAGTGCCGATCCAATCCCTTGCTTCTGTTTATCGGGTGCAACGGCAAGAGGGGCCAAGCCCAGAATGCGCCATTCTTCCGCGGCCGGTTCTGTGCTGATCGCGGAGAAAGCGATGTGCCCAACTACCTTGCCGCCCTCTTCAGCGACAAGGGAGATGACCAGCTTCCCCTTCTCGCGTAATGCATCGACAAGTCTCGCCTCGGTTGACCGCCCAAAGGCGGCCTGCTCAACGGAGCGAATCCCTGTAATGTCGGCATTGGTTTCTTTGTGGATGGTCATAGTTTCGCCGATTCATCGCATGGCATCCGTGCGGCGCGGCGATCAAGCCGTCGGCTCGCCCGGCTGGTTGGAACACCTGTTGCCGACCATGCGCACGAACCCAAGATAGCGAGCGTTGTCGGCACGCAGTTGGTCGAATTCCTTCACTCCACCCGGTCGATTCCGTGGACCTGAAGCCTCGAGGAATTCGTGCCATTGCATCCACATATCCCAGCCGTGGGGCAGCAATTCCGCATGTTCCAGGTCGAGTCCCGGTGTGCGCGACCACAGATCGCGCCACCAATCGACAGTGTTCATCCAATACCAGCCCTTGCCAAGGCAAGTGGGCGGCGGGGCGGGAATTCTCTCCGGCGAAGCCGGCGACACGATGCCGATCTGGCACCTTGGCTTCAGCAGTTTCAGCAGGCAGGATTCCAGATAGTGAACATCGGTCCCAAAGTAATGGTAGCTGTCCAGACTGACGATGGCGTCAAAGAACTCTTCGGCAAAGGGCAACGCATGTGCTTCCGCATGGATGGGGAAGACACGATCCTCCAGCCCGGCATCGCGAATGCGCTTCAGGTTGTCCGTGGCGCTGATCCAGAGGTCCGTTGCCCAGACTTGCGCGCCAAACTCCCTGGCGAGGAATATCGAGCTCATGGCCGTGCCACACCCCAGGTCGAGCACGCGCATGCCCGCCTTGATCTCCATCACTTGCGTCAAGGCCTCTGTCAGCCACAGCACGTTTGGCCCCATCTCATTCTGGTGGACCCAGGCCGGATCGTAGCGCGCCGAGCGGGGAAAGCGGTCTTGTTTGTACTTCTGCAATGCTTCATCAGTGAAATTCATCACGTTCGCTTCCTTCCGTTCTGAGCTCCAAGGCTCCGACTCTGCCGCAGCGGCAGCCGGTGGTTAGCCTTCAACATTCATCGTTCCGGACGTGGCTTCATGATCGACATCCACCGTTCCGGGGTCTGCAGTTTTTGAAACCCACACTTTGCATAGACGCCATGAGCGTCTTTTGTGACCAACAACCACTGATATATGTCCTTCAATTCCACATGCGACATTGCGAATTGAACCATTTTCTGGCCGATGCCCTTACGTCTGAATGCGTCCGCCACGATCACATCCAAAAGATAGGCAAATCGCACCTTGTCGGACACCACCCGGAGAAAGCCTACTTGTCGTTTATCCGCCAAGTACGCACCCACAACAAGCGCAGAATTCCGAATTCCTTTGCAAATTTCCGTCTCGGTGATCCCTGGTGACCAGAAAGCTATTGCGAGCATCTCATGAACATCTGAGATCCTGAGTTTGTCCTGGTCGGAGCTGATTTCAACGTCCATGAATTCTCATCCTCTTTGCGTCACTATCCAACCCGTTTCCGGCTGAATGAGCGGCCGAATGGTCTGCGCCTTCCCCGGCAGGGATGTCGCGATTGTAGGACGCGGGCGATATGCCGTAAAGGGCATTTGGGGCGCACTGCGGTCGTGCAAGGACTGCCACCTGGTGCGCGATATTGCGCGGGGGGTTCGAGATGTTGGGCTCGGCGCGGGATGCGGCTAGCCCACCTTTGCGGACGGCAACAGAGAGTCGGCCCCACCGTGGGTTTGTGAGCGGGACGGCGGCTGACACAGCCGCCGCTACACTGCGGGCGCCTCGTCGGGTGGGATTCAAGGCTGTTGCATCCCGGATTGACGCATACTGCGCGAAGTTCTATCGTTCCAACCGATGCGCATATTGAACATTGGATCAGTCAACATCGACCATGTCTATGCGGTCGATCACTTTGTGCGCCCAGGCGAGACGCTGGCGAGCGCGAGATATGCAGTGTTCGCCGGCGGCAAGGGCTTCAACCAGTCGATTGCACTGGCCCGCGCCGGCGCGGTGACCCGGCATGCGGGCATGGTCGGGCGCGATGCCGCCTGGCTGCTGGAGCGTTTGACGCGCGAGGGCATCGATGTCTCGCATCTCAAGACGACCGATCTGGCCACGGGGCATGCCGTCATTCAAGTCGTGCCCTCCGGGGAAAATGCGATCGTGCTTCACGGCGGGGCGAATCTGGCTGTCAGCGCCGAGTTGGTCACGCAGGCGGTATCGGCTTGTTCAAAAGGGGATTGTCTGCTGCTCCAGAACGAGACCAGCTCGACGGCTGAAGCCATCCGGAGCGGGAAACGACACGGGTTAAGGGTTGTGTTCAACCCCGCGCCCATGTCGCCCGTCGTGCAAGACTACCCGTTGCAGGATGTCGACCTTTTCATCCTGAATGAGACGGAGGCCGAGGGGTTGACGGGACACACGACGCCGGCAGGTGTCCGAACAACCATGATTGCCAAGTTCCCGCGGTCCGCGACTGTGCTGACAATGGGAAAGGATGGCGCAGTGTTTTTCGATTCCGCCCGCATGCTGCGCCAACCCGGGTTTGTTGTGACGCCGGTTGACACCACGGCTGCCGGCGATACGTTCATCGGTTTCTTTCTGGCGGAACTCATGCGAAGCAACGACCCTGCCCAGGCGCTGCGGCTCGGTTGTCGCGCAGCAGCCATCTGCGTGACCCGTCCCGGCGCAGCGGAATCGATCCCGCTCCTGCAAGAAGTCCTAACCGCACAGGAGGCGAAGGCATGAAGGGCTATCCGACCCTGCCGGAATTCGGCAAGCTGACCGAGGCGCTGACGCTGTATGCGCAACCGGAGGCTCACGGGTTCCGCCGCTAGTGCGATGAATCCACAGCCGTGGCGTTGGGCGGCAAAAAGAGGAGTGAAAATGGAAGGCCCAAAAACAAGCGACAAACTCTTCGGCAATCTCGCGCTCGCCCTACTGGTGGCGGGCTTGCTTGTGCCTTTCCTCATCGCCATGTTTGCGAAAGAGGTGATCGCCACGGGGTTTGGAGTTGTCGCCATCCTGCTGGCGTTGTTGTTCGGAATCATCGGGCGGAAACAGAAGACGGGGAAAGTCACATTACTTATCGTTGGCTGTCTGGGTGTGCTCGTCTTCGTCCTAGTTTTCGGAAGGCGCGCGGAAGCACGAAGCACAATGCAGCGAGCAATTGAGAAACAAGCCGAGCGAAACGCGGCACCGCCACCTTCTACCCCGCAGGCGGGGAACCCGGAAAGTGCGCGCTGACGTTGTGTGCAAAAAAGACCAGCACCCTATGCTCGAACAAGATCTGCGGAACGGTCTACAGAGTCCAGATCGCACCGGCAGGCAAATCCTTTATCGTTATCTCTCACCCGGCGACGATTTGGAAGCAATAACCGCGATGCTCCATGAAGCCTACGCCCCGCTCGCAGAAGCTGGCATGCGCTTCTTCGCCTCTCATCAGGACAAGTCCGCAACGCAAAGACGCGTCTCGAGAGGTGAAACCATCGTCACGCTCGATGGCGATCGTATTGTGGGCATTGTAACCCTTGCAGAGGCGGCCGCGACTTGTGGCACGCCTTTTTACGATCTCCCGGACGTCGCATCCTTCGGCCAATTTGCGGTGCGGACCAGCCACCAAGGCCTGGGCATCGGTACGCGGCTGCTGGGACTGGTCGAAGCACGAGCATCGGAAAAAGGGTTGCGCGAACTTGCGCTCGACACGTCCGAACGTGCAACCGAACTGATCGCCATGTACCGGGCGAAGGGCTTTCGCTTCATTGAATACGCGCAATGGAAGGACACCAATTACCGGAGCGTGATACTCGCAAAACGCGTGTCGCAACTTACCGCCTAACATTGCGCGGCACCAGCAGCCGCTGGCGCAACGTCGGTTGCGCGCTGACGCCAGGCCAAACGAACGTGAGGAAAGCAACATCATGACAACCCCAAGCAAAGAAGATCGTGAGCTTCTTCAGCGACTGGAAGAGGGACTCTGGCGTGAAGAAACACGGTTCGACCGACACCGAATGAACGAGGTCTTTGCCGATGACTTTTTCGAGTTCGGACGGTCCGGACGCTCCTATCAACGGGAAGACACGCTTGACGCCAAACCGCAACCGATCGCTGCTGTGTTGCCGCTCCCAAATCTCAACGTGCGACTGCTAACCCCGGATGTGGCACAGGTCACGTACAATAGTGCCGTCACCTATCATGGCGTGACGGAATACGCCCGAAGAAGTTCCATCTGGACGCGCACCCGTTCCGGATGGCAACTTCGATTCCATCAGGGAACACCATTTATAGGGAAGGCCTGACCACCGGCTGCTGTTGCGGCTGGCCGGAGCGTTCGGCATCAGGAGGAGAAGATCCGCATGACGGGAAAAGAAAACTACAAGCGGGCCATCGCGTTCAAGAAACCCGCCTATCTGCCCTGCGCAATCGGGCTGCATCTCGACACGTTGTACGACAAGGACGAGCGCAAGCGCGAACACATCCGCGCGCTGTCCGAGCGCTTCACCAGCGACATGCTGGAGTGGGTCGCGCCAACGGATTTCCGAGTGGACCACGGGACCCGGGATGGCGTGCATCGCTGGCAGGACCAGTGGGGCACCGGCTGGGAGAATGACGGGCACGGAAACAAGACCGAGTCGCATCCGCTCGCGGGCGGCTATGAGGCGATGGACGGATATGCCTTCCCTGACCCCAACCGCGCCGGCCGGTTCGACGTGGCCGATGAACGGCTGCGGGAGCGCGGCGACCGGTACGTACAGTCGGTCGTCTGGTTTACGCTCTTTGAACGCCTCTGGATGCTCCGCGGCTTCGACAACATGCTGATGGACCCCTACACGGATGAAGAAAACTTCGTCCGCCTGCGGGACCGCGTGGTCGAATACAATCTCGCGATCATCGACCAGTTGGTCAAACGCGGAGTCGATGCCGTGTTTTTCTCCGACGACTGGGGGTGTCAGCGCAGTCTGCTCATCAACCCCGACGACTGGCGGCGTTTCTACAAGCCCTCCTACCAGCGCATGTTCGAACGTGTGCGTTCCGGGGGCGCACATGTCTGGATGCATCTGTGCGGGAATATCACGACGATTCTTCCCGACCTGATCGACATGGGGCTCAACGTCCTGAACCCGGTGCAACCACAGGCCATGGACGTGCGACAGCTGTCGCGGGAGTTCGGTGGCAAGGTGTGCTTCAACGGCGGCGTGGACGTACAGGGAACCCTGGTAAGAGGCACACCGGAGGATGTGAAGCGCGAGGTACATGAACTGTGTCGCCCTGTTCGGGAAGTTCAACGGTGGCTATATCGGCGGCTCAAGCCACATCGTGATGCCAGAGACCCCGCTGGACAACGTCATCGCCATGTACGAGGCATTTTCTGAATACCGCCCTTCTTGATAGGCATGTGCAGGCGATGCCTGGCCACGCGTTTGACCTGCGGCGTTGTCCGACAACTGGAAATGTCTTACTGCCGAATACGAACAGCCCACGAGGGTCGAGGATAACGGGTCAAATGGAAAATATCGGATAATGCCCCCCACTGACGGGAAACAGAGAGAACCAAAATGAATCCAGTACAACGGTTGGCGGAATATGCGGACGAACACAGCGTGGTCGCCTCAAAAGCGGGCCCGCTGCGCTGTCTCTATGTCAATGATTATTCCCAGCCGGCGCTCAAGGGCGTGGACAACGCGCCCGGCGATTACCGCATCATCAAAGCAGCGGTCCACAGCGATCTGGAGATTGGCTTGGCGAAGATGAGGAAGCGGAAGTGAAGACTGGATGGTGACGACAGCCCCAGCGTCAGCGCGCAACCTCTGAGCACCCTGTTTGCGGAGTGCGAGGTAGTGGTGCCCGGCTTGGTTGGGTGTTATTGTCGTAGCTAATCTTGATGGCAAAAACTGTCATGTTCGCGTCGTCTGTTCTGCCGCCCACGACACACCAACTATCGACTGCGAATTCCATTTTGGAAAACCAGCTCCTTGAAGCAAAGAATGGGATCTTACATTCAGATGCGCCGTTCATCCCTTCCGTGACGTTTTGCCATTTCGGTTCTCGCACATTTTCGAGCCATGCGTCCACGCTGACGCGTGCGCCCGTTGCCTCGACGAGACGAATTTGCATCTTCTGCCCCACTCCTTGTTCTTTGAAGACACCCGGCATGCCGTTTGTGTCAAGGGATGTCGCATATCGAACGATCTGCTGGTTGCTCGCATCTGTTGTCTGGCCAAGCCTGAGCGCCAGCAGAGGAAAATGCACAACCTTTAACTTGAGCGACTGGAAGACAGAGTCAGATATAGCCGCTGTAAAACTCGGTTTCATATTATTTGTCACATCATTCCACCCGATACGTTCAAATTCCGAGGTTGGCCCCTCGATCATCATGGCATGTGCCACATATGTTCTTGTGTTTCCGCCATGTTGTGTCGCGCATCCAGCCGCGAGGCAAATTGCGGCCACAACCGAGAGCAGACAAGAAGAAGGCGCTATTTTCATCTGTTTTCCGGACTAACTTATTGGTTATGCGTCGCCATCCAACCCGTTTCCAGCGGGGTGAGAGGCTGAATGGTCCGATCAAACCCGGCTGGAATGTCGGGATTGTAGGACGCAGGTGTTGTGACGTAAAGGGCATTTGGGGCGCGCAATGCGCTCATAAGGGCTATCGTGCAGAGAATCGAGATGCTGGGCGCGGCGCGGGACGCAGCTGGCCTGCTGGGCCAGTTGGCGCCCCGTTCGCACCATTGCGCCACTGGATGGAAAGGTGAACGATGCGTGGAAGACTGAAACATGATTCCCTGATTTTCAGAAGCTTTTGTTGGAAAGCAGGGGCCAGCCGAGTAGCGTTCACGTGGCGCCCGTCCCTGCGCATCGCATGAAGTCACGGTGGAGGAAAACAAGCCGGTGCGGTTCGTTGTCCAGTAGCGCCACGCCGTCTACACCCCGCATACGAAAAACGCCGGCCCTGCGCAGGTGCGCAGGCCGGCGTGCAGATGAAGCCCGCAGGTTACTTTGTCGAAATGACAAACTTCTCGACCTTCATGGTGCTCCTCCAAGTGTAGAGCGCCACGAGGGCATTGGCGTCGCCCTTGATCGGGCTGTTATCCTTGACTGAGAAGATCTCCTTGCCATCCAGGGTAAGGCTGATTGTGCCGGCGTTCTTTTCGGCAACCACGGTGTGCTTCTTGCCCGCAGAGACAACCCCCTTGCCATTAATGGACTCTTCCGCCACAGTCCCCTGGCGTTGCAGCCGGCCCATCTTGTTTCCCTTAGCACCCACCTGCAGCAGATAACCACTATCGCGTCCACTCTGCTCGTTGCCGTTCAGGATCAGGCTCAAGTCGCTGAGCTTCTCGCCGCTCAACGACGCGACCAACTCGACCCTGACGTCGCCCGGAAACTTCTGCGTTTTGAGAAAGGCGATGGCTTCGCCCTCGTCTGTCGATTTGAATGTCATGACACCATCCGCAACCGTGACCGTGCACCCCACCTTGGCGAACTGCTCGGCTGTCTTGGGATCCTTCAGGTCGGCGGTGTAGGCCACTTTCCAGTCGCCCATTGCGGCGGCTTTTGCCACAGAGGCAACAGGAGCTGGAACCGGTGCAGCGGGTTTTGCCACAGGGGCGGCAGGAACCGATGCCGGAGCCGGTGCGGCGGGTTTTGCCACAGCAGGGACGGCAGGTTTTGCGACCACAGGGGCGGCAGGTGCCGGCTTGGCTGCGGGCGCCGTCGGTGCAGGGGCTGATTGGGGTGTGCAGGCGCATGCAACCAGCGCCAGAACGACGAGGGATGTCACCAGGTGCTTCATTCCGATCTTCCTTTCGTTTGGTTATTCCGGTTTTTGTGTAAACACAACAAAACCCAGATTTAAATGTAATTTATACTCATTCAATAACCTGCGCCAGTGCAAAATTCACCAAGCATCGGCCATACAGCGCATCTGGTAACCTGATATCCGCAAGTATGCAGCACGGATGGAGCTGGCTACGGCCGGATCGGCGGGTTTGGGAAGGCCCTGTGACCTGCCCATGGACAATTCCTGCCTCGTCACACAGCCCACGATTCCGGTAAAGTTGCCAACATAACAGGCGTAATCAATTCGTTCCTGTCGAATCAAGGGAACTTGCGGCCTGGCGAAAGGATGCCCAAACCATGAGACACCTGATTGCCTGCCTCGTGCTCCTCAGCATGATTGGTCTCCCCTCTGCGCAGGCGGCAGAGGCAAACGTGATTCTCGACACCTCCGGGAGCATGTGGCGCTACTTCGAGACCTGGCAAACCGATATCGTCAAAGCTGACTCGGGAGAACTGGTGCAGGTGGACCCTCTCAACCCGCGCACAGGCGCCAAGGATGCCACGAAGCTGGCCGTTACAAAGAATGTCTTATCTTCCGATCTTCCCCCGGCAGGCTGGCAGAAGACGGATTTTGACGATTCGCGATGGCTCCACAGAAACCAATCCATGCGAACGCAATATCGAAGCCTGGCCCTGCAGTGCATTCGCGGGAAATTCGAGGTGAAGGCGCCATCTGACCTGAATCTTTCGCTCATCTATCAGGGCGGCGTCGTTGTGTATGTGAACGGCGTGGAGGCCGGACGCTGCAGCATGCCGAAGGGTGAGATCAAGAACGATACACTCGCGGAGGAATACACGAAGGAGTGCTACGCAGCAGACGGTGCGCTGCTCCTTCAGACTCAATTATCCGGCAAGGTGTTTGACGAACCTCAACTGCTCAAGAGCAACGGCGCAGGCAAGGATCGCTTTCGCAAGTCCAGCATCACGATCCCGGCGAAGATGCTGAACAAGGGCGTGAACGTTCTGGCCATTGAAGCGCATCGGGCGCCTGCCAACGCACTGATGTTCACCAGCACGAAAACGAAAGGTAGCCCGGTTCATGATTTCGGGATGCGGATGCAGTTCTGGTGGAACCGCTGTTCGATCGATGAAGTAAAGCTGACGGGCAATGGAGCTGTTGCCAACATCCAGAGGCCCAAGGGGCCCCAGGTATGGACCCAGCCCGCACTGCTCGACTATAATTACACCCAGTACGGGGATCCGAATGAGCCCATCTATCCGATCAGGCTGAGGGGTGCGGCCAACGGGTGTTATTGTGGTGAGGCGGTTCTGAGTTCGACAGAAGCCATCAAAGGCATCCAGGCCGTCGTTTCCGACCTGAAAGGTCCCGGCGGCGTGATTCCGGCCGCCAGTATCCAGATCAAGTATTGTCTCAAGCTGTGGAACGGATGGGTTCCGGACGCCATCGGGCGCTGGGTGAGATACGACCCGCTGGATTCAACCCCCCCCGCCGGAGTCCCTCTCCTGGCCGAGGGTGGCCAGAATTTCGCCGGTGTTCCCATTTGGGTGATCGTGAAAGTCCCACCTGATGCGAAGCCCGGCAACTATGCAGGCAAGCTGACGGTGCAGGCTGAAGGGCTGAAGCCCACTGACGTGCCGATTCAGCTGTATGTCGCCGACTGGATTCTTCCCGATCCGAAGGATTTCATCACGCATGTTGCGCTGATCCAGTCGCCGGAGTCAGTTGCCCTGCAATATAACGTCAAGATGTGGTCGGACGAGCACTGGAAACTGATCGACAAATCCTTCCAGTTGATGGGCGAGCTTGGCAACAAGGAGATCAACATTCCCCTGATCGCGAAAACCCATTTCGGCGTGGAGCAGGGAATGGTGCGCTGGGTCAAGCAAACCGACGGGAGCTACAAGTACGATTTCTCGATTGCCGAGAAATACCTGGACACGGCCATCAAGCGCTTTGGCAAGATTCCCGTGGTGTGCCTGCAGATACTGGAGACCGGCCCGGAACACGGGAAACAATTCCTGTATACGGCATTGGACCCCAAGACCGGCACTTGTACCGAAGGCAAGGCACCACCCTGGGGCACGCCGGAGTGCGTGGCGTTCATGAAGCCGGTCTTCGCGGGAATGCGAGAGATTCTCGCCAAGCGCGGCCTGGAAAAATCAATGATGGTGGGATTTCACACCCACGGCGGATCCAGCGGCGTCATGAACGACAACCCCAAGGCATGGAAAGACGTGCAGACGGCTGCCGGCCCGGACGTGAAATGGGTGCGTATTTCGCACTACTGGTTCGGCGATCAGGACCGCGCGGCAAATTCGCCCAAGTGGGGGCGGGCCGCACTGGTGGGCGGAGTTATCAGCGTATTCTGGGATGTGGATGCCGATAAGCCAATCTACGGATGGAAGAACCCCGACATCATGATTACTTACCCACGAACGGGTAATAACGATTATGCCGGGACGCGATTGGGGCAGGACGCATTCATGCCCGAAAGCCGCCTCTGCGCAGAAGCCGTTTTGCTGTCCGGCAGGCGAAAACCGGTCAATCTGACACGTGGAAACATAGCCGGAGAAGACGGGTACGACCGGTATATGGGCTTGCGCGGATTTGGTCCGTTCGGCGCCGATTTCTGGCCGGTGATCAAGAACGGACAGGAAACGAAGACCATTCTCGGTCGATTCGGCGACGGTTACCAGTATGGCGGCTGGGGTACATTGAGTTTTAACGCCGTGGTCCAGTACGTCCTCTGGCCCTGCAAGGATGGCGCCGGCACCACCGCCCGCTATGAAATGATGCGCGAAGCTCTCCAGGAAGCGGAAGCGCGGATCTTCGTGCAGAATGCCCTGCTTGACAACAAAATCAGCGGTGATCTGGCCAGGCAGGCAAAGCTGCTGTGCGACAACCGCACACGCTCCTTGCGGTACGTCTCGGAGTTCTGGACGTGCGGACTGGTTCAGAATCAGACCGCCATCCCGGACATGATCATGCCAAGCTACTGGGAAGATGAATCAAAGAAGCTCTATGACATGGCGGCTGCAGTGGCAAAGATCGTGGGTAAGCGGACGGTTGCGCCCGCCGCTCCGCTCAAGGCAGAACCCGGCCGATGAGTGAATCCCGGCCTGCTTCCGACCCGGGCAGGTATTCCCCTGTGTCGCGACGGGCGCCACGTCTTTTACCGTGCGGAAAAGGAAAGAATCTGGTGCATCCATGAAGACACGCAGTCGCGCCGCAATCCTGGCCGCCATGATGCTGGCATTCGCATGCAGCGTCGCGCATGCGTTGATCAATCCCAATTTCACGCCAGTGCATCTGGCCGCGCAATCCGCGCTGATCCTTGAGCTGGATTTGGGGGCGGCGAAGGACGGCCGGGCGACGGCAACGGTCAAACGCGTCATCAAGGGGAAGACAGATGCCACGACGCTGACATTTGATTTCAATGCCACGGCGATGAAGGACAAGCTCGAAACCGTCCGGAATGCAGTGCTGAACGGATCGACTAGCAATTCGGTGATCCTTTTTGTCGGCGAATTCAACGAAGACGGATCTGCTCCCGGGGCTGAGCGCACAGCCTCGAACGAACAGGGGGCGACGCAGGGCGCCATCCGGAGCGCGTATCTGCATGTCAACGGATCCTGGCTTTCGTTTCTCAGCAGGAAGGAGGGACGTTGGGATTTCAATGACATTTGCGGCGAGAAGATGATCCCGACGTGGAACGGCGGCACGGATATGCTCATCAAGGCCATTAATTACGTCATCTCCGATCCTGACGCGGAGATCCCTGTCAAAGACGGTGTCGCGTGGGCACGTGCCGTGCAGTGCGGAAGAGTCGAGGGAACGGTTCGCGCGGCCATTCCCGTTTGCATCACGCCTGAGGGCGAACCGGCTCTTTTCATCGCAAGCGACGCAGGAGATGCCCTTCTTGCATACGCAATTGACAGGAAAGCTCTCGTTGATTCGACGGCAAAACACAAACTGGCTTCGAAATCCACCTGCGCAGCCTGGGGCGCCTTCACGGGTAACGGCTGGATGGATCTGGCAAGTTGGAACGGCACGTCAGTAACGATTTATGCCCAGGGAGCAGACGGAACCTTTCAGAAATTCGCAGCTCTCGGCGGCGATCGCATCAAGGATTGCCTGAATCTCGAGACTGTCGATTGCGGCGTGGCCGGGAGAGCTGCGCTGGTAATCGCCACCACCAACGGGCTCGTATTCTGGGAGCCGGCGTCTACTGCAGCTGCGCCGAGGCAACTGACTTTTGACCGGTCTCTGCTCCGTGAATTGGGAATTCCGGGGCGCTGCCTGGTGGCGGACTTTGATGGAGACTCCCATCCGGATATTATCCAGCTTTTTGAGAGAGGCAGCATCCGGTATCAGGGGAAAGGTGGCGGACAGTTCGAGCCGGGCGTCAGCTGCCCCATTGCCGCAGGATCCGCCAAGGCCGTCGCGTTCCTTGGCGATTTTGATGCGGATGGTCTGCTCGACGTGGTAACGATTGGCGACACGTTCCGATTATGGAGAAATCGCGGCAAGTTTCAGTTTGTTGACGTCAGATCGCATACGGGTGAAGCTTCCGGCCTGGGCAGCGATGATATTTCCGGCGGGTCGACAGTGGATTTCAATCATGACGGCCGACAGGATATCAGCCTTATTTATTCCAGCGGCATGCCCCGGCTGTTCTTCAATCGCGGATTCTGCAGTTTCGGCGTGGCCATGTCATTGAATCTTGTGGTGAGCGGAACGCTTCCAGCAGCGGCGAACGGGGCGGCAGCGGCCTGCTGGGCAGATTTTGATGGCGACGGAACAATGGAAAACGCGCTTGTTCTTGCCGACGGCTCCATCTGGATGATTACCGTGGATGCCGGTGAGGCCACCGGACGGTCTGTTCGCGGCATCCTGCCGGCACGAAACAGCTTCCAAGGGCCTGTTTCGGTTATCGGGTACACAAAGAAAGGGCGTTGTCTTGGCGCGTGGAATGTACTGCCCGGCGTCGCGGATGCGTTTGTCGCGCAAGCCGAAGCCGGTCCGGTTGTGCTGAAATGGCAATTTCCGGGCGGATCTCCAAGAGAGAAAGAAGTCGTTCTTGAGAATGAACCGCGCAAGGTGCTGATCGTTCCTTGATCCGGTTGGCCGTCTTGTCCAGACGTGACGCCCCTTCACTGTGCCGACCACACAGGGATGATCGGCCGCAGGAGCCCGCAGCAGGGCTGAAAATGCCGCTCGCAGCCGGAGAAAAATGCGGCAAAGTGGCGGAACAGGCGCTGTCAGAGCGGCGAGATCCGGGGTTTGCACGGGCGGCAGCAATTGCACGCGACAGGGGCCTATGCGGCCCGACCCTTACTTCGGCACGAGCCGGTCGATTCCACCCATGTACGGCGCGAGGGCCGGCGGCAGGATGACGCTGCCGTCCGCCTGCTGGTAGTTCTCGAGCAGGGCGATCATCAGGCGCGGCAGAGCCACGCCGGAGCCGTTGAGCGTGTGGACGAAGCGCGTCTTCCCCTCCGCATCGCGGTAGCGGATGTTGGCGCGGCGTGCCTGGAAATCCTCGAAATTGCTGCAGGAGGAGACCTCCAGCCACCCCTGCTGCCCCGGCGCCCAGAGCTCGATGTCGTAGCACTTGGCTGCCGCAAAGCTGATGTCGCCGGAGCAGAGTTCAAGAATGCGGTAGTGCAGCCCCAGTCCTTGGAGCACGTCTTCAGCGTTCCCCACGAGCTTCTCCAACTCAGCGTAGGAGGTCTCGGGCGCGACAAACTTCACCATCTCGACCTTGTCGAACTGGTGCACGCGCAGGATGCCGCGCGTCTCCTTACCGGCGGAGCCTGCCTCGCGCCGGAAGCACGGCGTGTAGGCCGTGAGAAAAATGGGGAGCGGACGGTCGATGATCTCCTCGCGAAAGTAGTTCGTCACCGGAACCTCGGCCGTGGGGATCAGCCAGAGATCGTCCTTCTCGCAGTGATACATGTCCTCCGCCATCTTGGGGAGCTGGCCGGTGCCGCACATGGCGTCGGAGTTGACCACGAACGGCGGGAGCAGCTCGGTGTAGCCGTGGCAAGTGGTGTGCAGGTCGAGCATGTACTGGATCAGCGCGCGCTGCAGTTTGGCGCCAGCGCCGACCAGCAGCGGAAACCCGGAGCCGCTCATGCGCGCGGCGCGCGGCAGGTCGAGGATCCCCAGCTTCTCGGCGAGGGCCACATGGTCCTTGGGCTGGAAGGCGAACTCGCGCGACTGCCCCTCGACGCGCGCCACGCGGTTGGCCGAGGCGTCGGAGCCGGTCGGGATCGTGGCGCAGGGCACATTCGGGATGCACAGCACAGCCTTGTGCAGCTCAGCCTCCACGCCGCGGATCTGCTCGTCGAGCGCGGTGATGCGGTCGCCCAGCGTGCGGATCTCGGCCTGGATCGCGGCAGTATCCTCGCCGCGCTTGCGCGCTGCGCCGATCTCCTTGGAGGTGGCGTTGCGGCGGTTCTTCATCTCCTCGGCCGAGCCCAGGAGCGCGCGGCGCTGGCGGTCGAGTTCGAGGACCGCGTCGAGCAGCGCCAGGTCGGCGCCGCGGCGGCGCAGCCCCTCGCGTACTTCGTCGGTCTTTTCGCGGATGCGTTTGATGTCGAGCATGGCAGGGTCCGTTCTCAAGGGCCACGGTTCTGAAATGGCATGCTAACCCATCCGGGGGCCGGCTTGCAACCTGCGGGGTGGAACTGACACGCCAAGGACACAGAGGCCACAGAGAATATCTGAGCACACAGAGGGGGCTGCTTGGGGATGCGCTCCCTGGTGCGGTTTCTGGATGTTACACGGTGCGTGACATTTCGGCTCATACTCCACAACACCACTCTGTGTGCTTTGTCCAACTCTGTGCTCTCTGTGTCCACAGCCGCGTAAGGACACAGAGGGGATGCTTAGGGAGTGCCCCTAATGAACCTTGCAAAAATGAGTCACGCGGTTTTCTTGTCTTCCGACACTGTCCGCATCTCGTCGAAGTCGGGGTCGCTGTCGGTATCGGTATCGAAAAGCGGTTGTTCGCGCCGCCAGATCCGCGGATTCCGCACAAGTTGTCGACCCCGATTCCGATGCCGACCCCGATGCGGTAGTCGGCGACAGTTACCTACTTTTACAACTATCTATAGTGCGGTTGGTGCTACGGATACGCGATCTTCATGCGATAGAACTTTGCCGAGGCCGTTCCGTTTAGATCGGTGACCGTGCGCTCAAGGCCATTGTCGCTCGTGCTGGTGAGCGTCAGGTTTGCGAATGCGCCGTTCACCAGATTGGTCACGTATTCCACCGTGTATGTCCGGTCCGACAGGCGTGGACTGAAGATCAACCGCTGCTGTCCGGGCTGGCCCGGCACGCTGGCGATCTTCAACACAAATCGCGATACGGCATTCGTCGGGTTTAAACCGGTTACGTACTTGAATAAATTATTCTGCCCGGTGCCAGTGGCATCGGCGGTCGGGGCTGCAAGCGGATTGGGCGGAGCGCCGAAGTATTGCAGGAACCACGCGCCGGGAATACTGGAACTGGCATAGGGGCCGATGACTTGCACGCTCGTGCTGCCGGCCATGCCAAGACAGACACCATTGACCATACCGGTGGCGACCCCATAGACATAGGCTGCTGTCAGCACGCCGTTGCTGTCGAGCGACAGAACCGGGTACGTGACTGCGCCCCACGCGATGTCGCTGCCTGCCAGTTCAGTGATTGTCGCGTCATCCATCGTTACCGTGCCGGTGATCTGGCTGGTGCTGCATTCGCTGACGGAAGACGGCGTGCTGGTTACGGTCAGACTGACCACTTCGGTGAGCTGGCCGGGATACCCGTGGCGGGCGACTTGCGCCCCGGTCCCGGAGATACCGCTGATGTTGCCAACGCTGCCGTCATTGACGTAACTGGCGCTCGTCGCGCGCTGACCACCAGCGTCAATGGTGTTGACATTGGCGGCGTGGACAGCGGCTGCCACAGCAACAAGCAGACTGACAATCAGTTTCATAATCAGGGTTGCGTCAGCGAGATGATGCGACCGTTGGTAATGACGAGCGTGGCTGTCGCGTTAGACAGGACAAACGTTCCGGTCGCCGAGGCGTCCGCGGACGGTTCGGAGAAAGTTGCTTCCCCGACAACCGATTATTTGTTTCGGACAGCGGGCCGCACTACAATTTTGTCGCGCGCGAATGTCCGGCTTGCCACGCAAAGCAAAGGGGTGGTTGCCCACATGCAATTAATAACAGCGCAAATTCCACATATATATGCAGATTATCCGGCTTCTAAAGTCGGAGTGCGCCGAAGCACGACGAGTCTGGCACGGCAACTGCGTATAATACCAAACCTGTACGCAGACGTTTTCGCTTAGTTGGGTAGACAGTATTGTAATTGCCTGGAGAAAAATATGATGTACGCAAGGACGCGTGGCAGGGGTTGGCTGCTGGCGGGGTTTCTGGTGGCAGCTGGATTGGCGCTGCCGGCCGGCGCGGCAGAAACTACGGCACCTGTGACAAGTCCACCCGCGTCGGCGCTTGATTCCGGTGACATCGCCTGGATGCTGGTGGCTTCCGCACTGGTGATGCTGATGACGCCGGGCCTGGCGTTCTTCTATGGCGGCCTGGTGCGCAAAAAGAACATTCTTTCGATCGTGATGCAGTGTTTCATGATCCTCTGCCTGGTGAGCCTGCAGTGGATTTTCTGCGGCTACAGCCTGGCCTTCGGCCCTGACATTGGCGGCGTGATCGGCAATCTGGACTGGATGGGCCTCGCGGGCGTGGGCATGGCGCCAGGGCCGTATGCGCCGCACATTCCGCACCGTTTGTTTGCCATCTACCAGATGATGTTTGCCGTGATCACGCCGGCCCTGATCTGCGGCGCATTTGCCGAGCGGATGAGGTTCTCGGCCTTCTGCCTGTTCAGCCTGCTCTGGTCGCTGCTAGTGTACGCGCCTGTGGCGCACTGGGTCTGGGGCGTGGGCGGCTTTCTCGGCACGCAGGGGGGAATGGGCGCGGTGGACTTTGCGGGCGGCATCGTGGTGCACATCAATGCCGGCATGGCGGCGCTTGCTGCTGTGCTGGTCATGGGAAAACGCCGCGGTTTTCCGCACCAGATCTCGCCTCCGCACAACCTGCCGGTGGCGGTGCTGGGCGCGGCGTTGCTCTGGTTCGGCTGGTATGGCTTCAACGCCGGCAGTTCGCTGGGCGCAAACGTGCTGGCTGTGACCGCGTTTATGAACACACATGCCGCAGGGGCCGTGGCCGGGCTCGTGTGGTGCCTGCTGGACTGGCTGAAATTCGGCAAGCCCACCACGCTGGGGATGATCACCGGCGCGGTGGCGGGGCTGGCGGCTGTGACGCCGGCGTCCGGGTACGTTGAGATCTCCGGCGCGATCTGGATCGGCATCGGAGCTGGCGTGGTCTGCTGGCTCTCGGTCACGGCGCTCAAGGCCAAGCTGAACTACGACGACTCGCTCGACGCCTTTGGCGTGCATGGCGTGGGAGGCATCTGGGGGTCAGTGGCCGTGGGTCTGTGGGCCACGCAGGCGGCCAATCCCGGCGCTGGCGTCAACGGCCTCTTTTATGGGCATGCCGCGCAGTTCCTGGTGCAGATCAAGGCGTCCGCGCTGGTGGCTGTCTTTGCATTCGTTGCGTCGTGGCTCCTCTTCCAACTGGTGGATCATATCGTCGGCCTGCGCGTGACGACCGACGAGGAAAACCTGGGGTTGGATCTGACGCAGCACCGCGAGTCCGGGTACACTGTTATCGATTAGTGGGTAGAGTTTTGGGGAGGGTTCGGATTCGGAAGGACTGCGGGTCAACGACGGGCAAACCGTGTTCTCCTGAGCCCTGCCCTCTCTCACATTGACCGGGAGTCCCCATGAAGTACATCATCGCCATCATCCAGCCTGATCGTCTCGACCAGGTCATGGACCGCCTGACCGAGAAGGAGATTCATCTCGTAACCGTGTCGCAGGTGCTTGGACGCGGACGCCAGAAGGGAGTCGCCGAGATCTACCGCAGCCACAAGGAGGCCGGCAGCCTGCTGAAGAAGATCAAGCTGGAGATTGCGGTCAACGAAGAATTTGTGCAGCCGGCGATCGATGCCATCATGCAGGGCGCGCAGACCGGCCGGATCGGCGACGGCAAGATTTTTGTCCTGGATCTCGACCATGTGCAGCGCATCCGCACCGACGAGCAGGGAAATGCTGCCATCGGGTGAGGCCAGCGTGGACTGTGTGGGCGTATTGGCGTATGGACGACGACCACAGAATATCGAACGCCGAGCTGTACAATGGCGATGACTCCAAATGTTTAGGCTATTTCTGGTGCCCGAGGTGGGAGTCGAACCCACACGCCGGAGTAACCCGGCTACGGATTTTAAGTCCGATGCGTCTGCCATTTCGCCACTCGGGCAAGGTGACCGGACACCTGCCATTGGCGACGCCATAGTATCGGCTGTCCCGGAAAACCAAAAGCCTGGAATTGGCCTGGCAGGACTGCCTGACGCGCGAATGAGCAAGTATTCAGATATCGAATACAGCCGAAAACTACCCCAGCGGTTGCCGATATTCAGACACAGAAACAACGGCGATTCGGTGGCGACGCACAAGGAAGACAGAATACATTTTTGTGCCGCAACAATGCTGCAAACAACACAAATGTGCTCGCAAGCTTCCAGCACCTCCGTGTTTTGCCCATAACATGTTGCTATCGCACCTTGGCATAAATGCTGCTATGCTTTGGCATCGGTTTATTTTGTATTGAGAACAGCTTGTTTTACCCATGTCGGAAATAAAGGAAGCAAAGCAATGAGCAAAACCTGCACCTGCGGCACATCCAAGCTCGATCGATTCGGCGAAAACGTCTTCAGCCTGAAGACGATGCGCAATTACCTCTCCGAAAACGCGTACCAGAAACTGGTCTCGACCATCGTAAAGGGAGAGGCGCTGGACCATTCGATCGCGGACGAGGTTGCGGAGGCGATGAAGACCTGGTCACTGGAGAAGGGCGCCACGCACTTCACCCACCTGTTCCAACCGCTGACCGGCGTCACCGCCGAGAAACACGAAGCGTTCCTCATGCCAGACCGCGAAGGCGGAGCTGTGGCAACCTTCTCTGGCAAGGAATTGATCCAGGGCGAACCGGACGCCTCCAGCTTCCCGTCCGGCGGCCTGCGCGCCACCTTTGAGGCCCGCGGCTACACGGCCTGGGACCCCACCAGCCCCGCGTTCGTGCGTGAAAATCCAAAGGGCGGCACGGTGCTCTGCATCCCGACAGTCTTCTGCGGCTGGCACGGTGACGCGCTGGACAAAAAGACCGGCCTGATCCGCTCGCAGCATGCGCTGGCCAAGCAGATCACGCGTCTGGGCAAGCTGTTCGGCATCAAGGCGACCACCCGCCCCTTTGCCACGCTCGGCCCCGAGCAGGAGTATTTTCTGATCGACCGCAAGTTCTACGAGAAGCGCCTCGACCTGCTGCAGACCGGCCGCACGCTCTTCGGCAGCCGTCCGGCCCGCCACCAGCAGATGGAAGACCACTATTTCGGGCACATCAAGCCCCGCATCATGGCGTTCATGGACGAGGTGAACCTCGAGCTCTGGAAGCTCGGCGTGCCGGCCCGCACGCAGCACAACGAGGTAAGTCCGGCGCAGTTCGAGATCGCCCCGATCTTCGAGGAACAGAACCTCGCCGTGGACCACAACGTGGTCACCATGCACGTCCTGCAGGAAGTCGCCGAGCGCTACGGCCTGGTCTGCCTGCTGCACGAGAAGCCCTTCGCGGGCGTCAACGGCTCGGGCAAGCACAACAACTGGTCCGTCGCCGGCAGTGACGGCAAGAACTGGCTCTCGCCCGGCAACACTCCGCACGATAATGCCAAGTTCCTGACCATGCTCTGCGTGGTCATGAAAGCCGTCGACACCCATGCCGCGCTCCTGCGTGCCGCCGTGGCCACGGCCGGTAACGACCACCGCCTCGGCGCCAACGAGGCTCCGCCCGCCATCATCTCGATCTTCCTGGGCGAGCAGCTCACGGACATCATCCAGCAGGTCGAGAAGGGCGGTGCCAAGAGTTCCAAGGCCGCCGGACTGATCGAGATCGGCGCATCCACGCTGCCCAAGCTGCCGCGCGACGCCACGGATCGCAACCGCACCTCACCCATGGCCTTCACGGGCAACAAGTTCGAGTTCCGCGCCGTCGGCTCCAGCCAGAGCTGCGCCGGCGCCAACGTGGTCCTCAACACCATTACGGCTTGGGCCATCGACGAGCTCTGCACCGAGATCGAGGCCAAGATGGCCGCCGGCAAGAAAGACATGAACACCGTGCTGCAGGGCGTGCTGCAGGGGATCATCCGCAAGCACAAGCGCATCCTCTTCGACGGCGACAACTACACCGACGAGTGGAAGGCCGAGGCGGCCAAGCGCGGCCTGCCGAACCTCGTCAAGACGCCGGATGCCCTGGCAGTCCTGCAGGACAGGAAGACCGTCGCGCTCTTCGAGAAGTACGGTGTGTTCAGCGCCCGCGAGACCAAGTCGCGCTACGAAGTCTACCTGCACGCATACCACCAGACCGTTACGCTCGAGGGGTTCTGCGCACTGCGCATGGCCCGCACGATGGTCCTGCCGGCTGCCTACCGCTACCTGGCGGAACTTGGCACTGCGCAAGCCGCCCTGCCCAAGGGTGCGACAGCCGGCATCCCCGCCGCTGTCAAGGAGGCTGCCTCCCTGGCCGAAGCGGCGAGCGACGCGGCCGCCACCCTGGAAAAGGCTTTGCATGCGCACGATTCCGACGCCACGCTCGCAGCCATGCTCGCGCTGCGCACGGCGGCGGACGGTCTCGAGAACATGGTGCCAGCCAACCTGTGGCCGCTCCCCTCGTACGCCGAAATGCTGTTCCTGATGTAACCCCACGGATGGGCCGTACGGGGCGGCGGGCGTCATGCGCCTACCGCCCCTTTTCTTTTCCGGGCACAATAAATCCGCGCCTCCGGCGTTCTCTGACATAGAAATCACACGTGCCCATGCCGGGCACGCCAACAGGAGATTGTCTCATGAAAACACGCACAACCGTAGCCTGGCTGGCGATCGGCGCGCTGGCCGTCGGTCTAACTGCCAATGCACAACAGCCCCCTGCCCCCGGCACCGGGAACACCGGCGGCGGCGCGCCCGCTGCCCAGCGCCCGCACCCACCCGCCAACCCCGAGCAACACGCGCAGCGCCTGATGGAGAAGTTCGACGCAAACAAGGACAGCAAGCTCGATGTGGCGGAGCTGACGCAGGCGCTCGAGTTCCTGCGCGAGCATCGCCGCGAAGGGCGTGGTGGCGCTGGTGGCGTAGCCAGCAACGCCGTGGGCCGGGCGTCTTCCGGCGAGGCGACTGGTGCGCCGCCGCGCCATGCACCGCCGCCGGCTGCGCAGGTCGCGCAGCAGATGATTGCGAAGTGCGCCGCTGACGGCAAGGGGCTGACCGTGGCCGAGCTGGCCAAGGCGCTCGAGGAGCGCCGCGAGAACCACGAGGAGCGCAAGGGAGGCGGCCCAGCCAGTGGCACGCCGTCGCCCGCCCCTGCCAACTGATCTTCGCACGGCGGAGAGCGTCCGTGGCGGCGGGTGCCGGGCATCCGCCGCCTTATTTGTTTCTGCCACAATTAACCTGCGCCGCAACCGTTTTCTGCTGCAACCGCACGCCTCTTGCACGTCGAATTTTGCTGGGGAAACCAATGCACGCACGAACAGCCGCAACCTGCCTGACCATCAGCCTGCTGGCCATCGGCCTGACAGCCATCGCACAGCAGCCGCCCTCTTCCGCCGGAGTCGGCAACACCGGCGCTCCCGGCGCAAAGCACCCGCACCGCGACCTCGATCCGTCGCAACTGGCGCAGCGGCTGCTGGAGAAATTCGACGCGAACAAGGACGGCGAACTGGATCAGGCGGAATTGACGCAGGCGATCGAATTCCTGCGGGCTCATCGTCTTCACGGGCACAACGACGGCGTTTCCAGCAATGCAACAGCCTCCGCCGGCGCCCCCGCAGCAGCCGCGTCGCACCATCGCACGCCACCGCCGGCCGAACTGGTGGCGCAGCGGCAGATCAAGAGATTCTCCGCCGATGGCAAGGGGCTGACACAGGCCGAACTGGCACAGATGATTGAAGCGCGCCGGGCGCGGCATCAGCAGCGGCAAGACGTTGGGCAGTCCAGTGGCAGCACGCGGGCCAATTGACCGGCCCTGTGCCGGTCTCAGCCGGCCGAGAATCGCCGCAGGATCTCCTCCAGCGTGGTGGTCTCCACCGGCTTGAGCAGCACGTCGTCGAAGCCGGCGGCACGCAGGTCTGCCAGTTCCTTCCCGCCGGCGTGCGCGGTGATCGCCACGACCGGCAGACGCGGCCGGTTTGTACGGCCTTCGTGCGCACGGATGGCCGCCAGCGCCTGGCGACCATCCAGCAAGGGCATCTCGATGTCCATGAGCGCCAGGTCGAATCTCTCCAGCCCCGGCGCGCAACACAGGTCGACCGCCTCGCGCCCGTTGGCCGCCACCCGGCAGACATGCCCCCGCTTTTCGAGCAGGATGCGCATGAGCTTGGCGTTCACTGCCTGATCCTCGGCCAGCAGGATTCGCAGTGCCGCCGGGCGACTGGCGGTTGGCGCGGACTGGCCCGAGCCAGCAGACGCGGCACAAACCTCCAGCAACACCGTGAAGGTGGTCCCCTCTCCTTCCCGGCTCTGCACGGTTAATTGACCACCGTGCGACTCGACCAGTTCGCGGGTGATCATCAGCCCCATACCGGTCCCCTTCTCGCCCGCCGTGCCGTCGCGTGAGGTCTTGGAGTAGCGCGAGAAGAGGTGTGCGATCATGCGCTCCGGGATGCCAATGCCGGTGTCGGCAAAGGAGATGGCCACCTGGCGACCAGCAGCCGCCGGACACATCCGCAGCGAAACGTGCCCGCCGGCGGGCGTGAACTTGATGGCATTCGAAAGCAGGTTGGCGAAGATCCGCGGCAGCGCGCGGCGGTTGGCCTGCACCTGTATGCCGGAAGGCGTCTCTACCGCCAGTTTGAGAGCGACCCCCTTGCCGGCGGCCACGGGGCGAAAATTGCCGGCGATCTGCCGCAGGATTTCCGCCGGGTCGAGTGTCTCCAGAGAGAGGCTCTCCTTCTGCGCCTGCACGCGACTGAGATCGAGCAGGTCGTTGATCAGTTCGAGCAGGAATTCGCCCGACAGGCGGATCTCGCGAGCCATGTCGCGTTGCTCAATGGACAGCTTCGCATCACCCGCAAGCAGTTCGGCATAACCGAGGATGCCGGTCAGCGGCGAGCGCAGGTCGTGTGAGCAGACCGCCAGGAACTGGTCCTTGAGCTTGTCCAACTCGCGGAGCTTCTGGAGGTTGGCGTAGATCTGCCGGCCCTGCAACAGCCGCAGCAGGTGCACGTGCAACCGCGCAGCAAGCTCCTCCTTGAGGAACGGTTTTTCGAGATAGTCGGTGGCGCCAGCCTGGAAGAGGGAGAGCTTGGCCTCATGCTCGGTGGTGCCGCTGAGCACGATGATCGGCAACTCCTTCATCCCCAGCTCGAAGCGCGCGCGCCGGCAGAGGTCCGCGCCGTTCATGCGCGGCATGTGCATGTCCGTCAGGACCAGGTCCACAGCCGGCGAGCCGGCGCGCAGGATCTCGAAGGCCTCCTGTCCGTCCGGGACCGCAAACACGCGCACGCCGAGCTGACGGACGCTGGAGACAATGGCGTGCCGTGCCGTGAGGCTATCCTCCGCTACGAGCACGGTCAGCTCGCCAAACATCGTGCGGGGCGTCAGGATCGCACGGGCCGTGAGCACCAACTGCTCGGAGACTTTCTCCTTGGTGACAAAATCCGTGGCGCCGAGCTCAAATCCCCGGCAGCGGTTCTGGTAGGTGTCGTGGGCTGTCACCAGAATCACCGGCAGTTCGCCGGTCCGTGTCGCGCCCGCCTGCCGCGGCGCGCGAAGCTCGGCCAGCGTGGCAAAACCGTCCATCTCCGGCATCTCCACGTCCAGCGTCAGGAGGCGGATGTCGTCGCGCGCGTTGAGAATCTTGATGGCTTCCGCGCCAGAAGCCGCCTCCGCGGTCTGGAATCCCGCATCTATCAGGAGCTGGCAGATGGTGCGCCGGCCGAAGCGGTTGTCGTCCGCCACCAGGATTGTCAGGCGTTCTGTTTGGTTGTCCATGGCGTCTCCGATTTCCCGTCGATCATTGGCAGGCATGGGTCAGGAGCAGTCCGGCCATGCGGTCCAGCGAAGCCACCTCGCACGCTGCGCCCAGCCGCACGGCCTCGGCCGGCATGCCGTACACCACGGAGCTGGCCTGGTCCTGCGCAAGGGTGTAGGCGCCGCTGCGGCGCAGCGCCAGGAGGCCGCTGGCGCCGTCCCGCCCCATGCCGGTCAGGATCGCCGCGACGACCTGCACACCGTCGCAACGGACAATGGACTGGAACAGCACCTCGATGCTGGGGCGCTGGTGGTAGATCATCGGGCCGTCCTTGATCTGCACCCGCAACGCGCCGTCCCGGACGCGCAGGAGCATGTGGCGATTGCCCGGGGCAATCAGCACGAGGCCGGGGCGGGCCTCGTCATTGTCGGCCGATTCGCGGACTTCCGCCGCACAGAGATCGTCCAGCCGATTCGCGAAGGAGGCCGTGAAATGGACGGGCATGTGCTGCACAATCAGCGTGGCCGGGCAATCGGCCGGGAAGCGCCGGAGGATCAACTCAATCGCCTGCGTGCCCCCCGTGGAGGCGCCAATAGCCACGATGCGGCGCGCAGCCGAAGGCAGGGCGAGCGCCGTAGTGTCGGAGAGAGCCCCGGTCTCCGCCGGGCGGGCAACGAAACTGGCCGCCGCCACAGCTGCGATCTTCTCCTTGAGCACCTCCATCATTTCCTGCAGCGGCAGGCCGGGGCCCGGCTTACAGACCACATCCAAGGCGCCGGCATTCACGGCGTCCAGCGCCACCTGCCCGCCGGGCGGCGTGAGCGATGAGACGATGATCACTGGGATCGGCCGGTAGCGCATCAGCTTGCGCAGGAAGGTCAGGCCGTCCATGCGCGGCATCTCGATGTCGAGCAGCACGACATCCGGGTCGAGCTTGAGGATCTTGTTGCGCGCCGTGTAGGCGTCCGGCGCCGTGCCGACCGCCTGAAAGCGCGGGTCGGCGTCGAGCGCGCCAGCCAGCACCTCGCGCACCACCGCCGAGTCGTCCACGATCAGAACCCGTATCCGCTTCATGACAGCTCAATCCCCGCCTGACAGAATCATCGGATGCCCCTCGACGGCCAGAAAGACATGCCCGTGCCGCGCCAGCCACGCCTGGACCTTTTCGCCGGAGACCGTGGTCAATGCGGGGGCGGATAGGTCGTAAATCGACGCACTGCCGTCCATCCGGTGCAGGTAGTCGCCGCAGATGACGTTCAGCAGTTCCTTGAGCGCATCCTCGGCCTGTTCGGGCGTGATGGCGCTCCCCTCGGTTCCGTAGAGGTTGGCGGCAAGCTGTCGCGCCAGAAGCGGCGTGGCGATCAGCACCAGCGCGCCCTGCCGGGGACCGCGGAAGGCAACCTGCGCCTGCCAGAACCCATCTGCACTGGCGGTCAGCGCCGACTGTTCCATCGGGTCGGCCAGCAGGAAGGCAAAGCGCTCCAGCGCCTCGATCGCGGCGCTCTGCAAGATGTCTGTGTTCTCCACGTTCATCACCCCTCCTTCAGCCGCGCACCGGCAGCAGTTGGTCCACCGCGCGCTTGAGATCCTCCGGCGTCAGCGGCTTGGTCAGATACGACTGGATCCCCGCCGCGCGCAACTCGGCCATGCGGCCGTCGCTGCGGTCCGTTGTAATCACGATCACGGGCACGGAGCGCAGCAGCTCGTCGGCGCGCATGCGGCGGATCATCTCCACGCCGTTCATCACCGGCATATTGATGTCAGCGAAGACGAGGTCGACCCATTCCCGCGCCAGGACATCCAGCGCTTCCTGACCGTTGCGAGCCTGGTAGAGCTGGTTGACCGGCACGCCGGCCAGTTCCAGCGTGCGCGCCACGAAGGTGCGCGCCGTCAGCGAATCGTCCACCACCAGAATGTTGAAGGCCATCGGTTGGGTCCCCCGCTCCGTACGCGTCACAGTTCCTTCTCCACGCCCTGGCTGCGCACCACCAGCCGCCCCGTCGCGATCTCCAGGCGCAGCGTGCGCGAGATCGACCCGCCGGTCTCCTGCGCCTGGATCAGCAAGCCGTTTTTCCACATGATCTTGCGAAACACAGCTACGTTGCGCTCGCCGATGCGGAAAAGATTGCTGTCGCTCATCACCTGCGCACCGCCGACCACGCGCACGACCAGGTCGCGCTTGCGGCAGCCGCGGGCGAACAGGTCCGCCAGCAGGCGCGGCACGCCGACATCCACGAACATGAACGGACGCTCCACGGCCTTCTGCGGATCGATGGGCGACAGCGGCAGCATCAGGTGCGCCATACCGCCGATGCGCAGCGCCGTGTCATAGAAAGTCACGCCGAGACAGGATCCCAGCGAGTATGTCACCAGCACCTCGTCCGGCGACTCCGAGACAGCCATGCCGCCGATATCCACTATGACCGATTTAGACATGTCCGCTTTGCATCGTTCCTATCACGGTTTCCAATAGATCGACGGCTCGACCGGCCGAAACCGGCTGAGCATGCCGGTCAGGCTTTCGGAATGCCCCACCACCAGGTATCCACCAGACCGCAGCAGCCGCCAACACTCCTCCAGCAGCCGGATGCGAACGGCGTCGTCAAAATAGATCATCACGTTCCGGCAGAAGATCACGTCGAACGGCCCGTGCATCGGATACGGCGGCTGCGCCAGATTAAGCCGCGCAAACGTCACCAGCGACTGAAGAGACTGCCCCACGCGCCAGCGCTCGCCGCCGCCCTCTGACCGAAAATACCGACGCAGCCACGCGGCAGGCACCGGATCGACGTCGTCCCGCTCGTATTCGCCCGCCAGCGCCGCCTCCAGTGCGCGGGTGGAGATGTCCGTCGCCAGGATACGCACGTCCGCATCCGACGGCAGCAGCTCGCGCGCCACGATCCCCAGGGAGTAGGGTTCCTCGCCGCTGGCGGCCGCCGCAGACCAGATCCGGAAGCGTCTCTGGCCATCGTCCCGCCAGCGCGTCAGCCAGGCGGCCAGCCGGTCGAAGTGCGGCTGCTCGCGGAAGAAGCTGGTGACGTTCGTGGCGATGGCGTTGATCATGTTCACCGCCTCGCCGTCCGCCGTCGACTTCTCCACCAGGCGCAGATAGTCGCCGTAGTTCGCGATGCCGAGCTGGCGCATGCGCTTGCCGATCCGCGCGGCTACGAGCGCCTCCTTGCGCTCGCCCAGCGCGATCCCGGCCTGCCGGTAGACGACCGCCGCGATGCGGCGGAACGTCTGCTGATCCATTTCGGTGTCCAATGTATCCATCTGCGCCTAGGGTCTGTTGGTGCATCACGTGCGACGGAACGCGCCGACATTATCAAAACTGCTCCAGCTCCTTGCTGTCCAGTGGAATCACCTTCTCGGGCTTCTCGACTCTCCGCACCGGCGGATGATGGACCAGTTGACGATGTCCGTGACCTTCCGCCGCAAGGCCGCCGCCGGTATGGCGGCGAGGCATCGTCGGCAGGCTGCGGACCGCCGCGCCGGAAACGCCGCTGACCAGCGCCGTTAGTTCCGCCACGAGTGCGTACAGCTCCTGCGCCTGAGAGGAGAGCTCCTCCGCCGCGCTGGCGGATTCCTCGGAATTGGCGGCATTCTGCTGGATGACCTTGTCCATTTCACCCACAGCCACGTTCACCTGATCGATCCCCTGCGCCTGCTGGCGCGAGGCCGCGCTGATCTCCGCCACCAGCGTGGCCACCTGCAGCGCGCTCCCCTGGATGTTGGTCAGGGCTTCGGCCACGCGGGTTGTGGCCTGCACGCCGGTCTCGGCGTTCTTCTGCGCCCCCTCGATCAGGTCCGCCGTATTGCGGGCCGCCTCGGCGCTGCGCCGCGCCAGGTTGCGGACTTCCTCGGCCACCACGGCAAACCCCTTGCCAGCTTCGCCGGCGCGCGCAGCCTCGACCGCCGCGTTCAGCGCCAGCAGGTTGGTCTGGAAGGCGATCTCGTCGATGGTCTTGATGATCCGCGCGGTCTGCTGCGACGACTGGCGGATGCTGTCGATGGCCGTGGACATGTTGCGCATGGAGTCCACGCCGTTCGCGACGATCGTCTTGGTTTCGCTCATCAGGCGGTCGGTCTTGACCGCATTGTCGGCGTTCTGACGGGTCATGGAGGCCATCTCCTCGAGCGAGGAGGAGGTCTCCTCCAGGCTGGAGGCCTGCTCGCTGGACCCCTGCGCCATCTGCTGGCTGGCGCTGGCCACCTGATTGGAGGCGCTGGCCACCTGCTCCGCGCCGGCCGTGAGGTTGGCGATCACGCGGCTGAGCGGGCGGGCAATGGCGCGCGTCAGCATCACCGCAAATACGATCCCCAGAATGATCGCCAGAACAACACCGCCCGCGAGGATCAGGAAGGCGTGGCCCACGGTCTCGATGGTCGTCTTCGAGATGGCACGCGCCTGCGAAATTCCGGCGTTGACCGTGGTCTCCGCCTGGTTGAGAACCTGCGTGGCGGAGTTCTCGCCCTCGGCACGCAGCGCCTTCATTGTCTTCAGGCCAAGGATCATCCCCTGATAGGCCGACTGGAACTGGGTGATCGATCTGGCCATCTCCTCAAAGGCCACCTTGTTTTCCTCGTCGAGCGTCTTGCGCAACTCGGCAATCTTGGACTGGATCATCACAAATCGCGTCAGGGCTTCCTCCGCCGCCGCAGGGTCGCGCTGCTGCTCGGCCACCTGCATGGCGATCATGACCTCGTGACCCTCGTCGATCAGGTCACGGTACAGGGCGTTCTCCCGAAAGTGGTCGCGGACCACTTCGATCGGCGATTCCGCTCCCGCCGCCACATTGCTCTTGGCCGTCAGATGGGCGCTGACGTATTCCACGGCATAGCGGGCTTCCGCCGTATAGATATTTTGGCAGGATTTATGATATCGATCCTCGCTTTGCTCCAGCTGCCGGCGCAGGTCGCGCATGGTCTCCATTTGCACGATGGCACGGCGCATGACGTCCTGATAGCTCAGGATCAAGCCGTCCGCCTTGCGGGCGAAGTCGCCGATGTTGGACAAGCCGTGCTGGGTGGCCACGCTGGCAGTCTCTCCCGCCGCGACGTGTGCCTGGTCGAGATTGGTAAGGGTCATCCCGGCCTGATGCACATCGCCGGTGAACTGGAACCGCTGGTCGGCGTACATGGCCAGAAGCGAGTGCCGCTCGATATTGTTGGCAGCCACCACGGTCGGCACCGACTCCTCGGTCAGATCCTGGGCAGAGGTCCGGACATCGCGCAGTTCGATGACTGCCAGAACCCCCAGCAGCAGCATGAGAGCAATCAGCGTGGCGAAGCCAAAGCCAATCTTGAACGACAGGCCTGTGCGCTTATTCATGTTTCGTCCCCTTTGTCTCGTTGTGATGAACAACTTGTTCGACCGAAAGCCACTCGCGCGCCGCCAGGGCACGCTCCACGTCCAGCAGGATAATCACCCGGCTGCCGGCCTTGCCGATGCCGGACAGGAAGGCCGTGTCGACGGCCAGGCCCAGCTCCGGCACGGGCTCGACCTGCGAGGCCGCGAGGTCGAGCACCTCCGTCACCTCGTCCACGATCGCGCCGACCGTGACTCGCCCGGCCTCGCGCCGCACCTGCAGCACGACGATGCACGTGCGCGGCGTCTGCGCCTGCGGTGGCAGCCCGAACCGCACCCGCAGGTCCAGCACCGGAATGACCCGGCCGCGAAGATTGATGACCCCGCGGATGAACTCCGGCGTGCGCGGGATGCGCGTGATCTCCATCCACGACACGATCTCCTGTACGCCCAGGATACCGATGCCGTACTCCTCGCCCGCCAGCCGGAACGTCAGGTATTTTTCCACCCGTTCCGCTGCGCCGGCGTTTCCGCCCGTTCCGCTGCTGGTCATCGTTGATCCTCCTTGCCCTGCGCCAGCCGCAGCAGCCCCGGCACGTCCAGGATCAGCCGCACCCGGCCGTCGGCCAGGATACTGGCGCCCGCCACGCCCGGAATCCGCCCCAGCGCATCCCCGACATTCTTCACTACCACGCGCTGCTGCCCGAGCAGTTCGTCCGCAACCAGCCCCATGCGCCGGTCGCCATCCTCCACAATGCACACGACGCCGTCTTCCGGTCGCTCGGCTGCGGCAACGAAGCGCAGCAAGCGCGCCAACCGGAAGAGCGGCAGCGCCTCGCCGCGCACCAGGATGATCTCCGCGCCGCCTGGCAGGGCGCGCACCGCGCCCGGTTCCGGACGGATCAGCTCGCGGATGGTCGTCAGCGGCAGGATGAACTGCTCGGCACCCAGGCGCACCAGCATCCCCTGGATCACGGCCAGCGTCAGCGGAATCCGCAACGTCAGGGTCGTGCCCAGGCCGACGGCGGTCTCGATGTCCACCCGGCCGTGCAGGCGCTCGACGTTGCGCCGCACCACATCCATCCCCACGCCGCGGCCGGAAACCTCGGTGACCTCTTCTGCGGTGGAGAAACCGGGCTCGAAAATCAGACGATAAAGTTTCTCGTCGGACAGCTCCTCCGACGGCGCGAGCAGCCCACACGCCACGGCGCGGGCGCGGATCTTCTCCTTCGGCAGGCCGCGGCCGTCGTCGGTCACGCGGATCCAGACCTCGCCGGAACGGTGCCGGGCCTCGATGCGAATCGTGCCGGTCTCGGGCTTGCCCGTGCGACGCCGTTTCGACGGCGCCTCCAGCCCGTGGTCCACGGCGTTGCGCACCATGTGCACCAGCGGATCGGCGATCAGCTCGGCCACGCTGCGGTCCACCTCGGTCTCCACCCCCTCCAGTTGCAGGTCAATCGGCTTGCCGGTGCGGGCGGACAGGTCGCGCACCAGCCGGCTCAGCCGCCGCAGCACCGTCTCCACCGGGACCATGCGGGTGGACATGGCCAGGTTCTGCAGTTCAGAGGCAATCAGATTGAGCTGGTGGAAGGAGCGGCTGAACCGTTCGGCATCGGTGCCCGCACGCGGCTCGCTCAGGTGCGTTACCACGGCCGCGGCAATTGCCAGTTCTCCGACCAGGTCGTTCAGCTGATCGAGCCGCTCCACGCTGACGCGCACCGTGCCACGCGCCGCCGCAGCGATGCCCGCCGGCACCGAAGGCTCCAGCGGGTCCACCCTCCCGCCGCCGGCCGCGACCGGATCAATTGAAAAGAGCGCCTCCGCCGCCTGCATGTGCGCATCGAAATTCGCCACGCGGCTGTCGCCACGGCTCTGGATCCCGGCCACGGACTGCCGTTGGACATCCACCAGCCCCAACAGGCACTGTACCCACGCGGGCGGAAGGGTCCCCTGCCCGTCGCGCACGGCCTGCAATGCGCCCTCGATGCGGTGATTGAGCCGCTGGAGCTGATCATACCCCATCAGCCCGCTGTTCCCCTTGAGCGTGTGGAAGTGCCGCAAGATGTCGTGAATGGCGTCCGGCTCCTGCTCAGCACGCAGCAGGTCGCGCTCAGCCTGGTCGAGGATCTCCACCGCATCCTGCACGAAGACGCCGGCAAGATCGGCTGCGGCCAACGGCGCGGGTTCCGGCGGAGTGACCGGCGCCGAGACGTCGTCTGACAGCAGCGTGGCCAACCGTTGTTCGTCGGAAGTCTCCGCAGGTGCAGCGGAAGACGGCTCCTTCCATTGCAGCGCGAGCCCCTGGCTTTTCGCCAGGTCGGCCACGTGCGCCCACTCCGCATCCAGGACCGGCTCGACGCCACGGCTCTCGATGCCGCGCATGAATTGTGCGGCCAAGCGGCAGGCAGCGGCGAACAGGCGACGGCAGGCGGCCGTCGCGGCAGCCGGCGAGGCCTCGCCGTGTGTCCCGCGCAACAGTTCGCACATGATACGCGCCAGCGCCGAAAGGCGGTGAAAACCGAGAAACGCGCCGCCGTCGCGCAGCGTGTTCGCCAGTTCGCACAGGCGCACGCCCTCCTCGCCGACCGGCCAGACCACGCGCTCGTCCAGAGCCGCCAGGACGGCTTCCAGCCCTTCCGTCAGTCGCCGATATTCGCCCGCAAAGGCGCGCACCATTTCCGCGTCGGCCATGCTGTGCCCTTAATCCACGCACCCGCGTTAATTCAGCGAATTTGTAGCACAATAACGGATTGCTGAACACAGCGAATTTGCTACATTGCGGGCATGTCCAAATCCAAGGAACATCCGCCCCGGCCGACAGCGAAGGACATCCCGCCGACGGACATGTCGCAGGCGCTGGCGCAGCGTGAATCAGAACTGCTGGCCGCCAACCGTGCCCTGCAGGTCGCGCGCGAGGAGGCCGATGCCACCAACCAGCACCTCGAGCAAGCCATCGAGCGTGCCAATCTCATGGCCCTGCAGGCCGAGACCGCCAACACCGCCAAGAGCGAGTTCCTGGCGGTCATGAGCCACGAGATCCGCACACCCCTCAACGGCGTCATCGGCGTCACATCCCTGCTGCTCGACACGCCTCTCACGGCTGAGCAGCGCGAGTTCGCGGGAATCATCCGTGCCTCGGGCGAGACCCTGCTCGGGCTGATCAACGATGTGCTCGACTATTCCAAGATCGAGGCCGGACACCTGGAATTCGACCGCAGCGACTTCGACCTGCGCGCCCTCTGCGAGGATCTGGCCGACGTCATGGCTGTGCGCGCCGCGGAAAAAAACGTGGAACTCAACTTCGTTTTCGATCCCCGCGTTCCGGAGCATGTCCATACTGATCCCGACCGGCTGCGGCAGATCCTGATGAATCTAGTAAGCAACGCGATCAAGTTCACCAGCCGTGGCGAGGTGGCGCTCGAGATCGCCCCCGCCCCGCATCCGGCGAAAGGCCCCGCATCCGCGGAACCGGATGCCGTCTGGCTGCATTTCTCCATTCGCGACACCGGCATCGGCATCCCTCCAGATCGCATCCACCGCCTCTTTCAGCCGTTCAGCCAAGTCGATTCCTCCACCAGCCGCCGGTTCGGAGGCACGGGTCTCGGACTGATGATCTCGCGGCGACTGGTGGAACTGCTGGGCGGGCAGATCGGCGTCAACAGCACGCTCGGTCAGGGGTCCACCTTCTGGTTCGCGGTTCCACTTCGCAAGGCCAGTCCACCGGCCGACGCCAGCCAGCCGCTGCCGCCATGGCCCGCGCCATGCAACGTGCTGGGTGTGGACGACAATGCCACCAACCGGCGCGTGCTGCGCCAGTATGTTGAGGCCACCGGCCTCTCCTACGAAGACGCAACGAACGGACCCGACGCACTGAAACACCTCCGCCGCGCCCAGCAGGAAAACCGTCCGTTTCAAGCCGTGCTGCTGGACATGGAGATGCCGGACATGGACGGCCTGGAACTCGCGCGTGAAATCCGCCGGCTCCCCGGCGGCGGACAAATCCGCCTCCTGCTCATCACCTCGCGCTGGCACCAGAGCCACCAGATCATGGCGCGTGACAACTCCCTAGCCGCTGTCATGACCAAACCCCTGCGGCGGGACAACTTTCTCAACACCCTGCGCACAGTCCTGACCGGCACCGCCATTCCCTCCGGTAACGGCGCGAGGCGCATCGCGGCGAACACGCTGCGCGGCCACATCCTCCTCGCAGAGGACAACCTCACCAACCAGAAGGTCGCGCTGGCCATTCTCAAGCGCGTGGGCGTCACCGCGGATGTCGTCGGCAACGGCGTCGCCGCGCTGGAGGCCTTCCGCAAACGCCCCTACGACGCTGTGCTGATGGACGTCGAAATGCCGGACATGGACGGCCTCGAAGTCACGCGCCGCATCCGCAAGCTGCCCCTTCCAGCCGGCGCCGCGTCGCGCCCGCCAATCATTGCCCTCACCGCCCACGCCATCAAGGGGTTCCGCGAACGCTGCCTAGCGGCCGGCATGGATGACTACATCGCCAAGCCTATCGAGCCCGCCAAGCTGGCCGAGATCCTCCAGCGTTACCTGCCGTCATCCGCCGCAACGCAACCGGCGCAGGATCCCGCCACCATCTTCGACAAACAGGCCTTTCAGGATCGGCTCGACATCCGCGAGGACGAACTGGGCGAACTCGTCGAGACTTTCCTCTGCTGCACGGACGACTGTCTGGAAAGGCTCGACGCCGCCATCTGCGCGAAAAACCGCAGAGAGGTCTGCAACTGCCTGCACACCATCAAAGGCTCCTCCGGCAACATGAATATGCTCGAACTGCAGAAGCTTGGCGCCGCCTTTGAGGCCACGGCCATGCAGGACACCTGGACCACACTCGCCGAACATACCCATCACCTGCGGCAGGCGCTCGATCGTGTGCGCGCCCTCTGCCCGCCGAAAGACAGCGGGCCATCCTAGCCGGCCTCTTCCACACCATGTCCCCCGAACGCACAGCCGGCCCCGCCGCCTGCTCCGACCCACTCGCCGCCTGCCGGCTCTGCCCGCGCGCCTGTGGCGTGGACCGTCTGGCGGGCCGCCGGGGCTACTGCGGTGCAGGCGTCGTGCCACGCGTCTTCCGTCATGGCCCGCATTTCGGCGAGGAACCGCCGCTCAGCGGCACGCACGGCTCCGGCACGGTCTTCTTCTCGCACTGCACCCTCCGCTGCCTCTACTGCCAGAATCACCCCTGGAGCCAGCAGGCACAGGGCAAGGATCTTTCGATTCCCGACCTGACCGCCATCTTCCGCCGCCTCGCGGAACAGGGGTGCCACAACTGGAACCTCGTCTCCCCAACGCCCTGGCTCCCCCAGATCCGTGCTGCTTTGAACCCGTTATTTCAGGATGGCATCCGGCTGCCAATGGTCTATAATTCCAGCGGTTTTGAATTACCGGATACTTTGGCGTCGTTCCGGGAACTGGCCGACATCGCGCTGATAGACCTCCGGTACGCCCGGAGCGACACGGCTGCCGAGGCGTCGGATTGCCCGGCGTACGTTGACGCTTCGCGACGGGCTTTGCGGTGGTTTTGGGAGAACCTCGGCCCGCTGCGCACTGATGCTGACGGCATTGCCGAGCGCGGCACGATTTGCCGCGTGCTGGTGCTGCCAGGACACGCCGACGAGGCGGTCGCCAGCCTGCGCTGGCTCGCGGAAGCAGTGGGTGCGGACGTGCATGTCAGCGTAATGTCGCAGTACACCCCGGTGTACGGCGCGCTACAGAAAGCCGGCTGGAACCGCCGCGTTACGGCCGAGGAATACGGCCGGGTCGCGGCCGCTGTAGAGGACCTCGGCTTGGGCAACGGCTGGGTGCAGGAGTTTGAGGAGGCCGAGTCCTCCGCCGACCTGCTGGGGTGCAACATGCCCGCGGGCGAGGCTGCGGTCGGCCGGGATTTAGCCGGCGCAGACGACGCACAACGGACTTGAGAAGGTAACGAAACGGCGGAGAGCGCCGGCGGACGGAAGGAACGAGGGATATGAGCGGTCATAGTAAATGGGCCAAGATCAAGCACGCCAAAGGTGCGGCGGACGCCAAGAAGGGGAAGATTTTCAGCCGGCTGGCGAAAGAACTGATGGTCCTTGCCAAGCAGGGCGGCGGCGACCCGACGATGAACGCCGCGCTCCGCAATGTGATCCAGAAGGCCAAGGCCGTCAACATGCCGAACGACAACATCGACCGCGCCATCAAGAAGGGCACGGGCGAAGTCGGCGGCGCAGTGTACGAGGAGGTCTCCTACGAGGGGTACGCGGGCGGCGGCGTTGGCCTCATCGTCAAGGCGCTGACCGACAACAAGAACCGGGCCGCAGCTGAAATCCGCAACATTTTCAAGAAGAACAACTCCGACTTCGCCGCCTTGGGCGCGGTCTCGCGCGGCTTTGAGCGTAAAGGCCAGATCGTGGTCGAGGCCGCCGGCCAGAGCGAGGACAAGATCATGGAGATCGTCCTCAACGCCGGCGCCGACGACATGGTCAACGAGGGCGAGAGCTTCGTCATCTCCGCCTCCGTGCAGACCTTCGCCGACGTCTGCGACGCGCTCCAGAAAGCCGGCATCCAGCCGATCAGCGCCGAAATCGGCCTCTTCCCGCTGACCACCGTGCCGGTCAAGGACGTGTCCGTGGCCAAGGCCGTCAATAAGTTCGTCGCCGCGCTCGAGGATTACGAAGACGTGCAGAACGTCTACGTCAACATGGAAATCGACGACAGCATCGCCAGCCAGGTGGAAGAGGAATAAGGCACGGCACTGGCGATGGAATGTCGGCCCGCGCGAATCCCGCGCGGGCCGTTTCTTTTGTACGAACCGCAGAGTGACGAACACTCAACCGAAGATATTTTGAAGTGCCCTTCCCAAATCGACATGCTACGATTTTACGGCTCACGCGTCGCTGCTTGACCTGCGGCGATTCCAGATTTCAGCCCCCGTCGGAAACCTGAAATCTACGATCTGAAACCGCTTCCTGGTCCTCATTTCCATACCACCACCCGCGTTCGTTCTTGTTGCCACCTGTCGGAACCGGTACTATTTTCCCGCCATGGATACATCCAAACCTGTCATCCGGAGCGCCGTGCTAGCCGATGCGACCGGCATCTTCGAGCTGATCAAGTCCCACCCCGAGGAGCTGATCTCCCGCTCGTTGAGCGACATCGTAGAAAGCATCGACCGGTTTTTTGTCGCCGAACAGCGCGGCGTGATCGTCGGCTGCGCCTCCTGGCACATCCTTCCCGAGATCGGCGAGCCCGAGCGGGCCAGCGTGGAGATCCGCTCCGTGGCTGTGCAGGCCGACCTGCGCAACGGCGGCGCCGGCTCCGCTCTGGTGCGCGCCATCCTTGCGCGCATCCAGCCGCTGCGCCCCGCACAGGCGGTAGCCCTGACTTTTGCGCCAAAATTCTTCGCTCGTCTCGGATTCCGCGAGACGCCCAAGACCCAGCTGATGCACAAGATCTACATGGGGTGCGTGAACTGCACAAAGCATGCCAATCCGTTCACCTGCCCCGAGATCGCCATGGTGCTGGAGCTGCCGAAATGAACCTTCTACGGCTCGTCCTCGGCGCCCCCGAGAACTACCGGTTCGCCGTCGACACGCTGGGCCCCTGTCTGGTCGAGTCGCCGGTGCGCAACCGCGCGTTTCTCGGCGCAAACGAGCGCTGCGCGCTGACCCACGACGCCGCGACACTCGCCCGCATCGCCGACGCCGGCGGGCGCCCGCCATCCTTCGAAAAGGCCGGCCCGCACGGCAAGATATTCCATGACCCGGCCTGGAGCCGCGCCGCCATTCTTACGGCCGGCGGCCTTTGCCCAGGGCTCAATCATGTCATCAAAGGGCTGGTGGAGATTCTTGCCAACGAATACAACGTCCGCACGATCCACGGCATCCGCTACGGCTACCGCGGCCTGGCGTCGCGGCACGGCTGGGCGCCCATGACGCTGGATGCGGACATCGTGGACACGATCCACGAGCGCGGCGGAACCATCCTGGGGGCCTCGCGCGGCGAGCAGCCCGTGGCGGAAATGGTGGAAACGCTCACCCGCATGAACATCAACCTGCTTTTCTGCATCGGCGGCGACGGCACCCTGCACGGCGCGCACGCCATCGCGGATGAGTGCCTGCGCCGGAAACTCGCCATCAGCGTGGTGGGCATCCCGAAGACGGTCGATAACGACCTGCATTTTGTCGGCAACTCGTTCGGGTTTGCCACGGCCGTGAACGAAACCTCGGCGATCATCCAGTCCGCGCACATGGAAGCCAAGGGCGCGGTCAATGGCATCGGCATCGTCAAACTCATGGGGCGCGACTCGGGGTTTCTCGCCGCCAGCGCGGCCCTCGCCAACCCGGTGGTGAACTTCTGCCTGATTCCGGAATGTCCGTTCACGCTGGACGGCGCCACCGGCCTGCTCGCCGCGCTGGAAATGCGCCTCGCGGCCGGCAAGGACCACGCCGTAATCGTGGTGGCGGAAGGTGCGGGGCAAGACCTCATCGCGGCCGGGCCCGAATGCCGCGACGCCTCCGGCAACGTGCTGAAAAAAGACGTCGGCGAACTCCTGCGCCGCGCCATTCCGGCCTACTTCGCGAAGCGCAACACCGAGGTCACCATCAAGTATTTCGATCCCAGCTACAGCATCCGCAGCGTGCCGGCCAAGGGAACCGACGCCATCCACTGCTACCTGCTGGCCCGCAACGCCGTGCATGCCGCCATGGCGGGCCGCACCAATTGCGTCGTCGGCAACCTGCACGGCGCAGACTACACGCTGGTTCCGATTGCACTGGCGGCCATGGAACGGCAGGCGGTGGACCTCGATGGCGACCTCTGGAAGGCCGTGCTCGACTCCACCGGGCAGGAACGGCTACTCCGGAAATAAGCACACCCCACATGCCCCACAAAACTTCCAGCCGCTGTGCCGTGATCGGCGTCGTCGGGCGCACGAACGTCGGAAAATCCACACTGGTCAACCGTCTGGTTGGCGAGAAGATCAGTATCGTCTCGCCCGTAGTGCAGACCACCCGCAATACGATCCGCGGCATCTACACCGAAGCCCGCGGCCAACTCGTATTCGTAGACACCCCCGGCCTGCACAAGTCTGAAAGCACGCTCGGCACGCTCATGAACCGCATGGCGCGCCATGCCGCGGCCAATGTCGATGCCCTGCTGGTGGTTTTCGACGACAACCACCCACCGGAGATCGAGGACGACGGTTGGATGCGCCGCGCCCTCTTTGCCGAGCAACCATGCATATTCTTCTTCAACAAGGGCGACCTCACTCCCTCGCACGTCGCCGCATACCGCGAGCTGTGGAACAAACTCCAGACCGAGAAGCAGCACACCCGCGAGGTTCCCTTCCTGTACGGGTCGGCCGAGTCCGGCGACGGGATCCACGAGCTGACTGCTGCGCTCTTCCGCCTCGCCACGCCGTCGCAGGAACTCCTCTTCCCCGCCGACACCGTCACCGACTACCCCCGTCGCCTGGCCATCGCGGACGTGATCCGCGAGAAGCTCTTCGAGAAGATCTTCCAGGAGGTGCCGCACGAGGTTGGCGTGCGCGTGGACGGGATCGAGGAAAAGGAGAAAACGTGGCGGGTTTCCGCCACGGTGCTGATCAATCGCGCCTCCCAGAAGGGGATCGTTCTCGGCCTCAAGGGGCGCACGCTGCGCTACGTGCGCCGTCGCGCGGAACCGGAAATCAGCGCCATGTTCGGCGTGGAGGCCACCTTGGAAATCTGGGTGAAGGTCGAGAAGAATTGGATGAAGAACTTCTGGATCCTGCGTGATCTGGGTTACGCCGGAGGGATGTAGCATGGAACTGACCAAACGCGTGGAACTCGGCGCCGGGCTGGCGCTGCTGGCGCTGATCGCAGCGGGGTGCCTTCTCGTGGTGGCGCCGTTCCTCTCTTCCATACTCTGGGCGGCGATCATCTGCTTCGCCACCTGGCCACTGCACGTGCGCGTCGAGCGCCTCTGCGGCGGCCGCCGCACGCTGGCCGCCTCGCTCATGACCGCGCTGATCGTGGTGGTCATGCTGCTGCCGTTTCTCCTGGCGGCCCTGACCCTGGACGAAAACATCGCCGCGCTCTTCTCCTACGTCCACACAGCCAACCTCAACGGCCTCCCCCCGCCGCCGGATTGGATCGGCCGCATCCCGATGGCCGGCGACTGGCTGCAGACTAACTGGGCCGCCATTGCGGCGGACAGCGAGAAGAGCCACTCGTTCGTGAAGATGGTCATGGACCACGCCAAGGGCGATCTGCTGCACCTGAGCCGGAGCTTTATCGTGGGGCTGGTGCACCTCGGCATCAGCGTGTTCGTCGCGTTCTTCTTCTACCGCGACGGTGATCGCCTCGTCGCGCAGGTCGCCACCATGGGCAAGCATGTGCTCGGCGAATACAGCCAGCATCTCGTGCGCGTGACCGGCAACACCATCCGCAGTGTGGTGTACGGCTTCCTCGGCACCGCGCTGGTGCAGGGCGTGCTGGCCACGGTCGGGTTCGTGATTGTCGGCGCGCCCGCGCCGCTGTTGCTGGGGCTGTTCACGTTCGTGCTGGCACTGTTGCCGTTCGGCCCGCCGCTGGTCTGGATTCCGGTCACGGTCTGGCTGGCCGTCCATCAGCAGATCGGTCTGGCAATCTTCATGGGCGTCTGGGGGCTGCTGGTCGTCAGCGGAATCGATCACTTCCTGCGCCCCTATCTGATCAGCCGCGAATCCCGCCTCCCCTTTGTGCTGGTTTTCCTCGGCGCCATGGGCGGCGTCCTGGCATTCGGGTTCATCGGCATTTTTGTCGGCCCCACACTGCTGGCCGCCGGCTACGGGCTGCTGCACGAGTTCCTGATCCGCCGGGGACCTCCTGTGCCGGGGGCCGAGACGGAAACGCCCAACCCGCCGCATGCCTGATCCCCGCACATTACAGGAACTGCTCGCCTGCCACAGCACCCCCGGCGATGAGGCCGAAGTGCGTGCCGTGCTGGAACGCCACTGGCGCGCCGCCGGGCTGCGCGTGCTGCGCCACGGCGACTTCGCTGTCTCCGCCGCTCTCCCTCGCCGCGGCGGCCGTAAACCCATCCTGCTGGTGACCGCGCACATGGATTCGCCCGGCTTTGCCGTGGACCGCCTCCCCGCGCCCGGCGCGCGCAAGCCCGCAGCCGGCCTCACACGCCTCGGCGGCGCGGCCTTTGCCGCACGCTGCACGGCCGGCGTACTCAAGACGCGCAGCGGCAAATACACCGTCGTCATCCGCAGGAATAAAGAATCCCGCGGTGAATTTGATTATTCCTGCGAGCCGGCCGCGGGCGCTGCGCTGCCGCCAGACCTAGACCATGGCGACCGCGTCTGCTTCGCCTGCGCACCGGCGCGCGAAGGCGATCGCATCGTGGCACCTTTCCTCGACAACCGCCTCGGGTGCTGGATCCTGGCCGAGCTGGCGCCCCGTCTCGCTGGCTGGAAGAGCCGCTACCATGTCGTGCTCGGCGCCACGGCCTGTGAGGAGTTCGGCGGCTTCGGCGCCTCCGTGCTGGCTCGGCAGGTGCAGCCCGACCTTGTCATTGTTGTGGATGCCACCTACGAGGCGCCGGGCCAAAATGTGCGCCTGGGCCAAGGCCCGGTGCTGACGCTCAGCGATGCCTCCGTGCTGCTGAGTCCGGCCCGGCGCGACCAGGTGCGTGTTATCCTTGCGGCCGCCCACGTGCCGCTCCAGACCGAGGTTTACAACTTCAGCGGCACCGATGCACGAGCTTTCCCGCACCTGGGGCTGGCCTGTCCCGTGCTGCCACTGCTGCTGGCCACCATTGGCAACCACTCGCCGCGCGAAACCGCCGACCTGCGCGATGCCAGCCAACAGCTCACCGCCATCGCCTGCCTCGCGCAGGGAAACCCGCTTTGCAGATTCCAGAAACCACGTGGCTGAATCCCCCGCGCCTGGATTCTGCGCTGGGCCGGAAAACCATGTTGCCCATCCAATCGCACGCATGAGTATCGACTCCTCCATGGTTAGTTACTACGCCGAGCGTGCAGCGGAGTACGAGCGCATTTACCGCAAGCCGGAGCGTCAGGCCGATCTGCGGCAGTTGCGTAATCTGGTCGAAACCGAATTCTCCGGCACGGATGTCCTGGAAATCGCCTGCGGCACGGGATACTGGACGAAGGTTCTGGCGAGGTCGGCAGCGTCGGTGTTTGCCATTGACATCAATGAGGAGGCCCTGGCCATCGCCCGCAGCAAGCCCGGCAACCGGCAGCGTGTCACGTTCCAACGCGCGGATGCGTACGCGTTGTCCATGCTGCCACGTCGATTCACCGGCGGCTTTTCGGGCTTCTGGTGGTCGCACATTCCGAAAGCGGGACTTCGGAGTTTCCTGCAGGGATTCCACCACGCGCTTTCATCCGGGGCCGGAGTTACGTTTATCGACAATGCCTATGTCGAGGGCAGCAGCACGCCCGTTTCGCGCACCGACGAACAAGGCAACACGTATCAGGTCCGGAAACTGGCCGACGGCAGCACGCATGAGGTACGCAAGAATTTTCCAACAAAGGCGGAGTTGTTCGCCGCTGTGGACGGCCTGGCGACAGACGTGAAAGTCGAGTTTCTGCAATACTATTGGATTTTGCGCTATGTGTCCCGAATGGACGCCTGATGCCACGCCGATATGGCATTCTCACGATCAACTCTCGACTTTCCCGGTTCGATATTCGATATTCTCCAATGACCAATGACTGCTGACCAATGACCCTCTCCCCCCCGCCATGCTCCGCCACTTCCGCGTACAGAATCTGGCCATCGTCGAGGAGGCGCACGTCGCCTTCGGCGAAGGGCTGAACGTCATCACCGGCGAGACTGGCGCCGGAAAGTCCGTCCTGATCGGCGCTCTGGACCTGATCCTCGGCGGCCGCGCAGACAAAACGCTGCTGCGCAGCGGCGCCAGCGAGGCGCTGGTGGAGGCAACGTTTGAACTGGCCAACCCCGTTGACGTGGACGCCGTGCTATCCGAGGCTGGCCTGCCGGTCTGCGAGGATGGCACGCTCATCGTGCGCCGCACCGTCTCCGCCGCCGGCGCGGGACGCTGCCTGCTGAACGACGCGCCGACCACAGCCCAGACCCTGCGCAAAATCGGCGACCTGCTGGTGGATATCCACGGGCCGTACGACCACCAGTCGCTCCTCGATCCCGCCTTCCAGCTCGAACTGCTCGACGCCTTCGGCCGTTGCCAGAATCCGCGCGACGCCTATCAGGAGCGTTACCGCGCCCTGCAAGTGCTGGAGCAGCGGCGCGCGGAACTGAGCGGTGACTCGGCCGACGTCGCCGAAGAGATCGACCGCCTGCGCTTCATCGTGGACGAAATCGGCAACGCGAAACTCACGCCAGCCGACGACGAGGATCTGGTCCAGGAGCACGCCGCAGCTGCCAATGCCGAGGCGATCCTGAAGGCCGGCAGCGCGCTGACCGAAGCGCTGACCGACGGCGAGGGCGCGGCGTTCGATTCGTTGGCCGCGGTCCAGCAGCGCCTGGCAGAGCTCGCGCGCCTGCTTCCCGAGGCCGCGGCGTGGCAGAAGGAGGCGCAGTCCGCCGCGGTCCAGATCCAGGAGCTCAGCCGCACCATCGCCGACCGCCTCGCGCGCATCGAGACCGATTCCGGACGCCTCAAAGACCTCGAGCAACGCATGGCACTAGTACAGAAACTGAAACGCAAGTATGGTCCCGCGCTCGCAGACGTGCTTGCCACCCTGGAGCGCCAGCGCACGCGGCTCGATGACTTGCTGACGCGCGGCGAGCGGCTGGAAAGACTCGACCGCGAGATCGCAGCTGCGCAGAAACAAATGACAGCCAAAGCCGCCGTGCTTTCGCAGGCACGGCAGGCGGCCTCCGGCAAGCTGGCCCAGGCGATCACCCGGGAGCTGCGCGATCTCGGCTTTCTCAAGGCCGGCTTCGGCGTGGACCTGCTCCCTTGCCCGCCCCGCGCCAGCGGCGTGGACGAGGCGCAGTTCGGCTTCGCTCCGAACCCCGGCGAGCCCATGCGGCCGCTGCGCGCCATCGCCTCCAGCGGCGAGATCTCGCGCGTGATGCTGGCGGTCAAGGCCGTGCTGGCGCGGCATGACCGCATCCCGGTGCTGGTGTTCGACGAGATCGATGCCAACATCGGCGGCGAGGTCGGCCGCGCGGTCGGCGGCAAGCTGCGCGGCGTGGCCGAGAGCCATCAGGTGCTTTGCATCACCCATTTGCCGCAGGTGGCGGCCTGCGGACAGCGGCATTTCGTGGTCGGTAAGGAAGTGCGCGGGGGCCGAACGTTCGCCAGCATTCTGCCGGTGGAGAAGACGGCGCGCGCGGAGGAGATCGCGCGCATGCTCGGCGGCAAGGACTCCACGGCCGTCACACTGGCCCATGCGCGGGCGCTGCTCGAGAGCTGCGCCGGTTGTCCCGCTTGACACCCGTCTTGCGACACCCGACACTGCCGCCATGCCGTCCCGCCAGAACCTCCTCTTGCTGCAATTGCCGCGGCTTGATCCGGACGTGACCACGCCCGGCGAGAACGTGATGCTCGCCGCCGCCGGCCTGCAGAGCGCGCTAGACCGTTCTTCCGAAGGCGTGCGATGGGAGCTTCTGCCGACGCCCACGGAACAGGAGACGGCCGACAACGCCGCACTGCTCGCCGCCATTACGGCACTGCGGCCGGACGCCATTGGCGCCACGCTCTACCTCTGGAACATCGAACGCACGCTGCGCCTGCTGGCTGCAATCCGAAAGCTCCTGCCGCGTGTGCACCTCGTAGTGGGCGGCCCGGAGGTGGCTCGCGAGCATCCACTGCTGTTTCCGAACAGCCCCGCCCTACCTGGCCCACGCATGCACCCGGCCGTGGATGTCGCCGTCATCGGCGAAGGCGAGGCGGTGTTTCCCGCCATCCTCTCTGCGTTCCGGCGCAAGGCCTCCACCGACTGGCGCACCGTCGCGTGGCAGCGCGATAGGCAGCCGCGCTGGGGGGCGCGCTCCGCGCCGGTGCGGCCGCTGCGGGACCTCGTTCCGCCTGCCGACCACCCCTCCTGCCGTCCCGACGCGTACGGCATGGCCTACCTGGAAACCACCCGCGGATGCCCCATGCGCTGCGCCTTCTGCTGCTACAATATCCGCCGGGCCGGCTGGAGCAGCCTGCCGCCATCGGAGGTCACGCAACGGATCCGCACGCTGCGCCGACGCGGCGCCCGCGAGATTCGGCTGGTGGATCCCACGTTCAACGCACACCCCGATTTTCGCGCCATTCTCGCGGCCATGCGCCACGCCAACCCAGATCGGAAGGTACGGTTTTTCGTCGAACTGCGAGCTGACACGCTCATGGAGGCAGACGCCGCGCACCTGGCGGCGGCGGGCGTGGCCGAGGCGGAAGTCGGCGTGCAAAGCACTGATCCGGTCGTGCTGCGCGCCATTCATCGCCCCGTCAACCTCGAGCGCACGATGGCTGGCATCGACTTGCTGCAGCGCCACGGTATCCGGCCTACCATGGATTTTATGTACGGCCTGCCGCGGCAGGGCATGGAAGACATCTCCCGATCGCTCGACATCCTTGCCCGTTTCCCGAAGGCACACCCGCAATTCCTGCCAACGCTTCTGCTCCCCGGCACGGAGCTGCGCGACCGTTGCCGCGAACTCCGGCTACGCAGCCAGCCCCTGCCACCCTACCGTGTGCTGGCCACGGACCGCCTGAACAGCCGCCAACTCGCCGCCATCGAGGCCCTGGCGCAGGAACGACTGGGCGGCTTCGATTCGCCGACGCGGCGGTTCGTCGGCACGAATCTGCCGGATTTATTCCCGGCCCACAGCGGCAATCGGCAGGCGCTCTTCTTCCGCGGCGAGGATCTCTTCGCGCAGCAACAGGTACTGGCTGCGCGTATCCGTGACGCTGTGCGGCGCGAGCCAGACATTCTCTGGCAGTTCGTGCTTGCGCCGACGCGCGAGGAGCCGCTTGATCTGCTGGATTTCCTGATCGCCACGCTCCGCCACCTGCCGTCGCACTGGCTTGACCGTCTGCTCTCGCCCTCTGGCGTGCGCCGTCTCGCCGCGCGCCGCCTGTTCGTGCAACTGCCACGCGGCCGCGCATTCGATCTCTCCTGGCGCTACGAGGCGGAAGCGCTGCTGGGAACGACGTTTCATTAGGACACGAAGAAGAGCAAGGGGATGCGAAGCGCACGAAGGGTACTCTCGGCGCGCCATGTGCGCGGTAATTATTCTTCGTGCTCTTCGGCTTGCATCCTCCCCTTCGTGTCCCGCAGTCGCGCATCCGTTTCGCCGATTGTAATGGCCGGAGAACGCGGCCTTCCGATACACTGCGCGTTTTCCGACCCGTCATGCACTCATCTCTCGTCAGCGAACTGGCCGGCATCGCCACCGCCTTGCTCTGGGGAGCGGCGGCCTTCTGCTGGGGCGAACTGAGCCGGCGCATGCATTCGACCGCAGTGGCCGCCGTACGCCTGGCGCTGGCGGTCGTACCACTAAGCGCAATGCATTTCGCGTGGTACGGAAGCTTCTGGCCCGCCGACGTTCCAGCAGCTTCCGTCGGCATGCTCTGCCTGAGCGGCGTGGTTGCCGCCGGCATCGGCGACACGCTTTACATCCACGGCATCCATCGGATCGGGCCGCGCCTGACGCTGACCATCACCACGCTCTCACCTGCAATCGCCGCACTGTTCGCGCTGCTCCCTCCGATGCACGAGCGTCTGTCCTTGTTACAGGTTGGCGGCCTGGCGATGGCCATTGCCGGCGTGACGCTAGTGGTGGCCGAACGAAAAGGCCGCGAAGCCTGGCCGGCCGCACCCGCCGCGTTCCGTGCAGGAATCGTCCTGAGCGTGGTCAGCGCGGTCTGCCAGGCCTTCGGCTACCTCAGTTCCCGCATCGGGATGAACGACTTTTCCGCGGTGCCAGTGCCGCCGTTCTCAGCCACGTTGATCCGCGTGATCGCCGCCTGTCTCTGGTGCAGCGGGGTCATGGTGTTTACCGGAAAGACGCGCGAAGCCAGCGTCGTCTTCCGCAGCCGCGCTGCGTTCGCCTGGTTGTTGCTGGGCGTGACGGCGGGCCCAGTGGTCGGCATCTGGCTCTCGATGATCGCGCTACAGGGCGCGCCCACGGGCGTGGCATCCACGCTGGCGTCGCTCTCGCCGCTCTTCCTGATTCCGATGTCGTGGTTGCGCTACGGCGAACGGCCGGCGCCGGGGCGCATCCTAGCCACCCTCGTCGCACTCGGCGGTGTCGCCTGCCTGCTACTGGCATGAGGCGAATAGCCGTTCCCAAACGCCCGGCATCTCGCCTGCCGCCTATGCGTCCAGCAGTTCGCGAACGCGCCGCGCCAGCAGGACGGAGGCGAACGGCTTGGGAATGAAATTCACGCCGGGGTCGAGAATGCCGTGGTGCACAATGGCGTCGTCGGTGTAGCCTGAAATGAAAATCGTCTTCAGGCACGGGATGAATTCCTTGAGGCGAGTGGCGGTTTCGCGGCCGCTGATGCCGGGCATTACGACATCGGTCAGCAATAGGTCGATCCGCTGGCCAGGCGCCTGTTGCAGCCGCGCCAGAGCCGCCTGCCCGTTGGGATCGGACAGCACGCGGTATCCCAGGCCTGTCAGCACGTGGGCGATCAGCTCGCGCACTGACGGCTCGTCCTCCACAAGCAGGATCGTCTCGCCTCGGCCACGGTACTCGTTCAGTGCCGTGGCCTCCGATTCCGGCGCAACGCTGGCAGCGGCCGGATCGGCGCAGGGGAGGTAGATCTTGACCGTAGTGCCTACGCCCTCCTCGCTGTACACGGCGATCTCGCCTTTGCTCTGCTTGACGATGCCGTGGCACACGGCCAGCCCCAGCCCTGTTCCCTTGCCCAGCTCCTTCGTGGTGAAGAACGGCTCGAACAGATGCGCCTTGACCTCGTCTGTCATGCCGACGCCGGTGTCGCTGATCGCCAGCACCACGTAGTTGCCCGGCGACAGCATGGGCGCATTTCCTAACCACGGGCCGTCGCGCACGAGCTGTTTTGTCTCGATGGTGATCTTCCCGCCGTCCGGCATGGCGTCGCGGGCGTTCAGACAGAGGTTGGTCACCACCTGCTGCAGCTGTCCGAAATCAGCCATTACATGACAGGACGGTGTGGAGGCCTTCAGGTGCAGGTCGATGTTCTCGCCGATCAACCGGCGAATCATCTTGACCATGTCTGGAATGGCCTCGTTAAGATCGAACACCTGCGGCGCGGAAATCTGCTTGCGGCTAAAAGCCAGCAGCTGCCGCGTGACGTCCGCAGCGCGCTCGCCAGCCCGGTGGATCGCCACGATTTGCGGACGGATCGACTCCGGAAGGTCGGGTCGCCGCAGGAGCATTTCGCCGTAGCCAAGGATCACGTTGAGCAGGTTGTTGAAGTCGTGCGCCACGCCGCCGGCCAGACGCCCGATGGCGTCTACCTTTTGCGACTGCCGAAGCTGTGCTTCGAGCTCCGCCTCGTGCGTCACGTCCAACTTCAGTGCAATGTAGCTGACGACCTGACCGGCTGTGTCGCGCACCGGCGAAATCGTAGCGTCCTCCTCGTACAGCGAGCCGTTCTTGCGCCGGTTGACGAAGCGTCCATGCCAGACCTCGCCGCGCGTCAGGGCCGCCCACATCTCCCGGTAGAACGCCGGGGCCTGTTTTCCGCTGCCAAGAAAGCGCGGGTTGTGCCCCAGCGCCTCCTCCCGCGAATACCCGGTACACTTCGTGAACGCCGGGTTGACATACTGGATGCTCCCCTGCGTGTCGGTGATCAGCACCATCTCCGCCGCCTGTTCAATGGCGAGCGCCAGTCGGATGCGCTCCGCCTCCATCTGCAGCATGGTCTGCCGATCCTGCTCCCTCTTCTCGTTCATCGCCCGGGCCCGCTCGTGCGCCCGCTTCTGGTCCTCCATCACGCTCAGCAGGGCCAACCGCGAGCGCTCTGCCAGCTGGAGATTCTCGCGCAACTCCACCGTCTGCTGCTCCAGCGACTGCTGGGCCTGCCGTAGCGCCAGATGCGTCCGGACACGTGTCAGCAACTCCTCACGCCGGAACGGCTTCCCCACATAATCACCAGCGCCCATCTTCAGCCCGGCCACCCAGTCCGCCGTGTCGGCGAACGCGCTGATCAGGATCACGGGAATGCCCCGCGTCGCCTCGCCAGCCTTGAGCTGCCGCAGCACTTCCAGACCGTCCATACCGTTCATCCGCACATCGAGCAGGATCAGATCCGGACGGCTGGCCGCCGCCAGACTCAGCGCCTGCTCGCCGCTGGTCGCCGACTGCGCCTCATACCCGGACGCCGCCAGGGTCTTGACCATGAGTTCCAGATCGCTCGGCGTGTCATCCACCACCAAAATGTTCTGCTTCTCGTTCATGTCCCCCCATCTCCCGGCTGTGTCACAGATTCCTGACTGGCATATCGTACCGGTTCGCCCAGTCGGCGGCAAAGTGCATTCACTTCCTGCTTTAGCTCCTGCACCCGCTCCTCGTGGTCCAGAATCACATCCTGCCACCGGCGCAGTTCCGCAAGTTGTGCGGACATCCGCTCCTCCGCCTGCCGGCGCTCGGTGATATCCTGCACAATTGCTTGTATGTGCCCTTGTTCCAGCTGCCAGGTGTTCACATGAACAGCGAACGTGCTGCCGTCTTGGCGCACCATCAGGCGCTCGAAGCTTTTGATCACGCCCTTCCGAATGGCCGCCAGCCGCTGTCGACCGCGTTTCTGTTCCGCAGCCGGATAGGTGTCGAGAATGTTGCGTTGCAGCAATTCCTCGCGGGTGTAGCCAAGCATCTGGCAGATCGTGGAATTCACAAAGATAAAATTGCCCTGCTCGTCCAGCCGGAAGATGCCATTCGGCGCCTCTTCCACCAGTTGCCGGTACATCTCTTCCGCCTTCCGCAACGCCCCCTCCTTGGTCAGGTAATCCATCGCAAAAGAGACTTCCTGCGCCATCTCCTCCAGCAGCGAGGTCTCTTCTTTCCGGAAGAAATTTTTCTCGCCGGAATAGACCGTCAGGACACCCCACAACTGCCCGCCAACGTGGATCGGCACGCCGGCCGACGACAACAGTTCCGCCACCTGCTGGGACTCCCGCCACGGCTCCACGCGCGGCTCGTTCGCGAGGTCGTTGCAGAAAACCAGCTTGCCCTCGCGAAACGCCCGTCCGGTGGGCCCCTGTCCCAGGGGGCCGTTATCGGCCGAGATTCGGAGAGTGTCGACGTACTGCCCGGGTGATCCGTATCGTATGACTGGCACGATGGCATGCGTCTTCGGTTCGTACTGCCCCACCCATGCCAGTTTGAATCCTCCTTGATCCACCGCCGCCCGGCAGGCCTCCTGCAGCAGCTCCGCCTCTGTCCGTACGTGCACAATCGCATAGTTCACCCGGCTTAGGGTCGCATACAGCCGGGTCATGCGCCGCAGCTCGGCTTCCGCCTGTTTGTGCGACGTAATGTCGCGATGAACCCACATCCGCCCCGCGGGCCGTCCTTCATAAAAAAGCGGGATGAAGTCAGCCATCAGGACCTGCCCATCGCGCATCTTAATCTCGACGCCATGGCAGGTGACGTTCCGTGCAACTGTCTCCTGGATCAGCTTCACCAGCGCGACCGGATCGGCATACGCCGGCGCGACCAGCGCGATAAATTTATCCGACGGGCACCCGCGCAACTCCTCCAGCGTCTGCGAAAGACCGAACTGCGCCACTAGGGTGTCGTTCACATACTCCACCCGGCCTTCGCCATCCACCACCAGGATGCCGAAGTGCTGCCCGGCAAGGATCGTCTGCAACCGGTGCGTCATCGCCTTCGCGCGCGCCTCGAGCCGCTTGCGCTCGGTGATGTCGGCATTCAGGCTGACGGCACCGACAATGCGACCCTGCGTGTCGCGCAACGGCGCGACCGAGACGCTGATCTCGATGGGGGTGCCGTCTTTGCGCCGGCGGCTGACTTCGACGTTGCTGCACACCTCGCCCCGCAGCGTGCGCTGAAACAGGGCGAGAAACTCATCCCGCTTCTCGGGAGGGACAAAGGGAAGCGGCTGCCCGATTGCCTCGCGCGCGGACCAGCCGAATATCCGCTCTGCCGTCGGGTTCCATTGTATGACGATTCCATCGGCATTCATCGCATGAATCGCCAGCGGCGAAGCCTCGAACAGCGCCAGCAGTTCCTTGTGCGACTGCAGCAGCGCATCTGTCGGCGCCAGCTTGGTCGGCCGCGCCCGGCGTTGGCCGCGTGCGACAGAGACAGTCGCCCGGCGTATCTTCGCTGCCCGGGTAATCGATCTGCTTTTCGCCATGGCCCGCCCTCCGCGTTTACGACCACAAAGATCGCAACGCGTCCTGCTGAACTGCCGGTCAGTATAGTCGCTGATCGGCGGGGAATCCAGCGGATGTTCGGGGGGGCAGGATTCAGGGCACGGAGTTCGAGGTTCAGGATGCGGGAGGCGTAGGACGAAAGAAGGGGGCATCGTTCCGCACGCGCTATCTCCGCCGCGGCTTGACGCGACTGGTGGGTGTGGCGCTCCATGGATCGTCCGGCCAGGCGTGGCGCGGATACCGTCCGCGCAGCTCCTTGCGAACCAGCGGATAGCCGTTCTGCCAGAAACTGCGCAGGTCGGTGGTTACCTGCACGGGCCGCTGCGCCGGCGAGAGCAGATGCAGACAGACCACCACACGACCGCCTGCCACGCGCGGGGAATCCGCCAGGCCGAAGACCTCCTGCACGCGCACGGCCAGCACCGGCGTTTCGCCTTGGTCGTATTGGATCGACACATGCGAGCCGCTCGGCACTGTCAAGTGCGTCGGAGCCAGAGCATCCAGTTCGCGGTGTCGATTGCCGTCCAGTTGCGCCAGCAGCGCCGTTGCCAGGTCCACGCGCCGCAACTGCTCCCAGCGTGTGACGCCGCCCACACACGCCCCCAGCCACTCCTCCAGGCGCGCCACCAGCGCCTCGTCGGAGACATCCGGCCAGTTCGCTTCGCCGCAGACGCGCCGAAGGAACCGGATCCGTGCCTGCACGCCGCGCGCCGCGGTCGACCAGGGAAGCTGCGCGAGCCCCTTCTGCCGAATGCCGTCGAACAACGCCTGCCGCACTGCCGCAGGGTCCGGATTGGCCAGCGCGCCCTCGCGAAGAACCAACGCGCCGAGCTTCAGCCGCCGCACAGCGCTCACCGCCTCGCTGCGGCGATCCCAGATGATCTCGTCCTCGCGCCGCAGCAGCGACTTGAAATCCTCTGCCATCTCCTCGATCGCCACAGGCGCGGCCAGCCGGATACGCGCATCCGGCCCGTCGTCCTGCAACTCCACCGCCACCAGCCATTCGCCGGCTGCCAGGGCGTCCATGCTCTCCAGCGTCGCGCCAGCGCCGTTGGCGAGGCGAAAACGGCCGGGCGCATCGCGCCGCTGCGCAATGCGGTCCGGGAACGCCCACGCCAGCAAGCGGCCGGTGTCCAACACGGCGCGGTCCGCCGGAAACCCGCGCGCCCACTGTGTGGCGAGGCGACGCGTGCGGTGGGCCCAGTCAGAGGGATCCGTCTGATCAGGCGGATTCACCTGATCAGACAGCTCCCTTGATCCCAACCGGTCCAGCAGACGCCGGGCGTCGGTTTCGCCGCGCAGGGAGGTTTCGCCGGCACGCTCCGTAACGGCCGCAGCCAGCAGGCAGGCGCGCCGCGCGCCACCCTGTTCCGCCGCCAACAGGATCATGTGCGCCAGGCGCGGATGCACCGGCAGTTCGGCCATGCGCCGGCCGCGCGTCGTGATCCGCCCGGCATCGTCCACGGCCTCCAGTTCGCGCAGCAGATCCACGGCCCGGCGCCAGGCTGCGTCTGGCGGCAGCGTAAACCACGGCAGCTCCGTGCGTCCAGGAGCGCCCCAGGCTGCGGCCTGCAAGGCCAGTGGCGCAAGGTCGGCATCCAGAATCTCGGGCAACGCCGCGGGCGCCAGTGCACGCTCCGTGGCCTCGTCCCAAAGCCGGTAGCAGATGCCCGGCCCGGTCCGGCCGGCGCGTCCGCGACGCTGGTCGGCGCGGTCGCGCGTGATGCGCAAGGTCTCCAGCCGCGACATGCCGTTGCGCGGCGAGAAGCGCGACACGCGCATCCAGCCGCAGTCCACCACCACGCGCACACCCAGGATGGTCAGACTCGACTCCGCGATGGAGGTCGCCAGCACGATCTTACGGCGGCCCGGTGCCGGCGGCTCGATGGCCGAGTCCTGCGCGGCGCGCGGCAATGCCGCGAAGAGTGGATGTACCGAGACGTCCGACGGCAGACGCGCCGCGCGCAGACGCTCGACAACGCGACGAATCTCCCCTTCGCCCGGCAGGAAAGCCAGAACGCTCCCCGGCTCCTCGGTCACAACCCGCGCCACGGCGTCCGCCACCTGCCACGGAACCGGCGCTGTGCTGGCCCGCGCCGCGAGGCGCGTCTCCACCGGCCAGGCGCGTCCTTCCGCGGCGACGACCGCACCATTGCCCAAGTGCTCGGCTACGGGCTGCGCGTCGAGTGTGGCGGACATGGCCAGAAGCCGCAGATCCGGCCGCAGGTGGCGGCGGACGTCGAGCGCCAGCGCCAGCCCAGCGTCCGCCGCCAGACTGCGCTCGTGAAATTCGTCGAAGATCACCAGGCCCACGTCCGGCAGCTCGGGGTCGTGCAACAGGCGCTGGGTAAGCAACCCTTCCGTCAGGACCTCGATGCGCGTCTCGGGTCCCACGCGGCGTTCGAGACGGATGTGGTAGCCGACACGCCGGCCGACCTCCTCGCCGAGCAGGCGGGCCATGTAGCGGGCCGCAGCGCGGGCCGCCAGACGGCGCGGCTCGAGCAGCACGATGCGCCGCCCCTGTAGCCAGGGGGCGTCCAGCAGCGACGGCGCCACCAGCGTGGTCTTGCCCGAGCCCGGCGGCGCCTGCAGCACGACCGGCCGGTTCGTGGCCAGCTCCCGCGCTATCTCCGGCAGCACGTCGCGCACGGGAAGATCAGGCATGGCTAATCCCGGTTCAAAGTTCTTGATGCGTGGCTCAGACATGCAAAAGGAGATGTTCTGGAAATTGTTTTGTTGTCAGATTCTTTGACCCAAGTTCGGCAATTTGTTACGGTGCAGTTTATACGTTTCAGAGTGGCCTGTCATGACTAACCCATCCTCTTCTGTTAACCACCACGAGACGCCGCCAATCCTATTTCTCGTATTTCGCCGACCGGCCCTCACTGCCCGTGTCTTCGCGGCGATTCGTCTCGCGCGTCCCAGCCACCTGTTCGTGGCCGCCGATGGCCCGCGCCCGGACCACCCGGGCGAAGCGGCGCGCTGCGAGGAAACGCGCAAGCTGGCGACAATGGTGGACTGGCCTTGCGAAGTGCAGACCCTTTTTCGCGACCAGAACCTGGGGTGCGGCCCCGCCATCAGCGGAGCGATCCACTGGTTCTTTGAGCATGTGGAAGAGGGGATCATTCTGGAGGACGACTGCCTACCCGATCCCTCGTTCTTCCCTTATTGCGCCGAACTGCTGGCACACTACCGGCATGACACCCGCGTGATGCACATCGCCGGATATAATCCGCTGGATCATGGCTTCGGCGACGGCAGCTATTATTTCTCCCCGATCATGCACTGTTGGGGGTGGGCCACGTGGAAACGCGTGGCCGATCAATACGATTATCGCATCAAGAATTTTTCACAGTTCGAACAGGACGGATTGATCCGCGGCATCTTCCGTAGACGCCTCCAGCAGCGCTACTGGCTGCGCGCGTTGCGACGCTACTATCGCGGACTCAGCAGCAACTGGGACCACCAATGGGCCTATCTGGTGTTCTCACAGCATGGGCTCTGCGTCAATCCCTGCATAAATCTTGTGCAAAATCTCGGATTCGGTGCTGACTCAACTTTTGCGGCAAACCCCTGGAGTTATCATGGCCGGCGTCACGTCGGTCAGATCGCCGCGATCCGGCATCCCTCGTTCCTGCTCCCCTACCCGGACGCAGCCGACCAAATCCTTCGCAAGGCAAACGGGGTGTGGTTGCCGCGAATGATCGCTGTCTGGTGGGCTCTTCTTCTGATCCGCCCGCTAAACGTCTGCCTGCGCCCTTTTGGACGGAAGATTCTCTGAACTACGCTAGGCGCGACGCCGAATCGCTAGCTCCCTGTAAATTTGCAGGTAGGCACGGGCGCGTTTCTCCCGCGAGAATCGTTGTGCGTTGCAAAACCCCGCCGCGACCAACGCCTCGCGTCTGGGCTGCGCGTCCACAATTGCGGCCGCGATGGCACTGGCCAGTGGCGGGTTCTCAATGGGCGCTATGCTGTCGCCCCCGATCTCCCGCAGTGAACTGTTGCGCGAGCAAATCACGGGCGTGCCGCATACCTGCGCCTCCAGCAGAGGCAGCCCGAACCCTTCGCAGATGCTGGGAAAGATGAGCCAGTCGGCAGCCGTATAAAGGGCCGGCATCTCCTCATCCGGCACATCCGTAAGCAGGCGGATTCGCCCCCCAAGCTTTGCCACGGCAACCGCCGCGCTAAGCTGGCTCCACGCATCGGAAGGTCTCCCGGATATGACCAGTGTGACCTCCGGAAAGCGGCTGGCCACCTGTTCAAAGGCACGTACCAGTTCCGTCTGATTCTTGCGCCAGCCAATTGTCCCCACGTTCAGCCAGTAAGAACCGGCAAGTTTGTATTTGCACCGGAGCGCCGCAACTGCCGCCGTGGACGCCGGCCGAAAATTGGGCGTGATGGCCTGCAGGATTGTTTGGATCTTGTCACGCCGGATGCCAAGCCAGCGGTGGATCTCGTCCGCCGTCCATTGCGAAATCGCCGCCACGCATGTATAGTGCCGTAGCAGGACCATCAAACCAACCCATTGGCGCAAACACACCACCAACGACTGCCAGCCGGGTGGCGCGTGGCTGATCGAGGCTAGATCATGGATTGTGATCACACCCTTGATGCCTGCGGGAAGCCGCGGCGGGAAATGCCGCGGCTCATGCACCACTTCCACCGCAAGTTCGCGCAGCAGCCGTGGCAGGTGTTTGAGGTTGCGCATCAGTTCGCCACCGGCATGGGGGAGAATGACATCTCGAAAACGGCCGCCATCGCCAAGTTGCACCCTTGCGTCGGCGTGGATGAGCAGAAATTCTTCTTCGGTCGACACCTGCCGCAATCCAGCGAGCAGTTCTTGGACAAAGACGCTGATCCCCGTGGTCTGGCGCCCATGATCAAGTTCGTCGCAGATGATGGCGATTCGCATGTGGACGGATCCTTGCGCATTGCGCATTCAGACGAGAGACTCGATTTCGCTGTAACTTCTAATCAGGGAGGTGTTTTTGATCGCATATCTGCCGGGAATGATAAAGGAGCGCAGATAGGGAAGATTGATCATGTCGGAATCTTTGTCGCCGATCATGATTGACCGTGTCATGTCGATTCGCCAACGTTCTGCGGCGTCCAGCAGCATTCCCGGAGCGGGCTTTCTTCGCAGGCTTTCTCTTGTAAATTCCGGAAGCTTTCCATCGGCATGAAAGGGGCAGTGGTAAAAATCCGTGAACTCGACCCCCCAGTCAGCAAAATGGCTCCTGATACGGGCGTTCACGTCTTCAACCGCAGACCGGGGAAGAATCCCCTTGGCAACGCCGGCCTGGTTCGAGACAATAATTAGTTTCCACCCCTTCCGCAGGCAACGCCGGAATAAGCCAACCCCTTCCTCCTTGAACACCAGTCTTTCCGGGTCGGCTTCGTATTTCCGGTCCTCAATCAGGATTCCGTCGCGGTCCAAAAAAAGCGCCGGTGTTTCTTCCTGACTGCACCACGACGGAATCAGGCTTTGCCCCCGGTAATAATCCTCCGGTATTCCGATGTCCAAAAAACCGCCGCCAAAGGGAATCCCCAACAATGCGTGTTTTTTCATCAGCCGGGGAAAAAGATCGTTCTCCAATGAACACTTTTCAACGCGGAACGAACGCAGGACCGCGGTCTCGCCGGCATAAATTCCTCCGTTGATATAACCCTCGGCCACATCCAGTCGCTTCTCCTCAACCGCCAGAATTTCGTGTCCGGCTCCCAGTCGCACGCATCCGTACCGCTGCGGGCGGTCCATCAGCTTGAGGCCGACGGACACCCCCACCCTTTCTCGCGCATGGTTGAGCAGAACGCGGATCGGAATTGCGAAATAGGTGTCGCCATTGGCAAGCACAAATGACTCGCAGGGAAATCGCTCCAATGCCTGAAGAAACGCGCCTCCTGTTCCGAGCAGTTCCTCCTCGGCCGAGTACCGGATCCGAGATCCCAGGGATGCGCCGTCATGAAAAAAATCCATGATGGCCTCCTTTTTGTGGCCAACCATCAGGACGAAATCACGAAAGTTATGTTTTATGAAATATTTCAGCTGCCATTCCAGAAAGGGATGGCCGGCAATATCGGCCATCGGCTTCGGCACGTCGCCAATCGCATGGGCAAGTCGGGTGCCCAAACCACCGGCTAGGACAAAAACCGTCGCGCCCGTCCCCATCATACTCTCCAGGTTTGGGTGCCGTGCTTCGTGAAATGACAATTGCTGACCTGCCCGTTGAAACGGCCAAGAGCACGGATGACGTCCATCCGTTTGTTGAGCGGGACAAAGAAGATCATGAAGCCGCCACCTCCCGCTCCTGATACTTTTCCGGCCAAGGCGCCCGCCTTCATAACCACCTCGTAGATTTCCTCGATGACCGGTGTCGTCACTGTTCGAGCAGAGTTCTTCTTACTCGCCCACCCCGAGCGCATGGCGGTTACAATCCCGCCAAAATCTCCCTTTAAGAGGAATTCTTTCATGCAAAGGGCTTCGTTCTTCATCGCATGCATGGCCTTAATAGCCTCCGGCACCCCATTCTTGACGCCAGAACTCTGGTCCGCGATGATCTTTGCCGACTCTCTCGAGACCCCGGTGTAGAAAAGCAAAAGGGATGCCTCTAATTCGCAAATAACCCCGTTTTTTACCCTAAGCGAGTTGATGATGGCGCGTTCGTCAGAATAAAATTCCATGAAATTAAAGCCGCCAAAGGTCGCCGAATACTGATCCTGCCGCCCCCCCTGCAATCCGCAGTCCAACCGCTCGATCTTGTAGGCAAGCCGCGCACAGGCGTAATCATCCATGGGAATATTGAGGAGCTCGGTGAAGGCTCTGATCATCGCCACGACGAGCGTTGATGATGATCCCAGCCCCGAGCCCGTAGGGGCGTCGCAGAATGTAGACATTTCCATTGCAATTGGTGAGCCGCCGTTGAACGTGTTGATTATCTCGTTGTAGACAGCCTGATGAAGGTCGAGCGTCCCGTTGAATTGAAGCGGCTGGCCGAGTGGTGTGATTTTGATTTTCTGCTGATCTGTCGCGATGAGCCGGATTTCAGGATCGTCCAATGGCTTGATCACCGCGTACGCATAGCGGTCGATCGTGGCATTGAGGACATATCCGCCATAAAGGTCACAGTAAGGAGAGACATCGGTCCCTCCGCCGGCCAGACCTAAGCGAAGCGGGGCTCTTGCGCATGCATTCATCGGGACCTCCTTGACAGGCGAGGAATTTGCGGCCGAGTTAGACTCGGGCGCTCCAGCAGTGGAGCCGCCCCTTCACACTTTGTCGTCTTCCTGAATTTACCGCCGTTAACCATGGATTGAGATGAAAATAGCCCCATGGCTGCGATGGACACGTGCCTGCTGAAACCTGCTAGTCGTATTATGATGGCAAAAAGCATGCGAGATGCAAAGGCCGATGTCTGGCGCACCCTCGGCGCGTTGCGTACAATCTGACAACCGGCGCGTTCGTGGGTCAAGCAGTACGTTCGCGTTGTAACATGGCAGCAACCGCCTCGTGGTCGGCGCGGACGGGAAGATTGTGGGGAAAAGAAATGGTGGCAGGCATCGTGTTCCGTAACGTCGCGGATGGCACTAGATTCGGGCGCGCAGTTGTCTATTTGCGTAATGCATCAAGAATTGACATCTTCACGCGCAGCACGGGCGTGTTAAACATAGCTTTTGCGCACATTGAATTGCGTCATGCCTCGTTTTCTGTGCTTGTCAAGTTGCGCACGTTCCGGTTTGATACCCGTACTTTTTCGAACAACTGGCTCTACTGGCGGATGCTTCGGACACCCTTATGAAAACGGCACTCATCACCGGAATCACAGGCCAGGACGGTTCCTACCTAGCCGAATTTCTGCTGACCCGGGGATATGCCGTCCATGGCATCGTACGCCGCGCGACAACAGAGGACGCCGCCAAAATGGCCAATCTGGCCGCCTGCAAAGAGCGCGTCGACCTCCATGTCGGAAGCCTGGACAATTACCAATTCCTGCGCAAGACCATCGAGCAGGCCGGCCCCACGGAGTGCTATCACTTCGCCTCGCCAAGCTTCGTTAATTACTCGTTGGACGACGAGATCTCCACGTTCAACGAGAGCTTTTGCGCAACGCACGCGCTGGTCTCGGCCCTGTCCGAATGCACGCCCGGCTGCCGGCTCTACTACGCAGGATCCAGCGAGATGTTCGGGCAGACGGTCGCCTCGCCGCAGAACGAGGACACGCCCCTCAACCCGCGCTCTATCTACGGCATCGCCAAGGTGGCGGGGTACCATCTCGTCCGTAATTATCGCGACAACCAGGGATTTTTTGTCGCCACAGGCTTCCTCTACAACCACGAGTCGCCCCGGCGGAGGCCCGAGTTTGTCACCCGCAAGATCACATCCACGGTCGCGCGCATCAAACTGGGGCTGGAAAAGACGCTCACGTTGGGCGCACTGGACGCGGAACGCGACTGGGGCTACGCCCCCGAGTACGTTCAGGCCGCCTGGCGTATGCTCCAGCAGGACCGGCCGGGCGACTATGTGATCGCCACTGGCGCCACCCACACGGTGCGGACTTTCCTCACGCACGCCTTTGGCCATGTGGGGTTGCGCTACGAAGACCACGTGCGGTTCGACCCGCGGTTCTTCCGCCCCCCCGAGAAGGTCGTCCTCTGCGGCAACACCGCCAAGGCGGTGCGCCTCTTGGATTGGCATCCGTGCAAGCCGCTGGCGGAGATCGCCGCCGAGATGGTCGAGCACGATCTCAGCCTCGTGCGGCGCTAGCCGCAATCTGGTTCGCGATGCGGCGCGTGGACTCCGGCCAGGAATACCGCCGGACAAACTCCCGTCCCGCTTCTCGCTCGGATGCAGATGCGTTTAATGCGCCGCCGACGTGGTCGGAAAATACGTTGATGTCCCCTTCCCGCGCCGTCCGGATGGTCTCTCCAAAAATCTCCCGGTAAACGGAAAGATCCCACGCGACGGCCGGCAACCCGCACGCCATCGCCTCGGCGATCGCCAGACCGAACCCCTCCTCGTGGCTGGGAAACAAAAACACCCGGCTCCGCTTCAGGATCGCGAAGGCCGCCTCGTTCGGCAGGAAACCGAGCAGCTCGACCGTGTCTGCCACGCCCGCCTGCCGGCAAGCTTGCCGCAACTCTTCGCGGATCGGCTCGCCGCCGCCGCCGATGATCCCCAGCCGCAACCCGGGTTGCCGCGCCACAACCTTCGCCCAGATCCGGGGCAGATCGAAAATCCCCTTGCTGGGCGCCAGCCGGGCCAGGAAAACTCCGTCGTAGCCGCGCGGGTCGTCCGATCGGGCGGAGGCGATCTCGTCCAGATTGATACCCAGATATTGCAGGCCGATGCGGTCTTGCCGAATGCCCAACCCGGCCAGATGGTCGCCCACCTGCGTGTTGATTACCAGCACGCCGTCAGCCCGCCGGATCAGGCGGAACGACAACCGCTGCAGCCACTGGGCAACGAAACTGCGCAGTTTCGACCCAGGGCGCGTACGCCAGTCCGGATAGACGTGAAAGACGCATTGCAGCCATCGCGGCCCGCCACGCAGCGCCTGCAGCACCCGCGACGGCACGACATCCGGGAAAAAATCAGACGCCGTGAACAGGACGTCGACCTGCCGCAGGGTGCGCAGACGCAACAGCGCGCGCCACGTCCGCAGGACATAACTGGGAAACAGTCCCAGGCAATCGCCGTCACTGTCAGTGCGCACGAACGTCAGATCCGATGCCACGCCTTCCAGCAAGTGTTGCCCGGCCGCCGAAGTTACCACCACCACGCGGTCAAACCGGTCGCGCTGCTGTTTGAGCAGTTGTACGACGATCTGGTCGCCGCCGCTGATGCCGGCTTGACCAGCCCAGAACGAGTTAAGAAACACCACAACCGACGGCTTATTCTTCATGTCTGCCGCGTCCTGCACAAGACATCCCCCGCACGCTACGTGCCAATGTCTTCGTTGCCACCAAACAGGTGGTGGCGGAATTGAAACAAGGCAGCTTGACGCGCACACAACATTCACGCACGTCAGGGACGCTGAGATCGCCTTGCGCCTGGATCGCATGGTCTGCTATAGTGCAACACCGTTCCGTGGCGAAAGTAGCTCAGTTGGTTAGAGCGTCAGATTGTGGATCTGATGGTCGCGGGTTCGAGCCCCGTCTTTCGCCCCATCCCTAATGCCCAATAAATACGCATAATCGCCAATAAAACAGCGTTTCCTGTTGTCTGCGTGTGCCACTTGTGTTCCTTGCCGATCCTTGCTGTACCCACTAAATACCTGCCAGAACGTATACAGGCCGTATACAAACTCCTGCCGGGGCTTCCGAAATTTTCGACGGGATGGACGTCCTTGCGCCTAGTTCCGGGCAGAAACCAACTTTCCCATTGGGTTTTGGAGGCGATCTGAAGCTCGTCCTTGATCACCACTGGGGCGGTCTCTTGGGGTGTTCCTTCGTAGAAACTCATGGTCTAGTCTCGTTCCAACTGGGCAGCCCAATCACGTAACTGAGATCGTAGTGCATTTCTGTGTGCTGTCAACGCTCCAGATAGCCATGGTCAGAGCAGTTTCCGGATGACGCTGCTGACGACGCCTTCCACGGCCAGTTTGTGGATGGGGCGGATGGTTGGGTATTTCTTGTTGGCGGCTTCGAGGCGCACGCCGGTGGCGTCCTTGTAAAAATATTTCATGGTCCATTGTCCGTCGATGCAGGCAATCACGATGTCGCCGTTGCGGACGGTCCGGCCGCGCTCCACCAAAACCACGTCGTCCGGCAGGATGCCGGCGTCGATCATGCTGTCCCCTTCCACCCGCAGCATGAAGGTGGCGGTGGGTTTGGTGATCAGGTACTCGTCCAGGGTCATGGTGTTGAGCAGGGATTCCTCGGCTGGCGACGGGAAGCCGGCGGCCACGCTCCCGAGCAGGCGCACGGTGCTGGCTGCGCGCTGCGGCGGGGCGACCAGCCGTCCGGTGGCGGTGCGGATCAGGACGCCTGCGCGCACGAACCCCTTGGCCAGCACGAAGGCGGTATTCCGGGATTTCACCCGAAACAACCGGCGCAGTTCCTCTTGCGTGGGTGCCCGGCCATGCTGCCGGATGTACTCATTGAGGACCGGAATGCGCTCGCTGAGTTTGGATTTGGGTGCCATGGGGAGATAATAGAGTTTTTACTCTGTATCGGGCAAACGAAATCCATTACCGTGCTGGCATGGATTCCCGGTTTCAAGACTGCACGTTGCTGCACGTGGACGCGGACGGCTTTTTTGCGTCGGTGGAGCAGGCGCTGAACCCTGCGTTGCGGGGGCGGCCGGTGGTGACGGGCGCGGAGCGGGGGATCATTGCGGCGGCGAGTTATGAGGCCAAGGCGTGCGGGATCAAGCGCGGGGTGCAGTTGCACGAGGCCCGGCGGCTCTGCCCGGGGTTGGTGGTGGTGCCGTCGGACTACGAAGTCTACAGCCTGTATTCCCAGCGGTTGTTTGCCATCCTGCGGCGCTTTTCGCCGTTGGTAGAGGAGTACTCGATCGACGAGGCGTTCGCCGACCTGACCGGGTGCGGTCAGATTCTCGACCGGTCCCTGGAAGCTGTGGCGGAAGGGATCCGCACGGCGGTGGCAACGGAAATGGGGCTCACGGTGTCGGTCGGGATCAGTCTGACCAAGACCCTGGCCAAACTCTGCTCCAAGTTCCGGAAGCCCAACGGTCAGACCATTGTGCGGCGGGAACATGTCCCGGTGCTGTTGCAGCACACGCCCATTGCCAAGGTCTGGGGGATCGGGCCGGCGAGTGCCGAGAAACTGCAGGCCCGGGGGATTGTGACGGCGTACGACTTCACCCGGATGCCGGAAGTGGAGGTGCATCGCCTGCTCCACAAACCCGGCCATGCGACCTGGTGCGAGTTGCAGGGGCGGCGCATGATCCCGCTCGAACTGGACGCCAAGCAGAGTTATGCCAGCATGATGAAGGGGCACACGTTCTCCCCGCCCAGTGAAGATGGGAGGCTCGTCTTTGCCGAAGCCATGCGCAACCTGGGGGCGGCGCTGGCCAAACTACGCCGCCACCAGCACCTGGCGCGGGAGATCGGGCTCTGCCTGCGGCAGAAGGACTACAGCAGTCGGGCAAACTGTGCGGCACTCCCCTGCCCGACCTGCCATGACTGCGAGGTTGTGCCCGTGGTACGGCTGCTTTTTGATGCGATCTATCAGCCGGGGGAGATTTACCGGTCTACCCTGGTCTGGCTGGGAGGGCTCCTGGCAGAGGGGAAACGGCAGTTGGATTTCTTCGAGGAGACGCCTGCCCGGCAGGGGTACGGGAAGTTGGACGCGGCGGTGGATGGGTTACGGGATCGGTATGGGCAGAACGTGGTGTCTCCAGCGGCGATGATGGCGCTGCGGGACAAGCCGGTGCATGCGCGGGATGCGGCACCGGAGAGGCATGGGGCGCTGGTACGGGGGGAGAGTGCGCTGAGGCGGCTGGCGATCCCGCGGCTGACGCTGGGGAATGGGGTGTAGGCGTGGGCAGTGCGGCGAATCGGGGGGTGGCTGACGCGCGTGCGCGGCGCGGATCGGGGCGCGGAGATCAGGCGTGATAGTGGCCCATCCGCGGCGTTTTTCCGGGGGCGGCGGATACGTATCCAGCCGCCCCCATCAAAGCCTTGCGGCTGGACCACTCTGCCGCCTTCCCCCGCGCCGGGAACGCCGATCCGCGCCACGCGGGGCCCCTTCTGCGTTGGGAAGGAAGATGGTTTCTGGGGGTGATGAGTCGTGGAATTGAGACGGTCCTGCGGATTTGCGGAAGCGAAATGCGCGCCGCGGGTGCCCCTTATCCTTTGGGATCAGATTTCGCCGGGTTGCGAATGCCGCGCAGTTTGTTCGCCTCTGCCAGTTGTTGCCACACGGCCCAGATCATGCTCTTTTGTCTTTCGGTCAGGAGCGACGGGCTTTTCGTAGCGATGAGGCACACTTCCAACACGTTCGAATCGATCTCGCTGATGCCGCGTTCGTGGACGGTCAGGATGTCCTTGCCCTTGATGAGCCCGTAAATATTCCGGCGGCATGCCGCCTTGCGTGCATTGCCACCCATTGG
>CAIWXQ010000040.1 GCA_903916675.1 uncultured bacterium | reverse complement strand
TCATTCTCCCTCTGTGCCCTCTGTGCCCCCACGCTTCTCCGCGATCTCAATCGACAAGTCGCCCGAAATCTGCTTTAGTACGTGCCGCTTTCCTGCGCGGACTGGGCTATCGGCCCTTTCTTTGCGCAACAGTCGCGATCGGCGCGGCTTCTTTCTTTTCCACGCGTCCGGCGGGCAGAGAAACAACAACCCCGGACACGAGCGCACCATGACCACCCATCACCGGGCCGCATCCGGCCCGCATCCGCACCCTGCCGTTCGAGGCCAGGAGGCAGAGGTCAGCGGCCAGAAGTCAGAGATCAGAGATCAGAAGTCAGAAGTCAGAGGCCAGAGGTCGGAAGACAGAATTCAGAAATCGGAAACAAGAACTCTGGAATCCGAAATTTCGTCCTCCGCGCTCCACGCTCCGCACTCCGGCGTCTTCTCCCAACTCCTCCCGGCGTTGCAACGCGCGGTGCAGGAGGAAGGCTATGTGACGCCCACGCCCATCCAAGCGCAGACCATCCCACTGCTGTTGGAGGGGCGCGATCTGCTCGGCTGCGCACAGACTGGCACGGGCAAGACCGCGGCCTTCGTGCTCCCCCTGCTCCAGCATCTGGCTCAGCACCGCCGCCCCGGTACCGCCGGACGGCCGCGTGCGCTGATCCTCGCGCCCACCCGCGAACTGGCCGCGCAGATCGGCGACAGCATCCGCGCCTATGGCCGCCATGCGCATGCCACCTACACAGTGATCTTCGGCGGCGTCGGCCAGCACCCGCAGGTCTATGCCCTGCGTAACGGCGTCGAGATCGTCGTTGCCACGCCTGGCCGGCTGATCGACCTGATGCAGCAGGGGTTTGTGCGGCTCGACCAGGTGGAGTACTTCGTGCTCGACGAGGCGGACCGCATGCTCGACATGGGGTTCCTGCCCGACATGCGCCGCGTCATCGCCGCGCTCCCACCCAAGCGGCAGTCGCTCTTCTTCTCCGCCACGCTCACGCGCGAGGCGCTGGCGCTGGCCCGCACGCTCGTGCGGTCGGACGCCGCGCACGTCGCCATCACACCCGAGCAGCCGGCGGTCGAGCGCATCGCGCAACGGGTCCTCTTCGTGGACAAGACGCGCAAGGACGAGCTCCTCGTCCGCCTGCTCAAGGACCCGGCAATGGCCCGCGTGATCGTCTTCACACAGCGCAAGCACATCGCCAATCGCGTGGCTGAGAAGCTGCGCGACGCCCGCATCCCCTCCACCGCCATTCACGGCAACAAGAGCCAGGGAGCGCGGACGCAGGCGCTGCTCAGCTTCCGCGACGGCCGCGTGCGGGCCCTAGTCGCGACCGATATCGCCGCGCGCGGCATCGATGTGGACGGCGTCACACATGTGATCAACTACGAGCTGCCGAACGAGCCGGAGACCTACGTCCACCGCATCGGCCGCACCGCGCGCGCCGGCGCCTCAGGCGAGGCCATCTCCTTCTGCAGCGCGGAGGAGCGCGATTTCCTGCGCGACATCGAGCGCCTGCTCCGCCGCGCGGTCGACGTCGACACGCGCCACGAATTCCACAGCGAAATCGCACGTCAGGCCACCGGCGCCGCGGCCCGTCCGCCGCCGCGCGGCCAGAGCGGGCATCGTCAGAGCCATTCACGCGCGCCCGGCGGACAGCATAGCCGCCACGCCAGCGGTCCGCATCGCCAAGCCCACCCTGCGGCGCGCTACAGCTCGCGCCCAGCGCACGCCTAGCTCAATAACGAAATCGTATAGCCGCAGATGAAGACGGTCTCGAAGGTCGAGAAAGGATGATAGAAGGACACGAAGTGAGGCGTTGGTGCCGCCTGTCGGCGGAAAACTACAACAACCCTTCGCGTTCTTCGTACTTCCTTCGTCCCCTTCGTGTCCGACTTTGCCCCGATTCTGCAGCCATTCTATTACTAAGATTACTCTAACTGCCGGACGGAAGCCCAACGATTGCGTCGATGGCGGCGCGTTCCGCGGCCGTGAACGCGCGGTTCGACAGCGCCGCGACATTCTCGCGCAGTTGCGCGGGATGGCGTACGCCGATCAGCGCAGAGGTGACGCGCGGATCACGCAGCACCCAGGCCAGCGCCATCTGCGCCAGGGTCTGACCGCGCGCGCGGGCCAGCGGCTCCAGCCGCGCCGCTTGCTCGACCTTCTGGGGCAAGAGGCGCGCCGCCGTAAGAAATGGACTGCCGCGACCGGCGCGCGAATCTGCCGGTATGCCGCCGGTGTACTTGCCGCTCAGAACCCCCTGTGCCAGCGGCGAGAAGGGGATCACGCCGAACCCTTCCTCTACCGCGACATCCAGCAACCCACACTCGATGCCCCGATCCAGCAGATTGTAGCGCGGCTGGTGGATGCGGCAGGGGGAGCCGAGGCGTCGAAGCATCTGCGCAGCCTCGCGCGCCTTCTCCGCCGGGTAGTTGGAAAGGCCGACGTAGAGCACCTTTCCCTGTTGCACGGCGCTCTGCAACGCGCCCAAGGTCTCCTCGAGTGGCGTCTCGGGGTCGGGGCGGTGGTGGTAAAAGATGTCGACGTAATCCAGTTGCAGACGCCGCAGGCTCTGATCGAGGCTGGCCAGAAGGTATTTGCGCGAGCCGCCGTCGCCAGAGGGACCGGGCCACATGCGGTACCCCGCCTTGGTGGAGATCACCATCTCGTCGCGCCAGGCACGAAACTCGCCGGCCAGCAACCGCCCAAAGACGCTCTCCGCGGCACCGGGGGGCGGACCGTAGTTGTTCGCCAGGTCAAAATGAGTGATGCCGAGGTCAAAGGCTGCGGCAACCAGCTCGCGCGTGGCTTCTCCGGGGTCGGCTTCGCCGAAATTGTGCCAGAGCCCAAGGGAGATGGCCGGCAGCTTCAGGCCGCTACGCCCACAGGCGGCATACGGCATGGCGGCGTAACGTCGGTCGAACGGCTCGTGCGGCATATCTGTTCTCCTATAGAGTGCGTTGACAGCCCCTGTGTGGCCTACCATGCCATTCCCCGCCAACCCGAGGCAATTGGAAAGCCCATTTTCCACTCGAATTTCTTGTGGGCAATGGACCGGGGGTTTCTGGTACTATGTGCCGGTCGAGACGCCCCCGGGCCGCATGACGCGGCCACGCCGGGCGATTCCGGCACCTGCCGCCTCCGGCGGCGACAACCCAGAAAGATCACGACATGCACATGTTGACCCGTCTCTCGCTCGCCGCGCTGCTGCTCGGCCTGTGCGCCGCTGGTTGCAAAAAGGAGACCCCCGCCGCTACAGCCCCAGCTGCCGCGACGCCGGCCACCAAGTCGCCGGTCATGCCGATGCCCGTCGCGGCAAAGTCCGCTGCAGCGGCCCTGCCGATTGGCACGGGTGGTGTCGCCGTCGCCGCCTCGGTGGACGGTGTGACGCTCTCGCGCGAGGAACTCCTGCAGCAGGTGCAGTCCATCCTCGCTGCCCAGCAGGTCCCGGCGGAGCAGCAGCAGATGGCCTTCCAGATGCTGGCACCGCGCATTGTCGGATCCTTCGTCACCAAGACGCTTCTGCTCGCGGAGGTCAAGCGCCTCAAGATCGTCGTGGACGCGGCGGATCGCAAGAAGTACCTGCAGCCGATCGAGGAGATGGCCGCCAAGCAGGGCACGACAGTGGATGCGATGATCAAAATGGCGCCTATGGGCGAGAAGCAGGCCCGGCAGGAGCTGGAAGAGCAGTTCCTGATCGAGAAACTGGTCGACACGCAGGTCCGCGGCAAGATCAAACTGGACGACAAGGCCGTGGATACCGCATTCGCCGATGCGCAAAAGGAGCGCACTGAAAAACGCGCGCAGATCGACGGCATCCGCGCACAGCTGCTCGCCGGCACAAACTTCGAGGCCGTCGCGCGCGAGAGCTCGGACTGCCCCAGCGGCAAGCAAAGCGGCGGCGACCTTGGCACGTTCGAACGCGCCCGGATGGTAAAACCCTTCGCGGACGCGGCCTTCACGCAAAAAGTCGGCGACATCGGCCCCGTTGTCGAAACCGAGTTCGGCTTCCACGTGATCAAGGTCACAGCCCACAATGAAGCCAGGCCCGCCAACGGCGAAACAAACGCCACACCGGAAACCGTACAGGCCAGCCATATCCTGATCAAGGCACCGCCCGCTGTAACACGTGACGGTGTCCGCAAGGAACAGGAAAACAAGCAGATCGGCGAAGAGATGCAGACCTATCTGACGGCCCTGCGCGGCAAGGCGAAAATCACGACCATGTTCGACCGTCCAGCCGGCGCGCCAACCGGGAACCCGGAAGAACCGGAAATCGAGACACATTCAGTTCAAACGGCGGGGAGGGAAGAAGAACGGCAACAACAGGAGCGTCTTGCGAACGCACGAGGCGCTATTGAGGGTGGCGCATGGGTTGTCAAAGGCGGAGGACAATCCGAGTTGCTTCGAGGGCTTACGGTCTATGTCTTGCCAGCACTCCTTGACTCCCAGAAGGTTCAGGTTGGCTTGGCCGGTCTCCGCAAGGAGTGTTCATACTGGCAAGAGGTGAGTCGGCAGTCAGCGGACAAATACTCTCGACCGGTTCCACATGTGACCGACGCAGATTTTGACGACATGACCAAGGAGGTCCCGAAATACAAGGCTACGGAAATGTTGATGAAGAAATACGGGGATGAGGTTGACGGCTGGACGAAGAACTCCACCCAATTGAAAACGATCGAAGTCTACAACACCACGCGCATGGTGAACAGAGACTGCCAAGGCAGCGACGAAATCAGCAGGATTTTATATGTTGATCATGCGGACAGCGACAAAGCATGGCCTGCAATTGTCGCAGTGGCTGCTCTGTCCAAAGGGACTACAGGCATAGATGCAAAGTACTCGATTACAGACCTTAAACCGGGCGAGTACATTTTGTATGCGCGGATGTCAACGGCATTCTCTCTTATTGAGTGGTGCATTCCAATTGCAATCAAGGGAGAGCAAACAGCCAAACAGGACTTCTTTAATGACAACGCAGTTCTGATCCTCAGTAAGAAATAGCGAGAAGAGAAGCAGGCAATGAACGACCTCAAAATCACGCAAGGAGAATGGCGAAGTAGTGTTTCCAAGATTGGAGGTGCGTCGACCGTCGAGGCAAACGGGGTGGCCATAGCCAACCTGGTCGGTCCAAATGCAACTGCGGATGCATCAGTCATGGCATCCGCTCCGCGACTCTATGATTTGCTCACGGACATCTTGAGCTTTTTGAAAGACTCCAAGAACAAGACGAAGTCGCGTGATTCCATTGCTAAGTGGGGAGCGATCGAGAGACGTGCGCGGGATGTGATTGCTTCCATGCCAAAGGCGCAGTAGTTACGGTGAAGTGATCCACGGCATCAATGAAGCAGAATCAGGCTGCCCCGAGTCAGACAGAACCAAACAAGCCGGTGACTACGGCGCATAACTGCGCTGAGGATTACCGCCGTTGTTAGGCGACAACAAGAAAGAGAACCAGTCATGTCGAAGACCATTGCAACGGAAAAGGACAGCGAGGGGTAACATAGTCAAGTGGAAGCGGTGCAAGTGCGGGATGGCATACCGGAAAGTGACCTTGGACAAGGGCGGGCTGAACGTGAAATGTACTCGCATATATCGCCCGCCAGTTGGCACTCTCATGATCTTTGATGAGAGAGAGATGGACAGATCCATGGAATGACAGAGCCGAACAACGGCCTGCTGGATACGTCGCCAACGCGCCCCGCCGGCTTGCACAGCCGCCTACAGTTTTGGGACTTCAGCGGACTTCATGATTCTGCGCCTTGACATTCGATATTCTGCGGTTCGGTTGGTTTGACCTGCGTCCCGCCCAGCATCCTGGGCAACAACCCGCACGCCTCGGCAAGATCCCGCACGGTCCAGGATGCGCCGGCCGAGCGCAGCGTGGCGTCGTCGAAGCTGGACCGCACACCCAGCGCGGTACAACCAGCCGCCTGCGCCGCACGCAGGCCGGAAGGCGCATCCTCGACCACCAGGCAGAATTCCGGCGGAAGATCGATTCGCTCCGCCGCCAGCAGGAAAATGTCCGGCGCTGGTTTCTTGCGCGCCACCATGAGCCCATTCACCACGGCGTCGAACTTGGAGGGTGGAAATCCGATTTCGGACAGGTTGGCCGCCACCTTCACCTCATCCGCACTGCTGGCTACGGCCATCCGGAATCCGCGTGCGCGGCAGGCATCGAGAAACGCGCCCACGCCATGCATCGGCCGCAACCGTCCGCGAATGATCTCCAAGTAAATGGCATAAGTGCGGGCTTTGGCGGCGATCAGATCAACCTGCACGCCATATTTTTCCGCCACGCCGCCGATGAAACGCTCCTCGCCCATGCCAACGAACGGCCGGAAATCGTCCGGCCTCGCCTGCACACCGCGCTCCTGAAACATCCGGCACGCTGCCTCGCAAATAAACGGCTCGGAATCGCACAACACGCCGTCCAAGTCAAAAATGATGCCGCGAATGGCCATGGGGATTTTCAAGAGTTCAGGGTTCAGTGGGCGGTGGTGTTCTTGGTTCTTGGTTCTTCGTTCCTGGTTCCTGGTTGAATGCTGAATTCTGAATTCTGAATTCCGGCTCCAGCATTCCGCTGACAGCCGCACGCCATTCTTCCCTATGGTGTCGGACGTATGGCTCGTGGCCAGTCGCCGTAAATTCCCGAAACTTCCTGGGACCGCCCAATTGGTCAAAAACCTGCCGTGCGTCCGCCAACCTCGCCCGGGGATCGTCCTTCCCGTGCATCACCAGTGCCGGACAGGTCACATCCGCCGCATAGTCCGCGGGGTTGTGCGAAAAGCCATCGAAGCCCATCTGCCGGCCACCCCAGAAGACCAATAGTTCGGCGCAGGGAAAGGATGGCACGCGCATGGATTCGAACCGGTGGCGGACCGTGTTGAGCATGGTGTCGAACACCCCTTCGAGAATGAGGCCGTCCGCCTTCACGCCCAGTCGTCCCACGGCGCGCAGGATGGCGGCCGCGCCCATGGACTGACCGAAGAGCACGAGGCGGGCCTCCGGCCACTGTCCGCGCGCATACGTCACTGCCGCAGCCACGTCCTCGGCCTCGGCATAGCCCACGGTCGTGTACGCTTCCGAGGACTGCCCCGAGCCGCGAAAATCAACCAGCAGCACCGCGCACCCCAGGTCGTACAACTGACGCGCTTCCGGCAGGAGCGCGGACTTCTCGCCGCCGTAGCCGTGGAACAGGATCGCCACGCAGCGGACATCCTTTTTCGGACAGAACCACGCGCCCAGCCGCACCTGACCTGTGGAGGGGATCGTGACAGCGACAAACGGGAGTCCTACGCTCGGGGGCGTCTTCTGCCCCTGCGGCCGCAGGATGGTCACGCCGCTGAAGAGCACCCGGACCTTGCGCCAGATGGAAAGCTCCTCCGGCCGATGCGTGCGCATGCCGGACGAGGCGTAATGGAGCATGGCGTGCGCATGCCGGAAGGCCAGCAGGTTGAGTCCGCCAAACGCCATTGCCAGAAACAGCAGGCTGATCGCGCACCCACGCCGCACGTTCCAGTTCCGCATGACTTCCGCCTTCTCCACGAATCCGGCGCGCGAGGCCGCGCGCCCTCCAGTCTGCCGTCTCAAACCCTGTTTTGTCCTCTTTGGCGGGCGCGCGGCCCCGCGAGCCGATGGCCTGCAGGACAGATGCTATGTTTCTTCGCTCTTCTTCGCGGGCACCGGCTTCCCCAGCCGCTGCAGTACCATCTTGAGATCGTTCCAGGCGTCCTTCTTCGCGAGTGGATAGCGCAGCAGGTAGGCGGGATGGTAGGTGGGCATAAGCGGCACGCCCGCATAGGAGGTCCAGGTGCCGCGCAGCCGCGAGATGCCGGCGCTGGATTGGAGCAACCCCTTCACAGCCGTGGCACCCAGCGCGACGATGATCTTGGGCCGTATGGCGGCGATCTGCGCCCGCAGGTACGGCAGGCAGGCCTGCATCTCGTCGAGAGCCGGCGGCCGGTTGTCCGGTGGACGGCACTTGCAGATGTTGGCGATGAAAACCTCGTCGCGTGTGTACCCCATGGCCGCGATCATCTTGGTGAGCAACTGCCCGGCGGCGCCGACAAATGCCAGTCCCTGCTTGTCCTCTTCCGCGCCCGGCGCCTCGCCGATGAACATCACGTCCGGCGAGATCGGGTTCCCCTGACCAGGCACGCCCTGGGTGCGTTTCTCGCACAGGACGCAGCTCCGGCAACCCGCCACCTGCTGCGCGATCACAGCCAGCGCAGCCTGCCGCGCTTCGGGCACATCGCTGGCGCCGACCGACGGCAGCGGCGGATCAGCCATCGCCGCAGCGCGGGCCGGCCGCGCCGGCGATTCGGCCAGGAACATGCGGATCGTCTCCGGATCGATCTCCTCCGTGCGCTGCCCACACTCCTGCCGCCAGCGCAGATAGGCTGTCAGATCGTCCAGCAGGGCGGTCCAATCACTCATACGGCGTCATGTTCAACGTCGGCCCACTGATTGTCAAGCATGGGCGCCGGACCGGCGGGCGGGAATGTGGTCACGAAGGGGAAGCGGGGGGCGAAGATCACGAAGGAGCTGTTTTTTGCTTCACTTGTTGATCTGCCTTCTGGGCCACGGAAAGCGCCTCCGGCAATAGCCGCGGCATGATTCGTTTTGATGTGCGCCATTTCAAGCATAAAGCGTCTTCCAGCGGCAAATCCGATCACGCATATTGCCCCCGGCGTGTTTTGTATCTCCTGGCGATCCAGTTCAAAAATCGGCCGCGAAACTGCAGGAATCGCTTTCCGCATGCCCCTGCCGTGCATTGCTTTCAAACCACCAGCTTTTCGTAAGGAAGGCAAGATGAGCATGCACCGGCCCAAGTTGATCACATGTTACAAAATGTAACAAAATGTAACGCTTTTAGAGATTTGCGCTGTTGTTACATTTGGTGTTAATATTTGCGCAGCAATTAGTTGCAAATAATTAAACGTCATTGCACTCGTTTTTCTGTTACATAGTCTTTTCGGCCGCTTGGCGCGCTGGATACTCCCTTCGTGGACTTCGCATCCACTTCCTCTTCTTCGTGTCCGCGGTCCTATCAGGGCAGTTCCAGCATGCGCGTGATAGCCTGGCAAGCGCGGGAGCGGATGGGTTCCGGCACCTCGATGCGCGGGGAGAGGTTGGCGAGCGAATGTGCGATCTTCTCCCGCGTGATCTTCTTCATGTTCGGGCAGGAGGCGTTGGGCGTGGCAGGATAGAAGCGCTTGTCCGGATTCTCGAGCCGCAGGCGATGCAGCAGGCCGATCTCCGTGGCAATGATGAACTCCTTCGCGGTGCTGGCTTTGGCTACGCGCAGCATGCCGCCGGTGGAGAGCACTTCGTCCGCCAGCGCGATCACGTCCTCGCGCGACTCGGGGTGTACGAACACGATGGCCCCCGGATGTTCCTGCTTCGCCTGCTCGACGTATCCCGGCAGGATGCGCGCATGCGTCGGACAGAAGCCGTTCCAGAGGATCATCTCGCGCTTCAGCTTCCGGCTCACCCAGCCGCCGAGATGCTTGTCCGGCACGAATATGATCTCGCCGGGGATCGACTCCACCACGCGCACCGCATTGGCTGACGTGCAACAGATGTCGCTCTCCGCCTTCACCTCGGCCGAACTGTTCACGTAGCAAACTACCTTGGCCCGGGGGTGCCGCTGCTTCATCTCGCGCAGCGACGGTCCGTCCACCATGTCCGCCATGGGGCAGCCGGCCGCTGGTTCCGGCAGGAGCACGATCTTATCCGGCGAGAGGATCGCCGCGGTCTCGGCCATGAAATGCACGCCACAAAAAACGATCACCGGCGCATCGATAGCCGCAGCCTTGCGGCTCAGCTCGAGCGAATCGCCGGTGAAGTCCGCCAAGTCCTGGATCTCGCCCGGCTGATAGTTGTGGGCAATGATCACAGCCCGGCGCTCGCGGCGCAGGCGCGCAATCTCAGCCAGCCAGTGGGCATCGTCTTTCGGTTGTGTGTCGTGCATCATGCGTGGTTCTCGCGTCAATGGCTGCAAATCATGATGCCACCGCAGGGCGCGGTTGTCACGGCGGTTCGCGCAAACCAATGGAACGAACACGCCTGCGGACACAGAAGGGCACAGAGCAGAAAGAGCGCTCAGAGGATGGAATGCCGAATCGGCACACCTCGCCAACGGTCAATATTCCTAGTTAGACATTCAATATTGCGTAGAATTTTCGGTCCGGCGGGGCAAGCCCGCCGGGGCCACCACACGCCATATTGACAATCGATAGTCTAGTGGGTAGGTTGACTTTCATTACGCGAAAGATCAAAGGTGCACATGTCGTGTTGAAACTCGGCAATGAATCCAAATCAGTTCCGGTTTGACCCCTGATCACGCTTGCGTCATTCTCTCTCCAACATGTGCGCGAAATCCACAACCCCTCATCTGGAAACTCTGCTGGCCCAGGCCGGCTGTGGCCGCGATGCGTCCACCGGCGCGCTGGCCATGCCGATTTACCAGGTGGCTACATTTCAGCACCCGGCGCTGGGGCAAAGCACCGGCTTCGACTACTCGCGCACGTCCAATCCGACGCGTCTGGCCTTGGAGCAGACACTGGCTGCGGCCGAGGGCGGCGTGCGCAGCTTCGCCTTCGCCTCTGGCATGGCAGCGCTCGACTGCGTGGTGCGCCTCTTCCGGCCAGGAGACGAACTGGTCCTGACCGAGGACCTGTACGGCGGCACCTACCGCCTGCTGGAGCAGATCGTCCGGCCGCTCGGCATCACGGCGCATTACGTGGACACCTCGCAGCCCGCACAGGTGGCGGAGGCGCTGGCGCGCCCCGGCGTGCGCGCCGTGCTCCTGGAAACGCCGAGCAATCCGCTGCTCAAGATCGCCGACATCCGCGCCATCGCCGCCCAGGCCCGCGCACGCGGTCAGCTCACGATCGTGGACAACACCTTCCTGACGTTCGCCAACCTGCGCCCGCTGGCCATGGGCGCGGACCTGGCCGTCTACAGCGCGAGCAAATATCTCGGCGGCCACAACGATGTGATCGCCGGCGTCGTGGTGGCCGGTTCGCCGGAACTCGCCGACCGCCTGGCGTTTCTGCAGAACGCCACGGGCGCGATCCTCGGACCGCAGGATTCCTGGCTGCTGCTGCGCGGACTCAAGACCCTCCCGCTGCGCCTGGAGCGGCAACAGCGCAACGCGCAGCTCCTGGCAGAATGGCTGGCGCGCCACCCGCGCGTCACGGCCGTGCATTATCCCGGCCTGCCGGGTCATCCCGGTGGCGCGCTGCTGGCCGCGGAGAAATCCGGCTGCGGTGCCATGATCTCCTTTGCCGTCGCCTCGGCCGCGCAGGCGCCGGAGGTCCTGCGCCGCGTGCGCGTCTTCCGCTTCGCCGAAAGCCTGGGAGGGGTCGAGTCGCTGATCACCTACCCCTGCCAGCAGACGCATGCCGACATTCCCGCGGCGCTGCGCGCGCGGCTGGGGATCCACGACCGCCTGTTGCGGCTCTCGGTGGGAATCGAACACATCGATGATTTGCGGGCCGACCTGGAGAACGCCCTGTGAAACTCGACACCCGCCTGCTGCACGCCGGGCGCGACCGCGATCCGTACACCGGCGCCTCGAGCGTGCCAATCTACCAGTGCTCCACCTTCGCGCAACGCGATCCCGAGAAGTTCGGCCCGTACGACTATGCCCGCAGCGACAACCCCACGCGCGAGGCGCTGGAGATGGCCATCGCAGACCTCGAGGGTGGCAACCGCGGATTGGCCTTCGCCTCCGGTATGGCCGCGACCTCCACGGTGCTGCTGCTCTTCCAGCCCGGCGACCATCTGATCTGCGCCGAGGATGTCTACGGCGGCACCTATCGCGTCCTGACGACCCTCTTCCGCCAATGGAAGCTAGAAGTGACGTTCGTCGACGCCGCAGACCTGGAGAAGGTCCGCCGTGCGATCCGCCCCGACACGCGCGCCATCTTCGTGGAGACCCCCTCGAATCCGCTGCTCAAGATTACTGACCTGGCGGGCATCGCCGCCCTGGCGCGCGAGCACAAGCTCCTGGCCATCACGGACAACACCTTCATGACTCCAGTGACGCAGCGTCCGCTGGAACTCGGGTTCGACATCGTGGTGCACAGCGCCACCAAGTTCATCAGCGGCCACAGCGACGTGATCGCCGGCCTGGCCGCAGTGCGCGGTGAGGAACTGGGGCGCCGCCTCAAGCGCCTGCAGAACTGCTTTGGCGCAATCCTCGGGCCACAGGATTCCTGGCTTACGTTGCGTGGGCTCAAGACGCTCGGCGCGCGTTTCGCGGCGCAGCAGGCCACTACTGCGCGCATGGCCGCATGGCTGTGCGGACGACCAGAAGTGAGCCGGGTCTACTATCCCGGACTGCCGGACCACCCGGGGCACGAGGTGCATTTCCGCCAGGCATCCGGCGCCGGCGCCGTGGTTTCGTTCGAACTGGCCGGCGGCGGCGACGCAGCCAAGGCGCTGCTGCGCCGCGTGGAGTTGATGCTGATGGCCGTCAGCCTCGGCGGCGTGGAGAGCATCCTCTCCTACCCCGCCACCATGTCGCATGCCGCCATGCCGCGTCCCGAGCGCCTGGCACGCGGCATCACCGACGGTCTGGTGCGCCTTTCGGTCGGACTCGAGGCATTCGAAGATCTGACCGCCGATCTGGAACGCGGATTCAGCAAGACGTGACGGCACAACAGGAAGCCACGTTTTCTCACCGCGAAGGACGCGAAGCACGCGAAGGGGAAACATAAACGCGGCCGTTGGCCGCTGTATATCAGAGAGTCCGCATGAACCTCACCATCGACGGCAAGGCCGTACGCGTCCGGAAGATGGACAAAAATCTGCTCGAGGTGGCCAGCCGTGTCCGGGTTGTCATCCCATGCGCCTGCTACCGTTCCGACAGGGCCAAGGGGTGCTGCCGCGCCTGCGTCGTCGTGGTCAACGGACGCCGGAGATACGCGTGCGTCACAGCGCCAGCCGAAGGGATGAAGGTTACGGTAACGCGCGCCGACCTCAAAGCCCTTCGCAGGCAACGCCTGGCCGAATACCGCCAGAAAAAAGGATCTGCCAGGCGTTGCTGCTGCTGATATGGCTTCAGCCGCCGATCCCCTCGAAGAGAATCGTCGAGAGGTAGCGCTCACCGGCATCGGGGAGAATCACCACGATGTTCTTACCGGCAAACTCCGGCAAGCGCGCGAGGCGCACCGCCACAGCCGCGGCCGCGCCGGAGGAGATGCCGACCAGGAGCCCCTCCTCGCGGGTCAGCCGCCGTGCGAACTCCACGGCCTCGGCACTCTCGATCTGCTCAACACGGTCCACTAGCGAAAGGTCCAGCGTATCCGGGATGAACCCGGCGCCGATCCCCTGAATCTTGTGCGGGCCGGGCTTCAGTTCCAATCCCGCACGCTTCTGTGTAATGACCGGGCTTTCCTTCGGCTCGACGGCCACGGAGAGGATCTTCTTCCCCTTGGCGTTCTTGATGTACCGCGAGACGCCGGTGATCGTGCCGCCCGTGCCGACGCCCGATACCAGCACGTCGATGCCGCCATCGGTGTCGTTCCAGATCTCCGGTCCGGTGGTCTGCTCGTGGATCGCCGGGTTGGCCGGGTTCTTGAACTGCTGAGGAAGAAAGTAGCGCTTCGGATCCGTGGCGGCCAGTTCCTCGGCGCGCTTGATGGCGCCCTTCATCCCTTCCGCGCCGGGCGTCAGGACCAGGTTCGCGCCGAACGCCGCCAGCACCCGGCGGCGTTCGATGCTCATGGTCTCCGGCATGGTAAGCGTGAGCGTGTAGCCGCGCGCAGCGGCCACATACGCCAGCGCAATGCCGGTGTTGCCGCTGGTGGGCTCGACGATCTCCACGCCAGGCTTGAGCACGCCGCGCTTCTCGGCGTCCCAGATCAGATTGGCTCCGATGCGGCACTTGACCGAGTAGGAGGGATTGCGTCCCTCGACTTTGCCGAGCACCGTGGCGCCGGCGCCCCGGGTGACGCGGTTGAATTTCACCAGCGGCGTGTTGCCGATGGATTGCGAATTGTCAGTAAAGATGCGACTCATGTTGGTCCTTCCCTTCCCGGAGGCCGGCGGCGCGCCACGCGCGTCGCGTCCTCAGATGCCTTCACCATCCTCGAATAACTGCGCCAGTTGTTCCACAACGACGGCTTCGTCCGGCCCTTCGGCCGTAATCTCCAGTTGCGCGCCGCGGCCAGCTTCCAGCGTGAGCAGTTCCAAGACCGAGCAGGCGTTGGCGTTCTGGCAGTGGCCGCACGACAGACGCACAGCCGTCGAGCCGTGACCGCGGGCAATCCCCGCCACGGTCGCCGCCACGCGCAGATGCAGCCCGTGCTGGCAACGCAACACCACGCCCCGGTTCTTCATGACGCCTTCACTTCACTTCATCAGGGCGCGGCAATGCGCAACGCCTGTTCGATGTCGGCCACGATATCCTCCACATCCTCCAGGCCGACCGAGAGGCGGATGTAGTCCGGCGTCACGCCGGTCTTGGCCTGCTCCTCGGCAGTCAGCTGCTGGTGCGTGGTCGAGGCCGGGTGGATCACCAGCGTCTTGGCGTCGCCGATGTTGGCGACGTGCGAGAGGAGCTTCACCGAGTCGATGAACTTGCTCCCCGCCGCCGCGCCGCCGCGGATGCCGAAGCCAACCAGGCCGCCAAAGCCGGCCTTGAGATACTTCGCTGCAACCGCGTGGTTCGCGTCGTCCGGCAGTCCGGGATACGTGACCCACTGGATGCGCGGGTTTTTGCTGAGCCACTGTGCCACGGCCAGCGCATTCTCCGAATGGCGGCGCTGGCGCAGCGGCAGGGTCTCGAGCCCGAGCAGGAACTGGTGGGCGTTGAATGGGCTCAGCGCGGCGCCCAGATCGCGCAGGAGCGTCAGGCGCACCTTCAGGATAAACGCCACGTTCCCTATGCCCGGCACGTTCCCCAGCGCCTCCCAGTACTTGATGCCGTGGTAGCTCGGATCCGGCTCGGTAAATTCCGGGAACTTGCCGGAGTCCCATCGGAACTTGCCGGAGTCCACGATCACGCCGCCGATGGAGGTGCCGTGGCCGCCGATGTACTTGGTGGCTGAGGTGGCAATGATGTCGGCGCCGAAATCAAACGGCCGCACCAGGCCGACGCCGACGGTGTTGTCTACCACCAGCGGGATGCCGGCATCATGCGCGATCTTGGCGAGAACCTCGAAATCCGGCACATCGAGCTTCGGATTGCCGATGGTCTCCACGTAGATGGCGCGGGTCTTCGGCGTGATGGCCTTGCGGAACGCCTCCGGCGAGCGAGAGTCCACAAAGACCGCCTTGCGCCCCAGCCGGGCAAAGGTATGGTTGAGGAGCTGATACGTGCCGCCGTAGAGGTTGTTGCCAGCGACGATCTCGTCGCCGAGGCGCGTGATCGCCAGGAGCGCATAGGAGATGGCCGCCTGGCCGGAGGCCACGCCCAGCGCGCCTGTGCCGCCCTCGATGGCCGCGACGCGCTGCTCGAACACGTCGGTCGTCGGGTTCATCAGCCGGGTGTAGATGTTGCCGAACTCCTTCAGGGCGAAGAGATTCGCCGCGTGTTCCGAACTCTTGAAGACGTAGGAGGTGGTCTGATAGATCGGCACGGCGCGCGCGCCGGTCGCGGAATCCGGCTTCTGTCCGGCGTGCAGCGCCAGGGTGTTCAGGTGGAGGTTGCTCATGGTGTGTTTCCTTCGCGTTAGTCTCTGGTCCGTTCGAGTGGGCACCCGCCTGAAAGAAAGTCTACCACGCAGGCATCCCGTTTAGAAAGCGTACTGCGCGCTGAGAACCAGCCCATTGCCCAGGCCGACAGGGGACGGATTCTTGTAATTGCCCGTAAAGGTGTACGCGCCGATCAGTGTCAGGCGGGAGTTCACGAACCAGGCGACATGGGCGTCCCAGTAGTTGGCATTCCGGAAGCCGTTGTTGTACCGAGCGCCCTGCTTGTACTCGAAGCCGGTCGCCAGGAACGAGGTAGGCAATACGTCCACGTTGCCGAACCAAGTCAGATCATGATCGTGGTTGTTCCCCAGCACGCCAGTGACTTGCTCGTCCGTGTCCAGCAGGCCGCCCGAGATCAGAACCGGCAGCGGTGTCTGCGTGATCAGCTTCGTGGCCACGAGGTAATAATCAACGCCGGCGCGGTTTGAATTCGGTAAGGGATTGAAGTCAGTGGTCCGCCAGATCGCGCCGGCCGCCACAGCAGGCACGAACGGCAGGCCGCCCTCGTTCTCATGCACCAGCAGGAGCTTGGCGCCGAGGTTGTTCTTGCTGACGTCCTTGACGGCAGAACCTGTTCCGAGCGCGCCCTGTCCGAGCCGGACCGCCTCATATCCGTACGAGAGCTCCAGCCGGCCACCGATCGTCTCCGCCACGCCGAAGGACTCCCAGTTGATGTTCCGCTCCCCGAGGTGCACGTACCACGTGCCAACCTGCGGCTTGTTGAACCAAGACGAGAGGCTGTTGGTGCCTTCCAATGGCTGCCCTGCCGTGTATGCCAAGGGATTGAAGGCTACGCCGCCCACCCCTTCCAGATTGTTGAATGGCGGCCCGGCCTGCAGCGCGAACGCCGTGAGTGCCGCAGCAATCAAAACAACCGACTTGCGCAAGGTAACCTGCTTCATGACGACTTACCCTCTCCATTGTTTCGTTTTGCCAGACCCTAGTATATCTAGCAATTTGATAGACATACTAGTGATTAGTCTGGTGCCCGTCAACTGGGAAAATGGAAATATTTTCAGGTCGCAAATCCGTGCATTGAAACTGGCGGCTATCGACGGCATGCAGTAGGGTAAAACGTAAATCCTGAAGGCCGGTTCAGCATGTCTGCTTTCATCCAATCACTTCCTTCCGACGTGGGCGAAACCGCTGCCGCTGCGCTGGATCTCCTCTTCCCACGCCTCTGTGCCGGGTGCGGCAAAAATGTGGATCGTCCGCACAGTCACGTCTGCTGGGAGTGTTTCCGGAGCATCCACCTGCACGAATCGAATCTCTGCCAATGCTGCGGATTGAAGATCGAAGCGCGCGTCACACACGCCTTCGCCTGCAGCGCCTGCCGCGAGCGCCCGCCGGCGTTCGACCTGGCGCGCGCCGCCGGCCGGTTCAGCGGCGTGCTGCGCGAACTGCTCCACCAGTTCAAATACAACCGCGCCACCTGGCTCTGTCGCGACCTTGTTGACCTGCTCCACGGCTGCATGCTGGCGCACATGGCGACCGAATCGGTGGATGTCGTGGCGCCGGTCCCCCTCCATTGTCAGAAGCTGCGTGACCGCGGCTTCAATCAGGCCGCGCTCCTGGCGGCCGCGCTCGCGCAGCGGCTCGACCGCCCCTTCGCGGCCGACCTGCTCGCCCGCACACGCGCCACGCCCACGCAGACGCGCCTGCATGCAGCCCAACGCCGCAAGAACGTCCACAACGCCTTTGCCGTGCGCGCGCCGGAATGGGTGCGTAGCCGCACGATCCTTCTTGTCGACGATGTGATGACCACCGGAGCCACACTCAGCGAAGCGGCCGCCACGCTCAAGCAGGCCGGCGCCTGGCGGGTGTGGGCCGTGACCGCAGCGCGCGGATAGAAAACAAACCAGGAGACTCGGCATGTCCAAGGCATTGGTGCTGCTGGCAGAAGGCGCGGAGGAGATGGAGGCCGTGATTGCAATCGACGTGCTGCGGCGCTGCGGAGTGGAAGTGACGGCGGCAGCCATCGGCGTTACACGCGAAGTCACAGCCTCACGCGGCGTGCGGCTGCTCGCTGACGCGCAATTGGACGAGGTCATTGCGGAAGCATTCGACGTGCTAGTGCTTCCCGGTGGCGCCGGCGGCGCGCGCCGGCTGGCTGCCGATGCGCGCGTGCTCGAACTGGCGCGGCAGTATGCCAGAGCCGGCAAGCTGGTCGCAGCTGTCTGCGCTGCGCCGCTCGTGCTGGAGGCCGCAGGGCTGCTGCGCAGCGTGCGCTTCACCTGCCACCCGGCCGTGCGCGACCAGTTCCCCAGCCGGCAGGTTTCCACCGAGCGTGTGGTCGAGGACGGCAACTTCATCACCAGCCAGGGACCAGGCACCAGCATGGAATTCGCGCTGTCCATTGCACGCCGGCTCGTCGACGATGCGGTCGCGCAGAAGGTTGCGGAAGGATTGATTCTCCCGTAAATAAAAAGATGGGATTCAAGCACGGGATACAGAATCCATTCGCGCGACGGATGGATGGGCACGATCCCGAATTCTGCCCCATCACCTCAACCGCCGGAACAAGAGCAGCCCGGCTGCCAGGAAGATGAGATTGGGGATCCAGGCGGCCAGCAGCGGCGCGAGCAGGCCGTACGAGACTGTCAGGCGGCAGCAGAGGACCATCAGGTAGAACGCCAGGAAGAGCCCGATGGCCATGAGCACCCCCTTGAAGACACTCTGGCGGCCGGTGGCCACGCCGGCGGGGATGGCGAAAAGCGTGATCACGAGGCAGGCCCACGGCATGGCAATAGTCGAGTGGATGTCGTACATCTTGCCAGGGTCACGTCCCAACGGGTTGGCCTTGAGCCACCAGAGTTTGTCGCGCAGCGAGAAGTAGTCCCACTCCGTGTATGGATCACGCCCCGCAATGACGAAATCGCGCGGTTTTTCGTTGAACTCCTGCATAGGCCGCACTGTCAGGCCCAGCAGCGGATTGGCCGGCGGGTCGATCGGCGCGCCGGTTGCGCCGTAATAGCGATACTGGGGCGAATAGAGGTACCAGGTGCCATCGAGATACTCGGCGCGCTGGCAGTCGATGTCCACGATCTTCCGCCGGTCTGGCCGTTCGAGGCTGACCCGCACGCCTTCCAGCACGCGCGGGTTGGCAAGATCCATGCGGTTGACCAGCCAGATGCGCCGACCAGCGTAGTTGTAGTACTTGATTGGCCGCACGTCCGGCGGCAGCGACCGGAAATTGCAATCCTCCGCGCGGCGCGCAAACTCGCGACCCTGCGGCGCGTAGAATTCCTGATTGAGGGCGCAAAACAAAGCCGCCACGGTCGCCACACCCAGCATGGGCGCAACCACCGTGGCGTAGCTCAGCCCGCTGGCACGCATGGCAATGATCTCGCTGTGGTGGCAGAACCGCCACATCGTGTAGAGCGCCGCCAGCATCAGCGAGGCCGGCAGCAGCCAGACCACATAGGGCGACATGTAGTCGACCAGATAGCGAACCACGTACCCAGCCGGCGGATGCGCCTCCATCAGTTTCTTGAACGTGGAGAAGAGCGTGCTGAGGACGTAGAGACCGTAAAACGTGCAGAAACAGTACGTGAACGGCAGGAGGAACTCCCGCAGGACGTATTTCTGCAGAATCTTCATGATGCCAGCATCCGGTTGATGGCGGCTGCGGCGCGGCGCCCCTCGCCCATCGCGAGGATCACCGTGGCTGCGCCCAGCACGATGTCGCCGCCCGCATACACACGGTCGAGCGAGGTCTTGCCGTTCTCATCCACAGTGATGTGTCCCCACTTGTCCGTAGCCAGACCACTGGTGGTCTGCTTGATCAGGGGGTTGGATTCGTTGCCGATGGCCACGATGATTGTGTCCGCCTCCATGACGAACTCGCTCCCCTTGATTTCCACCGGGCTGCGGCGGCCGGAGGCGTCCGGCGCGCCCAGTTCATAGCGCAGGCACTCAATGCCCTTCACGCAGTCGTTCTCGTCGCCCAGAATCCGCTTGGCGTTCTGCAACAGATGGAAGATTACACCCTCCTCTTTGGCGTGGGCAACCTCCTCCACGCGGGCGGGCATTTCGACCTCGGTGCGGCGGTAGACTAGGCGCACCTCCCTGGCACCCAGGCGCACGGCCATGCGCGCGGCGTCCATGGCCACGTTGCCGCCGCCGAGCACCGCGACCTTGCGCGAGCAGAAAATCGGCGTGTGGGCCTTGCCCGCGTCGTAGGCGCGCATCAGGTTGGCGCGGGTCAGGTATTCGTTGGCCGAGAAGACGCCGACCAGGCTTTCGCCCGGGATGTTCATGAACTTCGGCAGCCCCGCGCCGGTGCCGATAAAGACCGCGGTAAAGCCGTCCTTATCGAGTAGATCCTGCAGGCGGCGCGTACGGCCGATCACGTAGTTGGTCTCAATCTTCACACCCATGGCGACCAGCGCGTCGATCTCCTGCTGCACGATGCGCTTCGGCAGGCGGAATTCCGGGATGCCGTAGACCAGCACGCCACCGGGCTTGTGAAAGGCCTCGAAAAGCGTCACGTCGTGCCCCTCGCGGCGCACGTCCGCCGCCACAGTGATGCCCGCAGGTCCGCTGCCGATCACCGCGACCTTGCGACCGGTGGCCGGCTTGACGGCCGGCGGGCGCATCTGCCCGCGTTCGCGCTCGAGGTCTGCGACATACCGCTCCAGGCGGCCGATCATCACGGCCTTGTCCACGGACTTGAGCGCCTTGCCGAGCGTACAGGGCTCCTGGCATTGTGTCTCTTGTGGGCAGACGCGGCCGCAGACGGCCGGCAGCAGGCTGGTCTCGCGAATCACGGCGATGGCGTCCGTGTCGCGCCCCTCGGCGATGGCCTTGCAGAAGCGGGGGATGTCGATGGCCACCGGGCACCCCTTCACGCACGGCGCGTTCCGGCACTGCAGGCAGCGCTGCGCCTCCAGCCGGGCCTGCTCCGCGGAATAGCCGAGCGCCACCTCGTTCATGTTGGCACGGCGCACGGCCGGATCCTGGCTGGGCATCTCCTGCGGCGGGATAGCTAGGCGGTCCTTGGGCAGGAGCGGGCGTCCAAGCGCGTCGACCTCGGCCAACCGGGCAGCGGCGGCTTGTTGCAACTGGGCGGGTGTGGTGTGGCTCATGGGAAGAAGGCGTTTAGGCTGAAGGCTGTGGTGCGTCGCATTTGTAGCGGCGCGTTTGTCACGCGCCGACGGCGGTTGCCACAATCGCCGCTACACTTCGGGTGATTACATCTTTTCATCAGTTTGCCTGACAGTCTAACAGCTTAACCAACCTTCTTTGCCGCCTCGGCCTCGAGATGGCACTGGTGGTGGTCGTCATCCTCGCGCTTCTTGTAGGCGCGCAGACGCTTCATCATGTTGTCGAAGTCGACCTGGTGGCCGTCGAACTCCGGGCCATCCACGCAGACGAACCGGGTCTTGCCGCCGACCGTTACGCGGCAGCCGCCGCACATGCCGGTGCCGTCGATCATGATCGTGTTGAGCGAGACGAGCGTCTTCACGCCGAAGGGGCGCGTGGTCTCGGCGCAGAACTTCATCATGATAGGCGGCCCGATGGCCACGACGCAGTCGGGCTTGGGCGCGCGCTCGCACAGCTCTTTGAGCGACTGGGTGACAAGTGCCTTGCGGCCGCACGAACCGTCGTCGGTCACGACGATCAGCTCGTCGGCGATGCGCTTCATCTCCTCCTCCATAATCAGGAGGTCCCGGCTGCGGGCGCCCATGATAATGCTGACGCGGTTGCCGACCGCCTTCATGGCCTGGGCGATGGGGTGCAGGGGCGCCACGCCGATGCCGCCGCCCACGCAGACCACCCAGCCAAATTTCTCGATGTGTGTCGGCTGGCCGAGCGGGCCGAGCAGCGCGGCCAGCGACTCGCCGGGCTGCTTGGCGGCCAGCAGGTGCGTGGTGCGCCCCACGGTCTGGAAAATCAGCGTAATCGTGCCCGACTGGGGGTCGGCGTCGGCAATCGTCAGGGGAATGCGCTCGCCCCAGTCCAGATCGACCTGCACGATGACAAACTGACCCGCCTTGCGCTCTTGTGCGATGAGCGGTGCCTCGATTTCCATGCGGAAAACCTCGGCAGAAAGCTGCCGCCGGCTGATGACGCGATTCATGGAGCGGGAGTGTCGGAGGTTTGCCAGTGGGTGTCAAGCTGGAGATACGGCGATTCTCAATCCAGACTACAGGAGACAGAATTCTGGATGCAAATGGCGGGACGCGTTCCAATTATCCATGCTATTATGCTGGGCAAAAGGTGAATCAGAGCCGGATATGAAAATAACTGCCGATTATCATATCCATACGTGCTATTCGGGACACAGCGCCCCGGATCAGACGCCGGAGCGCATCCGCGCCCACGCCGCGACTGCGGGCCTGACCCATATCGGCATCCTCGAGCACGTGAACAGCCGCGAGGAGTCCGCACGCCTGTACCGGATCCGCGAGGAAGTGGAAGCTCTCCCACCCGGCGGGCCGGAAATCCTGCTGGGGGTGGAACTGAATCCGGTCACGCGCACCCTGCTGACCGCCATCGACCGCAGCGACGTGGCAGATATCGGCCTCGACTACGTGCTGCTCGGCCTGCATTGGCGCCTGACCCGCGAAATTTGCGCCGTCGATTCGCTGCGCTTCCGCTGCGAACTCGAACTTCTAGCCGCTTCCCTGCCATGGGTCGACATCCTGGCACATCCGTTCTGGGAATATGCGCCCGAGGTGCGCCTGCTGGGAGCCGAGCCCTGGCGCGACCTGGCGTCGCTCGACCCCGGATGGGTACGCGAATTCGCCCGCACCTGCCGCAGGGCCGGAACCGCAGTTGAGATGAACGGCGCCATGTTCACCGGGCGTCCGCCGGAATTCCTGCGCGGTTACAAGGCCTTCTTTGCCGCGCTGGCAGGCGAAGGCGTCCTGCTTTCTATCGGTTCGGACGCGCACCACCCGACCGAATTTGCCCGCCACCAGACACTGCAACAGGTAGTCGACGAACTGGGGTTGACGGATCATTGTTTCCTTCACCTGCAGCCCAAAAAACGACCCGCCCAGACGATCTGGCCCCTGCCCATCTGATTGTCCATGGTTGTGCCGCAGGTGACGCAAGCGGGAAGATCATCGACCTGGAATACAGGCGACAGAATTCAGAGTACATGCGGCGAGACGCTTGCCAGTCGGTTTGGTGATGGCATAGTATACGCCCGGTCCGTTGACGCGCCGCGCAACGACAGCCTCCCGGGCCCATAGCTCAGTTGGTCAGAGCAGGAGACTCATAATCTCTTGGTCGCTGGTTCGAGCCCAGCTGGGCCCACCAATTGCTTTTCGCACAACAAAAAGAGCGGCAGGCGCCCGCCTGCCGCTCCGCGTTTCTGGAAGCTGCTTCGCGGATCAACCGGGGTTGATCGCCTCGGTCGGGCACTCGCCCGCGCAGGCGCCGCAGTCGACGCACTTGCCGGGGTCGATGGTGTGCTTCTTCTCGCCCTTGCTGATCGCTTCAACCGGGCAGACATCGACGCACTTGCCGCAGTTGACGCACTTGTCGCTGATGACGTAGGCCATTGTCGTTCTCCTTCGCTTGTCCGGGCCGCCAGCCGATCCCGCAACAGGCAGGAAGACGACAAAGTCAGCCGTTCGAATCGCCTGAAATACTACCGCATTTCCGTCCATGGTTGCAATACGCGACAGGGACGAAACCAGGCGATGCCGGCCGCCACAGAAGTACCTGCGCCTACCGGACCTCCAATGGGAAGCTCTCCGAGTGGCTGTTGAACTCCGGCGCGTACATGCACTGCACCTCTGCGATGCCGCTCTGGTAGCTGCCGCGATGCACGATGTGCGTGGCATACTCAAAGACGTAAGTTCCCTTGGGCAGGTAGTTGATGAAGAAGTGGCTGGCCGTGTCGCGCGTGCTCCCGTAGTACGCCAGGCCGTCCTGGTAGCGGTAGCGCGACAACACATCCACAGGCTCCGTCCCTGCACCGCGCTGGTCCTTGAGGTGTACATACTCCATGTCGCGGTCCGTGCGCAGCTCGATGCGCACGACCAATTCCTGCCCGACCGCCAGTGCACCCTTCACCGGCCGCAGCACCGGCCCCTTTTTCGTGTTTTCGCGAACAAAGAGCGTCTTGCGCAGCCGCAGCGGATTGCCGTCGAACGGCGCCACCTTGGTCATGTCCTCCAGGTACTGCCAGTGCAGGCTTCCCCAGGAAACGCCGTCGTCGACCTTCTTCACAGTGACGTTCCCCTGCCCTGCCGTGATCTCGCCCGGCGCAAACCGCTTCTCGTAGAAGCCGGTGCCTGCCTCGATTTTTTCAGGGTGGATCCACTGGCCGTCGAGCGCAACCTCCACCAGCGCGTCCGAGGCGAGCAGGTCGCTGCCGCGCAGCAGCAGGGCGTAGACGGCGTCTGCCGTAGCCTTGGTGGTCTTCCAATCCTGCGTCTGCTTCTGCTTGAGGAGCCACACCTGGCAGGCCTCGACCGCCGCGGGATCGCGCGCCACCTCGGCGAACAGCTCGACCATCATGGCCTGCGTCTCGATCGGCGCGCGATACCACCACCAGGAGTGCTCCGTGTCGCGCCAGAACATTCCCAACTCCTCGTTCGTGACCGACCGCTCACGGATCGAGGCCGCGATGGCCGCGGGGGTCTCCAAGTCGCCAAAGCGCTGCAGCGCCAGCGCCAGGTGCGCCTGCGACTGCCGGCAATTGAGCTGCAGCCAGTATTTCTTCGCCTGGCCGAGAAAATAGTCCACGGCCTCGCGGCGACTCCCGGCGATGCGCCGGTCATCGAGGAAGAAACTGCGGCCGTAGAGATAGAGCGCGAGGGTGGAGGTCAGGTGGTTCTCGTCCTTGTGCGCCGCATCATGGCGCAGGATCTCGCGGTACTGCTCATCGACCCAGCCGTCGAGCGCGTCAAGGGCCTTGACCGCCGGCGCAGGGTCCACCTTCACGCCGAGGTGGCGCAGCCGGCCGTAGCCGGTGACGATGTAGAGCGTGATGTAATCGTCGGCCCGGCCGCCGGGGAACCACGGCCAGCGGCCGTCGCCGTACTGCATCTCCGCCAGCTTGGCCTGCACGCGCCGGGTCTCGTCGTTGAGGCGGTTCGCGTCGAACAGGATCCCGACGTTGCGCCGCGCCTCGGACTCGCTCTGCGCCTGCTGCCACCAAGGGGTCTCCTCGAGCAGCACGGACTTGAGGTCCTGGTTCTTTTCGAGCGGGCTGTCCAGCGCCGGCGTTCCCTTCCAGAGGTCGAAGACGCGCCGGATCTTCGGGTTCGCGTTCGCAATGTGCCGCGCCAGCGCGTTGGCGTAGAGGCGGTTGAAGGTCTGCTCGGAGCATTCGTGCGGAAACTCCATGAGATACGGCAGGGCCATCACGGCATACCATGCTGGCTGCGAGACCATCTGCAGCGTGAGGCTCTGGTGGCGCAGGGTGTCGGACCTGCCGGAATTCAGCAAGCGGTCGAACTTGAACTCGCGGACCTGCTTGCCGCGCATAGGCAGCGGCAGCGACTCGGTCACCAGAATGCGGCGACTCAGGACCGGCAGCGCGCCCTCCTCGCCATCGGAAAGATCGCCGGCCACGCCCACCGCCTTGTAGGTCAGGAACCCCATGCCGTCCGGAACGACGATGCGCCAGGCGAATGATTTCGATTCGCCGGCGGCGAGTTTGAACAGCTGGTCGGCATCCCTATTCTTCAATTCCTTGTCCATACAGGCCAGCGTGCGCGCGTCACTGAAGGTCAAGCGCACGGACCCCTTCTGCTTTTTGTCCGAGCGGTTGGAGACCTTTACCGTGAACTCCAGCGCGTCGCCCTCGCGCACGAAGCGCGGCGGATTCGGCTCCACCATCAGATCCTTGGCGGTCACGGCCTTGTCCTGCAAAAAACCGGCGCGCAGGTTCTTGTCGTGCGCAAAAGCCATGAATTTCCACTCGGTCAGCGCCTCGGGCATGGCGAACTCCAGGCGTACGACACCCTGGTCGTCCGTCAGCAGCCGCGGGAAGAAGAAGGCTGTTTCATTCAGGTTTTTGCGTGCTGTCACCTGGTCGAGCTTCGGATCGTGCACTGCGGCACCGGCCGGTTCGCCTGCCTGCTCATACTCAATCGTGCTCACCCGCTTCGCCTTTCTGTCCGTGGCTTCCCCGGCCGGAAGCGCTGATTTGGAGAAAGCCAGCCCAGCCATTGGCGCCTCGCAGGGAATTGGCACGCCGCCCGGAAGCGAAACAGCGTTCATGGACTGCAAGGCGCCCCCCTTGCGCAATGCCGTCCGGTACCCGCCGAAGTAGCCGTATCCCACAAGGTTCTGGGCAATCAAACCCGGCCAGTGCCGATAGGAGATGTCGGCCCCGCGATAGTTCGAGTTCCGGTTGTTGACGAACGTCTGCAGCGGCGAGACATCGTTGACAAACAGGCAATTTTGCCAATCGTTTTCCTGGTAGAAGACCCCGAACGTGGCAGGCCAGCCATGCGGCAGATACTGGTCGAGCGAGGCGTCGTAGAGCGTGGCGACCATCTCCGCCGTGGCGCGCGCGGCATCGTGGCCGCTGACTACGGCAGTCCAGGTCTCCTGCCTGCCCGGACCGAGCTTAGAGATGAAATGCTCCCACTTCACGTTCAGCACCCGGTTGCTCCACGGCACATCCACCGTATGGCTGAACAGGTAGGCGCGGTTGTCGCGAATAGAGGTCACGCGCAGCGTGAACCCGCCGCGCAGCGATTCACCCACGTCCATGCCGATCGACTCCTGCGTGCGCTCGGCCGCAGTCCAGTAGGCGCGCAGCGGCCGGCCGTCCCGCTCTATCTCCACAAAGGCGCGCGCGGTGTCGTAGCCGCTCCCCCAGAGCGCGCGGAACGAGTCGCCCGGCTGGACTGTCCAGGCGCGGGCCGCCACCAGATTCGGGATGCGCACGCCCAGGCGCGTGGCGTTCTCGTCCACCACCAGCAGCGGCAGGCGCGCGGTGACCTCCTTGCCGAACGCGTCCTTCGTGGTCAGCATCGCGCGGTAGGCGCCGGGTGCAAGGGCGAATTCGGCTTGCGTCGCGCCGGAAGTGTCGGCTGTCTTGAACCGCTGCTCCGCGACCACATCGCCCAGTTCCCAGTTGTTCGGATCGGAAAGGTCCGGCGCCGGCGCCTCACCAAGCGTCTCCCAGGAGCGGCCGCCATACATCGGATGCCGGGCCTGGTCGAGCGATGCGCGGACGACCTTGGTCGGCTGGCGCAGGCAGTGGATCTTGATCATGCCCTTGGCTGCGCGCGGCTCGTCGTCAAGCGAGCGTGTTCGCACGCCGATTGTCAGCGGTTTGCCGCACGCCAGCCATTCGCCCGCCTCCATCGAAGCCTGCAGCGCCGTGAAGCCCACGACGACCTCGCGCGAGCTGGAGCGCGTCTCGCCGGTCGAATCTGTCACGTCGGCATGGACCGCGAAGACGAACGACGCCTCGCTCTTCGGGTCCACATCAGGAGCCGGCCGCGCGAGGAAGCGTACCGTGAAGCTGCCGTCGTCACCGGTGGTCGCCGTGCCGTGTGCGATCTCCTGTCCGCCACCAGCCGGCGGGCAGAACCACCCCCAGCAGCACCAGTGCCACCAGCGGGGGTAGCGGATCTCGCGGGTCACGCGGTATTGCACCCTGGCGTTGGCGATCGGCACGCCGGTGTAGGCCTTGGCCGTGCCGCTGACCGCAACCTGCGCGCCGAGCCGGGCGGCGTCCCGGGGCGGGTCCATCGTCACCTGAAATTTTGGGCGCTTGTATTCCTCGACGTTGAACCCGGCGTTGCCGTCTGGGCCGCCCTGCACGCGCAGCGACATCCGGCCGGAGACGCGGTCGCGCGGCGCCGTGAAGCTGCCGTCAAACGAGCCGTAGTCGCTCGTGCGATGCGTCTGCCGCGCGATCTCCTTGCCGTTGGGATCCTGGAATACGACCGTGGCCGTGGCGTTCGACAGCACGCCGTATTCGCCCCGAGGCTGGTGGGAGCGGATGCAGATCCCCTTGTAGCGGATGGTCTGGCCGGGGCGATAGAGCGCGCGGTCCGTGAAGAAGATCGTCTGCAAGCGCGGCCAGTCGGTTTCTCCCGGCTGCCAGGTGCACAGGGAGTCGTTCATGGCCACGCGGTCGTTGTCGAGCGATGCAACCAGCAGCAGGTTGCGCTGCGGCTGGCTCTCGATGCAGAAGCAGCCGTTGAGGTCCGTCGCGACCGGCTCCAGCCGTGTGCGATGGTCGCCGTACTGCGACCAGCCGCCGACTTTGGCGCCCGCGATTGGTTCGCCGCTGCGGGCGTCGAGCACGAAGCCGTCGACGGCTTTCCCGCTCCCCTGCTGCCGCACGATCAGCGAGAGATCGCTGACCCAGAACGCCGCATAGTCGAGCTGGTTGTTCTTCTCGGCAAAATCAGGCCGCAGGCTGGCAAAAAGGAAATAGAAGCCGGGCTTGAGATCCGCCGGCGCCTCCAGGTGCGCCATGCACATCTGGTAGTTGGTGGTAGACGCTAGCGTCACGGACCACTCCTTCGCGGCGGGCTTTTTGACCATCTTGCGGGTTTCGTCGTAGTCCAGCCAGTTCGGGTTCTGCCAGACGTTCTTGCGGCTCATCTGGGCATCGAAGTCCGCCGCCACCACGCGGAAATGCACCTGCCCGAGGTTGCGGTAGGCGACAATCAGTTCCGGCTGGCAGGCGTTCCAGACGCGTTCGCGTGAGATCTGCAGCAACGGCGCCTCGATCTCCTGGATCAGGTTGTGGCAAAGCGCGCCACCGACGCTGTCCGGGAAGTCCGCCAGTCCTTTGGCGGCGATGGCATGCGCAGCCACGGCATCCTTCTCGGCGGTCAACACCATGCGGGCCCAGACAGCGCGGGCGCGGGCCGAGAACGGATGCGCGGCATTGACCTCGGCGTAGCGCCGGAGCGCAGCTGTGTAGAAAGCGTCCTTCCCCTCGCCTGCGGCGGCGCGGGCGCCGAACTCGAGGCGCAGGAGGTCGTTGTCGAGGAAGGCGTTGCGGTCGGGGTCCTGCCGGTGGAAGCGCAGCAGCGCCTGGAAGAGGCGCAAGGCGCGAACGGTCGGGGCGGTTTCGTCGGCGGCGTCGATCTTCCATGCGAGAAACTCCTCCGTCGCGCCGAACACGGGGGAGTCGGCCTGCAGTACAAAGGCATCTTCCGCCCGGCGGCCGGTCTGCTCATCGGCGCTGTAGAACGCAAGGGCGTCGTGGACGAGGAAATCCCAGAGCGTCGGCCGACAGGTGTCGGGCATGCCACCCTTCACCAGCAACGCGTCGTAGTCGGCAATGGGGAGGGCCTGCAGCGCCGCCTCCGCGGCGAGCGCCTTCCGGAACTGCGCATCGATGGCGCCGAGAATGCGCGGAAGGTCCCAGGTTGTGAAGTCGCCGGACGGCGCTTCGGCGGTCTGCGTGCGCTGCAGGAAGCGCCAGCGGTTCTGCTGGTAGTAGTGCCAGTAGGCGTTAGCGAGGATCGCCTCCAGCACGGGACGCATTTCCGGCGGCGCATTGCTGACAGCCGCGCGCAGGCGGACAATCTTCTCCTCGGGCTTATTCCCCTCGATATTCCCTTGCAGAGAGATTCTGGTGGCCAGCGCGCGGATCGCCTCCGCATAGGCCTGATCTGCCAGCGCGGCCTGCAGGATCGGTTCGACCTTCTCGATGGCAGTTTGGGGCAGCCCCTTGTCAACGGCGGCGTCGACTTCCTTCCATTGCGCCGCGTAGGCCGACTTGTACTCTGCCGCCGCCACGGCGCCAGCCAGCAGCGCAAACACAAGAACGCACCGCATTTTCATGAGAAGTGCTTCCTTTCGGGCAGGGGAAAACAGCCGTCTCGAACAAGAAGACGTTCGTCGATAGGCAAATATTACTGTTCGCGAGCGATTTTCGCCACCGGGAATGACATTTCCGATTTTTCACCGCAAAGGGCGCAAAGTTTTGTGGTGCAGGCGTCCCGCCTGCCATTCTTTTCCGCAGGCGGGACGCCTGGCATCTTTTCTAACAGCCTTCCATCTTCAGCCTACGGCCCGACAACCCGAGCGCGGCAGCTTGCCGCGCCCTTCATTCCCCTCGACACCTGCTACGTGCCGCGGATATCCTTTTGACAGTCGTTTTTTTGGAGCCCCCTCATGCTCTACCGTCCGTTCCCCAAGTGCGGAATCCAGGTTTCCCGCATCAGCTTCGGCACCATGCGATGGCCATCTGATGAAATCTGCCACCGGATCGTAAACCGCGGCCTCGACCTGGGGCTGAACTACGCGGACTGCTCCACCGGCTACATCGGCGGCAAGAGTCAGGTCTGGGTCGGCCACGCCATCGGCAATCGACGCCAGGAGATCTTCGTCTCCAGTAAGTGCCAGTTCTCCAAGGCGCCCACGGCCGACGCCGTGCGCGCCACCATCGAGCAGTCACTGCGCGACATGGGGCTTGACTACTTCGACTTCTACCAGCTCTGGGGGCTCTCCACACCGGAGGTTTTCCAACAGGCCTTCGCCAAGGGCGGCTATGTCGAGGGCGTGCGCCAGGCGCAGCGCGACGGCCTCGTACGCTACGGCCTGGGCTTCACGTTCCACGGCGACGAGACGCTCTTCCGCACGACGGTCGACAGCGGCGAGTTCGTGGCTGCAACCCTCTCCTACAACCTGATGAACCGCAAGGAAGAAGCCAACATAGCCTACGCCGCCGCGCGCGGTATGGGTGTGATCATCATGAACCCGCTGGCCGGAGGCATTCTGGGGATGGCCGGCGACAAGTCGCTCGACTTCCTCCGCGGCAACAGCCTCGGCCCCTGCCACGGCGCGATGCGGTTCCTCCACGCAAACCCGGCCATCGCCACCAGCATCGTCGGATTCCGCTCCGAGGCGGAAGTCGACCAGGCCGTCGCCACGCTACAGGGCGCGGAAACCCTCACCGAGTCCTGGCGGCAGGAGCAAATGCGCCTGATGGATGCCGTCAAGCTGATCGAAGGCAACTTCTGCACCGCCTGCGGCTACTGCAAGGAGTGCCCGGCCAAGTTCAATCCGTCCTCGTTCATGCAGACCATGCGCGATTACGAGCGCTACGGCGTGGCGCCAGAGCTGCTCACCGAATGGATCCGCTCGCGCTACGCCCACCTCGATATTGTGGCTGATATCGCCAAATGCACCGAGTGCGGCCGCTGCGAAATCCAGTGCCCGCAGCACCTTTCCATCGTCGCGCAAATCCGCAAGGGAAAGCAGGCGCTGGGCGTTCCGGTGAAGCAGGGCACAACTCCTGTTTTTCCGCATTCCTGAGTGAAGCCGGTGTCGCGGCGTATCAGACCGCCCGCCCGACTGCACCATTCCGTTGGCGGGCGAACAAGAGCGTATCTGCGATTCGTTGCAGTCACGCATTCTTCCTGGGAGCGCGAGCGTCCCGCCGCACGGGAAAGCACCGGCACGCACGCCCACGGTAAATCATGGTTGCAGCCCTCGCGCGGCTCGCGTACTCTTTTGCCACATCGGACCTCGCTGACGGCCCGAAAGGATTGGCACTCATGTTCAAAGGCACCTACACGGCCATCGTCACCCCCTTCAGCCGCTCCGGCGGTGTAGATTTCGGCCGCCTGCGCGCACTGGTCGAATGGCAGATCGTCTCCGGCGTCGAAGGCATCGTGCCGGTCGGCACCACCGGCGAGTCGCCCACGCTGGAGTTCGAGGAGCACATCGAGGTCATCCGCGTCACGGTCGAGGTCTGCCGCAGCCGCGCGCAGGTGATCGCCGGCACCGGCGCCAACTCCACCGCCGAGGCGCTCGACCTCACCCGTCATGTGCTCGACCTCGGCTGCCAGGGCACTCTGCAGGTTACGCCGTACTACAACAAGCCCTCGCCCGAGGGGCTCTACCGGCACTTCAGCGCCGTAGCCGACCTCGGCCTGCCGGTGGTGCTCTACAGCGTGCCCGCCCGCTGCGGCCGCGACATCCCCGTGGATGTCATCGCACGCCTCGCCCGGCACCCGAAGATCGCCGCAGTCAAGGAAGCCGGCGGCAGCGTGGAGCGCGTCAGCGCCATCCTCGACGCCTGCGACATCCCTGTGCTCTCCGGCGACGACGTGCTGACGCTCCCCATGATGAGCGTCGGCGCGCAGGGCGTCATCAGCGTGGTCTCCAACGCCGCGCCGCGCGAGGTTTCCGACATGGTCCGCGGCGCTCTGCGCGGCGACTATGCCATGGCCACGCAGGCACACCGCCGTCTGTACCCGCTCTTCCGCGATCTCTTCATAGAGACCAACCCCATCCCCGTGAAGGCCGCGCTGGCCCTGATGGGACGGATCGACGAGACCTACCGTTTGCCGCTCTGCGAGCCGTCCGACAAGACCCGCACGCAGGTACGGCAGACGCTGGTGGCGCTGGGGATGCTGAAGTAACGACTGCGCTGTGATGAAGCCGGTCTGTTTGTGGTTTCGGAACCGCAGAATGTCGAACCAGAAACTTTGAATTCCGCAGTATAATCCCCTTCTTCGAAGGGGTGGCCGCTGGCCAGCGCGGGTTTTATCGTTCGTGACAACGGCTGATGACAAAGGATTTTTCGCATGACAACCATCGCCATACTGGGTGCCGCCGGCCGCATGGGCCAGATGTTGATCCGCTGCGCTCCCCGCGTCCCAGGGCTCAAGTTCGCAGCCGCGCTGGAAAGCGCCGGTCATGCCGCGCTCGGCCAGGATGCCGGCCTGCTGGCCGGCGCCGGTCCACTTGGCGTCCCGGTCACGACCGATCCTGCGAAGGGCGCGGACGTGGTCATCGATTTCACCTTCCATACCGCCGTCCCCGCCAACCTTGCCGCTGCCGTGGCCGCGCGGCAGGCAGTCGTGCTCGGCACCACCGGCCTCACGGAAGCCGAGCAGGCCGCAGTGCGCAAAGCAGCCGTGCAGGTTCCTGTGGTCTGGGCCGCCAACATGAGCCTCGGCGTCAACGTGCTGCTCGACCTTGTGCGCCGCGCCGCCGCCCTTCTGGAGTCCGAGGTCTACGACGCCGAGATCGTCGAGATGCACCACCGCCTGAAGAAGGACGCTCCCAGCGGCACCGCGCTCGCGCTTGCCGACGCGCTGGCACAGGGACGCGGCGTAGCGCTCAAAGACGTCATCTGCCATGGTCGCGAGGGGATCACCGGCGAACGTCCGCGCGGCCAGATTGGCATGCACGCCCTGCGCGGCGGGGACGTCGTCGGCGACCACACCGTGATCTTCTCCGCCGAAGGCGAACGCATCGAAATCTCCCACCGCGCCAGCAGCCGCGAGTGCTTCGCCATGGGCGCGCTCCGCGCCGCCGCCTGGGTCCATGGCAGGAAGCCCGGACTCTACAACATGCGGAACGTGCTGGGGCTGGAGTAGGATGATGACTTTCTTGTCAGCCTCCCCATGGGCTGGTATGGTAGCGCGCATGGCATGAATGCACGGCCGCCAGACACTTTGCCGCAACCGGGCTTCCCGTCCGCCGTCCTTCCATTGCCGCTTCAGTTGGAACTGGAGGCGGCACAGCGCATCCTGCTCACGTTCCGCATCGCCAACCGACCCTGCCTCGACATTGGCTTCCGTACGCCCGAAGCCTGCCGGCGGCTGCGGGCCTGCGGCGGCTACTGGAGTTCCGTCGCCGCCAACCGCGCCGACGGTGCCTGCCTCGCGGCGGGACTGGCCGAGGATGTCGCACACCTCGGTGCAAACGCCCAACTGCCGTTCGAGGACAAGCAGTTTGACATCGTCACACTCGCCCTGGGCTGCCTCTCCGGCGACCGCGATGCCGACATGGCACTGATCCACGAATGCCACCGCGTGCTGAAGGTCTCCGGATTTCTGATCCTCACCGTGGAGTACGACAAGTCGCTCGGTCTCGCGCGCCTGCTCAACCGCAATCGCCACCCCACTGCGGTCGGCGGCCGCTATTCGGAAGCCGAACTCTTCGACCTGCTCAAGACCGGCTTCGACTGGCTGGGGCTGCGCACCTACTGCCGCTTCTGCATGCAGATGATCCGTCAGATGGCCGCACGTCGTCAGCTCGATCCCGTCAATGCTCGCTGGCTGCCAACCCTCTACTGGCTCGCTCGCGCTGCGGATTGCGTCCTCTTCTTCACTCGTGGCTATCTCGTCACCGCCTACGGCCGCCGCAAGGGGTGGCGGATGCGCCAGGCGCCCAAGCTGGCCGACGGCCGCAGCATCTCCGATGCCGTCCTGCAGAAACCTAGCGGCTGAGTCCACGCCACCGTGGCGCTGCGCTGCGGATTCTGGTAACGTAAGGCCGTAAGCGGCGACATTTGCCGTGCTGTCTGTTGAAAGGTCCGCCATGAAGAAATACGTCTGCAACACCTGCGGCTACGTGTATGACCCTGCCAAGGGCGATCCCGCCAACGGCGTGCCGCCCGGAACTCCGTTTGAGCAACTGCCGGCCGACTGGCACTGCCCCGAGTGCGGTGTCGGCAAGGAAGATTTCTCGCCAGCATGAATTCTTGCCGCCTTCCTGCGCGGCGCGCAGGAAGGCGGCAAGAATTCATTTTTCATTATGTCCATCGCACCAGGCGATTCGATCGACCTAATCATCGAATCCCTTGCCTACCGCGGCCAGGGGATTGCACGGCATGAGGGGCTGGTCGTGTTTGTGGCTGGTGTCGCACCCGGCGAGCGCGTGCGGGTGCGGATCTCACGCCTCCACCGCAACTATGCCGAGGCGCAGCTCCTCGAGGTCCAGGAACCCTCGGCCGACCGCATCGCGCCCGACTGCCGCCTCCCCGACGGCACGCATGTCCCCGGCTGCGTCTACGATCACCTGACCTACACTGCTGAGGTCGCGCAAAAGCAGCGCCAGCTCGAAGATTTTCTCCGCCGCCTGCCGGGCGCCGCCCCCCTCGCCTTCCTCCCGCCGCTCCCCTCCCCGCGCGAACGCCACTACCGCAACAAGATCGTGCTGCACGCCCAGCTTCCGCTCCCTGCCGCGCTGCCACGGCTGGGGTATGTCGGCGACGATAACCGCACGGTGCTCGAGATCCCCGCCTGTCCGCTGGCGCGCGACGAGATCAACACTGCGCTCGCCGCGTTTCGCCAAGCGCCGGAGTTCCGCCGCCTGCGCGACGGCGATGCCGTCACCTTCCGATGGACCGCCGCCGACGGCGCAATCGAGTGGGCGGAAGTCAGGGCGGGGCCACCGGATCCGCCGCCTCCCGAATACCTCACCGAGCAGGCCCCCTTCGGTCCGGTGCGCGTGCCGGCCGCCGGCTTCTACCAGGTGAACCCCGAGGTCGCCACGGAACTGGTGCGACAGGTGACTGCCTGGTTTTCTGCCGCCGGCGGCGGCGACCTGCTCGACCTCTACTGCGGCGCCGGCATCTTCGCCATCGCCTGCGCCCGGGCCGGCGCGCGGCGGACTGCCGGCATCGAATCCGGTCGCGTGGCCGTCGCTGCAGCCGTAGAGAACGCCCATTTCCACCATGTGCAAGTCCGGTTTGACTGCCAGGAAATGCGCGCCGCCGCGCGTGCGAAGTTCGGTGAATTCCCGATGACGGACACCACGGTGATCGTGGACCCACCGCGCCAGGGACTGGAACCGGAAGTCGCGCAAGCCCTCGTCGCTGCGCAACCGCGCCGGATCTGCTATGTCTCCTGCGACCCCGCCACACTCACGCGCGACCTGAAACTCATCCTCCCTGCCGGCTATGCGCTCCGCGCCGCACGTTTGTTCGACATGTTCCCCCGCACTGCACACTTCGAGATGGCTGTGTGGCTGGAGAATCGCGAAAGTGAGTAACACTCCATCTTCCCGTGTCCCCAGACCGCCCCGCCGCATCGGTGTCGGAGTCGCTATCGGGATCGAAAAACGGCGGCCATGCAACTGGGAAAAATCAGGCGGCCCCGATACCGATAGCGATACCGACCCCGACAAGATCTGCCTTCGGGCCGAGAGCTGTAATCTGTTTGGGCAAGGATCATTAGCCCAACAATCGGGGCCGGAGTCGCTATCGGGGTCGAAAGCGCTTTCGTTCTGTCATCATCCACAGGAGTCCACCCCATGCAAAAACGCCCCCTAGGGCGCACCGGTGCGGAGCTGTCCGTCATCGGATTCGGCGGGATCGTCGTGCGCGATACTGCGCCGGCCGAAGCGGCTGACCTGGTGGCCCGGGCCATTGATTGCGGGATCAACTACTTCGACGTGGCGCCCGGGTACGGCAACGCAGAAGAGTGTCTCGGCCCGGCGCTCGAACCTTATCGCAACCGGGTCTTCCTCGCGTGCAAAACCCTCAAACGCACTGCGCACGAGGCTGAGATCGAATTGCAGCGCTCGCTGCAGCGCCTGCGGACAAACCACTTCGACCTCTACCAGTTCCACGGCGTCTCGTCCGCCGAGGAGGCTGAACAGATCCTGGCGCCCGGCGGGGCGCTGGAGTTTTTTCTTGCGGCGCGGCAGCAAGGGTTGATCCGGCACATCGGCTTCTCGGCGCACTCCGAGGCGGCTGCCCTGCGCCTGCTGGCAGCATTCCCCTTCGACAGCATGCTGCTGCCGGTCAATCTATTTTGCTGGCGCGACGGCGGCTTCGGCCCTGCAGCCTGTCAGGCTGCCCGGAAAGCCGACACAGGCATCCTGGCGTTGAAGGCCCTTTGCAGGCGCCCCCTGCGCAGGGGCGAGGCGAAAAAGTGGCCGAAGTGCTGGTACGTCCCGCTGGACACGCTTCCGGAGGCCGCCGCCGCCCTGGCCTTCACCCTTGCGCAGCCTGTGACCGCGGCAGTCTGCCCCAGTCACGCCGAATTGCTCTGGCTGGCCTGCGATGCGCTGGAAGCGCTGGGAAAAAGCCTTGTCGCGGATCCTCTCCACTGCGATATCGACGGCGAACCGCTGTTCCGGACAGAGAATGCTGTCAACACGGCACAGTGAACCGTCCCCGCCCCACCAACACACCTCCCTTGTATCGCTTTCGCCTTCCGGGTCGGCATGAACCCGACTATACTTTTTGCCTCATGGATCGCGTGTCCGCCGAAGCGTTGCCTGGGAGAACCCGCCATGCCGCCGATTGACCTGAAAGCCGCCTACCGCACGATCATGGACGACCACTTTCCGCCGCGCCTCGAGATCAGCTTCGCGGACGGCGTCAGGCGCCAGACGCTCGTCTACGACAAGGTCACCTGGGTGATCGACCACGAGGAGAAAGGCCTCCGCTACGGCGAGAATCCCGGCCAGGAGGCGGCCATGTACAAGCTGGTCAACGGCAACCTGCTCCTCGGCGACGTCGCCAACGTCCAGCCCGGCCGCTACCTTGCCTCCGACCCCGAGCTCCTGCAGTTCGGCAAGCATCCCGGCAAGATCAACCTCACGGACGCGGACAACGCCCTCAACATCCTGCGCTGCCTCATGGACACCCCCTGCGCGGTGATCGTAAAGCACAACAACTCCTGCGGCGCGGCCAAGGGAAAGACGCTGGCCGAAGCCTATTTCCGCGCCAACAAGGCCGACCGCGTAGCCGCGTTCGGCGGCTGCATCGCGCTCAACCGCGAGGTGGACGTGGAGACCGCGAAGCTCGTGTCCGAGAACTACGCCGAGGTCGTGGTGGCGCCGGAGTTCGCGCCGGGCGTGATGGAGATCTTCGCCGCCAAGAAAAACCTGCGCGTCATGAAAATCCGCAATCTGGCGCGTCTGGCCGAGTTCGCCGCGCAGCGGTTCGTGGACTTCAAGTCGCTGATCGACGGCGGCCTCATCGCCCAATGGTCGTTCGTCCCCGAGGCGCGCAAGCCGGAGCAGTTCCTCCCGGCCGTCTGCGAGTACAAGGGGAAGGCCTATGCCACCTGCCGTGCCCCCACTCCGCGCGAACTTGACGACCTGCTTTTCGGCTGGCTGGTTGAGGCCGGTGTCACCAGCAATTCCGTGCTCTACGTCAAGGACGGCTGCACCGTGGGCGTGGGCACTGGCGAACAGGACCGCGTAGGCGTGGCGGAGATTGCCCGCGACAAGGCCTACCGCAAGCTAGCCGACTGGATTGCCTGGGAGCGCCACCACACGCCGTACAACGACCTCCAGGATGTCAACCTGCGCAAGGCCATCGACGAGGAGGTTGCCAGCCAGAAGGGCGGGCTGACCGGCAGCTGCATGGTTTCCGATGCCTTTTTCCCGTTCCGCGACGGGGCCGAGGTCGGAATCCGCGAGGGCGTTACCGCCATTGTCCAGCCCGGCGGATCCCTGCGCGACTGGGACGTGATCGACTGCTGCAACGCCGCCAATGTGGCCATGGTCTTTACCGGCCAGCGCAGCTTCCGGCACTAGCAATCCAGTTCGCGCCACGAGGGGCTGCGGCGATCCCGTCTAAAATCATCCTTGCAGAAACAATCCCTGCACCGCACAATTTCGTGCGTCATTCTGGATCGAGTCGCGCAGTCAGGACCGGAGGATTTGTGGAACAGGCCGACAGGCACACAACCAGCGGCAGGGAGCCTGCGAATGGCGTGCGTGCCAGTCGTCCAGCTGTGTCTTTGTCCCGAATTCTCGCTGTCGGCAGTGAGATGACCGGCCTGGTCGGCGCAAATCTTGCAACTTGGTCCGCGGCCGGCTGCCACGTGACCTGCCTGCCGACCGGCGCCGAGGGGCTGCACGAACTGCTCAACCACCAGTACGCGGTCGCGCTGGTAAGCGCCACGCTGCCAGACCTGAGTCCCACCGTCTTTCTCGAGGAACTGACCCGGCTGGCGCCATCCACCGTTGTGGCCACAACCGCCCCGGTCCCAGCATCCCCCTCGTCCGCAGCCAGCCAGCCGCTGCCGCTACCCACGCCATTGAACGCCGCCACCCTGCGGAGCGCCGTGACCCGGCTGATCAGGGGCAGCCCGCCCGGCGGTCCAGACCGTTTTTCCGACATCGTCCGTAGTCTGAATCAGATCGAGGATGGCATCATCGACGCCACCCGGATGCAGGACGCGTTGGGGCGCGTCTGCCTGGAGCTGGCGGAGCTGGCGGGATGTGATGCGATTGCACTCTACCTGCCCGATGCCGAGGAGACCTGCCTGCTGCGGGCCTCGCGGCGCACGTTGACTCCGGAGCATGTGCAGGCCCTGCTGCGGGCGGTCGAGACGCAATACAGCCGTTTCACGCGCCAACCGGTGCAGTTCGCCGAGCCGCCGCAGGTCGTGGAGACCGAGCGCGGCGCGCCGCCACCACCCTTCGTCGAGATCGTCGGCGTGCCGCTGTTGGCCGAGCACCAGATCAAGGGCGTTCTCTGCGCGGCATTCTCCTCGGCCGCGGCGCACGCCCGCTGCCAGACGTCGATCCTCTTTCACCTCGCCAACCATGCCGTGCTGATCCACCAGGAAGTCTGGCGCGCCCGCAACCTGGCCGCACGAGATCTGCTGACCGGTCTCTACAACCGGCGCACATTCACTGATTCGCTCCGGCAGATGTTCAGTCTCGCGCAGCGCAAGCAGATGCCCATCGGCCTGGTGCTGTTCGACTTCGACAACTTTAAGAGCATCAACGACCAGCACGGCCATCTGATCGGTGACAAGGTCCTGCGCGAGGCCGCCGGTCTGACCTTGGCCACTGCGCGCACATCTGACACGGTCGCGCGCTGGGGGGGAGACGAATTTGCTATCCTCCTTCCCGAGGCGACGCTGTCGGAGGCCAATCAGGCCGCCGAGCGCCTGCGCGCCGCCTTCCGCGATCGCCAGTTCGGCACCCCCAACCATCGGCTGAATGTCATGCTCTCCATCGGCGTGGCGGCCCTCGTCCCATCCAAGGAAACCAACAGCCAGACGCTCGTTGCGCTGGCCGACGAGGGGCTCCTCGCCGCCAAGCGCTCCGGAAAAGACCGCATCTGCGTGGCGGCGACCGCGGATGGCGCCGCGCGCCACGCGCCCGAGACCACCGCCGCGCCGCTACCCACGTCTTCCGACCCAACCGCCGTGCGCGGGCGCGTCCTGGTGCTCGATGACGATCCGGCCGTGCTCCAGGTCCTCTCCAGCATGCTCCGGCTGATGCAGTTCGAACCCACCGCCTGCGTCAGCCTGAAGGATGCGCTGCTGGCGATCGAGACCGAAACCAACGACTACGACCTAGTTCTCACCGACCTGCATTTTTCCAGCGGCACCGGTGTCGACCTGCTGCAGGCGCTCAAGGACAAGGCTCCTTGGACGGTCAAGATGGTCGTCTCCGCCTATGCCTCCAAGGAGACCGCCATCGAGTGTCTGCGCCATGGCGCGTTCGACTTCATCGAGAAGCCGTTCTCCTACACCCAGCTCGCGGCCGCGCTGGACCGCGCCATGGAGCACCGGCGGCTGCTGGTCGTGAACCAGCGCTACCAGAACCAGCTCGAGGGGCTGGTGCGTTCGCGCAGCGAGAGCCTGGCCAACGCGCTCGAGACCCTGCGGCGTTCGTACTCCCAGACCATCCAGACCATGGCACTGATGATCGACGCGCGCGACGGCGACACCGGCACGCACTGTCGCGCCGCGCGCGAGGCCGTACGCCTTCTGGCGCGGCAGATGAACATCTCGCACCACGACCTCGAGACGATGGAGATGGGCGCCGTGCTGCACGACATCGGCAAGCTCGGCCTCCCCGACGCCATCCTGCAGAAGCCCGGCACGCTCACGCCAGACGACCAGCGCGTCATGCGCACGCACCCGAAGATCGGCTACGACCTGCTGATCGGTGTGCCATTCCTCCACGATGTTGCCGAGATCGTGCTGCAGCATCACGAGACCTATGACGGCAGCGGCTACCCCGCAGGACTGCGCGGCGAGCAGATCTGCATCGGGGCGCGCATCTTCGCCATCATCGACGCCTACCATGCCATGCGCTCCGCGCGCTGCTACCGCCAGCCGCTGAGCCGGGAAGATTCCTACAACGAGATCGTCCGCTGCTCCGGCCGGCAGTTCGATCCAGCCGCCGTGGCAGCCTTCCTCAACTGCCACGAGGAGATCGAGGCCGCATTCGCCGCCAAGCCGAACGCGGCGTGATCCCCGTGTTGCAGGCATCCCCGCCTGCCGAGACGGGTCCACTTTCCCGCGGCAGTCATGTGTGAACTGCAAAGCCGCAGCGTGTTGATTTCTGAAGTGCGCGCTGCCGGACGGGACACACATTACCAACTCTATCGTTGGGTGTTCATCCATCGGCGGCACGCGCCACGGATTCTGGCACCTGCCCCGATCCTACGCCTGCGGCGGCGGCTTGGGCTGGCTGCGGAGCTGGATGTGCAGCTCGCGAAGCTGCTTCTCCGTGACAGACGAGGGCGCGCCCATCATCAGGTCCTGCGCCTTCTGGTTCATCGGGAAGGCGATGACCTCACGGATGTTCTCCGCGCCCGCCAGGAGCATCACGATGCGGTCCACACCCGGCGCGATGCCGCCGTGGGGCGGCGCACCGTAGCGAAAGGCGTTGAGCAGGCCAGAGAACTTCGCCTCGACCTCCTCCTGCGGGTAGCCGGCGAGCGCGAAGGCCTTGAACATGATGTCCGGCCGGTGGTTGCGGATCGCGCCGCTGGAAAGCTCCACGCCGTTGCAGACCACGTCGTACTGGTAGGCCAGGATGTCGAGCGGCGGCGTCTTCTCCAGCGCCTCCATCCCGCCCTGCGGCATGGAGAACGGATTGTGCGAGAAGGCCACGGCGCTGGTCTCCGGGTCGAGCTCGTACATCGGGAAGTCCACAATCCAGCAGAAGCGGAAGACGCCCTTTTCAATGAGGCCGAGGTCACGGCCGAGCTTGCCGCGGATGTCGCCGGAGATTCTGGCAGCCTTGCCCGGTTCGTCGCAGACGAAGAACATCACGTCGCCGTCCTGCATCGAGCCCGTGCCGGCCAGCGCGGAGAGCTCTGCCGGCTTGAGGAACTTCTGGATCGGACCTTTGATCGTGTCCCCGTCCCAGATCAGGTACGCGAGCCCCTTGGAGCCCAGCGACTTCGCGTGCTCGACCAGCTTGTCGAAGAAGCTGCGCGGCTGGTTCTTGATCCCCTTCACCGGGATAGCACGCACCACAGCGCCAGTCTTGATGGCGCCGGCAAAGGCGTTGAAGCCGGAATCGCGAAAGATCCCGGTGACGTCGCACATCTCGAACGGGATGCGCAGGTCGGGCTTGTCGCTGCCATACTTCAGCATGGCCTCGCGGTACGGAATGCGGCGCCACGGCGCGGCATCCACGGCCAGCTTAGAGAACGTCGTGAACGTGCTGTACAACACCTCCTCGACCACCCGGAAGACCTCGTCCTGGGTCACGAACGACATTTCCATGTCGAGCTGGTAAAACTCGCCGGGCGAGCGGTCGGCGCGGGCGTCCTCGTCGCGGAAGCACGGCGCGATCTGGAAGTATCGGTCAAAGCCGGCGACCATCAACAGCTGCTTGAAAAGCTGCGGCGCCTGCGGCAGCGCGTAGAACTTGCCGGGGTGGACACGGCTCGGCACGAGGTAGTCGCGCGCGCCCTCCGGCGAACTGCACGTCAGGATCGGCGTCTGGAATTCGTTGAACCCCTGCGCGGTCATCTGCCGGCGCAGGTGCGCGATCACCTGCGAGCGCAGCAGGATGTTCTGGTGCAGGCTGGCGCGGCGCAAGTCCAAGAAGCGGTACTTGAGGCGCACCTCCTCGGCAATATCCTCTTCGCCCGCCAGGTAGAGCGGGGTCTGCTCAGAGACCGACTGCACCTCGCACGCGTCGGCCACCATCTCCACCGCACCGGAGGGGATCTCGGGATTCGCAGTGGCGGCATCCCGCAGTGTTACGCGGCCGACGAACGTCGCCACGCTCTCCAGCTTGATGTGCGTCAGTTCCTCGAAAAACGAGCGGCTGGGGTGCACCACGACCTGGGTTTGCCCGTAATGGTCGCGCAGGTCGATGAAGAGGATTCCGCCATGGTCGCGCTTGCGGAATATCCAGCCGGAGAGCTTCACGGTCTGTCCGGCGTGCTCGGCGCGCAAGTCATTGCAGGTGTGGGTGCGGTACGGATGCATGCGAATTTCCTCACAAAGGCCGGGTAACTATAGCACGAAGCCGGCGCGGAAACCAACTGGGGATTCGCAGCGCGCATCGGCGAGCAGGCTATCGGTATCGGGGTCGAAAATCATAAAACACTGCCGTTTGTGACTTCTTCCGGTCGATACAATTGCTTTCGATGCCGATTCCGATAGCGACACCGACCCCGAAAATCGTTTTCTTTCTCACTTTCTTGTCATGCGCGACCCCGACGAGATCATTGTGCATTGTATCCAGGCTGCATTTTTGTCCTACTCCCTCTGCGAGCAAGCGCGCACCCCCGGGAGCGCGGTCGCCCGCAGTGCGCCGCAAATCGACTCGACATCCGACCATGGGTGTGCAAAGTATGCCCTCGGAAATCGAAGCCCGTTGCCATGACAAAAGACCACTCCGGAACCGAGCACACGGCTGCGCCAAGCTCTGATCGCCGTTTCGACCGCCTGGGTCGCCTCGTCGGCGAAGAGAACCTCCGACGCCTAGCGCAGGCACACGTGCTGGTGGTGGGCGTCGGCGGCGTCGGATCCTGGGCGGCAGAGGCCTTGGCGCGTTCCGGCGTCGGGATTCTCACGCTGGCCGATTACGACGACGTCTGCATCACCAACTTCAACCGCCAACTCCACGCGCTCGACGGATGCATCGGCACCCCCAAGGCCGCAGTTATGGCCGAACGCCTGCGGCAGATCAACCCCGCCGCCGATGTCCGCGTGCTCGACATCTTCTACCGCGCCGACACCGCCAACCAGGTGTTCGCCGCGAAGCCTGATTTTGTGGTCGACGCCATCGACTGCGTCACCTCCAAGTGCCACCTCCTCGCCTATTGCCGCGACCACGGCATCGACATCGTCTGTTCCACCGGCTCCGGCGGACGCCTAGATCCTGCCCGCATCGAAGTGGCGGATCTCTCCCAGACCGACGTGGACGCCCTCGCCCGCGTCGTGCGCAAGATCCTGCGCCGCGACTACGGCTTCCCCGGGGAAAAGGAAGGACCCTTCGGCATCGCCGCTGTCTTCTCCCGCGAGGAGCCATCCGCGCCCCGCGCAATGTCCTACGACCGCGGCAAGGGGCCCTGCTGCCTGTGCGCCCGCCGGAACAACGAATTCATGAGCTGCGACGACCGCAACCTGATCCTTGGCACCGCCGCCTTTGTCACCGGCGCGTTCGGACTCCACTGCGCCGCCGTGGCAGTCCGCACCCTGCTGCAACCGGCGGAAGCACAGGAGCGCGCCAGAATATCGTCGGCTGCGCGAAAACGGCCGCGCGCGCCGCGGAAGGAGCCCTGAGCCATGCGCATCTCCACCAAGGGACGATACGGACTGCGAATCCTGCTCGACGTGGCCGCACACGCGCAAAAAGGGCCGGTGGCACTGCGCGACATTTCCCTCCGCCAGCAGATCTCGCAGAAATACCTGTGGCAGGTGATCAACCCGCTCAAGCTGGCAGGTCTGCTGCGCGTCACGCGCGGCGCGCACGGCGGCTACACGCTGGCCCGGTCGCCGACGAAGATTTCAATCCTCGACATCGTGGAGATCCTGGAAGGCCCGGTCTCGGTCGTCGGCTGCCTGCAGGCGCCCGGCTCGTGCGACCGCAGCAACGACTGTACCGCGCGCGACGCCTGGGCCACGGTCGAAGCCAAACTCAAGGACGCCATGGACGACATCACGCTGCAATATCTGCTCGAACGCCAGGAGGCGCTGGGAAAAACCGGCGGGAGTTACGAGATTTAGCATCCGTGACGCAGAGGTATCCGGGCCGGTTGCAGTCGCAGGATCTGCATGGAACTCAGGGATGCCTGATGTCCAGGCACTTGAGCTCTTTCTGGTCACGGCAGAGCAGTTTTCCGTCGGAGATGGCCAGGGACGCCCAGCACATGCCTTTCGCGGCCGTCAACACCTTGGCACGGGCAAGTTCATGATAGCCCGCAGGGCTGGCCTGAGCCATCGTCAGCGTGCCGCTCTTGCCGTCCATGTAATACAGCAGTCCATTGGCGATCACCAAGCTGCCCAGTTCGATGCTCGGCTGGTTCTGGGTCTGCCACTGCATGTGCCCCTCAAAATCCAGACACGTAAGCCCGTATCTGTCCTTTTTCTCGCTGTTGCCGTTGACGTACAAGTAACCTTGATACGGCACGGCTGCCTGCACCTGCGCGTCAAACAGGGCCTTATCTTTGAACAGCCCGGTCAATTGCCACTGCTCTCCCGCACGGCTGACCTGAAAGAATGCGCCACCAGCCCCGCTGCCATTGATAAAGAACCTGCCGCCGCCCAGGTGCACCGGTGCGGGCGCCGGATCCCAGCAGTCCTGGCCCTTATATGTCCAGAGCGTCGTGCCGGTGGCAGGGTCAACCGCCAGCAGCCCTTCGCGTTTGAGCAACACCACCTGATCGACACCCTCGAGATTGGCCAGCACGGGCGAACTGTACTGCATCCCGTCTCCCAAAGGGGCGGACCTCCACACCTCCAGACCGTCGGACTTTTTCAGCGCGGACAGGCAGGCCTGCTGGGACTGCGGCGCGACGATAACCATGTCCTTATACAGCAGCGGGCTCTGGCTGACAGAAAACCTGGGCGGCTTGCCGCCGTAGAGGGTAAAAATGTTCTTCTGCCAGCGCGGCTTATGCGTAGTTTTGTCGACGCACAGAATCTCGCCCGTCACGCCAACCGTAAAAACGCAGGTGTCGTCGACGCTGGGCGTGGAACGCGAGCCCTCCCAGGTGACTTTGGCCGGGGCATCATAGGCGAAGTTCCAGTCCTCCCTGCCGGTGGCCAGGTCCAAGCAACGGACGATCTCCTGCTTTTCCTGCTCGCGGTCGAGCAGGTAAACCTTGCCGCCTTGCACGGCCACGCCGCAGTAGCCCGGGCCGAGGCTGAACGCCCAGAGCTCCCTGGGACCCCCAACAGGCCAGGTCGCGGCAAGATCGGTTTCGCTGCTGACGCCATTGCGTTGTGGGCCATAGAACTGCGGCCAGTCCGCTGCCTGCGCCCAGGTCGCCATTGTCAAAACCACAACAGAAAGAATGGCTCTTGGCATGCTCACGTCTCCTCCCGCACGATCGCGCAGGAAAAATCCGCCGGGTGGTACGAGATTAAAATCCTGGGGCTATCAGGTTTCTGCTTCCAGATTCCGGATTTCCGAACCGCAACTGGTGGGCGAGGCGGGACTTGAACCCGCACGGCTTTCGCCACAAGATCCTAAGTCTTGCGTGTCTGCCAATTCCACCACTCGCCCGGTCCGGATGCGGCGGAAATCGCGGGATGCTTCCGGAGCGGAAGACTCTACCGTAAGCTTTCGCAGAAAGCCCGGAAGCGCGCCATGCCGGTTTCGATCTCCTGCAGGCTGCAAGCATAGCTGAAGCGGATGCAGGCATCGGCATCAAAAGCCGCACCCGGCACCACGGCCACCTTCTGCTCCGCGAGCAGGCGCCTGGCAAAGGCGACGGAGTCGAGCCCGAAGGACGAGATGTCCGGGAAGACGTAAAACGCGCCAGTGGGCTTCGGGCACTTCACGCCGGGAATGGCGGACATCAGCGCATAGATGCGGCGGCGGCGCTCGTCGAAGGCCTTGACCATCTCCGTGATGGACGCCTCGCCCTGCTCCAGCGCGGCGATCGCGCCGCACTGCGCGAAGGTCGTGGGCGCAGAGGCGCAATGGCTCTGCAGAGAACCCATGGCACGGACGAACGCCTCGGAGGCAGCGGTGTATCCCAGGCGCCAGCCGGTCATGGCGTAGGACTTGCTGAAGCCGTTGATCGTGATTGTGTTGTTGTACAGCTCCGGCGAGAAAGAGGCCATGCTGGCAAAGCGGTTCCCCTCGAACACCAGCTTCTCGTAGATCTCGTCGGCCACAATGGCCAAGCCGTACCGGAGCGCCTCCTCGCCGAGCGCGCGCAGCTCGGACGGCGTGTACATCGTGCCGGTCGGGTTGCTCGGGCTGTTGACCAGCAGCGCCACGGTGCGGGGGGTGACGGCTTTGGCAATGTCCGCCGGCGTGATCTTGAAGTCGTTTTCGCGCTTCGCGCGCAGGTAGACCGGCTGGCCGCCGGCCACGCGGATCATCTCCGGGTAGCTCAGCCAGAAAGGCGACGGCACCAGCACCTCGTCGCCGGGGTTCAGCAGCGTCTGGAAGACCAGCGCCAGCGAGTGCTTGGCGCCGCAGCTCACGACGATCTGCGCGGGCTTGTACGCCAGGCCGTTGTCGCGCTGGAGCTTGGCGGCAATAGCTTCGCACAGCTTCGGGATGCCGTTGATAGGCGTGTACTTGGTCTGCCCCTTGCGCAGCGCGTCCACGCAAGCGTCCTTGATCAACTCCGGCGTGTCGAAGTCCGGCTCGCCAACCGTAAAATTGCAGATCTTCTCGCCCTGCGCCGCCAGTTGCCTGGCGAGGCTGGCGATGGCGAGCGTGGCGGACGGCTGGATTGCCAGGATGGTGGTGTTGAGCGGCTTCACGGGTAGTATCTCCGGATGAGGTCCTCGAACAGGAAGTCGTGCTCGACGGCGACGATCCCCATCTCGCGCACGGCGTTCTCGGGAGAGTCGGACGCGTGTGCGGCGTTAATCATGATGTTCGTGCCGAACTCGCGCCGGATGGAACCGGGCCGGGCCTTGCGCGGGTCTGTCGAACCCAGCACGTCACGGATTTTGCTGACCGCGGCAACACCCTCGTAGACGATCGCCAGGCACTCCTCCTTGCCGGGGGCGATCTTCTCCTCCGGCGTGCAGACGGAGGGGCGACGGCCGCTCATGAACTCCACGATGTTTTCGAACTCGCGCGCGGCGAAACTCGGCGCCAGCTGCTCGCACAGCGCGTCCATGCCGGCGGGGTCGACCGGGAACCCGAACTCCTGCGCCAGGACCTGCGCGGCGCGCTCCTTGCCGAACAGGGGGAAGACGCGCGCCAGGCTCTCGCGCACCGGGCCGTAGAAGGCCTCGGCCTGCGCCACGCTCATGGCGAACTTCTTGACGCAGACGATGCGCAGGCCGGAACCGGAGAGCAGGTCCATGATGTTCCCCGCGCGCAGCGAGGGCTGGTGGAAGTTGTCGGGCTTGAGCAGCACCAACGTCCGCTGCACCCCCTCGCCCACCAGCACGTCCGAGGCGCTGCGGACGATGCCGGCGTCCGTCGACGCATACTTACCCCAGAGCCGCAGGCAGGCGGCCGCGGACTCTGCCGTCGGACCGACGATCACCGCGGGCTCCAGGTAGATGACCTTGCCGCTGGACTCGTCGCGCACGAAGTCGCCGTAGGTGTCGCGCACCGAGAGTCCTGTACACCAGTGCTGGCGCAGGCTGCCTGTCACCTCGTAGATCTTGCGAAGCGCATCCTCGCCCTCGAACAGCAGGCAGAGGCAGCGGTGCGGCCGGCCCGTGGCAGGATCGGGCATGAAGGATCGCAGCACGTAATCGGCCAGCAGGCTGCCGACCTCCATGTCCGTGCGGTCGATCCCGTGCAGAACCTCCGCGAATTCCTCGACCAGCGCGCGCGACGGACCGAACAGGCGCGCACCGACCAGCTTCAGGTCGGTCCGTGCCAGATACCGCGCCATGATTCCGCCCGTCCGCGACTTGCGGATCGGATACGGATTGATCAGAACGAATGCCAGTTCCTTCGCCATGTACTACCCCGGGGAATTGCCATCCGCGCCACGCCACAACGCAAAAGAAGTGTTTACTATAAAGAATGGCCTTGAGAGTGTCAAACGCTCGCGCAAAAGCAGGAAAAAGGCGGCCTGGATACGACGCGCACCGATCTCATCGGGGTCGAAAATTATGACATTCGGCCGTTCCGGCTGTTTTCGACACCGATTCCGACCCCGACCGGTAGATGTTCGTTCGCCACAAGACGAGGAAACCGCAAAACCGCAGAACAGCAGCGTGTCGATTGTTGAAGTGAACTTCCCAGCTCTGCGGTTGGGTGTTCGTCAATCTGCGGTTCGCCCGGCGGATCCGTAACCATGTCTTGCCCGTGCGGGGACCGCCGACGCCTTACGCCGACGCCACCAGCGCCTGCAGCGTCACGTCCTCCCAGCCGGGAAGCGCGAGAAAATGTTCCAGCAGCAGGGCGCAGGCGCAGGCGTCGTAGAGCGCGTCGTGCGGTTCCCGGCCAGGCAGCAGCGCGGCCAGACGCGGCTGCAGATGCAGCGCGGCCACAACATCTTCCAGTGCGGCAGACGGCAGTTGCGGATACGCCCGGCGGGTCAGCCGCAGGGTGTCGATCCACGGCCCGAACCGGTGCAGCGGCGCGGCGCGTTCCAGCACGGCGCGTTCCGTGCCGACGTTGTGCGCGGCCAGCGGCGCGTCCGCCAGCCAAGGTGCCAGTTCCGGCCAGAGCGCCGGCAGGCCCGGCGTCTGCGCCAGCTCGTGCCGCAGCCGTCCGTGGCGCCCCGGCGCATGTGAGTTGAACGGCCGGTCCGCAGCCACGTGCAGCAGCCACTCGCGGCGTTCCTCCGCCACGATCTGTCCGCAGCGGACCCGCACCAGCCCCACCTGCCACGGCAGCATTGGCCACCCACACACCACGCCGGTGGTCTCGAAGTCCAGCACGGTGATCACGGCATCCCGCGCGCGCTGCAGGCCAGTGGACATGCGGCGTATGCTAGCGCCTCACGGCAGAATCGACAAGCGCAGGGCGAATCACCGGGTGCCCCGTGCGGTCTCCCGCGCGAGCATCTCACCGGGGGGGGTGACTGGCGCTGGCAACGGCGCGGTGCCGGGCCAAGATCCGCTCGCGCACCAGCGCGATGTGACTGCGCAGGTTGTAGAGCTGGTCGGCGTAATCCAGCGGCACGGAGATGCGCACGACCTCGCGCTCGACGCGGTCGATCTCCGCCAGCAGCTCGTCTGCCACGGCAGCGTCGGCCAGGCTGACGCGCGCGTCTATGGTGTAGAGCTCCCGGTACCAGCGCGTGATCCGGCTACGGATACGCCAGCGGAGGGTCGGTGGCACGACCTTGACCAGCGGCACCAGCAGCACCAGCAGCGGCACCAGCATGATCTTGATGCGGTCCACGGTGTTGGCCACCCAGAACGGCAAGTAGCGCTGCAGCAGCGGCGGCCCGAACTTGAAGTAGCGCTCCGCGTCGCGACTGAGCGGCACGTCCAGATAGAGCTTCGACGGGAACTGGCCGGGGTCGGCAAAAACGCCCCCGGCGCCGTGCACGCTGGCGGCTGCCTGCAGCATCAGGTCCACCAGCGCCGGATGGAACGACTCGCGCGCCACCAGCGCGGCAGCCGACGAAATCAGTTGCACGTCCGTGGCGGGACGGTTGTGAGCCAGATCCACCACGCCTTCCGGCAGGCGTACGGCGGAAAGCGAGTGAAAGAGCCGCGCATAGGCCGGCGCGCGGACGAAGCTCAGCGGCGTCAGGCGCGGGTCCAGCAGCATCTGCCGCACGTTCTCCGCCTCCACCGAAGCGACCGTGAACAGCACGTCCGCGCGCCCGTCGAACAACGCCGTCATCGCGTTCGTGCCGCCCAGCGGCAGCAGGATGCTATTCCGCCCGTCGATTCCGTTGGCGGCCAGCAGCATCAACGCCAGCGGCCGCGTGCCACTCCCCTCGGCGCCCACCGCAATGCGACGCCCCAGAAAATCGCGCTCCAGCGCCGCCGGGGAGCCTGTGCGCTGAAAGGCCCACAGCGGCTCGTAGCAGACCGACCCGAGGCCGACCAACCCCTGCGCGCTGGTCTCGTCCATCACGCCGCCCTGCACCAGCGCCACGTCCACCCCGGAGTCCGGATCCCGCAGCAGCCGCAGGTTTTCCACCGTGCCAGCCGTCTCGACCACCTCCAGCCGGATGCCATTTTTCGCCAGAAAGGTCGCATACTGCCGGGCGAAATTGTAGTAGGCACCGCCCCTGGCGCCGGCGGCGATGCGGATCACGCGTGGCGGCGGCGCGCCGACGAATCGGTAGGCCACGGCAAAACCGGCCACGGCGATCAGAAACGCCGCGCCATACATAGCCCAGAAGCTACGGATGATTTTCATACGTACCTGCCTTTTGGATGTCAGAAGCCTGGGGACAGAGGGCAGAGATCAGCGAGATATGAAAAAGCCAGAATGTGCTACGATTCTTACAGCTGGGCATGTTTTCCGACCTCCGACCGCTGATCTCTGTCCTCTTTCCCATAAATCCCGGAAGCATTATACATCCATTCTGCCGCCAATGGCGCGCTTGAGCGTCAGCGCGTCGGAATACCCCACGCCGCTGTCTGCCGGCAGGCCGAAGGCCAGGCGCGTGACGCGCACGCCGCGGGGGCGCAGCATCTCGGCGATGAAGCCAGCGGTGGCATCGCCCTCCATGTCGGTACTCAGCGCCAGCAGCACCTCGCGCACCTGTCCCTCGGCCACGCGCGTTGCCAGCGCCTGCAGGCGCAGTTCGGCCGGTCCGGTCTGTCGCGCGGGCGAGAGTTTTCCCAGCAGAGCATGATAGCGGCCGCGGAACCCGCCGGAGCGCTCAAGCGACAGAATATCGGCAGGCTCCTCGACCACGCAGAGCAGTGTGTCGTCGCGGGAGGGGTCTGTGCAGAGCGCGCAGGGGTTGGTGTCCACCGTGGCGAACGCACCACAACGTTCGCAGCAACGGATGGACTGCCGCGCCTGCTGCAGCGCAAGGACCAGATCGTCCAGCAGCGTCTCGGGCCGGCGCACCAGCGCCAGAGCCGCACGCTCGGCCGAGCGCCGTCCCAAGCCGGGAAGGCGGGAGAGCGTCCGAATCAGGTTGTCGAGGGGCGTGGACATGAGTCATTGGTCATTGGCCATTGGTCATTGGCGATCAGACATGATCGGTCGGATTGTTTTCACCAATGACAAATGACCCCTGACTTCCCTCCCCTTCAGCCTCCCAGCATCCCAGCCAGCCCGCCGCCGCCGCCAGCCTGCATCAGCTTGGCCATGTGCTCCTGGGTCTGCTTCTTAACGAGCTTGAGGGCGCCGTTGACCACGTTGAGCAGCATCGTGTCGAACCGCTCCGGCCGCCCGGCGAGCACCTCCTTGAGGGCCTCGGGCGTGATCTTGATCGACACCACCGTGAAATCGCCGCGCACCACGCACGTGATCCCGCCGTTGCTGTACTCGCTCGTGATCTTCTCGATCTCCGCCTGGATGCGCTTGGCTTCCTTGCGCATCTGCATCGCCTGCTTGATCTGTTCAAAAGGGTTCGCCATGATCCGGGTTCCTTTTTGTAGCGTTCTATTCCTCGACTTCGACGACCTTGCCGTCGAACAATTCCATGGCGCGCTTCACGATGGGATCATCCATCACCGAGCGCGCCGTGCGGGGTGCGGCGACCGCGGCTGGCGCCGCACTTGCCGGCTCCGCCTGGCGCAGCGCATTCAGCCGGCGGACGATCTCCTCGACCGTCACCACTGTGGCGGCGCGGGCACAGCGCAGCAGCGCAATCTCGAGGCGCGTGCGCACGGAGAGCGTGTGCCGCAACCCCTCTTCGGCCGCCACGAGCTGCTCGGCCACGCGCAGCAAGCGCGGGGGATCGGCCAATGCGGCCTGTGCCTGGAGCGCGCGCAACTGCTCCGGGGTGGCATCGAGCGCCACGGCGGCAGCCTCCGGGCCGATTGACTCGTAGATCAGCAGGTTGCGAAAGTGCGCCAGCAGCTCCACGGTCAGGCGGCGCAAATTCTTGCCGGCGCTGTCGAAGGCCTCCACCAGCTTCAGCATCTCGCCCATCTCGCCCTTGAGCAGGTGGCCAGCCAGCGCCTCCAGCGACTTGCGCGACACGAGCCCGAAGACCGCCAGCACATCCTCTTCGGTCAGCGTGTCGCCCTTGAAGGAGACGAGCTGGTCAAGCGCCGAGAGCGCGTCGCGCATGCTGCCCTCGGCGCCGCGCGCCACGGCCAGCAGGGCGTCGTTGTCGATCGTAATCTTCTCGACCGTGCAGATGTGGCGCAGGCGCTCGACGATCATTGCCGTGGAAATACGCCGCAGATCAAAGCGCTGGCAGCGCGAGATAATCGTCGGCAGGATCTTGTCGCCCTCGGTGGTCGCGAAGATGAACTTCACGTGCGGCGGCGGCTCCTCCAGCGTCTTAAGCAACGCGTTGAAGGCGGCAGTGGAGAGCATGTGCACTTCGTCGATGATGAAGATCTTGTACTTGCCGCGGACCGGCGCAAACTGCACGGCATCGCGCAGGTCGCGCACCTGATCCACGCCGTTGTTGGAGGCGCCGTCGATCTCCAACACGTCGAATGAGTTGCCGGCCGCGACCTCGCGGCAGAGGTCGCAGGCGTCGCAGGGGGTGGAGGTCGGCCCTTTGGCGCAGTTCAGCGCCTTGGCGAAGATGCGCGCCAGCGTGGTCTTGCCGATGCCGCGCGGGCCGACAAACAGGTAGGCGTGCGCGATGCGACTACTCTCGATGGCGTTACGCAGCGTGCGCGTGACGTGGTCCTGTCCCACCACGTCCTCGAACTGTTTGGGGCGCCACTTGCGCGCCAGCACCTCGTACGCCATGCTGCCATCCTCACTGCCGCACCGGCCCGGCCGAACGGCCGTGCCACGGAAAAAGCAATAGCCGGTTGCCGCCGTGAACGCAAGAACGAACGGGGGGACGACCGTACAAGGAAAGTGGGACACAGAGAACACTGAGGGGGACTGAGCGCACAGAGGGAGGGACTCCTCCGGCTTTGTCGTGATCGTTGACGACAATGTTCGCGTCAAAGCTCACGACAAAGACACACCTCGCATACACGCAGCCCCATTCGCGCGGTATGCGCCCGTGCGGGGACCGCCCTGGCCACCTGGCAGCAACAGCATCCTCTGTGTTCTCTGTTTTCTCTCTGCGGCCTCTGTGTCCTGAACCGTGTACACCCCAAACTGCCGGTTTGCCTCGCTCCGGCTGTTCTGGTATTTTGCTTTCCCACCGGTTGAGCGGAACACACGGAGATTCATTCGCATGGCACTCATACTCGGCCTCCCCAAGGGAAGCCTGCAGGACGCGACCTTCAACATGATGCGGAAGGCCGGGTTCACCCTGCAGGTCAGCTCCCGCTCCTACATCCCGAGCGTGGACGACCCCGAACTGCAATGCCGCCTGATCCGCGCCCAGGAGATCAGCCGCTACGTGGAACTCGGCGTGCTTGACGCCGGCATCACGGGGTATGACTGGATTTACGAGAACGGCTCCGATGTCGTCGAGGTGGCGGAGCTGCTCTATGCCAAGGTCGGCATGAAGCCCGTGCGCTGGGTCGTGGCTGTGCCGAACGACTCCCCCATCAAGTCTGTGCAGGACCTGAACGGTAAGCGCATCGCCACCGAAGCCGTGGGCCTCACCAAGCGCTACCTCCAGAAGCACAAGGTCCAGGCGGAGGTCGAGTTCTCCTGGGGCGCCACCGAGGTGAAGGCGCCGGAACTCGTGGACGCCATTGTGGAGCTGACCGAGACCGGATCCTCCCTGCGCGCCAACAACCTGCGCATTCTGGACGTGGTACTCGAGTCCACCACCCGCTTCATCGCCAACAAGAAAGCCTGGCAGGATCCTGCCAAGCGCGCCAAGGTCGAGCAGATCGCCCTGCTGCTGGCCGGCGCCCTGGCTGCCGAGACGCGCGTATTGCTGAAGATGAACGTCCCGGCTGCCCAGCTCAAGGCGGTCGTGTCCAAGCTCCCCGCACTCCACACCCCGACCGTCAGCCCGCTCAACGATACCGGCTGGCACGCGGTTGAGTCCGTGGTCGAGGAGCGCGTCGTGCGCGAGATCGTCCCGCAGTTGCGCAAGGCGGGCGCCGAGGGTATCATCGAATTGCCGTTGAACAAGGTGGTGCTGTAAGCCATCCCAAGATCAGGAGGAATAACCGTGGGCTCGATCAAGAAGAAACGCCGCGCCAAGATGTCCAAGCACAAGTATAAGAAGCGCCTGAAGGCGAATCGCCACAAGAACAAGTAGCCTCCCCGGCGCGGCATCCCAACGGCGCACCCGGCTGTTGGGCCGTGCCTGGTCTCTGCGAACATGCGGGCTGGTCTTCCTTCCGCGACCTCTTCATGGCTGGCCGGCGTATTGGCCTGCCGCCTGCTTCCGCTCCTGCTCCTGCTCTCCGCCGTTGGTTGCGGCACCTTTTCCGGAACTTCCTCCGGCCGTTCCACCGAAGCGCCGGACGACGACATCCACGCCAAAGCCCTGGCCCGCTACGCCGAAGGACTGCTCTGGGAGTCGGAGCCGGGGCACGCCGCAGACGCGCGCCGCGCCTTTGCGGAAGCCGCCCGCCTGGATCCCGACAGCCGGCGTCCCTCCGGCGCGCTGGTCCTCAGCCTGCTCCGGGAAGGCCGCGCACCGGAAGCGCTCGACCGTCTCGCCGAGTTCTGCGCGGAGCATCCCGAGGACATCGCCGCACGCCGCGATCTGGCCCGGCTTGCAGAAAAGGCCGATGATCCTGCACGCGCCGCCCATTATTATTGCGAAGCGTCCGCGCTCGACCCCGGCGACCTCACCCTTGCCTTTTCCCAGGTCCGCACGCTCTTCGCCGCCAGTCGCGACGAGGAGGCTGTGCGGGTCATGCGTCGGCTGATCCACGACCGCCCGTGCATTGAGACGCGCAACCTGCCGACGTTCTGGGCCATCCAGTTCTGCCAGGGTGCACAGACGCCGGAACGCGCCATCCCCTGCCTTGAACTGGCCGTCGCGAGCGCCACCGGCGCCACCCAGCGCGCGGAGCTGCACTTCTTTGTCGGCGAAGCCGCGCTGGCGGCCGGACACACCAACGACGCGCTGCGTGTTTTCCGCCAGATTCAGGAACAACAGCCCCAGCACATCCGCGCTGCCACGGCCCTGGCCAACATCCTCCACGACCGTGACGGCGCAGCCGCCCTCGCAGAACAGACACGCCGGGTGGAAAAGGCCCCGGATCAGGTCCCCGAGCTCCTGACACTTGCCGCGATCCATCTGGCGATGGAGGATGGCACGAACGCTGCGCCAGTACTCGCCCGCGTCCACGATGTGCTGCTGGCACGGCAGGAGGTCCCTTGCGTGGCGTTCGAGCTCCTCCATGGTGCGACGCTGGACGAACTGGGGCGAACCAACGACACGGTCGCTGTCTTCGAGGAGGCCCTGCGCCGTCATCCGCGCGCCAGCACCCTGCAGAACTACCTCGCCTACACCTGGGCGCTGCTGGGCGTGCGGCTGGACGAGGCGGCCGCCCTTGCGCAACAGGCCGTGAAGCTCCGACCTCACAACGGCGCGTATCTCGATACGCTCGGCTGGATCCGATTTCGGCAGCAGCGCTGGACCGAGGCGCTCAACCTGCTGCTGCGCGCCCGCGCATGCCTGCCCGATGACCCGACCATCCTCGATCATGTCGGCGATGCGTTCGCGCAACTCCAGCGCACGCCAGAGGCTGTCGCCTACTGGAGCCGGAGTTACGCCATCGACCCCCGGCAGGAATCCGTGGCCGCCAAACTACGCGGCGCCGGCGTCAGCCCGGCAGCCATCCCGCGCGTCGAACCGCGGCCGGTGTCGCCGGACGTGGCAGACGAATCCGGTGACGAAGAGTAGAACACTCTCCGGGCATACGTTGAAACACGCGCTGCCGTTGCAGCTATTCTTATGAAGAAGTAGACAGAAATAGACAGAATTAGACACGAAACAGGCCCCCTCTTTTGGACATGCTTTTTTCTCATCTGGCTGTTCATCAACGAATTACAGCCGAAGTGCGACGATGTGGCCGGTGTTTCGTGTCTAATTTTCATCGTGCTGTTCCTCGTTGCCGAAGAAGGTGTTTACCTAACCGCCTTCCGTCTTCAGCCTCCCGACCCCGATACCGATAGCGATCCCGACCCCGATTAGGTTTCATCACCCGACGCTTTTCTCCAGCGCATCCAGAGGGCTGACGGCGGTGCTGTTAAGGCCGCGCATGACATGGGTGTAGATCATGGTGGTCTCGACGCTCTTGTGGCCAAGGTATTCCTGCACCTCGCGGATGTTCACCCCGCGCATGAGCAAGTGCGTGGCAAAGGAGTGGCGCAAGGTGTGGACGCCGGCATGCTTGGGGATGCCGGACCGTACCAACGCCTGCCGCATCACGCGTTGGAGTGCGTCCTCGTTGATGTGGTGTCGCCGTGCGGTTCCGGAGCGCGGGTCCACGGAACGGTCCTTTGCCGGGAAAACATATTGCCATGCCCACTCCCAGGCAGCCTTCGGGTATTTAGCCGCCAATTCGAATGGCAATTCCACATCGCCATGCCCTTCCGCCAATTCCTTATTGTGATTTTCCTGTATTCGCGCCAAGTGGTTCTTGAGGGCTCCCAGGAGGCAGTTTGGCAGCAGGGTGCTCCGATCCTTGTCGCCTTTCCCTCTCCGCACATAAAGAATGCCCTGGTCAAAATCCAGATCCTTCACCCGCAGACTCACACACTCGCCCACCCGCAGGCCACCGCCATAGATCAAGCGCAACATCAGGCCAGCCGTTCCGTCCACCGAACCCAGCACCTGCGTCACCTCACGCTCGCTGAATACGACCGGCAAGTACGGGCCGCGTTTGGCACGCACCGAGTTCAACATTACGGTGTCGCGTCCCAAGACTTCGCGCAACAGGAAGAGAACTGCGCTGAACGCCTGGTTTTGGGTTGAAGCGGCAACATTGCGTTGCAAGGCCAGTTGGGCCAGAAACGCGCGGGCTGTATCTGGAACATCCCATGGCAACCCGCTTTTTTCAACAAAGTTGCGGTACTGCGACAACCATGCCAGATAGGTTTGCTCTGTGCGATACGCGTAATGGCGTATCCGGATCAGCCGCTGCGTTTCCGCCATGGCCGCAGCAAGAGTCGGCGGGATGGACACCGGAGACACTTGGCCATCCGGAAGCGTCTCAGTGCCATTTGTCTCGGCCCTATACCGCAGATAATGCTTCTGAAACAACTCCACGGCCCGAGCCGCCTGTCGAATCTGCCATTCCGGGATGTCGCCCTTGCGGTCCAGTTGCTCGACAAACACCTGCTGCGCGTCCTGTGCAGACAGGCGTGAATCCCCGCCGGGACCTGCCAGAAAGCGTTGCAGCCAGCGGATGTAGTACCCAAGATGCCGTTCATCCACCAGGTTCCGGCTTTTCCAGTACGCCTCAACATCGTGCAGATCAATGGGTTGTAAATTATGCATAATGGTTTCGTCCGTTTCGCAGACAGCGGTATAACCACGGTAAACAGGGGCATTTCCTACACCGTTATATGCAAATTCGGGGCAGAATCTTACACAGCCCGGCAAATTTTTCCGGGAAGTCCGATTGGCTGATTATTCACGCCAGGACGTGGATATGCCGCGCCGTTCCAAATCCTGCGAAAAGCATGGCAGGCGGAATTCAGAAGGAACGCGCCAGTCTAACCCCATGATTAAAAAGCTGTTGCATCAGGGATTGACGTTAACATCGCGAAGTTTTATCGTTTCATCTGTAAATGGGCTCGGGACTTCATTCGGTGCCCACCGCCGGAAAGTCCGATTGGCGGTCCATATGACGGTTAGGCAGAAGAGCATAATAGTGAAATTCAAAGTCTACAGGCACGTGCCACCTCAGACACTGCGCGGGTTGATTCCGAAGCGTTATCATCCACAGGTCAACTGGGCTGACTTCGAAAGCGGCGAGTCTGTCCTCTTGCTGTTCGCTCACGACCGCAAGGACGTAGTGCTTTCGAGCGTGGTTCGGCGTGCCATTGATTCCCTAATGGATTTGGACGAGCAGTCTCGAGTCGCTGTCGCTGGTTGTTTCACAGCAGAGGCGACGATCGCACTCGCAGAGGGTGGCTTTCGAAGTTTCACGTTGAGCGATTTCCCCTGGACGGATGACAATTACAAGAGGATTAGGAAGACAACCGCCTAACCACGGCCTGATCCGTCGCGGGATACCGCGGCGGATAGGCCGGACGTTGTGCCCATACAAATTGACCCCACAAAAATGATCTTGCGAGACCCACTCCATCCGGTTACTCTACCAATCATATTGGTTATATAACCATCTTTGGTGGTTGGTACTTTGGGAGGCCGGACATGATCGAACCGTTGCTAGGTTCTACGAATGCCGAGCGGACACTGCTCTTTCTGCTTGCCCGCGAGGAGGGATATCCGAGCGAAATTGCCCGGCTCTTCGACACGGATCTCTATGGTATTCAGAAGCAAATGGACAAACTGGAATCCGGAGGCGTGCTGGCTAGTCGCACCGCGGGTAGAACCAGGCTTTACCGCTTCAACCCGAGGTATCCCTTCTTGAACGAATTGCGGGCGCTCCTCGGAAAGGCGTTGTCGTTCTATCCAGAGGCTGAGCAGGATCGCCTGCGCACCGTCCGGCGGAGACCGCGACGCAGGGGGAAGCCGCTGTGAAACCAGTTGCCGACATGACACTCCTTGAATTCGCGGCCTTCGTCGCCACCGAGTTTCGTCGCCGCAATATCAACGTCGTGCTTTCCGGCGGGTCCTGTGTGTCGATCTATAGTCAGGAGAAGTACGTCTCCATGGACCTTGACTTTGTGAACGCGGGGTACACGAAACGCGCACAGATCACGACAGCCATGGAGTCGTTGGGGTTTCATGAAGAGCATCGATATTTCCGGCACCCCGACGCGAAGTTCCTGGTCGAGTTTCCGCCTGGACCACTCGCGGTGGGCGGAGAACCGGTAAAACAGGTTGACGAGATTGAAACTGCAACAGGCATCGTGCGCATCATCTCGCCAACCGACTGCGTGAAGGACCGGCTCACCTGGTATTATCACAGCAACGATACGCAATGCCTGCAGCAGGCCATCCTTGTCGCCACCGCGAATGCGATCGACCTGGCGGAAATTGAACGTTGGTCCAAAGCCGAGGGAAAACACAACGCGTTCAAGCAAATCAGGAGCAACCTGACGAAGGGCGGCACAACCAAGCGGCGCACCTGACGCGAATACGCGCCGGTGGCCGCAGTCGTTGGCGAAGAAAAAATGAGATTGATCAAAATGGCGATTGCAGTGGTCCTCGGCACGATCGCCGTGGTCTGGTTCTTCTGCACGTTTATCATGGCGGTCAACGTCGTCAAAATGACAAAGGATGCCAATGGTCTGGTCATTCTTACGGTCGACGACGGACAGGTATTCACCGACAGTGTCAGTTGCGTTCTGTATTGTAAATCAAGGCAGAAATGGAACCTTCAAAACTCCGTTCGCATAGAAGCCTACGAGGGCGTAGGAAGCAACGAAGCAGTACGCCTTGGCGATCTATTCATGTTCAACCAAATCTACCCAACTGACGACAGATGGCAAGTGGTTGATCAGAACGGAAAGACCTTCTTCCACTACCATGCAGGTCCGTACTACTATCAACTGACAGGGCGACAAGAAACCAACAACAACGCCAACCCAGCGATGCACCGCGGTAGTAAATAGGTTTGCGAGCACGCCATGGTGTAGGCCGCGGTGATCGCCAACGTTCGGCCAACAATATGAAGAATTCTAACATCATCTGGCGGTTATGGATCGGAGTGGCGGCGCTTGCGATAGGGCATTCCGAGGCAGCCGATGTACAGCGTCCGTTGATGAAAGATTTCATCGGCATCAACGGGCACACGGTGCAGTTCAATCCGGAACTCTATCATTCCGTTTGCCGCCTCGTACGGGACTATCATCCTGTGGAATGGGACCTGGCCAGAGAAACATCCGTGCCCGCCCCGCTGCCGTTCGCAAAAAACCGGGTAGACTGGAGCAGGGTTTATGGATCATGGAAAGAGCGGGGCTGGACGACAGATGCCTGTTTGATGTTCGAGACCGTGCCGCTCACCGATTGGGTCGATCTGCAGCAGGATGCGAAAGCCTACGGCACCGCATTTGCTCGTGAATTCGGCCTCTCCGGAAAGCGCAGGCTTATAGAATCTGTGGAAATCGGCAACGAGCCCGGGAAATGGAGTGACGCGGATTACACCCTCATGTTCCGGGCCATGGCTACCGGCATCCGAGCTGGAGATCCGCGGATGAAAATCGCCAGCTGCAATCTAGCGGTCGGCGGCGGCGATTATGTGAAATCCGTCCGGTGCCTCGAGAGGATGACGGAACTGGTCGATGTTCTAACGATCCATAGCTACGCCCAACTCACCGGCTGGCCGACGTGGAGACGGAGTTTTCCCGAGGACCCGGCACTGCCGGCGTATCTCAAGGACATCCGGGATCTTTGCGCATGGCGGGACCAACACATGCCCGGAAAACCCGTTTGGATCACGGAATTCGGCTACGACAGCACCACACAGCCCCAGGACAAATCCGGAGATTTTTCCAAGTGGGAGGGCGTGACCGATGTGCAACAGGCGCAATGGCTCGTGCGCTCGCTGCTGGTTTTCTCCGCCATGCCGGTGGAGCGCGCTTATGTTTATTTCTTCAACGATGATGACAAGGCCCGCCTCCACGGCAGCGCCGGACTGACCCGGCATTTCAAACCGAAGCCCTCGTTTCACGCCGTTTCCCATCTCCAAAAGACCCTGGGGGATTATCGCTTTGTGCGTATCATAACTGATAGACTGGGAAAGCTCCGGGTGCATGAATACCAGAACGGCAACAATCCAAAGCAGCTCATCTTGGCGGTCTGGTCCCCATCCAGCGGGGACGCCGGAGAATCAACACGGCTCACCAGTGTTCCTGGCAAACTGGTCTCATCCACGATCATGCCGCTAACCGAATCTCCCGCCGCCACGGGAACCGCAAGGCAAATCCAACCCGGCATCGTGGAAGTCACCGTGGCGGGAACTCCGGAGTATCTGATGCTGGAGTTGTGATGTGCTCAGTGCGGTAAGAGCAAATGAGCTTGAATGCTGGAGCGGTAAAATAGAACAGACCGAACCAATGCGCTGCTCGGCAC
>CAIWXQ010000039.1 GCA_903916675.1 uncultured bacterium | reverse complement strand
GGTGATCGCCGGCCTGATGGGCCTCGCCTACTTGATCAGCATGATCGGCGGCGTCAACCTGGGCCTGGAAGCCATCATGATGGCTCCCGCGGTCTTTGCCTTCGGTCTCGTGGCGTTCGGCTTCCTCTCCATGGGCCCGGTGACCATTGCCGTGGATTCCTACGGCCCGGTGGCGGACAACGCGCAGTCGGTCTACGAGCTCTCGTTGATCGAAAGCCAGCCGAACATCGTCCAGGACATCAAGCAGACCTTCGGCTTCACCCCGGATTTCGAAAACGGCAAGCGCTTCCTTGAGCAGAACGACGGCGCAGGCAACACCTTCAAGGCCACTGCCAAGCCGGTGCTGATCGGCACGGCCGTTGTCGGCTCGACCACCATGATCTTCTCGATCATCATGATCCTCACCAAGAGCCTGACCACGAACATGGACATGCTCTCGATCCTGAACCCGCCCTTCCTGCTCGGCCTCATGGCCGGTGGCGCGATCATCTACTGGTTCAGCGGCGCCTCCACGCACGCCGTGGCTTGCGGTGCCCACCATGCGGTCGAATTCATCAAGGAGAATATCAAGCTCGACGGCACCTCGGAGCGCGCCTCCACCAAGGACAGCAAGCGCGTGGTGGAGATCTGCACGATCTTCGCCCAGAAGGGGATGATCAACCTCTTCCTGGCGGTCTTCTTCAGCACGCTGGCCGCAGCCTGCATCGATTCCTTCTTCTTCATCGGCTACCTGATCTCGACCGCGCTCTTTGGCCTGTTCCAGGCCATTTTCATGGCCAACGCCGGCGGTGCCTGGGACAACACCAAGAAGGTCGTGGAAGTCGATCTGAAGCAGAAGGGCACCCCGCTCCATGCCGCCTCCGTTGTTGGCGACACGGTCGGCGATCCCTTCAAGGACACCTCTTCCGTGGCCCTGAACCCGATCATCAAGTTCACCACGCTCTTTGGCCTTCTGGCCCTTGAGCTGGCCATCGAGATCACGAAGCCTGGCGTGCGCCCCGGTCTGGCGATCGCCTTCTTTGCGGTCGCGCTGATTTTCATCTGGCGCTCGTTCTACTCGATTCGCATCCGCGACGCGGAAGCGGCGGGCACGGAAAAGAGCTGAGACCTGGCGCGACAGCGGGAAGGACACAGAGGGCACAGCGCGGGAATGAGCCCGCAGAGGCGTCTCTTGATGGTGTGCGCACGTGCGGCAGACTCCTCTGTGTTCTCAGGCTTCCTCTGCGGTCTCTGTGTCCCGTGCTGTGTGTCCGCGTGAATTGTTCCGCGTCCCTGCCGGTAGTTGCGATCTTTGCAACATGACACTCTACCTCATGCGCCATGCCGAGGCGGACCCTCTCGAAGCCGGATTGGCTGTCCGGGATGCCGACCGCCGGCTCACCGAAAAGGGGCTGCGGCAGGCCCGCCGCATGGGTCGCCTCCTAGCGCGGATGGAAGTGAAGCTCGATCAGGTCTGCGCCAGCCCCTTCGCACGGGCACAGGAAACTGCCGAAGAAGTTCTGGACGTGCTCGATTCGCCCGTCAAGATCCGCACGCTCGACGAGCTCAAACCAGTTGTCTCGTCAGACGACATGTGGGAGGCGATCCGCGAGGCCGCCGGCGAGAAGGTGCTGGTTGTGGGGCACATGCCTTCGCTCGGCAATCTGGCTGCTGCGCTGCTGGATTGCCATGCCGAACAACCGCTCTGGTTTCACAAGTCGACGATTGCGGCCTTTCATTGCGAGTTGAGCGAGGGGCGCAAGCCGCGCTTTCAGCTCGAATGGATGGCGGCTCCCGGCATGGCCAGGCGCCTGATCGCGCGCGAGATTCCCGAAAAATCAGCAGACTGACCGGCTGGAACTGACGACTCGACTGCCGGCCGATGCAAGGCCGGCTTTCTTATTTGGGCGCTTGGGCCGCCGTGTCGGCTTTCGGGTGCGTGGCATTTTCCCGGCAGAGGCTGGTGCAGACACGCTGGAATTCCGCGCTCAATTCTGCCGTGGTGCGGCGGAAGTAGCCTTCGACGGAAATCAGGTTGCTGAACAGGAACCGGATGAATCCGTTGTGTGGATAGACCAGGATGTCGGCCAGAAAAGAAGACTGTCCTTCCGGAGTGCGCGCCACCCGCACGGCCATGACCGTCTCGAAGGAGCCGAAGAAGCGCTCGCCGGTGATCACGTAGCCGCCTTCGAAGAAGTGGTTGGTGTCTGTCGCGCGCCAGACATCTCGCACGACCGCCAGGTCCGTCTTCCACCGCACGCGGTAGTGCCCGTTTGTCTCCAGCCGCGTCACCTCCAGCTTTCCCGGCTCGCCATCCGGAAGTTCGCGGCGATACATGGCCTCGATCTTCTCGAGGATGTCCGGCGCCAGCAGTACCTCCCGGGTCTGGTCAAAAGCGACCGCCACCGTGCCAGTCACCGCCAGGTGAATTTTGCTGCCGTCGCACATGGCCGACGACACGAGCGACGTCGACCACGCGGGCAGGGGCGTCTCCTCATCGGCACGGCCAACCGCCGCAATCCCCAGCAGCAGGACGGCAAAGGCCCGTAAAAGATAAACTCCGTACATAGTCGGCATTGTAGCCAGGTTCAATTTTGATAATCAACTATAGACGCGATCGGTGGCCGCGTCTATTCCTCGTAAATCATCTTGATAGTCATCCCGCCATCCACGGGTAGGCAGTGGCCCGTGATAAATCCCGCCTCGTCGGAGAGCAGGAATGCGGTGAGTGCTGCGATGTCCTGCGGTGTGCCCACACGGCCAGCCGGGTGCTGCAGGCAATCGATGGCGCGATGCTGTGGCTGGTGGCGCCGCGATGCCTTCTGCCAGTCGCCCACCTCGATCCAGCCGGGGCAGATGCCGTTGACGCGGATTTCGGGGCCGAGGCTGACGGCCAGCGCGTGCGTCAGCGCCACCACGCCGCCTTTGGATGCTGCATAGGCTTCGGTATTCTGCTCCGACTGCAGGGCGCGCGTAGAGGCGATGTTCACGATGCGGCCGTGTGCCTGACGCAGTAGCGGCGCAGCGTACTTGACAGTCAGGAACAGGGACGTGAGATTCGTCGCCAGCACTTGGTTCCACTCTGCCAGCGTCAGCTTCTCCACCGGCTTGTTGATCCCGATGCCGACGTTGTTGACCAGCGCATCCAGCCGTCTGCAGCGCCGCGCCACAGCCCTGACCAGGCGGCGGATTTCCGCCTCGCGCGTCACGTCCGTAGGGATCGACAGCAGCCGCGCGTCACGTCCCATCTCCTGCAGGAATTCGTTGGACGCCCCGGCGTCGCAATCCGCAATCACCACAATCATGCCGTCCGCCAGCAGCCGCCGGGCAATCCCCTGGCCGATTCCCTGCGCGCCGCCGGTGACGAGGGCGACTCGTGTTTTTGGGGTGGATGTTTTCACTATTGAACTTTCGTAATTAAAGTGACAATCGTATCGGGTCGGCGTCGGTATCGGGGTCGGATATACAATCGATACCGATTCCGATAGCGATCCCGACCCCGAAAAACTTCCTACGGCTCTTGGAGAAACCCGTCTGCCTCGTCACTCTTTCTGTGAACGATCAATAGGCAGGGGTGAACGAATTCAGAATGAATGCATCCTTGCCGTGCATTGCCTTTCTTCTGAATCCTGAATTCTGGATTCTGACTCCTTACTTTCTCTCCGAAATCCCTGCCAGCAACCCGGCCATGCAGAACGAGGTCACGAGGCTGCTGCCGCCATGACTGATAAACGGCAGCGTCACGCCGGTCAGCGGCAGCGCCTTGGTGACGCCTGCCACGTTCAGCAGCGCCTGCGTGGCGAGGCAGGCGGTCAGCCCGGCGCCAAAGACTATGGCGAACGGCGCGGTGGCATTGGCAGCCGCGCGCCACCCGCGGCTGCAGAAAGCGCCAAAGGCCGCCAGCATCAGCGCGCAGCCGACCCAGCCGGCCTCCTCGCCGAACGCCGCGTAGATGAAATCCGACGACACGATCGGCACTGACCCCGGCGCGCCGGAACCGAAGCCGCACCCCCACATGCCGCCGGCATAGAGCGCCGAGAGCCCCTGCAGCACCTGCCACCCGCGGCCGGTGGGGTCCGCAAATGGATCGCGCCAGATCGCGATGCGCACCTGTGCGTGCGCCGAGAGGTAGCCGCCGAGGATTCCCAGCCCCACCAGCACCACGCCGCCTGCCACCAGCCAGCCGAGGCGGCGCGTGGCGGCATAGAGCATGAACACGAGCACACCGGCCATCAGCATGGCCTGTCCCAGGTCGCCCATCACCACGAACAACGCCAGCGGCGCGCCCCAGAGCGCGCCCAGCGCCAGCAGCGAAGGCAGGGGCGGCGCGGGGAGGCCAATCTGCGTGGTGGAAAACTCTTTCTGCCGTCCGCCCAGAAACGCGGCCAGGAAGAGCACCAGCAGCGGCTTGGCCAGCTCCGTGGGATTGTAGTTGCCCGGCAGGAAGATGCCGCCGCGGAAGCGCTGACCAAACGCGATCACCAGCCCCAGGACCGCCAGCGCGGCCAGGTAAGCCGGCCATCCCAGCACGCCCTACATTCCGGCACGCCCCTTGCCGGCCAGGACCAACGCCAGCAGGAATCCGCACACCCCCAGCGCGAACGGGACCAGCTCCAACAGGCCGTTTGCATACGCGCCGACGCGAAACTGCACAACCATGCCCAGCCCCGCCAGCAGCTGCGCGCCTGCCACAATCCCTGCGTCTCCGCGATAGCGCACAACGGCCAGCGTCAGCTGCACCAGCAGCAGCGAGGCGGCGAATAGCGCCAGCGGCGCCACGTGCATCCACGGCAGCGTCGGCGCGTTGCCGAGCTTCACAGCCAGCACCGACGCATGGGCCGTCAGTACGGTCAGGAAGACCAGCCCCAGCAGCAGGCTCATGCGGGTGGCAGGCTGCCGGGGTACAGCCGACCCGGATGCATTCGCATTCCTGGGACGGGCAGTCTTTCCCCAGTTTGTTTTTTTTCCCTCACTCATGGCATGTCGTGTCCTAAAACAGACTTTCTGATTCTGCGGTTCTATACGCAGCAGCAGATGGACTTGCGCTTTCCGCACGGGTAGGGATGGCTCTCCGAGGCGTCCCTACCTGAGCCGCCGCAAGGATTTCTGGCGTGGTGTATAAAAACATGGGCAGTTACACGTAATGGCAATGGGTTATTCTTTGCGCTGCTGTTTACTCCGCCGGGTCCGGGTCGTTCGGGTATTCTCCCAGCAGGCCGAGGTTGACGGCCTCCTGCAGCAGCGCGCGCGCCACAGGCGCGGCGGCCAGCGCGCCGTAGCCGCCGTGCTCCACCAGCACGGTCACCACGATCTCCGGGTGGGCGCGTGGTGCGAAACAGGTGAACCAGGCGTGATCATCGCCGTCGGGCGTCTCGGCCGTGCCGGTCTTGCCGCACACGTGCAGGCCGGGGAGGTTGACTGCCCGGCCAGTGCCGTGTCGCACCGCCTCGCGCATCAGGGAGGTCACCGTCTCGGCTGCTTCCGGCTTCAGCACACGGCCGAGGCTGACCGGCGCTGCATCGGCCCGCAGGCGCGGTTGCCAGAGCTCGCCGCCGTTCGCCACGGCTGCGGTCCACATGGCCGCATGCAGCGGCGTGACCAGCATCTTTCCCTGGCCGATCGCCAGCTGCGCCAGCGCGCGCCGGTCATGTTCCGCCACGCGTGGCACGTGTCCGGCCTCGCTGGTCAATGACCCGATCGGGCTGTCGTAATAGATGATCCTCTCATTGATATGGCTGCGTGCGATCAGGTCATTGAACGCCTCGGTGCCGAGCGCCAGACCCAGTTGCGAGAAATAGACGTTGGAGGAGTGGGCGAAGGCGTAGCGTAGCCCGATCCGGCCGTGGCCGGGCCAGGAACGCCCCTCGCGCAGGTAGATATAGTACTCGCTGTCGCGGATCGGCCGGCCGCTTTTTTCCGGCGAGAAACCGTCGCCGGGGCAGACAAATTGCGGCGCCGTGTGCCGCTCGGCAGCTAGGCCTGCTACGAGGATCTTCACGGTCGAGCCCGGCGGATAGAGCCCCTGCACGGCGCGATTCAACAGCGGCGCCGCGTCGGCATCCCGCAGTGCGGTTTCCGGGTGATGCGGATCGTAGGCGGGCAGGCTCAGCAGGCAGAGAATCGCGCCGTTGTCCGGCCGCAGCACCACGATGGCGCCGATGCGGTCGGCCATCAGCGCGTAAGCCTTGCGCTGCAGCTCCGCGTCGAGCGTGAGGCGGACGTCGCCGCCGGCCGCGGTGCGGTGGTCGAACAGGTTGCGCCCGAAGCGGTCGAGCTCCTCCAGATTGGAAAAACTGTAGCCGGCCAGCGTGGCATCGGCGGCGTGCTCGGCGCCGGCCGTGCCGTAGCGCGGGTGCGCGTAGCCGACGGCGTGACAGGCAGCCGGGCCGAGTGGATAAAGGCGCTGCGCCAGATCGCGCGCATCGGTCTCGGCCAGCACGCTGCCGCGCCAGTCGTAGATCGTGCCGCGCCGCACCTGCTTGTGCGGGGCATCCGGCCGCGGATCGTGGAAACGCATGAAGCGTACGAAGGCCGGCTCACGGAAGCCGGCCAGTTGCCAGGCCCCTTGGTGTGCCAGCAGAGCCAGCAGCGCGAGCCAGAGACCGCCGGCCAGCAGCCAGAGTTGCTTCGGCCCCGGCCGCGGTGCCAGCAGCAGCCCAGCCACCGTCAGCACCAGGCAGACCAGGAAAAGCTGGCGTAACCCGGTGAAGATGGCGGCCCCGTGGCCGCCATTGAGCAGGTCCATGATGGATTCAAGCGAAGGCATGCGACGCCGTGCGGCTGACCGGAAGTGTCGGCGGTCGCACGGCAGGTGTCAAGGAGGCGTTGCGCCCTCTTCTGGCTGCTTGCGTTTGCGTAATCGAAAGGGGCGGGAAAACACAAGGTGCCGCAGGCTGGTGTCTCTTCCGCACCTTCTTTTTCTACAGCCCCAGTAACTCCCGTACATCATCCCATTTCAGCGATTGCATGATGGCCTCGTCGGCGCTGGAGATGGTGGCGCCGATGATGGCCTGCTTGCGGCGCTGGAGCGCGAGGACCTTCTCCTCGACGGTCTGTTCGGCGATGAGCTTGATGCTGTAGACCGTGCGCTTCTGGCCGATGCGGTGGGCGCGGTCCGTGGCCTGGTCCTCCACGGCTGGATTCCACCACGGGTCGAAGTGCACCACCATGTCCGCGCCGGTCAGGTTCAGCCCCGTGCCGCCGGCCTTGAGGCTGATCAGAAAGACCGGGATGCCGCGCTCCTGGTTGAAGTGCTGCACCTGCGCCAGGCGGTCCTTGCTCTGGCCGTCGAGATAGCAGTAGGGCAGCCCGCGCGCCTCTAGTTCGCGCCGGATGATCTGCAGCATGCTCACGAACTGGCTGAAGACCAGCATGCGGTGCCCGCCATCCATGGCCTCGTCGAGGATTTCGAAAAACTGCTCCAGCTTGGCCGAGGGGCCCTCCGCTTTGGCCAGCTCGGGGAGCTTGAGCAGCTCGAGGTGGCAGCAGACCTGCCGCAGTTTCATCAGGATCGCAAGGATCTCCAGATGGCAGCGGGCGAACCCCTTCTGCGCCATGAGGTCTCCCACGCGCCGGCGCGACTCCTGCAGCAGGGCGTTGTAGACGCGCTGCTGGTCCGGCGTGAGCACGCAGAAGGAGGTTTTGACCAGTTTTTCAGGAAGATCCTTGGCCACGTCGCGCTTCAGGCGGCGCAGCAGGAAGGGGTGGAGCTTGCGGCGCAGCTTGGCCTGCGCAACTTCGCCGTCGCGGTCGCCTGCGGCGATGGGTTGCTCGTACGAGCCGCGGAACAGCTCGTAGTCACCCAGATAGCCGGGCATGAGAAAGTCCATGATGGACCAGAGGTCGGCCACGCCGTTCTCGACCGGCGTGCCGGTGAGCACCAGCTTGTGTCGGGCGCGGAGCTGCTTGACGGCCACGGCGTTTTGCGTGGAGCGGTTCTTGATGTGCTGGGCCTCGTCGAGCACCGCCACGCCGAAATCGCAGGCCGCGTAGCGCTCGATGTCGCGCCGCAGCAGCGCATAGGAGGTGATGACCAGGTCGCTGGAGGGGATCTCCTCCCAGCGCTCGTGCCGCCGCGCGCCGGAGACGACCAGCACCCTGCGCTCCGGCGTGAACTGCTGCGCTTCGCGTGCCCAGTTCTCCACGAGGCTGGTGGGGCAGACGATCAGCGCAGGCTTGTTGCGCGCTGCGGGGTCAAGGCGGGGGAGTTGCAGCCAGGTGAGGGTCTGGAGCGTCTTGCCGAGCCCCATCTCATCGGCCAGCAGGCCGCACGCGCCGCCGTTCTCGAGAAACCGCAGCCAGTAGACGCCTTCCTTCTGATACGGCCGCAAAATCCCCTCAAGTGGATCGCCCAGCGGCACGGGCTCGATGCGCAGCTCGCGGTTCTGTCGCGCCGCGCGCTCGCGCCAGTCCGGCGGTTCCTCCACGTCCACGCCGTCGAGCGCCGCGAGCGAGGAGCGCACATAGGGGGCGTAGACGGAGGACAGGCGGAAACAGCCGGGGCGGTCGCTTTCGCTGGCGTGGCAATCGGAGAAGACACCCTGCATGGACTCGATGGCATCGCGGTCGAGCAGCACGGTCTGACCGTTGCGGTCGAGAAACGAGTCGCCGCGCCGCAGCGCGCGTTGGATCTCGGCCTGCGCCAGTGTGCCGCCGGCGGGCGCCTCGAAGTCGAAGCCGACGTCGAACCAGCCGTCGTCGCCGGTTCGGGACACGCGCACCACGGGAGTGGCCACGGGGAGGGTTTCATGGAACGCGGCGGCTTTCCCCTCGATCGCCACCTTCCAGCCGAGCCGACGCAGCGCAGGAACCTGGCTGCCGAGGAAGTTCAGTACTTCGCGCGTGCCGGTGAGCGGCGCGAGCACGCCGCCGTCGCTGGCGGCGAAGCCGGCCTCGGCCAGCCGCGCGAGAGCACGTGCCTCGACCGCCGGATTGCGCCCCAGGTAGTGCAGAAGGTCGTCCGGGTCCGGGAGGCTGAATGCGCCGCCTTTGTCCGGCGCACCGGCTTCTACCTCGCGCGTGTTGCCGTAGATGGCCGTCATCTCGGCGGCGAGCGAGGCCGGGCTGCCGCGCACGGTCAGGCGGAAGAGAGGCATGCCTGGGTCGGTGGAAAACATGTCGGCCGCGACTTCCGCCTCTACGGGAGAGGTCCTGGCCAGCTCGGGTAGTTCCGTGCGGAGGAAACGCATCACGTCCGGCCGCGTGATGGCGATGGGTTCCTGGTAAATGCTGTGATAGGGCAAGGGCAGGATGTTCTCCAGCGGCCAGAGCTGGCCGGCGCCGAGAACCCAGCCGCGGCGGCCGCTCACGAGGTAGAGCGGAAATTCGCCGGACCGCAGAAACGGCAGTTCGGTATGTGCGTTGACGAGCAGTTCACCGTTCTCGCGGTCGAGGTCCACGCGCAGCAGCGTACGCATGGGCGTGGCGTTGACCGTGAGCTCGGCGCCGTCCGCCGTGCGGACCGATGCGTTGCGGCGCAGATCGAGCACGTTGAGGAAATCCGGCGGCCGCACGGCGATGCGGCCGGATGCCGGGCCGTTGCAGATGTCATCGAGTACGGAGAGGAGGTTTTCGTCCGCAGGCGACAGGCGCCAGGCAATGGTGCGCGGAGCCTGGTCGAGCGGCACGCTCCGTCCGTCGAACGCCAGCGCGGCGGCCATGGTGATCTCGCCGCGCAGGAAGTCGTCCTGCCATGCGGCGGGGAGCGTGAGCTGCAGCGCGGCGGGCGTGCCGTCCGGCGCGCAGCGGAGGTAGTCGGCGGCCTGCACGCTGGCGAGGCGGCGCGCGCGGCGCTGTTCTTCCAGGTATTTCTGCTCGCGGAGCGGGTCGGTGCTGCGGCGAAGCACGGCGAGCGCGAGTGCGACGGTGTGCAGGCAGACCAGCCCTTGTTCGCGGCTGGCATAGCAGGGGCAGCGGCTTTCGACGAGACCGGCATCGCTGATCTTTGCGCGGACGCGCAGTTCGCCGGTGTCGATCGCCAGGGATCCCTCCAGCCACGGCGGCTGGTAGTCGGCCCGCAGCACGCTGCCGCGCTTGACCCACTCCTCGGCCTGCCGCAAGACGGCTGGCCCGCCCCACGACTGGATCGCGCTTTGTGTCAGCTTGAACGCCATCGCCTGCTCATTGCCGCAAATCAAAAATAGAGTGGCATGAGCGTACCCCAGACATGCGGGCGGAGCAAGCTTGCCCGGCGACGTGGAGGATCGTGGCGCGATGGCGGGCACGAAAGAAGAGGAAGGCGGCCGGAGTGTCCGTGAATATTTTGGGAAGGCGTCCGGCCTCGGTCGCCGCGCCTGTAAACCTAGCGGGGCTTTGCGCTGTGCATGTGCCGGTGGACGAGGAAGTAGTACATCCCGCCGAGCATGAGGACGGCGGCGCCGAGCCAGAGGGTGATGCGGTGCATGTCGCCGGCGAGGAGCTTTTCATCCTGTCCGGCCTGCACGCCGACCCAGCAGAGCACGCCGCACCAGATCGCGGAGCCCAGCAGCGTGTAAAGCGAGTACTGCAGGTAGTTCATGCGCACGATGCCGGCAGGCAGGCCGATGAGATGGCGCACGACCGGCAGCAGGCGCGCCACGAAGATGCCGACCTGGCCGTAGTGCGCGGCCCAGCGTTCCGCGCCAGCGAGCTTTTCGTGCGTCACGAGTACGTAGCGGCCGAAGCGCACCACCAGCGGACGCCCGGCCAGGCGCGCGAACCAGTACATGACGCTGGCGCCGAGCCAGGAGCCAAGGGCGCCGGCGATCACCAGCCCGGTCATGGAAAGTTTAAGCTGTCCCGTGTGCACCAGGTGCGCGGCTGGCGGGATGACAATCTCGCTGGGAAGCGGCACGATCGAACTCTCGACCGCCATCAGCAGCGCCACCAGGCTGTAGCCCCAGTGCGACAGTGCCGAGAGGTACCAGTCGCCAACCTCTTTGAATGTTTCCGTCAACATGGCGGGTTTTATACCATAGACGGTGGATCGTCTGCAGCCATTTTTGGCGGATCCGCCCTGGTAACCCGGAGGAAACGTGCGTGGCTTCCGCCACCGCAGCATGGTACCATGACCCGCAATTGCGCGGCAGAGGGGCTTGCCGGGCAGAGAGGCGGAGCAGAACCTGATGACGTCCTCGATCGATCCGGCGGGTGCCGGCGGCTCTTTGGGCGCGGGCGCCCCGGCGCCGGCCGGCCATCGCATCTTCACGGTCGGCACGCTCCGCTATACCACCTTCGGGCTGGTCACGCTCTTCTTCTGGCTGCTCTGGGGCGACTTTTTCAATTCGCTGCTGGACACCAACGTCCCCAGCATCCTGCCGCTCAAGCTGAACGATCTGGGCGCGGACGACGCGACCGTGGTGATCCTGAACAAGACGCTGGCCTACGCCATCATCTTCGTTTTCGCGCCCATAGTCAGCTTCCACAGCGACCGCCATCGCGGGCGGTGGGGGCGGCGCATTCCCTACCTGGCATGGGCCACGCCGTTTGTGGGGCTGTTCATGGTGCTGATCGGCTGCTACGGCGACGTGGTGAACCTGCTGATCGGCAACGCGGCGCACGCCACGCTGCTGGGATTTGAGATCAGCCGGAAGACCCTGACACTGCTGGTGTTCGGCGCGTTGTTCGTCGGGTTCGATTTTGCCAATATCTTCGTCGGCACGGTTTACTGGTACTTGTTCAACGACGTGGTGCCGCAGCAGTTCCTCTCGCGCTTTCTCGCGCTGTTCCGCATGGTCGGGATCGCGGCCGGCATGTTCTACAACAAACTGATTTTTCCCCACGCGCTTGATCATTTCCGGATGATCTTCGTGGTGGGCGGTATTGCCTACGTGGTTTGCTTCCTGCTGATGTGCTGCTTCGTGCGGGAGGGGCAGTACCCGCCGCCGCCGCCGAACCTGGACTGCCGCAAGGGGTTCTTCTCATCGGCCAGGACCTTTGCGACAGAGTGCTTCACGCACCGCTTCTACTGGTTTTTTTTCCTGACCAGCACCTGCTTCGCCATGTCCAGCCAGTCCACCGTCTTCCAGTTGCTGCGCAACCGCAATGCCCTCGGTTTGACCCTGGAGCAGCTCGGGGACGTGGCTTTCTACTCTGCGCCGCTCAATTTCCTGCTGCAGTATCCGATTGCATGGCTGGCGGACCGGCACAATCCAATCCGCGTCTTTTTTGTGGCCGTGGCCGTCTGCGCGGCCATCAACGTCCTGCAGTGCATCTATATTTTTCGCGACTTCGGGCCGTCCGGCAACCTCGTCCTGCTCTATGGGCTCACCTTCCTCTACGTGCCGTTTTACACGATGATGTGGGCGGCGGAGATCCCGATGTTCATGCGCCTGCTGCCCAAGGAGCGCTACGGGCAGTTCTCCTCCGCCAATGCCATGCTGCGGAGCTTTGCGATGATCTTCGGCAGCCTGCTGGTCGGGTTCTTCATGAACTATCTGCAGACCGGCTTGGGCATGGGCGATTTTCGGTACCGTTTCTATCCGGTCTGGACAGCCTTCTTCCAGGGACTGTCGCTTGTCTTTCTGGTATTTCTCTACCGCGAATGGAAGAAGCGCGGTGGCGACAAGGGCTATACGCCGCCGATGGTGGCCGTGCCCGAAGTCTTGCCCGTGTGAGTCGCCGAACGACTGGAAGTCAATCTCCGGACGACGACGGGATCAACAGCAGGAAGAGTGTGGCCGCATTTGCCCCTGCTGTGCGGCCATGCGCTTGCCGAACGTGCGCTAACCACGCAGCCGCGCCAGTTCTGCGTTGAACGAAGCGGAAGGGCAGTCGCGTAGGTCGAGGGTGTTGCCGGACGGCAGCGGCAGGGAGATGCCGGAGGCGTGCAGCAGGAGGCGTGCGAAGCGCTGCTGCGAGGCGCGTTCGCCGTAGCGCAGATCGCCGACGATTGGGTGGCCGAGGTGATAGAGGTGCACGCGGATCTGGTGGCGCCGGCCGGTCTGCGGCTCGGCATCCAGCAGTGTGAACGGCCCGAACCGCTCGCGCACGCGGAAGACGGTGACGCTCGGCTTGCCGTCCGGTGAGACGCCCATGCGGCCGGAGCCGTATTCGCGGATCGGTTGGTCGATCGTGCCATGGTCCGCCGCGACGGTTCCATGCACCAGCGCCTGGTAGGTCTTGTGCACCCGGCGCTCTTCGAAGACCGTGTTCAGAAACCTGTGGCTGGCCGCGTGCAGGGCGTAGAGGATCACGCCGCTGACATCCTTGTCGAGACGGTGCACGGGCATGACCTTGCCGCCCAGTGCGGTGGAAACCCGCGCGGCCAGGCAGTCCGGATCGTGCGCGTGCTCCGGCACGGCGGCGACTCCCTCGGGTTTGTTCACCGACACGACATCGTCATCGCGATACAGAAACTCGGGCGGCACAGGAGGGGCTGGCGTGCGTGGGTGCATGGGGCTGGCAATCGATTGGCATCGGAGCCGCTACCGGTGTCGGAGATTCGATGCCGATCTCGATAGCGATGTCGATCCCGATTCAAATCCTTCTTATAATCTGCATGTGTTCTTGCACCAATGACCAATGACTTTTCCCTACGGCAACGGCAGCAGCGCAGCGGGGATGACGCAGGAGGCGAGAATGTGGGAATCCAGCAGGTTGGTGTGGACCGTCAGGGCGCGTCCCTGCAGCGGCCGGAAGGCGTCGCGCCACTGCCCGGCAAGCTCCAGTTCGGCGCGCCCGGTGGCCGGGTCGAAGGCATGGGTGCGGAGGTCGCCGGGGTTATAGCGGATGCCTGTTCCCAGTGCCTTGGCCAGCGCCTCCTTGGCGCACCAGAAGCGCAGCAGGGTGGTGGGTGCGTCGCCGGACTGTGCGGCCAGTTCGTTCTCCTCCGGGGTGAAGACGCTGCGGGAGAAGTCGTCGGTGAGGTCGCGGCCAAGGCGCTCGAGGTCGATGCCGATGCGGCCGTTGACCGTGATGGCGGCAGCTACTAGACCGCCGGTGTGGGCGATGGAAATATCCACGATCTCGCGCGTGCGGTCCTGCCAGGCGCCCAGCGCGTGCGGTTTGCCGGAGTCGTCGGTCCAGATCGGGATGTCCGCGGCGGCCCAGTTCTGCTGGTGCTGCTCGAGGAGGTGGCGGCGGAGGGCGTCCTTGACGCAGGCGCGGCCGAGGAGCCACTCGATGCGGCGGGAGGCGATGCCGCGCATGGCCAGCCACTCGTCGCGCTCGGCGGGGTTGAGGAGCGCAAAGGCCGCGGCCTTGAGCCAGAGATCCTGTTGCTCTTCGAAGATGTGGCCCGGATTGGCGACAATGTGGCTGCCTCGCACGACGAGTGCGCCGTCTCCCAGCAGCGCGGGCGGGAGGTCCTGCGTGAGGAACGAATCAGCCGGCCGCTGCAGCAGGCGGTGGACGGCGGGTGTCACCGGGCAGATCAACTCCTCCCATCCGGTGGCGGCCATGACCAGGCGGCCGCGGCCGTCGGAAACGAGCACGTCAGCCACGTACGAGCGTGGGTTCTGGGCCGTGATGCGCAGGTAGGCGCGGAGGCTGCTGCCCTCGGGGATCACGGGCGCCAGGAAGCGGATGTTGCGGGCGCGAAACGGCAGGGTCAGCGTGCCGTTGAACTTCTCCTGGCTGCGCCAGAGGCCGATGCCGGAGCTGACGCCGTCCATGGTCAGCGGCCAGACCGAGAAGAGCGGATAGCGCGTGGCGCGCACGGCTTCGGCGCGCGACGGCACGACAATCTCGTAGTCAAGCCCGTCCTCGCCCCACTGGAACACGTGGTTGACGGACTGCAGCAGACGCCCCTGGAAGAGGCGGTCCGGATAGATGTCGGGCTTGGTCCAGTTGGCCACGTGCGGGTTGCGCAGCGGCGCGGGGGTGGCGGTCTCGCGTTCCATCGGGAAACTGGCCAGCACGACCGTGGCTTCGGCCGCGGGGATCGAGAAGGTGCTGCCCGGCACGGGGGTGCGCAGCGTGACATGCACGGCGAACTGGCTGGGGTCGGGCCATTCCACGTGGCGGGCCTGGATGAGGACACGCGCCTCACCCTGTTCAAGCGTGATCATGCGCTTGCCACGCAGGTCGTTGACCTGTACCACGCGCCGGGTCGGTGCAAGGCGGCGGGCCGCCTCGGCCATGATCTCGATGCAGACGACGGCGGAGAGAATCGGCAGGCCGCCGAGGCGCGGATTGCTGAGCGAGACGCGGTGGGCGGCGAGGGCGTAGTCGCGGAGGAAAGGATAGTCTTCAATGGAATAGGTCTTGGCAAGGTCAATGGACTCGCCTAGCTTTTCTTGGAGCAGTTCGGCGTCCACGAGCAGGGGGAAGTCGGCGCCGAAGTTGTCGGGCCGGAGCGTGGCAGGGCGGACAGCGGTCGGGGTCTCGCCGGCTGCGGCGTCGCCGGCGAGCGGCGCGACCAGCGGGAGGTCAACGATCTCAGGAAGGGTGCCGTCAAGCAACACGGTCGGTTCGACGCGGCTGCGGCGGGGTGTGGTGGCGCTGCGGCGCAGCTCCAGCAGGCGCGAACCGCGGTGCTGGTGCAGGACGGTGGCGTCGAGGCTGACGCCGTGCGCGGCCAGCAGGGCCAGGGCGTGGTGGAGTTGGGTGAGGCCGGGACGGTGGATGCGGTTGGTGGCCACGGCGGCATGCGGGCGATTGCCGAGCACATCTGTGACGCGGGTCGAGAGGTTGCCGCGCGCGCCCAGTTCGACAAAAATGCGGAAGCCGTCGGCGTGGAGCTTCTCGACGGTTTCGGCGAAGCGCACAGGTTCGCGCCACTGCCGCACGCAGGCGTCGAGAATGGCCGAAGGGCTGTCTCCATGACGGTCGGCCAGCAGGCAGGAATAGAGCGGAATGCGCGGCGGGCGGCGGATCCAGCGGCGCAGGTCCGCGCGCAGTGCCGGGATGGCGGGGGCGAAGTCGGGCAGGTGGTAGTAGCGTTGCAGGCCGAGGCGACCGGGGCGCACACCGCGGCGGCGGAGGTCCACCGCGATCTCAGCTTCGGCTTCGGCAGGAACAGCCACGACGGTCTGGCGCGGGCCGTTGAGCATGACCGGCTTGACCTGGCCGCGCCAGCGCTCGGGGAGCGTCTCTTGCCAGTCGTGCGGAGCGTCCTCTACGGAAAGCAGCGCGTAAAGAGGGGTGTCCGGACGGCCGGAGAGCGAACGGGCCATCTGGTAGCCTTCGCGCAGGAACTGGAGGCGGTCGGCCTGCGAGAGCGCGCCGAAGACGCCGGCGCGTTCGAGCGCCACGAACTCCCCGCCGCTATGGCCGAGGAGCGCGTCGGGCCGGATACCGAGTTCATCGAACAGCCGCGTCAGCGCGGTGCTGGCGGCGTGGGTGCACTGGATGGCGCCGGCCATGTCGAGTTCCGGCCGGCCGGCAGATCCGGCGCGCGCAGCAGAGATGCTGTCGCAGAACAGCCACTTGCCGGGGAGGAAGCCGTCGCCGTCGTCCTGGCAGACGGCATCAGCCTCGTCGAATGCCTCGCGGCAGGTGTCGAAGCTTAGGCACAGGTCGCGCAGCACGTCCGGATACTGCGAGGTCTCGCCGGGGAAGAGGAAGACCAGCCCGCCGGCGGGGCGCAGGCGTTGGCGGAAGTAGAACATGCCGTTCTTGTCGCGGATGCGCAGGGCGCCGTCGGCGAACCGGGACTGGGCGATGCGCAGGCGCTCGCAGAGGTCGGGGATGCTCGTGGCGACAATGGCCAGCACAGCGGGCATGCCGCGCGCGGTGTGGGCCAGTGTAAATGCCACATCACGCAGCAACAGGTTCGGGGTGTGCTCGAGCGCGTGCAGCAGCCACTGTGCCTCGCGGGCCAGCGCGGCGTCCGAGACCGCTCCGACAAGGCAGAGTTCGTTCTCGAACAGGTCGTGCAGATGTCGGCTGGCGTTCATCGTCGTTCCGGGTGCTCCTCCAGCACGGCGTGGGCATGCGCGCAGGCGCATTCGATGGCGTTGACGGCGGCGCGGCGCGGCGGCTGGCGGCGCCCCTGCACCCAGGGGCGCGGCGCGGTGTCGACGTAAAAGGGCGAGGATGCCTGGGCCAGGCGCGCCTGCAGGCGGCCGGCGGTCGGTGCTGTGGGTGGCAGTATGCGATGATGCAACGCGAGCGCGGCCTTGACGATCCCGGCAATCCCGGCAGCGGCGAAGCAGTGGCCGATCTGCGCCTTGACCGAGCCGATCAGTGTGCCGGCTGCCGGCCCTGTGCGGTCCGGGAAGACCTGTCGCAGGGCGTTGATTTCGAGCTGGTCCTCGCGCGGCACGGCGGAGCCGTGCGCCTCGACCAGCCGGATGGTGGCGGGATCCGCACTGGCTTCATCCTGGCCGAACTGCATCGCGGCGACCAGCCCGCGCGGATCCGGCCGCACGCCGAGCGCGGAGGCGTCGCCGGCCGTGACGCCGATCCCCTTGAGCAGGGCGAAAATGGTATTGCCGTCCTTTTCCGCGTCGCGGCGGCGCTTGAGCACAAGGAAGCCGCCGCCTTCGCCGGGGAGGGTGCCATCGGCGTCGCGGCTGAGCGGGGCGGGGGCGTCGCGTGTGGTGAAGGGCAGCAGGCAGGCGAGCCCCATAAGCACGTGCAGGCTGGTGCAGTTCTGCACGGCGCCCGCGAGCGCGACATCGCAGCGGCCGAGGCGCAGCTCATCCATGGCCGCGCGCAGCGCCAGGAGCGCGGAGGCGGCGCCGGCGTCCACGGCGCTGGCGGGGCCGGAAAGCGCGAGCGCGGCGGCGCACTGGCCGGCGATGGCGTGGCCGAAGGCGCTGCGCAGCCCTGGCGCCAGCAGGGGCGGCAGCGCGGATTTCAACACCTGGCGGAACTCGGTGAGCTGCGCCTCGGCCGCGGTCGGGAAGAAGCGCTGGAGGATAGCCACGGTCTGGTCCACGACCAGGCCGTGCTGCAGCCAGTTGGCGGTGGCGGCGTTCAGCGGTGAGGAGTAGCCAAGAACCAGCCCGGCGCGGCCGGCGGGTAGCGCCTCGCGGTCGATGCCGGCGTGCCGCAGGGCGTCGGCGGCGAGCTGCAGGGCGAGAAACTGGTCCGGGTTGGCGCCGGCGAGCGCCTCGGGCGTGAGGCCGAAAACGCCGGGCGCGAAGGTGTTGAGTTCGCGCAAATATCCGCCGCGCAGTGTGCTGAGGCGGTCAAAGCGCGGCGACGAGGTGTCGAGCACGCGCGGCGCCCGCGGGTTGGGGTGCTCGCCGATCGCGGACTTCCCCGCCACGACATTGCGCCAGAACGCGGCAATGTCTGCTGCGCCTGCAAAACGGCAGGCCATGCCGACAATGGCGATGTCATCCTGGAGGGAGGTGGGCATGGGTTTCAGAGATCAGAGCTCAGATGGAAGAGGGCAGTTTGAGTTTTTGCCAGGGCATGTTCCCCATTTGGGAGTTTCTTGAGGAAGTTAAGTGGCGGTCAGTCGCGCGTGAATCTGAACTTTTCTTCCATAACCTGACTCCATCGAACTCGGATTCCAGCTGTCTTCTGTCTGACCGCTGACTTCTGATCTCCGACTTCTGGCCTCTTCCCCATTCACGCCCCGCCTTCGTATCCATGCTCGGCTCTCGGGAATGTTCCGTCAGCCACTTCCTTGGCATAGGCGGCGAAGGCGTCGCGCATCTGCGGGGCGAGTTCCGCGTAACGCTTGACGAAGCGCGGGAGCGGCTGGTCCTGCAGGCCGAGCATGTCGTGCGAGACCAGCACCTGGCCATCGCAGCCGGGACCGGCACCGATGCCGATGGTGGGGACCGGTGTGACCGCGGTGATTTCGGCGCCCAGCGATGAGGGGAGGCACTCGAGCACCAGCGTGAAAACGCCGGCCTCGGCCAGGGCCACGGCGTCCTGGCACAGTTTGGCGGCGGCAGTCTGGGTGCGCCCCTGGACCTTGAAGCCGCCGAGTTCACGCACGGACTGCGGGGTGAGTCCGATGTGCCCCATTACGGGGATGCCGTTGGCAGTGAGGGCGCGCACGAGGTCAGCGCGGAAAGCGCCACCCTCGATTTTGACCGCATCGGCGCCAGCCTCCTTGATCAGGCGTCCGGCGTTGGTAATGCCGGTCTCAATGGAGGTCTGGTAGGAGAGAAACGGCATGTCGGCGATGACCAGCGCATTCTTCACGCCACGGGCCACGGCAGCGGTGTGGTGGAGCATCTGCTCCATGGTCACCGGCAGGGTGGTGTCATACCCGAGCACGGTCATGCCCAGCGAGTCGCCAACCAGGATCAGTGGGATGCCGGCTTCGTCGATCATCCGGGCGGTGGTGCAGTCGTAGGCGGTCAGGCAGGGGAGTTTCTGCTTCCCTTTGGCCTGGCGGATGCGGGTCACGGTCCAGATCTTCATGCGTTTTCAAATGATAGCATAGAAATGGGGGTTGGGAAGGTTGTCAGGCTGAAGGGGTTCAGGCTGAGGGGTTTTAGCACAGCAGAAATGGGAGGTATTCGGGAATATGGGAGGCTGGAAGTCTGCAGCCTTAACCCCTGCAGCCTGAACCCCTGTCGTCTGTCACGCTCACGTCTGGCTGCTGTCGAGCGCGGCGCGGTAGTAGGAGAGGAAGCTGGCGATAATGTCCGCCGCGCGGATCTGGTCAATGGTCGCGGTGGAACTGACGCCCTTGACGCCTTCCTCCTTCTTGACCAGACGCTGACCCTTGCGCATGCGGACTTCGGCATAGGGGACGATGCCGACCGGCAGCGAGCGCGCCAGGATGCGGTAGAAGATCTCTTCCGTTTCGCCGTTGGCCACGGAGAGGGTGGCGGCGTTCGGCGTCTGGCGGATGGTCGCCTTGCGGCCGTGTTTGCCGAACTCTGCGCTCAGCTCCTGGAACGCCGGCGCGATTACGCCATCGAGAAACTGGGCGAAGCGCGCGGACTCCAGTTCGGCCCGTGTCATCTTGGCTTGCTTGTCAATGATGGTTCCCAGTTCCACACGCCAGTCGTTGCCCATAAGCACCCCTATCCGGTTTGTCTGGCGGAGAGAATAGCACGAAAAGACTGACGATTCAATACGAGCAAGGAGCCGGAGCTTATTTCCGGGCCGGTTGGGTCATATCCACTGCGAAGAGCGTCTCCACCATCGACGCCATCCATCCGGAGGACCAGTCGTGCGGGCGCTGGGTCTGGTTGTCGCACACGTGCGGGATACCCATCGTTGTGAGCAGGCGGTCGGCGGCGGCAGTGTCTTCAGCAAAGTGGTCGTATCCGCCGATGACGATCCGCGCGGGTTGCGCCCGGAGCAGTTCCGCGCGCTGGCGCCACAGGGTCGGAAGGTGGAATCTGGCGAGGAAGTTGGTCTCCGTTCCGTAGTAGCCGAGGAAGCGCTCCGGCGAGCCATAGAAGTGATCCGCCTGCTCCCGGCCCAGCATGAGCGGCGAATCCCAGGCGCCGGCGCGGCCAAACATCTCCGGGCGCTGCAGCAGGATGGTCAGGGCGCCGATGCCGGACTTGCTGAAGCCGATCAGCGTGCGCCCTGCAGCGTTGGCAAGGGTCGGGTAGGTGCGGTCGATGAATGGCACCACCACTTCCGGCACGTAGCTGGCATAGCGGACCGCGGGGTTGGTGGCGCAGTCGCCGTACCAGGGTATGCGGGGGAAGTCTGGCCCCACACAGATCACGCCGTATTGGTTTGCGAGGCCGAGCTTGCGGGCTTCGATAATGCCGCTGGCGCTGGGCGCCTTGTTCACCGGCAGTACGTACAGCACCGGATAGCGCCGGCTGCGGTCGAAGTTGTCCGGCAGCAGCACGTAGAGTTTGGCAGGTGCTTCCAAGTAATCGCTGGCGAGGGTGTACGTCTCCAGGCTACCGCGCTTCTCCGGGCCTTCCACCGACAGCTTGGCCGTAAATGGAGGAGTCTGCGCAATGCCGGCCAACGGCAGTCCGACGGACAGGAGCAGCAGCGGGACAATACTTTTCCAGTGCATATTCGGAAGTTAGCAGAGTGGGCGTGCATCGTCCAGAGCCTGATTTCTGCTGGCATTGGCGCGGGATTCGATTATGTTAAACAATCTACGGCAACGGAATTCACGGGAGCGCTCATGGTCCGGGATTTGCGCAAGGCAGTGGTGAAGGTGTGCGATGTGCTGGCGCCCGTGGCTTTTCTGGCTGCCGCGCTGCTGTTTTTCTTCGGCCCGCTGGCAACCATCCGGTTTCCCGATGCGCTGCCGATCGTCTGCCACGGCTGTCGGCTGGCCTTTCTCCCCGAAATCCGGGTGGCGGGCGCGGACCAGCAGAAGATGATTCACGACCTCTTCTGGCAGTGGAAGGTCACGGCTCTCGCCACGGCCGTCTTCGCGCTGATCGGCGTGCTGGCGGTGGCCATCCGGTTTGTCGGTTCTGTGCGCGGGAAGGCGCTGTTCGAGAAGCTGGAGATCGGCGTCGGCGCCATCGGCCTGCTGTGCATGGGAATGTTTTTCAGCGACGCGCAGGAAGTCGAACTGTTCCGGCAGGGGTTCCTGGTGATCAACTGGGGTGTCTGGGCAATGGCGGGCGCCTTTGCGGCGGCGCTGGCGACCTCGGCCACGGCGTTCTTCATGCAGTTCACCGACGGGGGCGAATACCGGGTCGGGACGCTGGTCTATAACAACCGCTCGCTGCTGCGGGTCTTCTTCTGGTTGCTGTGGGGCGATTTCTTCTTCGTGCTGCTGATGTACAACCTGCTCCCCAGCGTCCTTCCGCTCCAGCTCAAGAAACTGGGGATCGATCCGCTGACCATGATGTTCCTGCTGACGACCCTGCCGAACATCATCACCACCAGCGTCACCCCCGTCATCAGCTACAAGAGCGACCGGACGCGGACCCGGTGGGGGCGGCGGATTCCGTATATTATTTGGACGACCCCGCTGGTGGCCGTGTCCGTGGTCGGCCTCGGCTACCTGCCGCAGATTCACACGTGGATCGGCATTGCAGGGGTGGGCGCGGTCATCGTCGCCTTCACGTTCTTCGGCAACTTCGTGAACACGGTGTACTGGTATGTCTTCGCCGACGTGGTGCCGGAACAGACCATGGGGCGCTTCATCGGGCTCTTTCGCCTCGTGGGGCAGCTGGCAGGGTTCATCTTCAACATGTTCTGCTTCCGCTACGTCGGCACACATGCCCGCGAGCTGTTTGTCGTCATCGGCCTGCTGTACCTGGTCTGCATGGGGCTGATGTGCCTCAAGCTCAAGGAAGGCCAATATCCGCCGGTGGACGACCAGCCGCAGACCACCAACCGCCTCCTGAGCTTTCTCCTGCAGGCCCGGAACTACTTTCGCGAGTCGTTCTCGAATCCGCTGTACGTGGCGCTTTTCGTGTTCAACATGATGTACGCGGTCTCGGAGGCGTGCGCGTCCTTCCGGCTCTTCTTCTACAGCGAAACCGCCGGCATCTCCTGGTTCGAATACGGCAAGGTGATGGGGTGGTCGAGTTTTGTCGCCCTGCTCCTCATGTATCCAGCCGGCATGATCGTGGACCGCTTCAAGCCGCTGCCCACCCTGCTGGTGACAACCGCGCTCCTGATTCCAACGGTTCTTCTCAACAGCTTCATCCACGATTTCGCCTCGTTTACCCTCCTGACACTGCTCACCCTGCCGGTCATGGCGATCTTCGACGCCACCAACACGCCGATCTTGATCCAGATCCTCCCCAAGGACAAATACGGCCAGTTCTGCTCGGCCAACGGCTTGCTGCGCAATGGAATTGCGATCGTGGCGCCGCTGATCGCGGCTGTGTTCATTGCGTCCAGCGCATCCATGATGGTCACCCTGAAACCCGGTGAGACGCTCAAGTTTTCGGCTGACGGCCGGAAATGGAGGCAGGAGCGCTGTGAGACAAGCGCCCGGCAGCCGCTGGAGATCCTGCAGGCGGAGGCTGCCCGGAGCGGCGCGGACAGCTCGGCGGTTACGACCAATTTTGTCTGCACAGTGCAGATCCGGAAGACCAGGAACATGATCGACGAAGGCACGCGCTATTACGCGATCGAGGCCATCGGCCAGGACACGGACGTGGTGCTTCCCGGGGTGACTGCAGGGCGGTGGTTCTACCTTTCCAACACCTCGCAACACCAGGAGAGCTTACGGATCAAGATGGCCCAATGGCAGAACATCTGGTACTGGCAGTCCAGCTTCATCGTGCTGGAGTTTGTGGCTTTGCTGGCGGTGCTCTATTTCTGGCGCCGGCGCCGCTTGCCGGCCGTGTGAACGCCGGGTGCAGGGGCCGGCGGCTGTTGTTTGGGGTCCGGAGGCCAGACTGGCGCAGGGGGCCTGCCATCCGTGAAACTCATCTGCCCAGCCAGAACGCATCCCTTCATGCCGGGCCGGCAACAGGCGCCTTTGACGCGTTGGCAGATGCCGTGAATTTCGTTGGGGCAGCTCCATCTCATGGTTTGCTCACGCGGTGGCATGGAAATTAATAAGGCGGGCCGCGTCGATCCGCGGCAGCGTGCCCGCAGCGCAGCCTGCCCACGCGGGCCGGACCAGCTACCGCCGTTCCGGCTTGTGCTCCTTGGCCAATTCGGCCATGTCAATGACAAGCAGGGTGGCGCCGTCCGGATCCAGCCGCGCGGTGAGCGCCACCCGCGTCCCTTTGTGCGACTGCCCCAGCTCCCGGAGGCGCGAGATCAGGATCGGATTCTCCGCGCGCAGGTAGTAGCCGGCCTTCTGCTTCTTCTCCTGCTTCAGCAGCGCCAGCGCCCTGGATGGCGCATTTTCGGGCGCGGGGAAAACCAGCCCCTTCCATGCGGTCTTCAGCAGCAGTTCGCGGGAGACGGTGTTTGTCATGGAGGCGGCGTTGGTTGATGCGACGAGGTTGGTCGGGACAGCCTGGGGCGCCCCAGTGTCCGCTTTCATGCCAGACTCGTTCGTGCTTACGCACCCGCCGCACCAGATGCCGGCCAGCGCCAGCAGGAGAAAAAGAACCGATTTTCCACGCATGATTGCTGCCTCTCCCTTCCACGCCGTCAACTCTAGCAGCCGGGCGACCGGCTGCGCCATCACAAGATTTCTCGCGGCCGCTGTAAGATTTCGTCCTCTATCTGCATATACATGTGTGTAAACGGCAGGGAGGCTCGCAATGCTTTCACGTGTTTATTCCGGTGTGGTGTATGGCGTGGAGGCGATCGGTGTCGAAATCGAGGTGAATGCCGGGCATGGCGACCCCTCGGTGGTGATCGTGGGGCTGCCGGATGCGGCGGTGCGGGAGAGTAAAGACCGGGTCTGGACCGCGGTGCTGAACTCTGGGTTCCGGCCACCCATGGGCCGCACCACAATCAATCTCGCCCCTGCGGACGTGCGCAAGGAGGGTCCGATCTTCGACCTGCCGATCGCCATCGGAATGCTGGCCGCCTCAGAGCAGGCGAGCCTGCCAACGTTGGAGACGTTCGGCATGGCCGGCGAGCTGGCGCTGAGTGGCGAAGTGCGGCGCGTGCGCGGCCTCCTGCCGATCGTCATGGAGATGCGCCGGCTCGGCAAGCGCGGCGTGCTGGTGCCGTCCGAGAATGCCGAGGAGGCAGCCGTGGTCGCGGGGATCGACGTGTATCCCGTCGCCAGCCTGCGCGAAGCAATGGATTTTCTTTCAGGCGGACACGACATCCAGCCGCGGCAAGTGGACATTGGCGCGCTCTGCCATCAGGAACAGGAGCATGCCGACGACTTCGCGGACGTGAAGGGGCAGGAGAGCGCCAAGCGTGCGATCGAGGTGGCGGTCAGCGGCGGTCACAACATCATGATGATCGGCCCCCCGGGTGCGGGCAAAACCATGCTGGCGCGGCGGATTGCTTCGGTGCTGCCGCCGATGTCGCTGGAGGATGCGCTGGAGGCAACCCGGATCCACAGCATTGCCGGCACGCTCAAGAGTCACCAGGCGTTGATCGCCAGCCGCCCGTTCCGCGCGCCGCACCACACGGTGTCAGATGCCGGCCTGCTGGGCGGCGGCGCGCACCCGCTGCCGGGGGAGGTGAGCCTGGCACACCGGGGCGTGCTCTTTCTCGATGAACTGCCGGAGTTCCACCGCAACGTGCTGGAGGTGCTGCGTCAGCCGCTGGAGGATGGACAGGTCACTATTGCACGCGCGGCCGCGACAGCCACCTTTCCCTGCCGGTTCATGCTGGTGGCTGCCATGAATCCCTGCCCGTGTGGCTATCGCGGAGACCCGAAGCGCGAGTGCCGCTGCACGTTCACGCAGGTACAGAACTACCGCAGCCGCATCTCCGGTCCGCTGCTCGACCGCATCGACATCCAGATCGAGGTGCCCGCTGTGCGCTATCAAGATTTGAGCAGCATCCGGCGCGGTGATTCCTCCGCCACGATCCGCGCGCGCGTGTACGGGGCCCGGCGTGTACAGCAGGAGCGCTTTCACGGACACCGGCGTGTGACGTGCAACGCCGGCATGGGAGCCAAAGAGGTGCAGGCGCATGCGCCGGTTTCCGCGGCTGCGCAGGAACTGCTCAAAATGGCTATGACCGAGCTGAACTTCTCGGCCCGCGCCCACGACCGCGTGATCAAGGTCGCCCGCACCATCGCGGATATGGCTGGCGCGGAGGTGATCGGCCCGGAGCATGTCACCGAGGCGATCCAGTACCGGTCGCTGGATCGGAATTTGTGGGTGTAGGCGATGCGGTCAACCTTCGAAATACTGCGCGAGCTGGGGGTCCAGGGGCGGGATGTCGAGCGGCGTGCTGCCATGGCGGAGCGAGGCGGTGGCCTGGCAGCCGGCTGCGACGCAGTAGCGTGCGGCAACGGGCGAGGTGGTGGGGCGGCACTGGCCGCGCACGTAGCGGATGAACTCGTCGACAATGCGCCCGTCCGCGCCGCCGTGCGAGCCGCGCTCGCGGGGGATGAAGGTCTGCTCGTCGCCGTACGGGTTGTAGTAGGTGCGTCGGTTCCAGAGGCGCACCACGCAGGAGTTCGGGGAGTCACCGAGGTTCTCGAGGCGCCCCTCGGTGCCGATGATGGTGTAGTTGCGCCAGACATCGGGCGTGTAGTGGCACTGCTGGTAGGAGCAGAGCACGCCGTTGCCGAGTTCCATGAGCACCATGCTGAGGTCCTCGACGTCGATGACGGGGTTCATCCCTTTCTGGCTGAGCGGCGGCCAGTTCTCCAGGTGGTCCGTCGTGGCATCGCCCGGCTGGCCGGGCGCATGGCGGTCCGGTATGCGGTTGTAGACCGTGAGGTTGCCCATGGCGGTGACGCGCCGCGTGTAGCCGCCGCAGAGCCAGTGGAGCACGTCAATGTCGTGCGCGCCTTTCTGCAGCAGCAGGCTGGTGGTGCGGGCGCGCTCGGCGTGCCAGTCCTTGAAATAGGCGTCGCCGCCGTAGGCTACGAAGTGCCGGCACCAGCCGGCGCGCACTTCGCCGATGGCGCCGCTGTCGATCAGCGCCTTCAGGCGCTGGACAAATGCCATGTGGCGCATGTTATGGCCGACGTAGAGCTTGACGTTGTGCCGGGCCGCGGTGCGCAGGATGCGGTCGCACCCCTCAATGGTGATGGCCATGGGCTTCTCGAGGTAAACATGCTTTCCGGCCGACAAGGCGGCCACGGCGTGCTCCTCGTGGAGAAAATCCGGCGTGGTCACAAACACGGCCTGCACATCCGGGCGCTCCAGCAGCCGGCGGTAGTCTGCGGTGACGAACAGGTCGCGGCCGTACTTGTCGCGGCAGGCGGAGAGCTCCTTCTCCTGCAGGTCGCAGGCGGCGACGATGCGCACCCCGTTTTTCGGCTGGTGGGCGTGCTCCGACAGCCAGCCGCGCCCGCCGGCGCCGATCACGCCAATGCCCAGTTCGGAAGAGGTATGCATGTGCAGAACTATACTCTGGTTGCTTCGCGCAGGACAAGGTTGCGGTGCGGGAAAGCAGGTGGGTTGGCGCGCAGAGGGGGAAAAGCGGCCACAGAGGAATCTTTGGTTTTACGGTTATGGTTGTCAGATGAGGAAATCGATAGAATGCGGACATGGCGACTGGTCTGCGACCGGTTTCCGGTGAGGAGCGAGGCATGAAACTGATCAAGCGATTGCGGGTAAAAACTTCCGCGCATGTCCGGCTGACGAAGATTGCTACAGATGAGACGCCCGGCTGCCGCGACAAGGAGACGGCGCAGGAGCAACTCGCGGACACGCTGGCCGAGCTGCCCAAGCTGCAATACCGGCTGTTTGCCGAGAACCGCCGCGCGGTGCTGGTGGTGTTGCAGGCCATGGACGCGGCAGGGAAGGATGGCGTGGTGCGGCACGTGATGTCAGGATTGAACCCGCAGGCCTGCCGCGTCACCTCCTTCAAGGTGCCGAGCGCGCTGGAGCGGCAGCACGATTTTCTCTGGCGCATCCACCAGGCCGTGCCGCCGGCCGGCGAGATTGGCGTGTTCAACCGCTCGCACTACGAGGATGTGCTGGTGGCGCGCGTGCGGAAGCTGGTGCCGCCGGCGGTCTGGAAGGCGCGCTTCCAGATGATCAACGACTTCGAGCGCTACCTGACGGAAAACGGCGTGACGGTTGTGAAGTTCTTCCTGCACATCAGCCGCGCGGAGCAGGCGCAACGGCTGGACGCGCGGCTGGCAGACCCGGCGCGCAACTGGAAGTTCACGCCGGCGGACATCGAGGAGCGCCGGCTTTGGGACGACTACCAGGCGGCGTATGAGGACGTGTTGTCGCGTTGCAGCACGCCGTGGGCGCCGTGGCATGTGGTGCCGGCCGACCACAAGTGGTACCGCAACTGGGCTGTGGCAGAGGTGCTGCGGCAGGCGATGCGGAAGATGGATCTGCAATTCCCGCCGCCGCGGCACGACGCGCGGGATCTGCGCCGCCGTCTGGCCGCGCAGGAAGCGGGGAAGTGCTGAGATGACCCCGCCGGCCGAGAAGCCGTCGCTGCCGGTCGCGCAGGCCGCCGGCCGCTGGGGCGAGGAGGTGGCGGCGGATTTCCTGGCGCGGGCGGGATACCGTATTCTCGGGCGGCGCGTGCGGCCGGACCGCCGCGATGAGATCGACATCGTGGCGCGCAAGGACGAGTCGCTGGTCTTCGTGGAGGTCAAGACGCGCACCAGCGAGGCCTTCGGTCGGCCGTTTTCCGCGGTGGACCAGGCCAAGCGCCGGGCGCTCAGCCGCGCAGCGGTGCGCTACCTGCGCCAGTTGAACTTCCCGAAGCTGTACTACCGGTTTGATACGGTCGAAGTGATCGGCACGCCGGTCGCACCGCCGCAGGTGCGGCATATCGAGAACGCTTTCCCGTTTGACCGGCGGCTGATGCTGGGGCAATAACACCGGTTTCTGCACTGTTGCTGGACAGCGTTTCGCTATTTTTGTTACGGTATCGCGGACGGCTGGACTTGTCGCGCCATGACCGGCCGGGAACTGCTATGCGCGCCCAAGCAAAAGGAAAGCACCATGACCGGTAAGCTGATTGTGTTCCCCGAAAAAGGCAAATTTGCCATCGATGAAGTGACCTACGCGGATGTGCCCACGGGCGCCAACGTGCTGATCCGCAACCGCTGCTCGCTGATCAGCGCCGGCACGGAGCTTTCCTTCTACACCGGCACCAACCGCAGCATTCCGGTTCCAGAGGCCAAGTGGGCCAAGTACCCGTTCCGGCCGGGCTATTCAGCTGTGGGCGAGGTGCTGGCCGTGGGTCCCGATGTGCGCGACCTCAAGCCGGGCCAGATCATCTTCCATGCGGGCAAGCATGGCACGATCGTGCAGATCGACGACTGGGGCTGGCGCTTCCCGCTGCCGGATGGGATGAACGAGGAGGCGGCCACGTTCGCCTACCTGGCCGAGGTTGCGATGACATCCGTCTGCCTAGCGCCGCCGCGGTTTGGCGAGAACGTGGTGGTGGTGGGCATGGGCGTGGTTGGCCTGCTGGCGGCGCGGCTCTACAAGCTGGCTGGCGCGCGCGTGGTGGCGGGTGCGGACCTCTCCGAGCGCCGGCTGGCAATGGCGAAAAAGTGCGGCGCCATCGACGTCGCGTTCCCCGTGCGCGACCGGTCGCTGGCCGACTGGACCAAGGAACTGGGCCCGCGCGGCGCCGAGACCGTGGTGGAGGCCGTGGGTGCCACGCCCTCGATCGTGTCGGCGCTCCAGGCCGTGGCCAGGCGCGGCCGCGTGGTGCTGCTCGGTTCGCCGCGCGTCCCGATGGAGTTCGATCCGTACCGCGACATTCATGCCCGCGGCATACAGCTGATCGGTGCGCATGGGGGCGTCCCCGACGAAGCCACGCGCAAGCGTGACCGGCCGTTCCTCATCGAACTGCTGGCCTCCGGCCGCCTGCCCGTGCGCGAGCTGATCACGCACCGCATGGACTACGCCTCGGCCCAGGCCGGGTACGAGGGGCTGGTCAAGCAGACGGACGACTACGTCGGCGTGGTGCTGACGTATCCGAAGGGCTGATCCGGATTGTCCGGCTCCTGTGCCGGCTTCTTTCGCCACCCGCCGATTGATCCGGCGGGTGGTTTTTTATCCTTGCCGCAGGTCGCGCGGGCAGACCTGGGGGAGACCGCTTGGGCACGCCAGCGTTGTCCTGTCCGACGGGGGACGGGAGAAGCTTGACAGGCACGCCATTCCTGCAAACGCGCGTGTGTCACCCGGTTTTTCTTTTTCCGTCGCCCGGAATCCGTGATATCGTATTTCTCCCCATTTGGAAGGAGAGGGCGATGACGATCTATCTGGATGGCAAGCTGGTTCCGGAGTCCGAGGCTAGGGTGTCGGTGTTCGATCACGGGCTGCTGTATGGCGACGGCGTGTTCGAGGGAATCCGCTCGTACAACGGGCGCGTCTTCCTGCTGCGGGAGCACATCGCGCGCCTCTACCGTTCGGCGCAGGCGATCGGGCTGGTCATCCCGATGTCGCAGGAAGAGATGTGCCGTGCCGTCATCACGACCTGCGCGGCGAACGACTGCCGCAACGGCTACATCCGGCTGGTCGTCACGCGCGGCGTGGGCAACCTGGGGCTGAACCCGTACCAGTGCCCCAAGGCGGGGGTTTTCATCATCGCGGCGACCATCCAGCTCTATCCGCCGGAGTTCTACGAGAAGGGGTTGAAGATCATCACGGTCGGTACGGTGCGCAACCATCCCGAGGCTGTGAACCCCAACATCAAGAGCCTGAACTACCTGAACAACATCATGGCCAAGATCGAGGCCGTCAACAGCGGTGTGCAGGAGGCCGTGATGCTGAACCATCTCGGCTATGTGGCAGAGGCCACGGGCGACAACATTTTCGTCGTCCGCGGACGAGCGCTGCTTACCCCGCCGTCCTGGTGCGGCTGCCTGATCGGCATTACCCGCAATGCGGTCATGAAGATCGCCGCGGACAACGGCTTCGAAGTGCGCGAGAGCGTGCTGACGCGCTACGACCTGTACACGGCCGACGAGGTATTCCTCACCGGCACGGCCGCCGAGCTGGTGCCGGTGGTCGAGATCGACAAGCGCGCGATTGGTAGCGGCGTGCCCGGTCCGGCGACGCGGCAACTGATGCGGCTGTTCCACGCCTGTACCCAGCAACCCGAGAACGGCGACAAAATCGTCTGATCCGCGCGCCGGTGCATTCCGGCGGATGCCAGTATGAAGTGCGAATTGTGTCAACGGCAGAAGGCGGAAGTCGCCATCAAGCAGACGGCGGACGGCGAGGAGCGCGAGCTGTTCGTCTGCGCCGCCTGCGCGCAGCGCACGGCCGGCACGATGGTGACCTCGCTGGTTGAGCTCCTGCTGGGGTCGGCCATCGACCTGCAGCTGCCGGAGCGCGATCCACTGGCCTGCCCCGGCTGCGGCCTGTCGCGCCCCGAGTTCCGCAAGCGCGCCCGCGTGGGGTGCGCCCGCTGCTACGAGACGTTCGCCCGGGAGCTGGCGCCCATGCTGCGCGACATGCACAGCGGCGACCACCATGCCGGCAAGACGCCGGCGCGGGAGCACGCCAGCCGGACGCGCGCCGAGCTGGAGGCCGCGCTGCGGGCCGCCATCCGCTCGCAGCGCTACGAGGATGCCGCCGTGCTGCGTGACCGTATTCGCAACGTGCAGGCCGCCGGGGAAAAGCCGGCGCCGGGAGGCGAGCATGCTGCTTCGTAGCGCCACGCCGCGTACGACAATCGCCCGCGCAGCCGGGATCGCCATCAGCTGCCGCGTGCGGCTGGCGCGCAATCTGCGCGGCGAGAAATTTCCGGATTGGGCCGGCGAGGCTGACCGGCGGCGGGTGTTCGACCAGGTTGCCCCATGGCTGGCGCAGGAGGCCGGGATCGACCAGGCGCGCATCGTGGCCGTGGCCGACCTCGACGAGGCCACGCGGGCCCTGTTGCGCGAACGCCACCTGATCAGCCGCGACCTGATGGAGCGCGGTCCGGGGGCTGGCTTGGTGGCCTCGGGCGACGAGCGGGTGGCCGTCATGATCAATGAGGAGGACCACCTCCGCGTGCAGGTGATCGAGCCTGGCATGGACTTGCGCCGCGCGTGGGCCGTGGCAGATGCGCTGGACACTCGTCTGGAAAGCCGCTTCGAATACGCCTTTTCGCGCAAGCTGGGATACCTGACGGCCTGTCCGAGCAACGTCGGCACCGGGCTGCGGGCGAGCGTGATGGTGCACTTACTGGGGCTGCGCCTCACGGAAGAACTCGACGCCGTGCTGCGTGCGCTGGAGCGCCTGCGCCTGACCGTGCGCGGCGTGGGCGGCGAAGGTTCCGAGGCGGCCGGCCACATGTTCCAGATCTCCAACCAGGAGACGCTCGGCGAGGATGAGTCCTCGCTGATCGACGATCTGCTCGATCTGGTCGGCGCCGTGGTGCATCAGGAGCGCAACGCCCGCCTGCGGCTGCGTCGCGACAATCCCGAAACGCTGGTGGATTGCGTGGCGCGTGCGCTGGCGATCATCCAGAGCGCCCGCATCATGGAGACCGAGGAGGCTCTGGATTATCTTTCCGCGTTGCGGCTGGGAGTGGAGATGAATCTGGTGCGGCGGCTGACCGTCGCTGAGGTGGACCGTCTGGCGCTGGGGATTCAGCCAGGGCACCTGCAGCGGAGCCAGGGAGAGACGCTGGAGCCGCCCCGCCGCGACGTGGTGCGGGCCCAGGTCATGCGCGACACGCTGGCCCGCGCGGCCTTGCGGGAATGAGGAAGACACGATGAACGGGTTCAACCATTTTACGCCGCGCGCGCAGCGCGCGGTTCAGCTGGCGATCCGCGAAGCCGACCGCTTCAACCACGCCTGCGTCGGTACTGAGCACCTGCTGCTGGGGCTGGTGGGGCTGGGCGAGGGGGTGGCCGTCGAGGTGCTGGAGGGGATGGGCGTCTCGATTGAGGACATCCGTCTGGCGATCGAGCGGCAGGTGGGGCAGGGCGGCGAGACCAAGACCGCCGGACAGTTGCCGTTCACGCCGCGCAGCAAGAAGGTCTTCCAGCTGGCAACGGTCGAGGCGCAGGCGATGCACCAGCCGCAGGTGGGCACCGAGCACCTGCTGCTGGCGCTGTTGCGCGAGGGCGAGGGGAAGGCCGCGCAGGCGCTGACCAGCCTGAACGTGAACCTCGACGACGTGCTGACCTCGGTCCGCAAGTATCTGGACGCCAACTACGACGAGGCCGCCGATCCGGAGGCCGAGGAGAAGCCGCCGCAGGAAAACTCCCCGGCCGTGCCTTCGGAGGGCCCGGTGGGTGGCAAGCCGGGCGCTGCAGCGGGTAAGATCAAGACGCCGGCGCTCAACGCATTCGGCCGCGACCTGACCGAGCTGGCGCGGCGCGGCGAGCTCGATCCCGTCATCGGCCGCAAGAACGAGCTGGAGCGCGTGATCCAGATTCTCTGCCGTCGCACCAAGAACAACGCCGCGCTGCTGGGCGACGCGGGTGTTGGCAAGACAGCCGTGGTCGAGGGGCTGGCGCAGGCCATCATTGCCGGCGAGGTGCCGGAGCGCATGCGCGACCGGCGTGTGGTCGCGCTCGACATGGCGCTGATGGTCGCGGGCACCAAGTACCGCGGGCAGTTCGAGGAGCGCATCAAGGCGGTGATGGAGGAGATCCGGCGCCTGGGCAACGTCGTGCTGTTCCTCGACGAGCTGCACACCATCGTGGGTGCCGGCAGCGCCGAGGGAACGATGGACGCCTCCAACATCATCAAGCCGGCCCTGTCGCGCGGCGAGCTGCAGTGCATCGGCGCCACGACGCTGGGCGAGTACCGCAAGTCCATCGAGAAGGACGCCGCACTGGAGCGCCGCTTCCAGACCGTGCGCGTGGACGAGCCCTCGATCGACGAGGCCATCGCGATCCTCAAGGGGATCCGCGAGCGCTACGAGAAGCACCACAACGTCACGTACTCGGACGCCGCGCTGGAGGCCGCCGCCCGCCTGACCGCTCGCTACCAGCCTGGCCGGCAGCTGCCGGACAAGGCCATCGACGCCATCGACGAGGCTGGCGCGCGTGTCCGCATGCATGCAAGCGTGCGGCCGCCGGATGTCCGCGTCTCCGAACAGAACATCCGCGAGCTTGCCAGCCGTAAGGACGCCGCCATCCGCGACCAGCATTTTGAAGAGGCCGCCGCGCTCCGCGATCAGGAGCGCCAGGCGCGCGAGGCGCTCGACGCCGTGGTGCGCAAGTGGAAGAGCGAGCACGCCGACACCGCGCTGCCGGTTACACCCGAAGACATCGCCGCTACGGTCTCGCGCATTGCCGGCGTGCCGCTGGAGCGCATGAGCGAGGGCGAGCTCGCGCGGCTGCTCAGTCTGGAGAAGGACCTCGAGGCCGCGGTGATCGGGCAGGCGCCCGCCATCAAGGCCATCGCGCGCGCCCTGCGCCGCTCGCGCGCGGACCTCAAGGATCCGCGCCGGCCGATCGGGACCTTCGTGTTCCTCGGTCCGACGGGCGTGGGCAAGACCATGCTGGCCAAGACTCTGGCCGAGCGCATGTTCGGCGACGAGAAGGCCCTGATCCAGATCGACATGTCCGAGTACATGGAGAAGTTCAACGTCTCCCGCCTCGTCGGTTCGCCGCCCGGCTACATTGGGCACGAGGAGGGTGGGCAGTTGACCGAGCGCGTACGCCGGCGTCCCTACAGCGTGGTGCTGTTCGACGAGGTCGAAAAGGCCCACCCGGACGTGATGCACATGCTGCTGCAGATCTTGGACGAGGGACGGCTGACCGACAGCCTCGGCCGCCAGGTCGACTTCCGCAACACCATCGTGATTCTGACCTCCAACCTCGGGTTCGACAGCGCCCGGCAGGCGCGCGGCCTCGGCTTTGCGCAGGAGTCGGTGTCCAACGATTACGACCGCATGAAGGCGCAAATGATCGACGAGGCCAAGCGCACCTTCAAGCCCGAGCTGCTGAACCGCTTCGACGATATCGTGGTCTTCCGCCAACTGGAGCGCGGCGACGTCGAGCAGATCCTGGATCTGGAGCTCACCAAGGTGCGCATGCGCCTGGCCGACCGGGGGATTAACATCGAGCTGAACGCCGCGGCCACGGCTTTCTTGGTCGAGAAGGGGTTCGACCCGGCGCTGGGCGCGCGGCCGCTGCGCCGCGCAGTCGAACGCTACATCGAGGATCCGCTGGCCGACGAGCTGCTCCGGCGCGGGGAGACGAAGGGGACGGTGGATGTGACGGTCCATGCGGCTGGCGACGCGCTCTCCTTTGCCCCGCAGGCGCCGGTTGTCGCCGAACCGCCCCGCCCTCCCAAGGGCAGGCGCCGCAAAGCCGGCGCGGAAAAGTAGGGCCCGCCGTCGGCCCATGCGGCCGGATCGGGAGCCGCGTATTCAGCACGAAAAGAAAGCGGCTCGCGGGGACGCTCGCCCTCCGGTAGTGAGCAAGCCGGTCGCAAGTGAACGGGAGGG
>CAIWXQ010000038.1 GCA_903916675.1 uncultured bacterium | reverse complement strand
GCTGAAGCACCAGCCCATGCCGCCGAAGTGCCCGCCGGGCATGCCACTGCCGGACGGCTGGAGCTACCACAATTTTATGAGGCACCAGCCCAAGAAGATCGAGGAGCAGGCCGCTAGTCAGGGCCGGCAGGCGGCCAAGTCGCTGGCGCTCTGCGTGCGCACCACGCGCGCGGACATGGAACCTGGCCAGCAGTATGTGTTTGACGATCTGTGGCACGATTGCAAGGTGCGCTTCGGCAGCATCGCCAAGAGCGTGCGCGCCCTGGAGCTGGCCTGCCTGGACTGGGCCAGCGGCTACAAGGCCGCATACGGACTGAAGCCCAGCCGCACCGAGGAGTTCGCGCAGAAGCGCCAGCAGATCCGCGAGCGCGACATGCGCTTCCTGGTGGCGCACGTGCTCTGCAACATCGGGTTTCACCCCGGCGGCTGCACGCTCCTGGTCGAGAACGGCACGGCCGCGATCCGCGAGCAACTCGAGAAGGTGCTGGGCATCCTCTCGGCCGGTCCGGACGGCGAGCCGCGCATCCGCGTGAGCCGCTCCGGCGTGGACCGCAAGGCCGCGCTCCTGGCGCAGTGGGGCGCAGCGGGCGGCGGCAACTTCAAGCACAAGGCGGCGCTCGAGAGCAGCCACAACCTGGTGCACAACCGCCTGGACCATCTCCCGGCGCAGACCGGCAGCAACAGCCGCGTGAACGAGCCGGAGGAGCTGACCGCACTCGACCGCGTCAACACCGGCCTCATGCTCGCCTCGGCCGTGATGCCGGCGGACCTGGCCAAGCGCATGGATTTTCCGACGCTGGACTGGCCGACCTTCGGCGACGCGCTGGCCGAGTGTTACCACCAGATCCATGAGACGCACGACCACGCCCTCGAGGGGTGGGACCGCCGCATGGAGCGCCAGTGGAAGACCCACCCGGCCGACCTGTGGCACTCCGAGGAGGAGTGGCACGCGCTGACCGACGACCAGCGCCGCGCCCTGACTCCGCTCGTGGCGCAGGACGAGAACAACCGCACGGCGCGCAAAAGCCGCGGCCAGATCTGGCGCCAGGGTGCCGGCAAGCTCGAGCGCCTGCCGGACTTCGCCATTGCCTACATCTGCGGCAGCGACCTGGCCGAGCCGCGGCCGTGCCCGGCCATGCGCGAGGTGACGTTTATCAACGGCGAAATCTGCCCGCAGCCGCTCCGCTACCAGGTCGGATCATGCACCGGCCCGGAGGGCGAGCCGGTGACACTGCAGGAAGGGACGATGTACCGCTGGCTGATCAACCCCTTCGACCCACGTGCGGTCTTCGTGATGACCATGGACGGCTCCTACGTGGGCAAGTGCGCGCGCGTGGACGTGCCCAGCCGCCTGGACATGGACGACGTGCGCAAGGCCATGGGCGCGGCCGAGAAGGACTTCCAGGAGGCGCTGGCGCCTCTGGCAGCGCGCGGCCGCAGGCTGGCCATCGAGCGCCTGCGCCAGCTGCGCGGCAACACGGATCTGCTGCGCGCGGCCATGCCCGCCGCACTGGCGCGCTCCACAGCGCGCCGGCTGCCCGAGGAGACGGGCAGGAAATACAACGACGCCGAGGTGGACGAAGCCTTGGCGACGCTCGAGCTGACAATGGGGACGGAAACAAAGGGAGAATAGGCATGGAAAACGCGGACAAAACGACGGGCCGGGAACAGGAAGAACCTCGGGGCATCACCATCCCCGGCGACACAGTGCTCACGGCGCTCAATCGCCTGGTCGAGAACGAAGAACTGGACGAGGACGGAAAGGCTGCGGTGTGGTGGTTCTTCGGCCACGTGCGCGACAAGGGCATGAGCCTCGGCGATGCCGGCAAGTGCATCGACAAGGACGGCACCACCGTGCACAGACTCTTCACCGGGCGCTACGGCGCGAGCTACAGCAACATGGTGGCGGACATCCAGCGCTACCGGAAGCTGGCAGAGGAGCGCGCCAAGCGCAAGGACATCGGCTTCATCGAGACGACCATCTGGCGCAAGATCTCGGTGGTGTGCCGCGGGGCGCTGTTCGACAGCATGCCGGCGTACATCTACGGCGCCAGCCAGATCGGCAAGACCGCCTGCCTCGAGGAGTACGCCCGGCGCAACAATCACGGCCAGACGCGCTACATCCG
>CAIWXQ010000037.1 GCA_903916675.1 uncultured bacterium | reverse complement strand
GGCGCGGTGCGAGCGCAAAAGACCAAGGCGATCATCCTGCGGATCGAGGGCTCGCCGCCGATTGCGGCCACCGGCTACGAGCTGGAGCGCCTCCGCTGCGACACTTGCGGCGCGATGTTCACCGCGCCCGCGCCGGCGGCGGCCGGCCAGGAAAAATACGCTCCGAGCGTGGCGGTGACCGTCGCGGTGTTGCGTTACGGCACCGGGCTGCCGCATTACCGGCTGGCCCGGCTCCAGCAGAGTCTGGGCGTGCCGCTGCCGGAATCGACCCAGTGGGAGTTGTTGGCGCCGCTGGGCGAGCTGGCCCAGCCGGTTTTCGCCGAGTTGGTCGCGCAGGCGGCCAACGCTCCCTTGCTGCATCATGACGACACGACCATGCGGATCCTCGATCTGCGGCGGCCGGGCAGCGCCACGGCCGAGCAGCTGGCACTGATGGAGCCCCAACGCAAAGGGACCTTCACTACGAACGTGCTGGCCGAGGTGGCGCATCACCCGGTGGCGTTGTATTTTACCGGCTGGCAGCACGCCGGCGAGAATCTCGCCGCGGTGTTGCGCCAGCGCGCGGCGGACCTCGCGCCACCGATCCAGATGTGCGATGCGCTGTCGCGCAACGTGCACCCGGAATCCAACACGATCCTGGCACACTGCCTTTCCCATGGAAGACGTGAGTTCGTGACGGTGGCCCCGAGCTTTCCCGACGAATGCCGGCATGTGCTCGAAGCCCTGCGGGAGGTTTATCGCTGCGACGCCGAGGCCAAGGCGCTAGCCCTCGCACCCGAGTCGCGGCTCTGGCATCACCAAACTCACAGCCAGCCGGTGATGGATCAACTGAAAGCGTGGATGCACGAAAAACTCGACGGCAAGCACGTCGAACCCAACTCCGGCCTCGGTCAGGCCATCGGCTATATGCTCAAGCATTGGGAGCCGCTGACCTTGTTCCTCCGCCAGGCTGGCGCCCCGCTGGACAACAATCGTTGCGAACAGGCCCTGAAAATGGCCATCCTCCATCGCAAAAACAGCCTCAGCTATAAGACCCTCCACGGCGCGCGGACCGGCGACCTGTTCATGAGCCTCATCCACACCTGCCGGCTCAATCGGATCAATCCCTTCGCCTATCTCCTCGCCTTAACGACGCACGCCAAGGCGGTGGCATCGCACCCGGCGGCCTGGCTGCCGTGGAATTACCTTCTGTCGGTAAAATCGGCTGCCTTGGACCACGACCCGCCCGGGCACCCCGCGTAGGCTCGACCGCGCCCCGTGGTCCAGCCGACTTGCCGCCACGCTTGATCAAGCGATCTCCCCGTCGCCGCGACCCCGGCGGCAGAGAATTTTATCGGTCCGCACGCTTACCGAAGCTACACAGAACACCGGAGACGGGAGGCAGGGCGCGAAGATGGTGTCCGCCTCGATCCGGCGGGAACCGTCATTTCTTGGGGCACGAAGACGGCCCCGAGAATCCAGCGGTCATCCGTCGCAAGCTAAGTCACACGCCACCAACTGAGCGGCATGCCGCGGTCCCCAGCGAAAGAGCGGGGCGCTAAACTCAGCCGCTCGATCAAAGGGTGCTTCGGCACCGAGTCCCTGCGGCAGCGTTCAATAAAATATC
>CAIWXQ010000036.1 GCA_903916675.1 uncultured bacterium | reverse complement strand
GTGAATGGACCGCTGACCGGCCGCGCCAGAATGGCCAGCAGCTGATGCGTGACTGGATCCAGGCTCCAGGTCGCCAGCGCCGGTGCTGAAACGGCCGTGACGCTGACGTTGGTCGGAATGCGCAGCTTCAGCTCGCGGATCTCCCCCTGCACCACCTGATAGTTGGCGTGCGCGGTCAGATCAACCACGCCGGCACGCACGAACGCCACGTTTTCCACGTCGCAGTAAACCACCGCCTGTTCGAGCCGTGTCACACGGGTACGTGGCTGCCAAACCAGCGTCACGGCCCGGGATGTATCCAGCACGCCGGTCGCACGCGTTTCGCCGGCCGCAGAGGTTGTGTTCAAACTGACCGTCTGGCCGGAGGTGATCTCCATGTCGGCGGCAGGCACTACGAGCGAAAACTGGTTCATCAGGCTGGAGAGTAACGGCAGCGTCAGCTCCGAACGCCCATCTTTCTCCGCCACGGCTTCGCGTGTTTCCAGTGTGACATCGTACGTGCCGGACTTGGTCACTTCCAGCAGGTACCCTTCTGCCTCCAGCGTCACCTGCGCCTGCGCCGGCGTCCGGGCCTGGACCAGCACGGACCCCGCATCGAGTACGTGGTAGCGGCCGGGCGTCAGGTTCACCAGGTGCATTTTCCAGATGACAGAGGCCGTGCGTTCGGCGCGCGGGTCCAGCGCAGGCGCCTGCACGGCAACCTCGAGTTTTTGAACCTGCAGGGGCAAAGGAGCCTCCACAAGTGACGGGGCTGGCTTTTCCGCCAGGACCGTCAGCGCCAGGCTGGACGCCAGACTGATTGCCAGCAGCAGCTGACACGAAACCGCCCCGGATTGCGGGCGTGAATCGGCAGAACCATCCGGCACCAACGGTGGTGGTTCGCCAAGGTCATCCTTGCCCGGGAGCGAACCCATGGCAGCCAGACGCCGTTGCCGCATCCAGCGCGCCACCGCACATATGAAAAGGTAGAGGAGCAGCAGGGGCAAAATTACAGCCATGGCCACGCCTGCACATAAGCCCCCCGGCGTCGTCTGCACAATTGCCAGCCCCAGCCCGGTTAGCGCCAGCGCCCACCAGACGGCCGTGCGACGGACCAGCGCCACGATCAGGAACAACAACCCCAAGGCGCCCGCGCCTGCCAGGATATACACGGATCCGCCGGCCATCCAGGCCGGCACGAGCAGCACGTTGACGAACAGCGGCTCTTCACCCGCCAGATTGGCGGTGCGGTAGAACCGGCACTCGGCGCGGTCATTGCGGGCCATGGGCAGCCGGAAGTCGCGCACTTCGCCGGGCGTCATATTGCCACTGGTGTGGCCAATGGCCAGTTTGTCATTCGCGGCGATTTCCCAACAGGCATACGTGACCGGCGATTCGGGTAGCGACGGCGCGGTCAGGCACACGTGGCGACGACCGTGCTGTCCGAGCTGGCTGTAGGTGATCTCAATCGAAACCGCCTGGTTGGGATCACGCGGCCGGTCCACCGGCACCAGCAACACGTCGCCCTTTTGCTGCGAGGAGAGGTCGCGCGTCCGGCCATCCGGCAACACCTGCCGCACATACCAGAGCGAAGCGCCGGCCGGCATTTTTACCGACAGATATTGGCGGCTGGCGTTCTTGATGCAGTAGAGCGCACGGGTCTGGGATTCACCATCGCGTCCGATGCTGGTGCTGAGCGCCAGATAATCCACGACCTGATCAATCACGCTGGCGGCATCCAGCGGCGTAATGTGCAGCGTGGTCGCGTGCGGGGATCGGACATACTTATAGGCGCCAATGACCGGTGCGCTCACGGTGGCGGCATACCCGGGTGGCAGTTCATCACGCGCAATGCGAATCAGTGCCGGCGGCAGTGCATCCGTTTCGGTCAGCTTGAGCCCGGCCGAGGTTGCCACGGCGATGTACCCCATTTCGCTGTCCGTGCCGAGCGTTTCGATATCGCCGGCGCGCAGATCAGCCCCGCGATAATTCAGCGGCTGGTCGTACGTAATCAGCAGTGTGTAGTCGCCCATGGTGCGATTCGCAAGCGTCACGGTGCAGACGTCATTCGAGCGCGACCAGTTGTCGATTCCGCCGCCGATCACGTCGATCGCGGCAATGGCCGCTGGCACGCGGAAGCGCAGCTGCTGCACCGGCGCGCCGCTGATGTGGCAGGTAACCGCGGCAGAGACATACATGACCCCCTCGCCCAGCGAGATCAAGTGAAACATTTCGCTATGGATGGCCGGCTTGGCGCGTTCCACACCAAGCTCCAGCTTCCAGGCGGTCTCGCGAAAGCGATAGGCCAGCTGCGCCCCGTCAATGCGCATGGGCGTGGACGCGGTATGCACCTCGCGCAGTTCCGAAACCGTCTTCGGTGACAGGCGTAACCCTTTGTCAGCCGCGGCGATGAGGTAGCCTCGCTGCGTGCGCGCGGCGGGCACGGATACGCGCGGGACCAACAGCGCGCGGCGGTCGGCCGCAAACGGCTGCTCCAGCCGCAGCCGCAACACCACCGTGTCGCTCACCGGCTGGCGGAATGGCACCACGATCTCCCGGCCGCCATCAACCGGTCGGATATCCACGTCACTCTCCGCCACCTGCGGCCCGGTGACTGCGGCCACGGTCCAGGCCGTATCCGCATGGAGCAGGAGTTTTACCTCGTGCACCGGCGCATCACGTACCTCGATCTGCACCGCTGCTTCGACTGTGACGTCCCCCTCGCGAATATTCGCAACCAGCCCGACCTCGCTATCGAGCGCCGGGACGATATCATCCAGCGTGAGGCTAAGGCCGTAGGGCATGGCCGCATACTGATACGTAAAGAGACTGCGCTGCGGCAGCGGCAACGCCTGGAGGCGCACAAAGGCGGTCGGGTCGGTTTGCGTCAGGCCCACGGGGGTGGCGGGCTGAAGCCGGATGGCGCCATCGGTGCCGAGGAGAAGTGTGCCGCCCGCACGAATGACGCCGATCGGTGTGATTACCGGCAACGGCAGTGTGCAAGGAAAGGCGGGGAGCGGATGCTCACACGTGACGGTCAGCTCATAGTTATCGCGCTGCGGACGCCCGAGCGTGACGTGCAGCTTCGGCGCCTTGGGGTTGGATTTGTCCACGCGCCAGTCCTGGATGTCCGCGCCGCCGACCTGCGTGATGGTGACGTCCGGCACGTCAAACTGCAATTCATTCAGCGCACCCTGGGCGATCTGGTATTTGTAGATGGTTTTCTGCCGCAGGGCACCAGCGCTGACATTTCCCACGGTTGTGACTTCACAAGAGACCATCAGCTCTGCGTCCAAACGGCGGATCTCCGTCTTCCAGGAAACCCCGACCGCGGCCTCCTTTCCCAGAAAGCCGGTGGTACGGCTGTGGCCGCCATCCACGACAGCATGCGTGATGTCGCGCGCACCATCGATCAGGACTTCCAGGTCCGGGCGGTCGCCGGTAATGGTCACCGGCCGGATCGGCGCAACCGGAATGCTGAACTGGCTATGGCGCCAGTCGCCATGGACGGCGGCACGTGCGGCAAAAGTCAGGGAAAGGTTGCCGCTGACCGGTTGGCTACCGCTCCACCAGCCGCCGCCAGCGGTGCAGAACAGCACGAGCTGGTCGCCATCGCGGCGAACCTCGGTGCCGTTGGGCAGCGTGCTGTCGAGCAGCGCGACCGGACCTTCCACCAGGCTGAGCGAGCCGCCCTTGGGGAAATCCTCGACCCCCAATTTCAGCGTAAAAGTCACATTTTCTCCAGTGATCGTGCCATCGAGGCTCACGTCACGGACTTTGGTATCCGCGGTGAAAGCCAACAACGGGATCAGACAACTGAGGGTCAGCAGCATGCGCTTCATGAGCGTCTCTCCATCCTACTTCGTGTCAGCAACTGTAGCCGCGGCCGGTTTGTCACGCCGGAGCCACCGGCGTAGGCGGATGCCCACAGACCGCGGCTACTATTTCGATAGCCCCTCCGCCGACTCGGCCAGCGTCAGTAATTCCTTCACGCGCGGGTCGATCGAAATTTCTTGCGCCACGGGGCGTAGCAGCTTGGTTACATCCGTGTACGCACGGACCATGTGCGGACTCCCACGCAAAAGCTCGGCAAAGGCAGCGGCGCCCACAGCCAGGCGGAGCTGCGGCCGTGTCGCATGGAGCGTGGGTGCGATCATGGCGGGCGTAATCTCCTGGGCGATCTCCTCGATCAGGCCGTTATCCACACGACGATAGCGCACGCGCACGGTGCCCAGCAGCGCATGCCGGACATCCGGCGCCAGATCCAGCTCGTAGAGCGCGGTGACGGACTGACCCGAGCCGACTTCCCCGGCCTCCACGGTGTCGTCGCGGAACTGCTCGGTTTTGAGCGCACGGCGCTCGTAGCCGAGTTGACGGAAGCGACGCACCGTCTCGGCAGACCACTCCACCTGAATCTTCACATCCGTGGCGATGTTGTTCAACGTGGCAGCGAGGTCATCGACAAACACGCGCTTCACTTCCTCATCCGAGTCGAGGAAGCGATAGACGCCCTGCCCCTTGTTGGCGAGATCCACCAGCATGGCATCGTTGTAGGTCCCCTCGCCGACACCGAAGACGGAGCAAGTGACCCCCTGCTTACGGAACGCCTCCACCTGCCGCAGGATGTCCTGGGCGTTGTCTGCGCCCAGGTTGGCTACGCCGTCGGAGATCAGGACTACGCGGTTCTCACCGCCTGGAACAAAGGCTTTGGCCGCCTGTTCGTAGGCGCGGTGCATGCCGTCTTCGAGGTTGGTCGAGCCGTTGCACTGCAGCGTGTCAAAGGCCTTCAAAATCGCATCTTTCTGGGACGCGGCGGTGGGGAACAACACGACGCGCGCCTTGTCGTCAAAGGCGATGAGCTGGATCTTGTCCGCCGGCGCCAACTGGTCCAGCAGCAGGCGCAGCGCGGTGCGGGCGCGGCCGATGCGGTCCGGTTCCGCCATCGATCCGGAAGTGTCGATCAGGAACGTCAGCATGGCGGGGCGCTGCTCCTCCCGACCCAAACGTTTCCCCTTTACGCCGATGCGCAGCATGGTCAACCCTGGCGCGCCGAATGCAGAAGGCGCGCCTTCCACATAGACGCGGAACGTGGTGCGGTCCGGCGCAGCGTCGCCATAATCAAACGCGTTCAGGATCTCCTCAGTGCGGACAGTGTCCGGGTCTGGCAGCGCACCGGCGCGGATTGCCCGGCGCGTCAGGTTGTACGAAGCGGTGCTGACGTCGATGGCAAAAGTCGAAAAGTGGTTCTCGGCGGTGTCGACAAAAGGATTGAAGACCTGCGCCACACGCCGGGGGTGACTCGGCTGGGCGGCTTGCTCCTCGGACACCAGACCGGCAGTGGACATACCTTTGGCGCCGTCGGATGCGGCACAACCATACGTTGGTCGCCTAGGTTGGTTTTCCGCCGTTGACGCGTCAGTCTTCTTTGCGGCAGGTAGTTCTAGCGTGGCGCGGTTATCCGTCACGGCCAACGGCACCGAGTACGCGTCGACCATCGGAATGGTGCCACCGTAAATATTGGCATAGTCAAATAGAACTTTGTTTTGCGGTTCAATCGCCTTTGTGACCATGCGTACGGCACGGTAATGCTGCTCTTTGGCCGGCGACTTGAACTCATCCGCACGCGCGTAGGCTTTATCGGTCGCGAATTTTTCGTCTTCTTCTTTACCATACTCCTTCAGAGCGCGCATGCGCCCGCCAGCGGTGCGTCCGGCATACAATCCTTTCATCACGAGCCGCGAAGAAGCAGACTCGACCAGTCGGGTCTTGCCCTCCAGCGTGGCAAAGTCCATGGCCTGGTCAGGCGTTCCCACGCCGGAACCTGACGCGCTTTCGATTTCCAGACCCCGCGATTGCAGGAGCAGATCTGAAGCTTCGGCAGGTGTTTCAAGCTGCGGAAGTGCGACGGATGCGCGCTGATCTTTCCCAAAAAAACTGTCTGAACTACCATCCCCATCCGCATCCGCCAAGGACCAGACAGTGCCGTTAACGGTACCGCCCACCAGTTGTTCCAACGGCGCGGCAGATTTTGCGGATTCGAGGGCGTTTGGCTCGGAAGCGACGATTTGGGCGTTGGCCATCGTCGCCCAGCCCCCCGGGCGGCTGTATTTTGCCGCACGGACCACACCCCACCCGTATTGACGGGACATGGAGGAGAAGAGCAGGTAGTAGCTGAGGCCGGTCACCACCAGGGCGCTGGCAGCCGCCACCAGCCACGGGCGCGAGCGGGACATCCAGTCCAGCACGCGATGTGTGCTTTCCGGCTGAACGCTCAGGATTCTCAGTTGATGGTGCAGATCGAACTTCGGTACTGTGCCGCCATCCTTGGCCAGGCCGTCTGCCAGTGACTGCAGCACAGGCGACAGTTCGCGGGCGCATTCCTGACACGCCGTGCATTCGGCCAGATGGCGGCTGAAATCTGCTTCTTCACGCTCGGAGAGATCCCCGAGCAGGTATGGCGTCAGCCGCTTTTCCTGTTCGCAGCGGTTCATCTCTTCCTTCTTTCTTCACGCCGCTTCACTTCGGCTGCCAGACGTTTGACGGCATGGTGCAGCAGCGTCCCCACATACCCGGTGCTCTGGCCGGTGATGGCGCTGATCTCCTCGTAGCTCATCCCCTGTTGCAGCCGCAGCAGCACGACCTGTCGCTGGCGGACATCCAGCACGTTCAGGCACTCCAGCACCATTGTTTCCCGCTCATCCGGGGTTGGGTCCTCGTGGACACCGCCAGTCGAACAGTCAACTTCGACCTCCTGCTCGCCCTGCAGACGCTGGCGGCGGGCCTCGCCCCGGATCTGGTCCACAGCTTCGTTGTGCGTGACCCGAAAGAGCCAGTTTTTCAGCCGGGCATCCGGCTGCATCCCCGGCTGCCACTGCCGGAAGAGCTTCACCAGCACGTTCTGAACAACGTCCTGCGCCAGTGTCGCATTATTCAACACACGGGTGGCATAGCGGATCAAGGGCGCCTGATAGGCGTCAATCACCGCCTCCATGCCCACCTGCCGGCGGACGGAGGCTGCCGCAATTTCTTGCGAAGCGCTCGTCATTGGCTTCTCAGCCCCTGTTGAACAACCGTGTTCCATAGCTAATACGACCGTGCCAGCGAGTGTATTTGAAAATATGTTTGGCGGGCAAGATACGTTACGCCCGATAACGAAGCCATCCGTGCCGTGCAAATCTAACAAACCTTCCCAGCCCCCCACCCACCTTCGTTCGCGTTGTGCGCATCCTCGTTTTACTGACCTCGTCTTTCTTCTTCACCCGCTACAATGGAGCCATGGATGCAGGCGTAGCCAATTCGCGCAGCCGTCGAAGGTGCATGGCGGTTTTGGCGGGTAGTGCGTGCGTCGCGGCTCGGGGGCGCACTCCGCGCGCGATACCGGCCAGTCTGCGTCGTTTTCGCCTCGGGGCGGACGTGTGAGGTGTTTAGGCTGTAGCCCGCCGCCAGGCTTCGCCGTGAACAAACACTCGAGTAACTTGAACGCAAATCCGCCAGTTCGAATGCGAGTTTGCCGCAAAAGAACGCAAAGAGCACAAAGACGCTTCAAATTCACGGC
>CAIWXQ010000035.1 GCA_903916675.1 uncultured bacterium | reverse complement strand
TCACGAACGGGACGAACGTGGTGATCTTCGGCTGCGACGATGGTTATCTCTACTGCCTGAACGCGGCCGACGGTTCGGAGCTCTGGAAGTTCCGCGGCGCGCCGAACTCGAAGAAAGCCATGGTGTTTGGCCGGCTGGGCTCGGTGTGGCCGATCTGGGGCTCGCCAGTGGCGTACCAGGGGCGGGTGTATTTTGTGGCCGGATACCTGCCGACGTGGGGCCTGTTCGCATACTGCTTGGATGCAGCCACCGGCACGGTGGTCTGGCGCAGCGATGGCAGCTTGAAAGACAACGGGTACAACACCTCGCTGGGGCCGCTGACGTTCTCGGCGGATCACACCAAGATTTACGGTAGCGTCGAAGGGTTCAACACGCCCTGGTCGCTGCTTGCCGCCACCGGCGCTTTTGCCGGCCATCTGGGAACACCCATCGCCAAGAACAGCGGAAGCAAGCCGTACTGGTACATGGACGGGACTGGTGCCAATGCCATCAGCGAGCCTCTCTCTCTACTGGCCTGCACGCAGACCTTTACACCGTCCAGCGTGGCCACCCTGGGCGTGTCGGGAACCGTCGGAAGCCTGCTGGCCGGGGACGGCAAACTTTTTGTGACCACAACGCAGGGAAGCATCTACTGCTTTGGCGGCACGCAGGTGACAGCGGTCACCAATTCCCTTGCCATCACATCGCTTCCCGCCGCGAATGATGTCTGGACAACGATTGTTTCGAACATGCTGAGCCATCCGTATGTCGGCGATGGGCTGGCACTGGTGTGGGGCGTGGGTAGCGGGCGACTGGTTGAGGAACTGGCGAAACAAGCGACCAACCTGATGATCGTGGCCGTCGATCCCAACCCAACCAATCTATTCACCTTGCGGACAAAGATGGATGCGGCTGGCTGGTCCGGGGCGCGTGTCTCGACGCTGCAGGGCAACCCGATGGAGTTCCGTTTTGCGCCCTATCAGGCCGCGCTGATCGCGAGCGAAGACGTCAACGTGGCAGGCTACAGCAATGGGCTCGCCATGATTCAGGCCATGTACACTGCCTCGCGCCCGTTTGGCGGCGAGATCTGGCTGCCAACGATGAATGCCCAGCATACGGCGATAACGGGCTGGATGGCATCCACCACCAATTTGCCGCTCTGCGTTGCGACGCAACAAATCGGGTTTGTCGGGCTCAGTACGGATGGCTTCACGCAGATTCAGCGCACAGGGCTGCCGGACAGTGCGCTGGTTTTCAAGCCGCCGTTCCGGGTCATCGCTTTCGACGTTTCTTCGCAGAGAGCATCTGGCTTCACACTGGATGCCCGACCGATCTGGGGAACGAATGCGGCCACGCGCGGCGTGAAGTCGGGGCGTGATATTTACAGCTGGCTGAAGGTGACACACGCCGAACCTGGCTATGAACCTCTGCAGCCGCCAGGGATCAACACGTCCAGAACGTTTTTTGTCAGCGGGAATGCGCCGATGATCAATCCCGTGAACAACCGCCTGGAGATCCCTCCACCGGTATGGAAGCTGAAGGCCTGCGTGGAGAACTTTGGTTATGGCATGCAGCGGTTCAGTCCCGGGAAGCAGGGCGCCATTATTGATTCGGCGAATTATTGGGGCGTCTTCCTGATCCCGGAGATGCGCGGTTGCGGTTCAGAATGTTTTGCGGTAAATGGGGTAGCGAATTTTGCGCCGGACGGCGCTTACTGTAATTGCGTAGCGGGCATGGCCTACACGCAGATCGGCGTCGTACCGGTGCCCGATCTGGATGAGGAGTATTTTGTCGGTTACCAGTGGTCCCGCTCGCAGGAAACGATCCAGGAAACACCGGTGCGCCGGATCGGCATCAACTTCGGCGCGCCGGACCAGCGCTACGATCCGTTGGAGGGGTTGCTCTGGACGCATCACCCCTCTGCATCGTCCATGCTTGTCCCATCCTTTACCCAGCTCGGCCAGGCGAATCCGCTGCTTCCGTTGACCTATCGCGGCGGCACGACGAACGTCTACCACAACAGCGTGAGCATGTCGTACACCAACCCAGCGAATCACAACTGGGTGTCGGCTTCGTACGTGAAGGGGATGGATGGAATCACCATCCCGCTGGCCACGTCGCTGGTGGCGACACGCGTCGCGGCGCCGCCAGTGATGGACGGCACGCTGAACGACACCAGTTGGAACACCTCCAACTGCGCACGCATCGTACCCGGTGGAAATCTGGGACAGCACCAACAGACCAGCCCGTCTGACACGGCCTTTGTACTGGCGCGGTATGACGACACGAACCTGTATGTCGGCGCTGGTCTGTACCTGCAGGACAGCCTGTTGTACTGCGACCTGCAGATCGTGCTGAACAGCCGCGAGAAAATGGCGCCTCCGGTCGTGTTGGCCTGCGGCAGCAGCGGGAAGCAAGCCACGGGGATCGACACGAACGCCTGGCAGATGATGTACACCCTTGTGCCATCCGGGACCAACTACAACCGTTTTCAGGCTGAGCTGATGATCCCATGGAGCGCGCTGGCGGCTGTCGGCATCTGGAAGGATCAGTTGCTGCTGAACGCCAACTTTTCCGGCTTCAACGGCATGGCAGTGACCCTTCTGAACGGCACCAAAGTCACCGGATTAGCACCGACTCTGAATGGTTGGCCCTGCGCCGCAGAAAGCTCCGGCATGATCACGGATGCGAATATGAGTCCCGTTTATTTTGACACGGCGAAGGGGGCGGCCGCACAGGCGACGCCGCACACCGTGAAACTGTATTTTGCGGAAATGGAAGGGCTGACCAACGGCCAGCGCGTGTTCGACGTGAGCCTGCAGGGGCAGACCGTGCTCACGAACTTCGACGTCTACGCCACGGCCGGCGCAGGCCAGTGCGAAGTGGTCCAGGTGTTCACGAATATCCTGGTCGCCGACCACCTGGACATTGGCTTTGTCAGGCATGTGGGCGAGCCGATGCTGAGCGGCGCGGCGATCATCGACACGTGCACCAATGCCAATGGCGTGCACATCGACGCATCGAACCTCCCTCCGGTGGCAGTGATCAGCGCCAGCGCAACGACCGGCCCTGCCCCGCTGGCTGTGACGCTCAGCGCCCGCAGCTCCTATGATCTGGACGGGCAGATCGTGGATTGCGCGTGGGAGACCGGCGATGGCCGGCTGGCCAAGGGGTCCCTCATCCAACATATTTTCGCGGAACCCGGCACTTACACGGTGAACCTGCTCGTCATGGACAACTCCGGCGACACGGCCTCCACCAATGTGACGATTACGGTGACCGCCGGGGCGCCCGCGGCGTTCGTCTGCAACATCCGCGCCGGCGGAATTGCGGGTGGCGATTACACCACGCTCACGGCGTGGAATAATGCGATGTACAGCGACCTGACATCTGAAACCACCATGTTCAATCTGTCTTCCGCCGGCAATTATACGACTGCCGATAACCTGCAGAGCGTGCTGCTGCCGGGCGGAATGCAGGGCACCCTGCGCTGGGTGGCACCGACTGACACGCCCAATCACGCATTCGTGTGGAATGTAAATGCGCCTGCCTACACAGTCTTTCATGTGTCTTCGAAGGGCAGTTACAGCAATGCCGTCGACAACATGCGCGCAGTGATGTTTTCCGGCGGCAAACAGGGGACCTTGCTGTGGGTGGCGACAAATGTTTCGCCCATGATCGCGGCCGTAAGCGGCATTAACGGGACCGGGACACTGACAATCGGCACCGTCTATATTCCGCACCAGGAATCCTGGCCCTACTATACCAACACATTTACGATCAGCGACACGGGCGCAGCGCCTGGCCTGGTGCCAGGTATTGCGCAGGTGCTGCCCGTCAACCAGGGACATACGTTTGCGCTCACCGATACCGGCACGGCAGTGCAATCGCTGTTGTTTACCGTTGCGGGGATTGGAAGTTATGTTGCCAGCGACGATGGCGGGGCGGTGACTTTCCCCGGCGGTGGCGTGGGAACGCTCAAGCATATCAATGGAACCAACATAGCCTATATCACGGAGTGTCGCGGCACGATCCAGGCCGGCACGGTGACGAATGCATCCGGGCACACGTTTACCATTGCCGACACCGGTAACCCCATCGTCACAGCTGTGGCGCAATGCTTCAACGACTGGCCCACGGGGCTGGCCGACGCACCCGCGTTCGCCGCCGACTGGTTCTCCGATGCCAACCATTGCATCGCCATCCGCCCTGCGCCAGGGCAGGGGCATTCCGGCATGTTGAAAAATGGCGGCAATTGCACTGGCTTTGCCATTGCCGGAAAGAACAACAACCTGGATTGCTCGGCGATCGACAATGTGCGCGTCACGGGCATCCTGATTGACGGCGGAACGCTGATTCTCGGCGATGGGGCATCGGGCAACCGCCTGATCGCCACCAACTCGATTGCGGCCTACGGCAGCAGGATCATCATTGCCAACTCGATGGCCGGATCGTTCGGCGCCGCGAAAGTCAACGGACCCTCGGTCGACTCCGTGAATTACTACAACTGCACAGGCCGGAACTTCGCCAACAATGCGACCGTCACGAACTTGCGTTACGTCAACTGTCTGTCAATAGCCAGCGGGTCGGGCTTTGCCACCAATGTCGGGTTCTGCCTGAGACTGCGCCGCAGCCACTGCGTCTCCGTGGACAATACAGCCACCAACTTCTACCTTTCGGAATATCTGCTGGGCGGCAATCAGGCCACCCAGACGGTGAGCCTTGTCGATCCTCCCAGCGGCGATTTTCGGCTGGCAGCCACGGACATTGGAGCCACTGGCAAGGGTGGCCCCGGACTGGGCAAGGACATTGCCGGAAATTTCCGGCTCGGCCCGACCTACGCTTCAGGCGCCTCCCAGGCCTCCACCCCCGGTCCGCAGATCACCGGTGCTCCGTCGGCCACGCCGAATCCTGCCCTCACCAACGCGACAGTTTCATTCTCGGTGCAGGCCACGGATAGCAATACGCTGAGCTATGCTTGGTCCTTTGGCGATGGCGGGTCTGCCAGCGGTGCGACTGTCACCTACGCCTATGCGGCGCAGGGCGTATACACGGCACAGGTGGCGATCTCCGACGGCCAATATGCCCTGACCTCTTCTGTGGTGGAGACGGTGCTCGTCTACTCCCCGCCTGTGGCCTACACACAAACCGTATCTGTCATTACCGGCACGACGAATAACGCCATTGCGCTCAACTACACCTCCGTGGGGCTGCCATCCCAATCCTTGACCGTCACGGGCCTGCCGGCCAACGGATCTCTGAACTATTTCTCCGGCGGCAGCTTCCTGTCCGTGCCTCCCGGGAATGCGCTGACGAACAGCACCCTCTACTACACGCCGACGATCTCGATTGCGGGAACCGATTCCTTCACCTGGCGCATCAGCGACGCCATCAGCACCTCCTTGTTGGCCACCTGCACCATCGTGATCAACACCAACATCCCGATCGTTGTGACCAACCTGTTGACCGTTTCCACCTCGGGCGCTGGAACAGGCTCCGTGACGCTCGATCAGTCTGGCGGCAGCTATGCGGCAGGTACGGTGGCGACGCTAACGGCCATGCCTGACACGAGCTGCTCGTTTATGGGGTGGAGCGGCGCGCTCTCCGGCACGAACAACCAGGCCACGCTGACGATGAACGACAACTACTCCGTCATTGCCAACTTCGGTTTCAACGGTTCCTTCATCTCCGCCTCCGCGGGCGCCCACGGCTCCATCTCGCCCGCCGGCTCCTCGATCGGCGTGCCCACCGGAGCCTCGCAGACGTTCCAGATCACACCCGACATCTGGTACGGCATCAGCAGCGTGATGGTGGACGGCAGCCTGGTCGGTGCGCCGGCATCCTACACATTCAACAATGTGCAGTCGTCCCATGCAATCAGCGCGTCGTTCTACGCGCTGCTGGCTCCAAAGGGCACGCCGCTGGGGTGGCTGGCGCTGCACGGCTACGCCAACGAACTGGCGCTGGACCCCAACGGCGTGCCGGTCTGGAAGGACTACCAGACCGGAATTGATCCCAACATCCCGGGCTCCGGCGCCTCCTACAACATCGTCCCCTATACTGAAGGGTTCGAGAACCTGAACGCCTGGGGCGGCGTCTATACCAACGTGATCAACGCCATGGGGTGGTCCGGCGCAGCCGGCAGGGACCAGTCGCAGATCACCAACCTGCAGTACACCTACACGGCGACCAACCTGCCACTCCCCTCTCTCTCGCACACCAACGTGCTGCGGGTCAACGCGCAGGGCACTGTGCTGACCAACAGTTTCGGCCCTAGCCCCGGCTTCGACATGAGCAGCGCCGTGATCTACCTGGACATGATGACGCAGTTCGTGCCGATTCCCAGGGCGCCAGCCACCTACACAGTCACAGACAGCGGACTCAAGGGCGGACTCTACGTCAACACCAACCTGCAGTTGACGGTGTATCACGGCGTGGCAGCGACGGACGGCTCGCTGCAAAGCAACACCTGCGATGCCACCTCCTCGCAGCTGCTTTCGGGGAGCTGGCACCGCGTGACCTGGGCGATCGATGCAACCTCCACCAACCCGGCCAATGCGCTGGCCATGTTCCAGTTGCGCCTCGACGGGCTCACGGTTACCCACCCGAACGCATATGACGACAGCTGGAAAGCCCAGTTCCAAGGGCAAGGCACCCTGCCCCTCACCAGCACCACGGGAACGTGGTTCCGGCTGGCAACCACCAATACCACGGCCAAGCTGCTGACCGCGCTCTGCTGCTCCGGCATGGGGTATCTGGACGATGTGGCAGTTTCGACGAACAACCCGTTCGGCGTTGTGTCCGGTCCGTATCTGCTGATCGTCACCAGCAGCGGCAATGGCAGTTCCTCGCTGGGCGCCGGGCCGTATGTCGCGGTAACACTGGCCGCAGGGGCCAACACGCAGATCGTGTACACGGCGGCAGACTGGAACCGGATCTCCACGCTGGCATCCAATGGCGTATCCTTGATCGATGCTGTCGGCGCGCAAAGCTACACGCAGACGGTCCTGGGCCTCAACGCGGATCTCAGCAATGCGGTGGCGTTCGCGCTGGCAACGTCTGCACAGACGGGCTACACCAACGTGCCGACAGCCTGGCTGACCAACTGGACGCAGGGGGCTGTGCAGGCTGCCACGGGGCTCGACAGCTTCAGCCTGCACGACAAGTACGTGCTCGGACTTGATCCGACTACCTCCAACAGCTACACGCTGGTGATCGAGGGGTGTGCGCCATCCGGCAGCAACATCGTGGTCCGGCTGCGCCGCGACGTCACCGGCTCCCTGGCGAACGGCGGCATGAAAGGATACCTGATCCTGCAGGCAGCCAACTCTTTGACCAGCGGGTTCACCAACCTGCCGGCCGTGGTCCTGACCGGAAACGACGCCTTCGACGGTACGGGCCACCGTAACTACACCAACGCCGTGGACAACGTCCGCAAGTTCTACAAGGCGGTCGTGCAGTAAGACGGGCGATGGAATTTGGGGCTGCCGCGAGGACGTGGCGCCCTATTTTTGCGGCAACGAGATCGCGGAAGATGTGGACAGAGTAGGCCGGCGCGTCCCCGCGCCGAGCCCGGAGAAGGGGCCTCCTCGCCCTCTGCAGCCTATAGCCTACAGCCTTCCCCATTCACCCCCGGCGCGAGGCCGCAGGAATCGCCGCCACCTGTAACTGCCCCCATTACCGACTAACAGGCTCTTTCTACGGCTTGATCTGGTTGGAGATCCCGTTGTCTCCGGATTCCGGCGAACGCGGACGGGCAAATTTTGAGTCCCATTGCGGCCCCCAGTCCGTGATCTCCTTCAGGTTCATCTTCTGCTGCGTGAACTTCATAAACTTAAGCAGGCAGTCGACATCCAGACCATTGGTCCAGAAAAACCGGTCCCGCACGCCGCGCTGTTCCAGCAGCTCCAGCTCCTCGGGGCCCAACCCGTCCTCGATCCAGACAAAATCGCTGTCGAAATCGACCACCGAGGTCTTCCCCTTGGCGCGGTCGTAGACCAGCGTCTCCGGGATCATCTGAGTGGGGCAGGATTTCGGCCAAAGCAGACAGTTCACGCCGTCCAAAGCGCCGGGGAACAGCGCCCACATTGTGAGCCAATACGGCTTGATGTCGTGAATCTTGCAAAAGCGCATAAGCCGCCCGAATCCGCGGGCCAGCTCGGTGCAGTTGTGCTCCTTGTCCCAGACAACCAGTACGCCATCGATGTCGATGTACATCTTGCGCTGTTTCATGCTCTCTCCTTGGGTGTCATTTCGTGTTTCAGGTCAATTCGTGACGGCGCCAATCTGGTCAGGCCATCAACTGCCGCAGATAGGCCAAGTTGTCGCGAAGCTTGGACTCGGTGTCGCCGGGGACAAAGTCCTCCAAGCTGATCCAGCCGTCGTACCCGCTGCTGCGCAGGGTCTTGAGCGTATCGCGCCAGTTGACCTGTCCGCCGCGCAGGGTGGCGGAATCGCACACCCAGCGCAGATTGCCGTCCGGATCGCCTGCCCGAATCGTCCGGGCGGCGTTCTTGACGTGCACGTGCGCCAGGTAAGGCCCCAGGATTTCCATCCCCATCTGCAGGTTTTCGAAACCCTCGTAGACCATGTTGCCGGGGTCGAGGATAATCCCCGCCTCTTCCGGCTTGAAATGTTCGATGAAGCGCCGCGCCGCTGAAGCTGACGTGACAATGGTTCCCATATGAATCTCGGCCAACGGCCTGACGCCGTACTGCCGGCCCAATTCCACCACAGGAGCCCACCCTTTGACGGCCTTTTCCAAGAGTTCGCCGTAGCTTGTTTTGCCGTCGTACCTCGCCACGCCCACGCGAAACTGGGTCACCTTCATTCGCGACGCGGCCTGCATGACGCGCTCGATCAACGACAGGTCCTGATATCCGAGATAGGTTCCCAGACATGGCATGGCCAACTTGTGGCGCGCACACATTCTGCGGATCTTGTCGGCCTGTTTCGGAAGCGTCTCCGGCGCCAGCGTGCAGCGGTTCCCTTCCCAGAAATTCAGCACCGGCGCGCCAAGCCTGGGAACCGCAGTAACTCGCCATTCCACGCCATCGTATCCAATTTTTGCCAGCACCCGGGCGCCCTCTTCCGGTGTATATTCCGGCATGCACACAGTAAATACACTGATTTTCACGCAACCATCTCCTTTGCCTTAAAACTATAGCACGACGCCGCTGGTGGGCGCGACTCCATATGCGTACGCTGCACGTCCTGCGCGCAGTACGTGCGCTGCCGTAAAAACGCGTTGCCGGGGGAGCCAATTTATTTAAGAATAGCCATGTGCACCAGTCGTTGGATGGCGGGCCCGGCCGTTCGTAGAAAGCCCTTCAGCCCCGCGGCGATTTCTCTGGCACACACACGATGGGTGAAGATATGAGCCGACCGTTCCGTTTCGCGGTTGCTGGTGCCGGCGCGATCGCCGGTTTCTACCTCGACTATTGCCAGCGGCGCGCCGATAAGGAGGGCATCGTTTTGGCCGGCGCCTGCGACCCGGTTCCCGGCCGCGCCGACACCCTGACAGCCAAGTACGGCGGCCGCGCCTACGCATCCATGGAGGCCGTCTGCGCCGACCCGGACCTGGATGCCGTCGTGATCCTCGCGCCGCCGCCTCAGCACGCACCGCTTGCCAAGCAGGCTCTGCAAGCCGGCAAGCATGTCCTCTTGGAGAAACCACTGGCCCAGTCTGTTGACGACGGGCGCACGCTGGTCAATCTCGCAGCCGGTTCCGGCCTTACCCTGGCATGCTCCCCTTTCATTCTGCTTGGGGATCGCCAGCAGCGGGTCAAGAAGCTGCTAGCCGGTGGCGCCCTGGGACGGCCCGTGCTGGCCGTCGCCGACCAATTCCATGGCGCTCTGGAGATGTGGCACGCCGGTGCCGCCCAATTCTATCGTGACAGCCGAGGCCCGCTCTTCGACGTTGGCCCCTACCCGCTGTCGCTCCTGATCGACTGGTTCGGACCCGTGGCCAGCGTTTCCGCCAGCGGCGGCACGCTGATCCCCGATCGCATCGGCCTCGACGGCAAGCCGTTTCGGGTCGACGTGCTGGACTTCGTCTCCGCGCACCTGCGTTTCCGCTCCGGCGTCCTGGCGCGCGTGGATATCTCCAACGTGGATCGCGGCAGCAACCTCCACGGCCTCGAGATCCATGGCACCGCCGGCAGCCTGTCGCTCTCGCGCCTGATGGACTTCAATGCCGAGATGACCATTGCCCATGGCAATTCGCACGACTGGGTCGAGCGCGAAGGCGATCCCTCTGCCAAGCCTGCCAACGGCGTGGACTGGTCGGCCGGTGTCTACGAACTGGCCCGCGCCGTGCGCGAACGACGGGCGCCCGCCAACTCCGCCTCGCTGGGCCTGCGAGTCCTCCAAACCGTTTTCGCCATCGAGGAAGCCGCGCGCAGCGGCAAACACATTGCGATCGAGGCATTCTCCTAGCCTGCGAATGACGGGATCAGGATGAACGTAAAATGGTGTGACGCTCCGAAATATCAGCATCGGGCTCTACGCGGCCAGTCCACGGAGACCGTACTGAAAATTCTACAGCCGGGCCATGGTCACCTACAGGATGCCCGCGGAGATTCTGACCGACAAAGGCAGGCAACACGCCTCCTGGCACAGCAAAATGCGCTTCCAGACCGTCCAGTCCAAAACCCGGGCGCATCACATCCGCAGTGAGCCGCATCATCCTATGACGCCGGGAAGGATCGAGCGCTTCTGGAAGACCATCTAGAGGAGTTTCTGGAACGGGCACGCTTCGAGACCTATGAAGCGGCCGTGTAACGGATCATGTCCCGTGAGGGGGATCAATCCTCTTTTGCGTCGGAGTCCCGTGACGGCGAAACCAGCTTGTCGAGGCCGGCGAAGGGGGAAAAGATAGACGGCTTCAGCTCGTCGCGCTTCGCGGCACGCCCCTCGAAATACCCGCCCAGGCTGACGCTCTTGTCGTGTTCGTGGTCGTGGCAGTAGAGACAGAGCAGATCCCAGTTGCTGCCGTCCGGCGGATTGTTGCGAAAGTCGTGGTCGCGGTGATGCACCGTCAGTTCGCGTAGTCGCGCCCCGCTGAAGGAACGCCCACAGCTTGCGCAGACATGCGGCAGGATCTTGAGCGCCTGCTCGCGGTAGCTCTGCCGGCGTTGCGCCACGTCGCGCCGCAGCTCGTGCTCAAGCTGCGCTCGCCGCGCGGGATCGGCTGGCTGACCGGAATTCGACATGCCACAATTCCTGCAAAAATCGTCAGGAGCGACGGCCAATACTCTCCGGCCAGCAGCGTCCAACCCCGCGTCCGCACACGGGCCTAAACCTTGCGGAACGCCAGACAGGCGTTGTGACCGCCAAACCCGAACGAGTTGTTCAGGCAGGCGCGGATCGGCGACTGGCGGGCGGTGTTCGGCACATAGTCGAGATCGCAGTCCGGATCCGGCGTGGTGTAGTTGATCGTCGGCGGAACAATGCCGTGATGCAGCGCCAGCACGCAGGCCACGGATTCGATGCCGCCGGCGCCGCCCAGCAGGTGGCCGGTCATGGACTTGGTGGAGGAAACCATCGCCTTTTTCGCGGCCTCACCGAGCGCGCGCTTGATGGCCAGGGTCTCGCCCTTGTCGCCGAGCGGCGTGCTGGTGCCGTGCGCGTTGATGTAGTCCACGTCCGAGGGATTGAGCTTCGCGCTCTCCATGGCGCGCAGCATGGCGCGGCGCGCGCCGTCGCCATCGTCGCACGGCGCAGTCATGTGGAAGGCGTCGCAGGTCATGCCAAAGCCGGCCAGTTCGGCATAAATCCGCGCGCCGCGGCGAACGGCGTGCTCGTACTCCTCGATTACCAGGATGCCCGCGCCCTCGCCCATCACAAAGCCGTCGCGGTCCTTGTCGAACGGACGGCTGGCGGCGGCCGGGTTGTCGTTGCGGGTGCTGAGCGCGCGCATCGAGGCGAAGGACGCCACGCCCAGCGGCGTAATGGTGGCCTCAGCGCCGCCTGCGATCATAACATCGCACTCGCCGCATTGGATGGAGCGAAAGGCGAAGCCGATCGAATGCAGCGCGGAAGCGCAGGCCGTGACCACGGCGAAATTCGGCCCCTTCAGGCCGAACTCGATGGCAATCAGGCCGGAGGGAATGTTGGGGATCATGGAGGGAACGCAGAACGGCGAGACGCGGCGGGGCCCCTTTTCACGCAGGGTTTTGGCTTCCTCTTCGAGGGTCGCGATACCGCCCATGCCGGCGCTCACAGCCACGCCACAGCGTTCCTGGTCCCCCTGGGAAAAATCGATACCGGCATCCGCGACCGCCATCTTGGCGCCGCAAATGGCATACACGCAGAAGCGGTCCATGCGCCGCTGTTCCTTGGGCGGAATGAATGTGTCGGCCACCAGATCGCGGACCTGCCCCGCGATCTGCGTAGAGAAGTCCTTCGGGTCGAACCGATCGATTCGCGTAATACCGCTCTTGCCCGCGGTGATGCTCTGCCAAAAGGGTGCCAGACCGGTCCCAACCGGGGAAACGGCGCCCATTCCGGTGACAACGACTCTTTTCATACACCACCTGCAAGATAGCAAGAAGACCGGGGGGACAACCGCTTGCCCACCCCGGCCACAGGAGAGACGGGCTCGCTATTCCTTGTCAAAGCCCTTGCTCTTCAAGTACTCGGCCACCTTACCGACGGTGGTGAGTTTCTCGGCTTCCTCGTCGGGGATCTCGGCGCCGAATTCCTCTTCGAACGCCATGATGAGCTCCACCGTGTCGAGCGAATCCGCACCCAGATCGTCGATGAAGGACGCCTGCGACGTCACTTGCTCGGCGTTCACGCCCAGCTGCTCCACGATGATCTCTTTCACGCGATCTTCAAGTTTGCTTGCCATGAGGCCCTCTCCTTGACTCGTTTACACTGATGAAACGGCCCGAACCGTCTCACATCACCATCCCGCCGTTGACACTCAACACCTGGCCAGTCACGTAGGCTGCGTCGTCCGACGCCAGAAACACAACGCTTCTGGCCACGTCTTCCGCCGTGCCAAAACGCCCCGCCGGAATGGCCGCCATCATCTGGTTGCGCACTTCCTCCGACAACGCGTCCGTCATCTTGGACACGATGAAACCCGGCGCCACGGCGTTCACGCGGATGCCGCGCCCCGCGAGCTCCTTCGCCATCGACTTGGTCACGGCGATGAGACCCGCCTTGGATGCCGCATAATTACACTGACCGGCGTTGCCGATCAAGCCGATAATGGAAGCAATGTTGACCATGCATCCGCTCCGCTGCTTCATCATGATCTTGGCTGTGGCGCGCGAAAGCAGGAAGGCACCGGTCAGATTGATGCGGAGAACCTGGTCCCAGTCCTCGTCGGACATGCGGATCAGCAGCTTGTCGCGGGTGATGCCGGCATTGTTGACCAGGATGTCGATCCGCCCGTAATGCTCCTGGACCTTCGCCACAAAGGCGTCCACGGCTGCGGCGTCGCCGACGTCGGCTGCACCGGGCATGGCCTTGCGCCCCAACGCCTGCACCGCCGCCACAGTGTCGTTCAGCCATTCAACCTGGCAATCGCACAGGGCCAGATCAGCGCCTTCCTTCGCCAGCGCTTCGGCGATGGCCCGCCCGATCCCGCGCGCAGCGCCCGTAACAATTGCAATCTTCCCGTCCAACTTGCCCATATGAGTCCTTTCAATTGCGAATTACGAATGATGAGACTGCATCCGCCAATTCGCAATTCCTAATTCAATTCACCGCCGCCGCCTGCTCCAGCGTCACGGCGTCCTGCACGTTCAGGACCGTGTTCTGCTTATCAATCCGCTTGATCAGCCCGGAGAGCACCTTGCCCGGCCCGAACTCCACAAAGGTCTTCGCGCCGGCAGCCATGGCTGAGCGCACGCAGTCGGCCCAACGCACGGACTCGGACACCTGCCGCAGCATGGCCTCGCGGATCGCATTGCCGTCCGCCGAATGCAGCTGCCCTGTCACGTTCGCCAGCACCGGCAGGCGTGGCGCGTGAAAGGGCACGCCCTTCAGCACCGCGGCCAGGCGCTCGCGTGCCGAACCCATCAGGGGCGAATGAAACGCGCCGGCCACGTTCAGCACAATGCACTTCAGTCCGGCCGCGGCCGCCAGTTTCTCCGCCTCCGCCACGCTGGCCTTGCTTCCGGAAAGCACGACCTGGACGTCCGAATTGATGTTTGCCATTACGACCCCGGCCTTGGCGCAGATCTCCAGGAGCTGATCCATGGTCGCGCCCATCACGCTCACCATGCCGCCCGCCTGTTCCTCGCATGCCTGCTGCATGAAGCGGCCGCGCGCCTCCAGAACCCGCAGCGTGCTGTCGAAGTCCAGCACACCTGCCACGTGCAGCGCTGTCCATTCGCCCAGGCTCAACCCTGCCGCCGCTTGGAACACGGCGCCCGGAACTTTTTTCTGAAAGGCCGTGAAACAGGCCACGCTGGCCACGAAAATCGCCGGCTGGCAGTGGTTGGAACGGGTCAGTTCCTCGGCTGGCCCCTCAAAGCAGATCTTCTTGAGGTCAAATCCCAGCACCTGATTGGCCCGGTCGAATAGCGCCAGAATCGCCGGATCCGCCGCGGCCAGGTCCTTACCCATCCCCACGAACTGGGCGCCTTGCCCGGCAAAAACACATACTTTACCAGTCATAAATAATCCTTTAACCGCAGCGGCAACCCACTCCGCCTTTCTGGGTTAAATGAGGCACAAATTTTGACAGAAACGGCGGATATGTCAAAGAAAAAAGCAGCTAGTTGCTGAAAATGCAATCCGTTAATATTCAATAGGTTATGAATGTTTAGCGCGCATAATTCCGCGGTTTTCGTCAATCCACAAAAATGGCCAGCCGCATGCCACTCATTCGAGATAGAATTCGGCAGTCCAAGGCACGCGGAAGCTTCTGCCTTCACCCAAAAGCCGCCCTTACGCCCCGAACCGCCTGACAATCCGGATGTCGATCCGGTCAAGCCCGTCCAGCTTCGCGATTTCCGCCTTGGCGCGGCACTTGCCATTGATGAAGATTACCTGCTTCAGGAGTTTCTTCCCGCCCCCTTCCCGCGCAATCTCCACCTGCAACGGGATCGCCCGGTAGGTCCCCGGCCCGGTCGAACAGTGCACCATCCGCCGGAATGTCATGGCATGCTCCATGGCCGCGGGAAGATTCGGCTCCACGCGGATAGCCGGCTGGCTCGGATCGTGCAGGGAGAAACTCAGCCCCGCCAGTTTATGAAAGACTTCCACAATCCAGTCCACGGACCCTGAAAGCCCGAAATACATCCCCTTGGCGAAGTGCGGATCGTCCTTGTCTGAAACATACGAGGTGGCCGGCGTCTCGAATGGCCCTGCCAGCGTCTCGTCGCGCAGGGCCGACATCATGGGCTTGAACTGCTTCCAGACCGTGTCCGCCTGCCCGGCCGCCGAAAGGCGGAACCGGTGCATCATCACCTGGCAATGGTGATATTCGCCGTTCTCAGCCGTGCCCGGCGGCACCAGCCCCATGCGCCCACACAGCGCCACGGCATGGGCGTTGTTCGCCATCGGTTTGGAGAACATCATCAGTCCCAGCTTTTCGTCGAAGAACAGGCGGTCCACCGTGCGCAACAGTCTGGCTACCACCGCCTCCGTGCCAGGAACTGGCGTCAGGTAGGCGCGTTGCGTCAGGAGCATCTCCAGAGCGTATGCCTGGGCGTTGAGTTCACGGCGGTTGATGCCGTCGAAATCGCGCCCATGGAATGACCCCAGCGTGTAGCCGGTCTCGCCCGCGGCGTAGTCCGGCCGCGAGCCGTCGGCCTTCAGCTCGTGGATGCAGTTCAGGAAGGCGGCCGGGAAGTTCTTCCCCTCGCCGTCTTCCCACGCCACCTTCACGATGCTGCGGCGTAGGCGGTCCGCGAAGGTCTGCAGCCGCGCCAGGTCCACCTGAATCCCCTCGCGCGCCAGCCGCGCCGCTATCGGGCGGCTGGCGAATGTGTCGATCACCTCCACCAGCGTCAGGAACAAATGTCCAGAGAGCCGGACCTGCGCGCCGCGGCCACGGCCCCGGGTCTTGGCGTTGCCGATCTCGGACGTGCCGAACATGTCGACCGGATCGCACCAGTCGCCGTAAAGAATCTGCGCCAGTCCGTACGGGGAGTCTCCGACGTGCCGCTCGAAGCAGGCGAAGATCTCGCGCGCCACCTCCGCAATCCGCAGGGTCTTCGCGTGGCCGACGATCCCGGAGGACTCTGGTGTGTCCGGCAGAATCAGCGACACGGTCTGCACAGGCTCGAACAGGATCGAGACGTCGCCGGTCTCGCGAAGATACATGCAGAGCGAGTTAACCAGCCAGAGCGGGCTGTCGGTGTACGGCCGGTTGTCGTTGCGCACCTCGATGGTGCGGTTGGACCAGTGGCTCGGATACTGTCGAGGGAACATGCCGTGCAGCTTCTCGCGAAGTGTGAGCGGCCGGTCCGCGGGGAATGCCCCCTCGTGCGTGACATACATAAAGCTCATGGCATGCACCAGATCGGTGCGCACGCGTCCTGGATTCTCCTTGAGCATGGGCCACATGTCCTGGCCGCGGTCGCGCGTGCCGAGCTCGATGCCGTCGGCCAGCTTCGCGCCGTGCGCGCGGCAGTTCTCGTACAGATCCTGCACGCCAGTCCAGACCGAATTGGCGTACTCGGCCACCACCGGCTCGGCCGGACACTGCACCTCAAAGAACGGCCAGCCACGCTGCACCGCGACCGGCACCGCCGCGTCGAGCCCCTTATGGATGTCCGTCTGCCGCAGCAGCGTACGAGAGGCGCGCTGGAACGCCGCCGACATCGCCGTATAACTCGGGTCGCGATACTCGGAGAGCTTACGGAAAGATGCGCAGGCAGCTGCGTCCGTCACGTAGAGCAGGCTCTGCCGCAGGGTGGCGAACTCGCCCTTGCCCAGGCGGAAGGTGAACTGGTTGGCAGCCAGCGCCGACGTGCAAAAGCGGTTGAGCCGGCGCCCCGCCCCGCCCTTCTGCATCTTTCCGCGCAGGACCGAGGCCGGCAGGGTTGACAGGATGGAGGTGTCGCCCAGGAAAGTCGTGGCGTCGCACGTCGCATCCACGGGCTTCAGGTTGCGGGTCTCGCCGTGTTGCCGCTTGATCTGTATCATGTCGCTGTACGGCACGCGCGCCGTCATGACCGTGTCGTCGAGCGTCATCGGGCAGCCAGCGTCGTACCAGCTCGACTTGTTGTAGACGAACCGCTGCGTGCCGGGGAGGAAGTAATTGGTCCAGAGATTTCCGGCAGCCTGCTTGCGCCCTTGATTCTCCACGAAGATTTCGCGCAGCAGCGCCGGGCCGCTGACCGTATGCCGCAGCGACAGCCGCACGGCTGTCACCAGCCGGACTCCCGCCACAGGCTCGAACCAGGCGCAGTACCACATGGCGCGGTTCGGATCGCCCAGCTTTACCACGCGCACCCGCACCGCAGGGCAGTTGTGGTTGTTGGACGGGTTCATCAGCGAGGCCACGATCGGTGCTCGGCCGCCGGAGAGTGTCAGCCAGACGTTGGATGACGGAACGCCCGTCTCCTTCTTCTCCAGAAGATCGAAATGCCCGTCCAGCACCTTGACCTCCGGATTGTCCGGCATCTTTACCACAAACCCGACTGATCCGTTGGACATGAACGTCGCGGTGGCGCCGCGCGCACTGTCCACCAGCACCGAGGGGCACCCGATCGGATGCCCGTCATAAATCACCTCGCTCGCCGGCCCATAGCCGCCCAGCTTGCTCACGCGGTGCGCCACCTTGAGGCCCAGCGCGTGCCGCGCCTCTGCCACAAACCGCTCCTGGCCGAAACTCTTCTGCATCGTCGTCCTCTTCCGCCCCATTGGGGCAATGCCTCGAACCACAAATGAAAATGTATTCTGCAATGTTACCCGCAGGACATCCAGACGAAATGCGCGAGCCAGTCGCCGAAGAGTGCCCACCCCTTACGGTTCGTCCCGCACCGCCGTGACTTCCGAGCCCTTCCGGTTGCGCCCACTCATCCGCCGTCCGTCAGCCTCGACACGCAGGGTGAAGTCGTCGTTCAACCAGTGAATCACGCACGCGTCGTCCTTCTTCTCCCAAGTGCCGAGTGCCTTGTCGCCCAGGCTGTACGCCCGCCCGTCCGCATACAGGACCACTGCCGCGGTCTTGTCATCCTCCTTGTTCCGCCAGGAGATTGTCCAGACAACCGGTGCATTCTTGGGCCGGACAACCGGCCGGTCGGGGACCGTTTCGACTGGCATCGAGGCCGCCGCGCGCAGCACAGTATTCGATTCAGCGGCGCCCTCCGGCTTCGCCGCTCGCGGCCGGGGGAACATCCGTTCGATGCCATTGCTCGATGACCGGCTGGCAGAAATCAACGGCCGGGCGGGCGGCACACTACTCTCATGCCCGGATTCGGATTTTTTTGGCAGAACTGTAGTCATCTGCTGTCGCGCCGGATCGTCACGACTGCCAAGGCCCGACGCTCCGGGCGCCGCAGATATCGGCGACCGCTCTATCGGATCAATGCCGGACATTCTGCCCGACACCCCGTTGCCTGCCGGATCCTGCCCGCCGGTTGTCAGTTGCCCCTGCGCCGCAGAAAGCCAGAGCCCAGCCCCAACCATGATGACCAGCATTTGGCATCTGTTCATGACCTACCACCTTCCGCAGGCACATCATCGACAAGCGCTTCCTACTTTACGCTTCCAGCCCCGGAAGACAATCCGCTTTTGATGAACGTGAGTGACTGGCCTTGTGTGCCGCAGCCGAAAGGCCTGCCAACTGACCGCGCCGTCCAATCATTGCAGGCCCGTATAGCGCGTAATACTGCCGATGCCTTGTCTTTCTTCCAATTAATGATTATGGTTGCTTCACCCTGTGTGTACACTACTTTCTGGAACAGAGGCCCCGAAATCCACAAATGCGACAGGTGTACTGTTCGGTGAAAGGAATCATATGAGCGTGTCATTGACCAAGCCCATGTCGCCAAGAATGCGGCTCTTCTTTTCGCGGCTTTTCCCGTTGCCCTTCATTGTTGTCGGCGCCTTAACGTTGTATTTGGGAGGACGTTCTGTCTATCGAGCAAAGGAAAGCGTGACATGGCCGATGACGGAGGGGCGGATTCAAAACTCGACTGTGGAATATCACCGGGGCAGCAAGGGCAGCGGCACGTACCGCGCCGAAGTTCTGTACACATTTACTGTCGAGGGGCAAATCTATCGTGGAAACCGAGTCGCCTTCGGCGACTATGGGTCAAGCAACCCGTCGCATTCGCAGCACATCGTCAACCGGTATCCCAAAGGCGCGGTTGTTCCTGTTCGATACCGTCCAACTGAGCCTGACATCTGCCTTCTGGAGCCGGGCGTGCAGGGACAAACCTGGTTTCTGCCGGGTTTTGGCCTGGTCTTCTTTCTGGCAGGAACGTTGATGGCTGTTTTTCTCCCGCGAGCACTAAAGAAGCAGGAGACCACCGATCAGGAAACCAATAACGCCGTAGCGAGCATTGCGCAACCGAAAGCGGCAACCATAATGGGCAAACCACTTCCGCCTGAAATCGCACGGCAGATCGCCGACCACGTGTTTGCCGGGAACAAGATTGCCGCTATCAAATGCTATCGCGAATACAGCGGCGAAGGGCTAAAAGAGTCCAGGGACTTTGTTGAGTCGCTGGCTGCCGAGCTTCGCACCAGAGAGCCCTACCGGTTCTCTACCGAAACCGAAGGCACCAACCGCGTGAACAGCACCGCACTGGGAATGTGCGTTTTCCTGGCGGTTCTGCTCGCCGTGTTTCTATGGCAAGGTGGGAGCATCGCGACGATCAAACAGTGGTGGAGCCATTCAAACTGCAGCAGCGCGCCTGGTAGCCACACGACGGGTGGCGGCGTACCTATATCTTCAACGGCGACCAATGTTCCGCCGCAGCCGCAACAGGCGCAACAGCAACCAACCCCACCCGCGGTTGAACCCAAGTCCATTGCAACCAATGCACCGGCAGAAACAAAGCCTCAATCAGTAGAGCTTATGGATCTCTCCGGAGTTTGGCATATCACGAGACCTACGTCCCTGGACCGGAAGGTTACGCTAACCCGTATTGATGCCCAGCACTACAAATTGACGCCCGGCAATCTTGCCTTTCAAGGCGTCTACGCCTGGGATGGCAAGACGCTTTCCATGGCTAGCGGGAATCGCGGCTATTCGGATCTGACGTGGGAACTGATAACTTCCGCTCAGTTCACCATGGTAAAAGGCGCCTATACAGGCGCTACGATGAGTCGAGAGCCATAGGAACCTAACCGCCGGCTGGTGCCGCGGTTGGCCATGGGGGATAACGAGAAGGCGCGGAACATCGGCGTATGGTCGGGAGCCCGGAGCCGGGGTGCGTACCGCCGCCAACGTTGGCTTTCCCCTACTTCACCAGCTTTACCAGCTTCTTGAATTCCGGCGTACCGCTCACCCGCAGCAGTTGGAACACAACCGCCTCGGTGCTGGTGGGGATGGCTCCAGCCAGGGTGGTGACTTCGCAGGCGAGCTTCCAATTGCGTACGGTGCGGCTCAAAATCGCGTCCCGCACGACATAGACCTCGTAGCCGGCGTCGCGCAGTCCGATCACAGTCTGCGCCACGCAGACGTGCGCCTCCATACCCACGACCACGACCTGCCGCCGACCTGTCGCGCAAAGCGCCGCGACAAATTCGGCGTTGTCACAGGCGTTGAATTCCAGCTTCACGATATGCGAAGCACTTGCTGCTTGGGGCGCCAGTTCCAGTAGTGTCGGCCCCAGCCCCTTGGGGTAATGCTCCGTCACCACCACTGGCACACCCAGCTCTTTCGCAGTCTCCAGCAGGATGTTGACATTGCGCGTCAGTTGCCGCATCTCCCCGGCATCCATAACCGCGCTCAGCCGTTCCTGCACGTCAAGCATTGCCAGCACGGTCTGCTTCCGATCCAGAAGAAATCTGTCCTTGAGCGACATGTCCTCTCCCCTTACCCGCTTTCCTGAGTTCCCAATTAAAATCCGCCGGCCTGCCCCAGCATCCGCACTTCTAGTTCCAGTTCGACGCCCGCCTGTGCTGCCACCCGCTGACGCATGAGGCGCAGCAGCGACAGCAGGTCTGATGCTGTGGCCCCCTGCTCCGCCACCGCGATATTCGCATGTCGATCGCTCACAACCGCACCGCCGACGCGCAGCCCCTTGCATCCAGCCGCATCCAGCAATTGCCCGGCAAAGTCGCGCAGCGGGTTGCGGAATACCGATCCTGCTGTGCACAGCCCTGTCAGCGCAAGGCGCTTGTCGCGAACCGCCTTGCGCCGTTGTCGGATCGCCTCCGGCGTGGCGGACTGCAATTGCAGCGACACCTGCCACGCTATCCGCCCCCTGGCCAGTGCCTCGCAGCTGCGGTAGTGAAACCCGGCTGCCGCGCCTTCCAACACCTCGCGCCGGCCGTCCAGACCCAGGCAGATCATGGACGACACTAGACCACCGATCTCGCCGCCGTGCGCGCCAGCATTCATCGCCAGCCAGCCGCCCACCTGCCCTGGCACGCCTTCGAGAAATTCCAGACCAGAAAGCCCCTCCGCCTCCAGGCGCTCCAGCAGCGCCGGCCCGTTCCAGCCGCAGCCGACATCCACATCGCATCCTCGACGCACAAACCCTTTGAATGCCGCGCCGCGCAGCCGCACCACCACACCTGCCACACCCAGGTCGCTGACCCACGTGTTCGCGCCGTTCCCGAGCAGATGCACAGGGACGCCCTGCGCCGCGGTCCACGCCAGCAGCTCAGCCAGCGCCTCGGGCGTGGTAACATCCGCCAGCAGGTCTGCTGTTCCACCCACGCCATAGTGCGTCAGCGCAGCCAACGCCCGCTGCACTGCAATCTCGACACCTACCACCTGTCGCAGCGCCTCCGCTACCGTGCGGATGGACAGGCCGCCTTCGCGACCGGCGATCGGCGCATTCGCGCCCCACGTGCCGGACGTAATTGCCGTCGCCGCCCACGCGGCGATCTGCACTACGTCGCCCGCGCCCACCACCAGCAGCAGATCGCCCGGGTGCAGGCGGCGGCGGATGCCAGCCCATGCCTCCTCGAGCGAGCGCGCCAGCGCAACGGGCAGCGCGGGTTGAAGCCGGCGGAAATGCGCATGCAGGTCCGCAATGTCGCCGCCTTCCCGTGGCACCTCGGAAGCGGCGTAGACCGGCGTCAGCACCAGTTCATCCACACCCGCGAACGCAGCTGGAAACTCAGCTCCCAAGGCCTGGGTGCGGGTGTAGCGGTGCGGCTGGAAAACGGCCAGCACGCGCCGCGCCCCCTGCAGCCGCGCCGCAGCCACCAGTGCCGCAATCTCGGCTGGATGGTGCGCATAGTCGGAGATTACCTGAATCGCGCCGCCGGCAGCCACGCGTTCGAATCGCCTTCCCGGCAGTTCCGCCATGCGCGGCAGGAGTGCCAGCGCCTGGCGCAGGTCGTGTCCCAGAAGCATCGCAGCAGCCAGGGCGGCCAGCGCATTGCGCACATTGTGCTCGCCGGGGACATTCAACGTAACGCGGCCAAAATTCTCGCCGCGCCAGGTGACGTCAAAAGCCGCGCTAACAGCGGTCAGCTCGATTTTCATGGCGCGCAGCGCGGCGGTCTCGCTCAGGCCGAAGAAGATGGTCGGGCCGCGAAATTTCCGCGCCACGTCGCAGGCGCGCGGATCGTCCGCGCCGCAGGCCAGCCCGAGGCGCGTCTGCTGCACAACTCGGCGGTAGCAATTCACGAGATCCGTCTCGCCGTCGAAATGCTCCAGGTGGTCCAGATCGATGTTGTTGAGCACGGTCACGGCCGGATGGTACAGCGCCAGCGTGCCGTCGCTTTCATCTGCCTCAAGCGCCAGCAGGTCGCTGCAGCCGACACCTGCCACGCCGCCAAGCGTGGTCGTGCTGCCGCCGATGCACCAGGATGGGGCAGCACCCAGTTCCTGCAGGAGGCGCGTGACAAAGCAGGTGGTGGTGGTCTTGCCATGCGCGCCGCAGATTGCCACGCTGCGGGAGGCGTCCGACAGCGCGGCCAGCGCCTCGCCACGGCGGCAGACGATCCAACCGGCGGCGCGGGCGCGCAGAATTTCCGGATGATTCGCGGGCACAGCAGTGGTGTGGATCAGCACTGAGGGGCGGCCTGCTTCCAGCTCAGCGACATGCGCCGCATCGTGGCCATCCAATACGGGGATGCCGTGTGCCGAAAGCCAGCGCGTCAAGGTGTTGTCCGGTGCAGCGTCGCAGCCGTCCGTCTGCCAGCCGCGCGCGGCTAGGAGGCGTGCGACACCTGCCACGCCCACGCCGCAGGCGCCCATCAGGTGTACCCGCCCTGGCGGACCGGCCAGCAGCGCGCAAAGTTGTTCCTGCGATTGGCTCATGCGACCGCCTGCGCTACCAGCTCCCCGACGCGCCGCCGCCACCGAACGAACCGCCGCCGCCCGAGAAACCGCTGCCGGAAGAACCGCCACCAGACCAGCCCCCATAACTACGGCTGCCCCGTCCAATAGTCGTGTAGGCTGAGCCAGCCATCACACGAAGAAAGATTATTCCCAAAAACAAAAAGATGACGACCACTTGTATCAGCCAGGCAGGTGTCGCAGAAGTCGCCAGATGCGGCCCTGACGGAGCAACCACCCTTCCTGCCACAGGCTTGCCGGTCACAAACCCCTGCACCTGCTGCACGGCATAGAGGCAGCCGTCGGCGAAGCGTCCGGAGCGGAAGAAGGGGCCCATGCCACGGATCACGTCGCCAGCACGGGCGTCGTTGATGCTGCCTTCCCAGCCGTAGCCGATCTCCAGGCGGATGCCGCGGCTATCGCGCACGACAACCAGCAGTGCGCCGTTATCCTGCCCTTTGCGACCGATTTTCCATGCCTCGGCCACACGCATGCTGAACGATTCGAGCGCGTCACCGCGCAGCGACGGCACGGTCAGCACCGCCATCTGCCCGGCGGTTGCCTGTTCCAGCCCGCGGATGGCATTCTCCACGCGCGCAGCATCGCCGCCCAGCAAGCCAGCCTGGTCGACCACACGGCCTGTCATCGCCGGCACGGCCAGTTCGCCCAAGGCGCACATTGCCAGGCACACGCCAAAGGCAAAGGCGATTGGCAGCCGGCAAAATGCCCGGCGCCGCGGCGCCGGCTTATCCTTCGCTGATGGTATCGGGAAGTTCATTCACATCATTCCGGTGATGCGGAAAATGCCGTTTCAATGCCTGGCCCGCGGCCAGTATGCCGGCCTCGAGTCCGGTCGCCAGCTCGCCACGCTGAAAATGAGGGCGCATGGCATCCGCGACCCCCTGCCAGAATTCGTCCCCAACCGCAGCGTGAATGCCCGTATCGCCGATCACGGCGAACCGGCGGTCACGCATTGCCAGAAAAATCAGCACGCCGTTGCGGGCCGCGGTGCGCGTCATGCCCAGGCGCTCGAAGACCTGCGCGGCGTCGCGCCGGGGATCGTCACCGCAGCGCCGCTGCACGTGCACGCGGATCTCACCGGATGTGGCATGCTCCGCCGTGCCAATCGCGGCAACGAGCCGTTTCCGGTCGCCCGCGGACAGCAGATGTCGGGAAAACAACCGCATACACTCGCCCGGACGGGCCTCCTAGAACTGCACCGTGGGGGGAGTCTGCAGCTTCTGCTCCTCGGGCGGCTGGTAATACTCGGCCAGCTTCAGCCCCAGGCCGGGCGCGAACAAGCTCCCCGGGAAGCCGCGCACCGCCGCGTTAAAGTCGCGCACGCCGTCGTTGTAGCGCGTGCGCGCCACAGCAATGCGGTTTTCAGTTCCCGCCAACTCGTCCTGCAGGCGGATGAAATTCTCGCTGGCTTTCAGGTTCGGATAGTTCTCGGCGACCGCCAGCAGGCGGCCCAGCCAGTGATTGAGATCGCCGCTGGCTTCAGCCTTGGCCGCAGGCCCCTGCGCCTGCAGCAGGCGGCTGCGCGCGTCGGCGATCTTCGTAAAGATCTCTTTCTCGTGCGAGGCGTACCCCTTGACCGTGTTCACGAGGTTCGGAATCAGGTCTGCGCGGCGCTGGAGCTGCGTGTCGATCTGGCTCCAGTTGGCCTTGACCGCCTCGTCCCGGGCAATCAGGCCGTTGCGATAGGAGATGCCCATCACGATGGCGAGCACGACGATTCCAACGACGATAGCCAGCTGTTTCATGCGGTTCCTCCCAGAATCAAGTTGTCCAGAGCATACCCCATCCAGAAGGCCCTGCGCAATACAACCGGATGGGATAAGAATGCACCAGTGCATCTGCAATCGTCAATTTGCAGTTCACTCGGATGCAGCCCGATTGCAACCCCGTCGAACGCCTGTTACCACGGCGGAAGAATGCGGAAAGTTGTGGCACCGAGGCGCCGCAGGAAGCGGAACGGCAGCGAGACCGCGAACTGGAGATTGGCGACCGTACCGGCAGCAACGTACTGAATCGCATCACGGGTGGCGAAGGCGCGCGGCTCGTGGAAGCGCACCAGCAGGAGGATCGACAGCAGGCGCATGGCGGTCGAAATCAGGAACAGCACGCCGTGATAGGTAATGGTGAGTCCAACGACCGATGTGTGCCAGTCCGCGCCCAGCACGGAGACGATCACGGAGGCAAAGCAGCCGCTCAGCGCGCCGCTGACGGCGCACACCACGCCGAAGATGGCCACGTAGGCAATTCCCGAACCGCTGCGCCCGCCCTCGGTCTCGCCGATGCTCAACAGCACGTTGAAGCGTCCCATCTCCGTGGCCGACCACCCGGCACCCGCCAGCATGGCCAGCAGGTAGGCGGGGAGCCAGTGCCCTGGCGACATGAACAGCCATCCGAGCGCGGCGGGGAGCAGCAGCAGCGTGCCGATCATCATCAGGGGCTTGCGTCCCAGGCGGTCGATCAACGGCCCGAAAATAGGCATGAGAAAGATCGACAGGCAGGTCGGAAAGATAATCAGCAGCAGCGAGGTCTTGAGCTTGGACAGTTGCAGCACGTCAAAACAGAAGAGCCAGAGGTACTGGTTCAGCAGGGCCAGCGAGAAGATCAGCACGGCGTAATACCAGAGGAAGATGCGAAAGTTGCGGTCGCGTAGCGGCTGGAGCATCATGCTGCCGAACGACGGCAGCGCGGCCGCGCGCGGCTTGACCGGATCCCGCACCGGCATGTGCATGAAGATGTCCACCAGCCCCACCGCGCCCGCCAGCGCCAGCATCCCCGAGGTCGCCAGGCGCACCCAGTAGTCGCCCATGGGTTCGCAGTGGTCCAGCAGCCAGCCGACAGGCAGCGGCAGCAGGACGGTCATGAACTGCCCCAGGCGCGAGCGGGCTGAGAAGAAACGCCCGCGGATCTGCTTCGGCAGCAGATCGGCCATCCATGAGGTCCAGCATGGTCCTACCGTGTTGGAACCGATGACGGCCACGACGTAGCAGCCGAGGAAGGCGCGCCACCAGAAGCCCTGCGGCAGCACCCAGGGGATGGTGGCAATCACCATCCACATGCCCCGCTCCAACATGCCGCCGGTCAGAAAGAATTTTTTGCGGTAACCAGTCCGCTCCACCAGGTAACCGACGGGGAGTTGTACGACCGCGCCCAAGTACGGAATGGCCGCCACCAGCCCGAAGGCGGCATCCGAGGCGCCAATCGACCGCATGAAACAGGTCATAGCCGCGCCGCCGGCGATGTTCATCCAGAACGCGCCGAACAGCCAGGCATAGAAGACCAACTGAAGCGGACGATTGGCGGAAAATGGCTGCGGTAAGGTCGGTGGCATGTGCGATCCGGTTGCAAAAAAAAACGATGACAAACTATAGCAGGAATGCGCGGGGAAGAAAATGCATGCAAATACGGACACGAAGGAGAGGAAGGTGCTCGAAGCGTAGGAAGGGTCCCGACCGCGCGCCGAAGCTCCCTTTGTGTTCTTCCGCCTTCGCTTCCGGCCCTTCGTGACCGATTCCGTTGCGGTTAACGGTCTCTTATGTTGCGCCAGCCGCTCTCATCCCCCAACCTTGCGCGGCTGCAATTCGACCGGCTGGAGCGGCGGGATCGACTGGTCCGGGGGCGCGGCTTGCAGTTCCTCGAAGCGGCGCGCGCTCACGAGCACCCGCGACTCGAGCGAGCCAACAGCTTTGTTGTAGCTCTCGGTGGCCTTCTGCAAACGTTCACCGAGTTCCTCGAAGTGGCCGGTCATGTCGGCCAGCCGCTTGTACAACTCGCGGCCGAGTTCGGAGATGTGGGCGGCGTTCTCAGCCAGGGCCTCCTGCCGCCAGCCGAATGCCACAGCCTTGAGCAGCGCGATCAGGGTCGTGGGCGTGGCGAGCACTACGCGGTTCTCGACGCCGACCTCGATCAGGTTGGGATCGGCCTCTAGCGCGGCACCGTAGAACGACTCACCGGGTAGAAACAACACGACAAATTCCGGCGCAGGCGAGAGGCGCTCCCAGTATCCTTTGGCGGCGAGCGCCCGGATGTGCTCGCGGAGGCGGCGGGCGTGCTCACCCATCTTCGCGCGCCGCGCGGCGTCGTCCGCCGCAGCTCCGGCCTCGAGAAAGGCGGTGAGCGGCGCCTTGGCGTCCACGGCCACGCAGCGACCACCGGGGAGACGCACGATCAGGTCGGGCCGCAGACGCCCCTCCTCGCCAGGAAGGTTCACCTGTTCGTCGAAGTCGCAGAAGCGCTGCATGCCGGCAAGTTCCACCACACGCCGCAGGGTTAACTCTCCCCAGCGGCCGCGAGACTGCGGCGCGCCAAGCGCCTTGGCCAGGTTGACGGTCTCCTTCTGCAACCCCTCCTGCGCGGTGCGCAGCGAGGCGATCTGTGCGGTCAGCCCGGCATACGCGCCGGCGCGCGACTGCTCGATCTCCCCCACCCGACGCTCGAACTTCTCCAGGGTCTCGCGCACGGGGCGGATCAGTTCGTCGATAGCCTGCTGGCGGCGGGAGAGGTCGCCCGTGGCCTGCTCCTGGGTCTTCTCCAGCGCGGCGCGGGCGAGATCGAGGAATGAACGGTTGTTGCTCTGCAGGGCATCGGCCGAAAGCGCCTTAAAGGCGTCGGCCAGCTTTTCACGGGCGTTCTCCAAGAGAGCGAGCCGCTCCTTGGCCGCCTCGCGCTCCGCCTGCAGCGTGGCGGCCAGTTCCGCCTCGCGGGCCGCCAAGCGGCGCACCTCGTCCTGCCGCTTTGCATCAACCTCGCGCAGCGCATTCGCCTGCGCCTCCAGCGAGGCGGCGCGCTCGCGCAGGGTTGCCCCATCGCGTTCAGCCTCCGCACGCAGCCGCAGGGCCGAGGCGCGGGCCAGCAGCCAAAGCACCGCGCCGCCGGCGGCAAAACCGATCACCAGAGAACTTGTGTCCATGTCAGCGTTTCCATATGGTCTGAACAGAGTTCATAACGCCCGGGGTGCCATAAAACAAGGACACACTACGGCCGCCGCCGGATGTGGCGCTGGCAGTCGCGCTGGCGCGCATCTGCGGGTTATCGATCTGCGCGGCCAGTTGCACGGCGGCATCCGGGTCGGTCTGCTGCAAAACGCCGCAGATTGTGCCGAGGGCCGTGTCGCGCGCATTGCCACGGGAGAGCGCCAGGGCCCAGGTTTTTGCACCGTCCGAATCGTTCTGGCTCCAAGCCTGCGCGACCTGGCGACAGGCGTTGGCCTGCAGTTCGCCAGCGGGAAACGCCGCCACCCAGCGTGCGGCAGCCTCTGGATCCTGCCAGGACCAGACGTTGACCACCGGCAGCGCAACCGCATCCTGCAGGACGCCGGCCGGGAGCGTAGCCACATATGCTGCGGCATCTTCCGGCGCGGAGTTGGCCCACCCCTGCACCGCGTTCACCAGTGGATACGGAGGCTGCGCGTTGGGCAGGCCGGCGGCCCATGTGACGGCCGCAACCGGGTCGTTGTTCCCCCAGGCGCTGGCAATGTTGCCCAACAGATTGTTTCGCGCCTCGTTGTCCGGAAGTTTCAGCGCGTACGCGGCTGCGGCCGGCGGGTCGTTATATGCCCACTGCATCACCACGTTGTTGAGCGTGTTCGCGCGGCCGGGGGTATCCGGAAACTGCGCGATCCACTCAATGGCGCGGGTGGGATCGGAGTTGGCCATTCCGCTGGCGATCTGCTGCAGGCAGTTTTCGCGCGCCGCGCCGGCGGGGAGCGACGACGCTATTTGGATGGCTGCGTCCGGATCGGAATAGCAGAGGGAAGAGATCAAGTTGCGGAGCACTGCGGTCTGCTGCGATCCAGTCGGCAGGGATCGAACCCATTCCACGGCACGGGCGGGATCATTCTGGGCAATCACGTTGGCAATGTTGCCGATCGCCTGGCTGCGGATGCGTCCGGCCGGCAGGGAATCAACCTGCCGCATGGCAGCCTCCAGATCGGATTGCGCCAGAGAGGAAAACACGCTCTGAAGCGCCCATTCGCGGCCACGGTTGCCCGGGAGGGAAAGCACCCAGGCCAGGGCGGCGGTCGGGTCGTCACTGGCCCAGGATGAGGCGACGTTCATGATCAGGTTGTTGGCGGCCTGGCCCGAAGGGAGCGTCTTGACCATGGCCGCGGCGGCGGCCGGATCCTTGTTCGCCCACTGCCAGCTGACGTTGGCCAAGAGGTTGTTCTTCTGCACACCATCCGGCATCGCAAGTATCCAGGCCATCGCCGCGTCAGCATCCTTCTGTATCCATTGCGAGGCAATGTTCTGCAGCGCATTATTCCGCGATTGCCCGGTCGGCAACTGGTTGACCAGATCGATCGCCGCCTGCGGGTCGAGCCGCGCCAGCGGGCCGACCGCGCCCTGAACCGCCTGATTGCGGTCGGAGCCGGCCGGCAGTTTGGCCAGAAATGCCAGCGCCGCGGAACGGTCCTTCGTGATCCAGGCATTCAGGACTGTATTCTGCAGCTGCTGCCGCAGGGGTCGGTTTGCGACGCCCTGTGCGTAGCGCATCGCCGCAACAGGGTCCTGCGCAGCCAATCGATCCAGCAGCGTCCGAATCAGGTAGTTGCGGGCCTGCTGATTGGCGATCTTCTCTGCCAGGGCCAGCGCAGCGGGGATGTCAGCAGAGGAGATCCCATCCGCCAGTTCGTGCAGCGCCGGGTTGCGCTTGCGAGCGTCCAGTTTCAGCGCGCTCCGGATGGCTGCATCCACCTCAGCCAAGGGGATCTTCCTGCGAGCCGACGTTTCTCCGCCGGCAGCGCGCAACACCGCGCCGGTTCCAGCGACCGGGCGGCTCGCGACAACTGCATGGCTCGCCATGGTCGGCGCGTCCATCGAGGCCTGGGTTTCTGCATGCGCCAGCCGGGTGCGTATCGGCGCCGGGATCAGCACACCATGCTGTCCAATCAGGATGCCCACACTCAACGCCAGCAGGACGATCAGCGCCAACCGAGACGGAGGAAGGTTTTGCATGTGCTTCTCCAGAAAACCGTCAGGCTCCAACGTCAGCCATCCGCCCCGGAAAGTCCTGACGCAAAGATAATAGAACCGACGTCGGGAAGTGTCGAGCTTGCAACGCAAAGCGGTGCGTTTTGCAGTTGTCAGGCGCGCCAATTTCCGGATAAAGTACGTCAAATCTTGGATGCAGGACACGAGGCGGGACATGGAAATCTACGTCGGCAATCTTACTTATAAGGCGACAGATGAAGATCTGAAGGGGCTTTTCGCGCCCCACGGCGAGGTCGCGTCCGTACACGTCATTATCGACCGCATCACGGGACAGTCGAAGGGCTTCGGTTTTGTCTCGATGCCGGACAACACTGGCGCACAGAAGGCCATCGACGCACTGAACGGCTACGACTTCATGGGGCGCAAGCTGCGCATCAACGAGTCGCAGCCCAAGCCGCGCGATGAGCGCGGCGGCGGCTTCCGCGGCGGCAATGATCGTCCGCGCGGCGACCGGCGCGAAGAGCGCTGGTAAATCATTCGTGGGCAATCGCGCCGATTGCCTCCGAATTATTCCGCCGGCGGCAGAATCCCCTGCGTCCGGTATTCGTTCAGTTTGCGATGCAGTGTGCGCCGGCTGATCCCCAGGTCGAGCGCCGCGCGACTGCGGTTACCTTTCTGCTGGCGCAGGGCAGCAAAGATCGCCTCGCGTTCCGTGTCCGCCAGCAGGCCCCCGGCAACCGGTGCGCCACGTGCCACGGGCAGGTGCTCGCGGCCGATCTCTCGGATCGCGGCCGGTACATCGCGCGCCGTCAGCTTATCGCCACTACCGAGCACCACCATCTTCTCGATCGTGTTGCGTAGTTCGCGCACGTTACCCGGCCACGGGTAGGCGGTCAGCAGGTTCACTGCGTCCGGCGTGATGCCGGGGACGGGCTTTCCATTACGCGCCGCGCATTCCCGCAGAAAGTGGTCGCAGAGCATCGGGATGTCGCCCGTGCGCTCCGCCAGCGGCGGCAGGTGTATGTCCACTACGTTCAGGCGGAAAAAGAGATCCTCGCGAAACTTTCCCTCGGCCACGCGCGCCTGCAGGTCGCGGTTCGTGGCGGCAATCAGGCGGATGTCCACCTCGATCGGCTCGTTGCCGCCGACGCGCTCGAAGCGTCGCTCTTCCAATACGCGCAGCAGTTTGACCTGCGTGGCAGTGTCGATCTCAGAAATCTCGTCGAGAAGGAGCGTACCTCCGTCGGCCAGCTCAAATCGCCCTTTGCGGCGGGCCGCCGCGCCGGTGAATGCTCCCTTTTCGTGGCCGAAGAGCTCGCTTTCCAGCAGCGTGGGGGCGAGCGCGGCGCAGTGCACGGCCACAAACGGCCCCTTGGCGCGCGGGCTGAGGCGGTGGATCGCCTGGGCCACCAGTTCCTTGCCCGTGCCGCTTGGCCCCTGGATCAGCACCGTGGCCGCAGTGGGCGCCGCCTGGCGAATTGTGTCGAACACCCGCTGCATAGCCGGCGAGTCGCCGATCAGGCTTTCCATGCCGTACTTGCTGTCGAGCTGCGCCTGGAGGTCGCGGTTGCGCTCTTCCATGTTCCGTGAACGCAGGGCGCGTTCGATCAGCAGGTCCAGGTGGTCGAGGTTGACCGGCTTGGTCAAAAAATCATATGCCCCCTGCTTCATAGCCTCCACGGCAGTCTCGACGGAGCCGTACGCAGTCAGCAGGATGCAGATCGTGGCCGGATGCTGCGCCTGCGCGCGACGCAGCAGGCCGAGGCCGTCCGTGCCCGGCATGCGCAGGTCCGAGAGGAGCACGTCCACCTCGTTGTCCGCCAGTTGCTCCAGCGCCCGGTTGGCGTCCTCCGCCAGGCGCACGGCGTAATGACGCTGCAGGGCGCGTTGCAACCCTTCGCGGGTATGGCGGTCGTCGTCCACGATCAGGACGATGGGGCGTTTGATATTGGAAGGAACGTCAGTCATGCGCGTGCTCCGTACGTCGTGCCATTCGATTCAATCAAAAAGACCCAAAGACGAATGACTACTGACTCTCTCTCTTGACCGGCGATTGCAGCATGCGGATACGGCGGTCGGCGAGCGGCAGCAGGACGCGGAAGCAGGTGCCGGCTCGCGGCTTACTGGAGACCTCGATCTGCCCGCCGTGTTCCTGCACGATGCGCTGCACGATCATCAGCCCCAGCCCGGTTCCCTTGGACTTGGTGGTGTGGTACGGCTCGAAGATCCGTCCCATGTCACTTGCTGGAATGCCGTGGCCGGTGTCCTGGAAGGCGATGGTCAGAAATACGTCGCCCACGCCAAAGGCGATCTTCAGCGCACCGCCGTCGGGCATGGCCTCGAGCGCGTTTTTGATCAGGTTGAAGAAAACCTGCTTGATCTGCTGGGGGTCGATGAAGACCCTCGGCACCGCGTCCGGACACTCGATGGAGACCGCAATGCGGCGGTTCTCGATGTCGGCCTTCATCAGACGCAGCGTCTCCTGCAGCGCCTCGTCCGGCGACGCCAGCTCGAACTGCGGCTTGGAGGGGCGCAGCGCGCGCAGGAACTGGGCGATGATGTTGTCCAGCCGCCCCACCTCGGTGCGGGCGACCTCCACCAGGTCTGTCAGTCCGGCGCGGGACGCTTCCGGAAGCGCCGCCACCTCGCGCGCCAGAAGCTGCAGGTGGATGTTCAGCGCATTGAGCGGGTTGCCGATTTCGTGCGCCACGCCCGCAGCCAGCAGGCGCACCGCGTTCAGCCGCTCGCCATCCAGCGCATCGATCTCCTGCAGACGGTCGCGCGTGACGTCGCGGAAGATGATCAGCACGCTCTTGCCTGTCTCCTCCTGCACTGGCAGCGGCACTGCATAGACCGCCAGAAAGCGATGCTCCGGATAGGTGATCTCCAGCTCGTGCGTCAGGAGCCGCGCGGTGCCCGGTTCATCCTCCACCCCCAGCAACCGGTTCCAGTCCAAGTCGCGCAGATAGCGCTCGACCGACCGCCCACGTACGCGGGCGAACTCGAACCCGATGAACTGTTCTGCCGCACGGTTGGCGTACAGCAGCTTTCCATCGTTGTCGATCACCAGTACGCCTTCCTGGATCGACTGGAAGATCGTCTCCAGAAAGCCACGCTCCCGCGCCAGACGCAACAGTTGCGCCTGCAGGCTGCCCGGGTCAACTTTATCCAGCCGTGCGGCCAGACGATCAAAGAATCCGGACGACATCTGCGCCAAAACCTCACGATGGGTCAAAACGACGCATACTCTTTATCCGCTTACGCGCAACTGGACAAGTGCAAAAATGACAGTTATTCTTTGCGCATGGTGCTGTTGTTGGCATGGAGCGTCTACGATCCGATGGACTTGCGCCATCTGGAATTCGGCATGTGGGCACATGTCGGGCTATTTGCCGCCGTGGCGATCCACTGTCTGCTGCGACCTCGCGACCCTCGCTCCACGCTAACCTGGCTGTTCGGTGTCTGGGTGGCACCGGGCCTAGGAGCCCTGCTCTACTTGATGTTCGGCATCAACCGCGTCCGGGAGAAGGGGTGGCAGAAGCACAAGTCTGACCAGACCTTTCACTCGAACCGCAGTCTGCGCGAGCAGGAGGAGAGCCCCCTCGCCTATTGGCGCGGCCTGCGCACCGGACTTCTCGCGCAGCCGACCGGAGAACATGCGCAGCATCTCAATACCTTCCTCAACCGCCTGGCGCCCAACCACCCGCTGCTCGGCGGCAACGCCCTGCGCATCCTCGTGGACGCACGCGAAGCCTATCCTGATATGTTTGCTGCGATCCGTGGCGCGAAGAACCACATCCACCTGCAATCCTACATCATCGGACCTGACGAGACCGGTCGCGAGTTGATGGAGGCCTTGGCGGAGCGCGCCGCCGCCGGCGTGGAGGTTCGGGTGCTGTATGATTCCTTCGGATCGGCAGCCGCCCGCCTGCGCGGTTTTTTCAGAACGTATGCCAATCGACCGCATTTGCGCGTCATCGGCTTCTCGCAGGTCAACCTCTTCAAGCGGCAGTTCCAGATCAACCTCCGCAACCACCGCAAGATTCTCGTAGTAGATGGCGTCGTCGGCTACACCGGCGGCATAAATTTTTACGATGTCTACCGCCAACACAGACATCAACAGCCCACGCACGACTACCACTTCCGCGTCGAAGGCCCGGCTACTCTGGAACTGCAGTACTCCTTCCTGCGCGACTGGTACTACATGACGGACGAGTCGCCTGAAACACTCCTCTCGCCGGAATATTTTCCCCCGACACCGGCAGTCGGAGGAATCCCTGTGCGTCTGCTGACAAACGGCCCCACCGCAGCGGAGAGCGACACCCTGCTCGATGCACTTTTCGCCACCATCACCGGCGCGCGCCGCCAAGTGCTGATTGTCACGCCGTATTTCGTGCCGCCGCCGGAGATCCAGCGTGCACTGCGCTGCGCCGCGCTGCGCGGCGTGGATGTACAGGTGCTCGTGCCGGCAGTCAACAACCACGCCTACGTCGGCCATGCCTCGCGGGCGCTGTACGATGATCTCCTGCTGGCCGGCGTGCGCATTTTCGAACTGCCGTCACCCTTCCTGCACGCCAAGGCGATGCTGGTGGACGACGCCATCGCCCTGATCGGCAGCGCCAACCTCGACACGCGCAGCCTGCGATTGAACTACGAGAACAGCCTCCTGGTTCTGGACGAACGCTTTGGCGTGGCGCTCAAGCGCGTCCTGACCGGCGATTTTGCCCGCAGCCACGAAGTCCTGCTAGCCGCCTGGCGCCTGCGCCCCCTCCGCCGCCGTCTCGTCGAGAATTTCTGCAGCCTGCTCTCGCCCATCGCGTGACGCACCTCGAAGAACACGAGTGAAAAGGACACAGAGGGCTCAGAGAGGCACGAGCGCACCGAGCGTTCTGCAACTACGACCAGCGGCCGCGGCTACAACATTCGCCTACTGATAGAACACATGTTTCCGCGTGGCGCGGGTCGCCAGCCAGGTGAGCCCGAGGATCAGCAGGAAGAGCAGCCAGGCCATGGCGCAAGCGTACCCCATCTGCCGGAACTCAAAGGCGTTCTGGTAGAGGTAGACCGCATAGAAGAGCGCCGATCGGCCCGGCCCACCGCCGTTAAACAGCACGTACGCCGAGGCAAATGTCTGCAGCGTGCCGATGATCCCGATGATCAGGTTGAAGTAGATCACCGGCGAGATCATCGGCAGGGTCACGTGCCGCAGCCGCATCCAAGCCGAGGCGCCGTCGATCTCGGCTGCCTCATAAAGCGAGCGTGGCACGTCCTGCAGTGAAGCCAGGTAGATCACCACCGAGTTCCCCACTCCCCAGAGCGACATCAGCACAAGCGCCGGCTTGGTCCAGAGCGGATCGCTCATCCACTGCGGCGGATGCTGTACGCCCAGCATACCGAGAAACTGGTTCAACAGCCCCAGCCTGCCGTTCAGGATCCACAGCCAGACCATGGCGCCGGCCACCAGCGGCACCAGCGACGGCAGGAAGAAGATCGCACGGAACGCGCCGCGGCCGCGCACCGGCTGGTTCAACAGGATCGCCAGCAGCAGGGCAAGGATCATCCCCAGCGGCAGCGACAGCAGACTGAAAAGCAGCGTGTTGTTGAGCGACTGCCAGAAGACGCGGTCCACCGCCAGGTCGCGGTAATTCATCCCTCCCACCCAGATCGGCGCGGAGAGCACGTCGTAGTCGCAGCACGAAAAGAAGAGCGACGCCGCCACCGGGTAGAGCGTGAACATGAAAAACCCGACAATCCACGGGCTCACGAAAAGCAGTCCGGTCCGGAGGTTGCGGCGCTCACGGGAGTTCACGGTCCAACCACTCCTTCCGCCGTGCCTCGGCCACGCGCTCCCACCGCGCCTGCATCCGATCCCACCGCCACGCGACGCGCTCCTGCACCTGCGCCAGCGCCGCCTCGGGCGTCGCCATCCCCCAGAGCGCATTGCCGGCGGCCACGCGCAGTTCCTCCTGACATTCGCGCCAGATGCACAAGCGCGGTGCCGCATGCGCGTTCGGGCTGCTGGCCAGCCGCACAAACTCGCGAATGTGCGGATTCGGATGTGCGGCAAAAAATGACGGGCTCGTCTCGCGCAGCGCAGTGAATTTACGCTGCCCCAGCGCGAGCTTCTCGGCCGGCTCGCGCTGGCAGAGGTAGGCCAGAAACGCGAACGCCTCGGCTGGATGCCGCGCGCCACGCGGGATCACCAGCACGTCGGATTCCACCAGCGTGGTGTCCTTCCCTGCCGCCGGATCGGCCGCCGGAAATGGCGCCACGCCCCAGTCCAGATCTGGCGCGTATTTGCCGATGAAGTTGTGCATCCAGGGCCCCTGCAACTCCATGGCGACACGGCCGCTGAGGAACGGGTTCTGCGGCGAAGCGAAATTGCCGCCGGTCGCACCGTAGTTGCGGAGGTTCTCGATGCCATACTTGGCTGTTATATCGCGGAACCATTGAAACGCCGCCAGATTCCCCGGCGCGTCGGCCGTGATGCGCCGGCCGTCGAACAGGCTACCGCCAAACCAGACGCCCATCAGGTCCAGCCACCATCCCGGCTCCTGCGGCAAGTGCCCTGCGCGCACGATCATGAAGGCGTGGCTGCGCTGCTCCGCCGGCGTCAATTGCGCGTATGGCAGGCGCACCACGCGCCCCGTGCGCGTCAGCTCCACCAGCGTCAGCTTCTCGTTCATCGACTCCAGTTCCGCCAGGCTGCGCGGCGGACGGTCCGGGTCAAGCCCCGCCTCGCGGAACAGCGCACGGTTGTAGTGCAGCGCCAACGCCGCCGGCGCCACGGGAATCGCCCACTGAAAGCCGCGGTGGCTGCACAAGTCCCAAAAGACGGGAATAAACCGCTCGCGGCCGATGCCGGCACGTTGCAGGGCGGCATCGATCGGCGTGAGCGCCCCCTTCTCGGCAAAGTCCGGCACGCTAAACGTCCAGAGCCCGGCCAGATCCGGTGGATTGCCGCCCGCGGTGGCCAGCATGAGCTTCACGTCGATCTGGCTGACCGGCAGGATGCGCACCTCGATGCGATCCTGCGAGCGGTTGAAGTCGTCGGCCACGCGCTGCATGGCGTCGAGCTCGAAGCCGGTCCATTTCTCCCAGTACGAGACGATCACCCGCCCACCCGGCGCGCGGTCGTCCGCGCGCCGGGAGCAGCCCGCGACGAACGACACGGACAGCAGCAGCGCGACAATCAGGAAAATCCGCATGCGACGAGTGTGCCGCGTCCGCCAACGGGAGTCAATGTTCGAGCGCGGCAGACGCGAACCGTCCAATGACAACGCGGCGCCGCCATTTACTCCAGCGTCAGCGTCCCGAGCTGGACACGATCGTTGCCGAGCTTTTTCCAGCGCCAGTTGAGCAGCAGCGTAGGCTCGTCCACATGCGAAACGCTGTTCAGCGCCGGCGAAACACCAATTGCCAGCCCCGCGCGCGGCATCAGATTCAGCAGCGTCCAGGGGATGGCAGCGGAAACGGAGTAGCCATTGGTCGTCGACCGCGTGTGCGCGCATTCGAGATGGCGCCCGTTGAACCATTCCCAAGTCTTGTTGGTGACCGCGAAACCGAACTGCATGTCGTCCGGTCCGTACCATCGCAGCGCGGTGTTGGCCGGGTTGACATAGAGGATCACGCTGTCCTGCTTGTAGATCAGCGACGGCGGCAATTCGCTGCGCACGTCCGGATCCGTGACCTCGGCGCGGAACCACAAGTTGGTCGCATCCCACGCGAAGGCGAAGCGCATCCGGACCAGACCGTCGCCATCGAACACGCTCTCACGCGAGTCAGCGTCGAGCGTCTGCCAGTCCCACTTTTCCTCCGGCAGCGCGGCTGGACGCGCCACGGCCCGGCGCGGCGCATCGAAGCGCTGCAGCGCGGCCAGGTTGAATACACTGTTCGAAATGCCGTCTGCCAGCGGCAGCAGGTAGCGCGCACCGTCCGCCAGCGGCGCAGGCGCCCCCTTTCGGAAACCGGCGTGTGCCATGGCCTCGCGCACCTCCGGGTTGCGCATAAAGAGCCTCCAGATCAACCCGCTGCGAAAATTCTCGGCCATGAGCAGCGTGATCCCCGTGTCAATCGCCAGCGCGTCGTTTGCCACCCAGCCGGTGTGCGGATTGAAGGCGTTGACAAAGCCGTAGGCGCGCCAGAGCCGTCCGTTTTCCCATGCCCGCATGGTTCGCAGCGCATCAAGGCACTCGCGCGGCGCAAACGGAAGGGAGCCGCCCGCAGCGCTGGGCGCCAGCGTGCCGTCGAGCGCATTCGAGAACGCGGTACGCGGGGGGAGTCCCCAGGCTTTGTAGCCGTCTACGGCCTGCGAGGCCGTGATTCCCCAGAGGTTGTTCGAGAATCCCGTAAACTCCGCCCCCATTTCGGCGCAGAGCTGCCGCTGCGCCAGCGTGGCAAAGACCGAGTTGCGCCAGTAGTCGGCAAAGTCATCGCGCTGTCCGCGGAAGTCCACGAAGGCATGCGCGTACTGGTGCGCGAACAGCGGCGGGCACTCGATGAACGTCAGTCCCGCCCAGACGCCCAGCGGCTCGCGGCGCCAGGCTGACCAACTGGCGGCGGGCAGCGGGTGCGTGGGCGAACCGAGCCCGAGCAGATACATGGCCATGTGCTCCGCGTATCCCTCCCAGCGGTAGCGCGAGAAGCCGTTCCCGGGCGACCACCCCAGGCAGAGCGTCGGCCGGTTGTTGCGCATCCAGTTCCAGTCCACGCGCTCGTACAGCCGGGTGGCCAGGCAGCGAATTTCCGGGTCGTCGAACTGCTGGCGGGCCGTGAGCGCACCGCAGAGGACCAGCGCGGTATCGATGCTCGACGCCTCGCTCTCCCAGGTGCGTGCCCCGGTGGAGAGGTCGAGAAAATGGTAGAAAAATCCGTGCTCGTGCGGTGCCTGCTCGGCCAGGAAGCGCAGCATCTGCCGCACGCGCGCCACGGCCTGCGTGTGCGCCAGCCAGCCGCGTTCGTCCGCCACGCAGAAGGCTGCCAGCGCAAAACCACTGCCTGCCACGTTCGCCACGTTGCCATGGCCGGAGGCGTCCGCGTGGACCGCATCCGGGATCAGCCCAGTGACGGAATGCGCCTCGTCGCGAAACAAGGCGAAACCGGCCCGCTCGAGGTCGTCAAGAAAGCGGTCATCGTCGCCAGTACCTGCCCGCGCAACTGGCGAAACGGCCGGAAGCAGTGCAAGAAGCGCCAGAGCGCATGCAGTACGCCAGCAATTGACTCGCTTGTATTCACACCAGCCCATGTGGCTGAACAAAGTAAGCGCTTTGCGTGAGGGAGGCAAGATGAGCATGCACCGGTTCAAGTTGAACGCATGTTACAAAATGTAACAAAATGTAACGCTTTTTGAGATTTGTGCAGCTGTTACATTTAGCGTAACTATTTGTTCAGCAAGCACTTGTATATAATTCAGCGCCATTGCGCCCGTTCTTTTTGTTACATGGCCTTTTCAGCCGATATTCTGGGTATCGCGGTCCGTTCGACTGGTTCGCCACGCTCACAACAAGTTCGCTCAACAACAAGATGCGTTTGCCCTGATTTAGACAGAATTAGACAGAAATAGACACAAAACAGGCCTCACCTCCGGACATGATTTTTCGCATCTGACCGTGCATCAACGAGTTACAGCCAAATTGCGGCGTTGTGACCGGTGTTTCGTGTCTATTTTTCATCGTGTCGATCCTGATTGCCGCGGCGCGGGCGCGATTTTACTTCGTTGCATCGCGCCGAGAATTCAGGATTCAGAATTCAGAATTGATCCCCAGGCCCCGCGGTACGTCCCCGCCGTCGTTGGCAGCACCCGCACCTTGCCCTTGCCAACGTGATTTCGGACTTCCTGCATTTTACCCGGCACTTTGTTCGCAATACGTGTCGGAGGACAACGGTGAAATCTTACTTCCGTTCTTTGTCGCGTGTCAACTGGTGATCGATGCGGGTGCCCGCGCTCACAGGCAACACTACCGCACACGTCTCGCGAGACGTCTGCTGCCGCTGGAGCATCGCTTGGTTCGCAATTTTCACGAATCTCAACACGATTAGCGACGAAAGACGTGCACAACCGTGTTAGGAATGCTGGTTCTCATTGTCGAGTGGCTGAGGTCGCGTGGACTTCTCTTTTTGGGCTGACAATGTCGATTGTGTCCTGTCCTGCCAATGACAGATCGACTGTTTGAAGGAGTACGAGATTCGACTGCGCCGAACCATACAGATACAACTTGTTCTTGGCGTGATCAGTGATGTGGTAGGTCATGGCGCGTCCGCCCAGCAATGGCTCAACCTGCACTGTGTATCGGATTGCGCATGCTTGTGATGTAGGATCCGATCTGTTGCACCCGGCAAGCAAAGTCAGCAAACATATCGCTATGGCAACTTCGTTTCTCATGTTTCTCCGTTTTCGTTATGCGAACGTTATATCGTCCGCCAATCGGATATTCTGGGTCTACGATTCGCAATCACACAGGATTGCGTTTCGTGACAACGGTACGTTCCTGCGTGGCGGGTGTCAAGGTTGTGTGCGGGTTACGCAAGAAGCGGGCGGGACGCCCGCGCTCCCAGGTGGAGATACCACACCGGCCTCGCGAGGCCGGCGGTGTCTAATTATTCGTGACCGCCATGTTGGCGCAGGATATTCGCCACTTCGTTATGCCCGTTGTGCAGTGCCATGTGCAAAGGCGCCCAGCCTGCGACATTCTTGGCATTAATTTCGGCGTTATTGGCCAACAGGAAAACCACCACGTCTTTCTTGTTATCCAAGGCTGCCCAATGTAAAGGCGTATTCTGCTGTTCGTCTTTGCTGAAAACCAGATCCGGCTTGTCTTTGACCAGTGTCTTGATCTTTTCCAAGTCGCCACTCATGGCCGCGTATTTGATTGTGTCTGTCGCACATTCGGGTGCAGGTCGGTTCAACTCGTCCCTCGTAAAATCAAAAGGCACCAGTATGGTGTCGAGCGCAAAAGAAAATGGCAGATCGATCAGGCAAACGACTGTGCCAACAGTGGTGGCGCCCTCGCTATTCAAGATCCAGTAATCAAAATGCGTTCCGCGGTAGTAGTTGACGTCTTTGCTTAACCAACCGGGGTCGGTCCTTTCGGAAATTGAAAAACACCCGGTTTGCAGGAACAGTACTACCAGGCCAAGGCATATCAGTAGGGATCGCTTTGTCATGGTTATATCTTCTGGGTTTCTTGGTGTTAACGGTACGTATCCAGGTGGCGGGTGTCAAGGTTGTGTGCGGGCGGGACGCCCGCGTTCACGGGGAGCGATGCCCACTGCCCTCGCGAGGCCGGCAGCGTGGGCGCCGGTTTTCATCAGAAGGGCGAGTGTGGGACAACACGGCTCTGTCTCGCCGTGATTGGTCCATCAACTTTCTATCTGTCCACGGTCGGCGAGGCAGCAGCCGTTTGTTGGGTCATCTTTTCTTTTCTCTTCCAAAGGTCAAAATGCCCAGACCTGCAAGGATCGTTGCTATACCTATTGTAGTGAAGATGGCACAGAACTTTGGCCCATCATGTCCTGATCCGGCTCCTGGATCAGGACCACCGAAGAGGCAGAAGACACCCCAGAGGATGCATATCGGCCCGATACTGAAGAAAACCACCGCCAAAAGCCATTTTATGATGAGGATCATGGTTTTCATTTTATAGACCCAACGTTATATCAGTCGCCAATCGGACTTTCCGGGTTTCCGATTCGCAATCACACAGGATCGCTTTCGTGACAACGGTACGCTCCTGCCGTGGCGGGTGTCAAGAACGTGGCGCGCAAGAAGCGGGCGGGACGCCCGCGCTCCCAGGCAACACTACCGCACACGTCTCGTGAGACGTGCCGCGCACAGCGCGGGCTTCATCATTGACGGAGGCGGGCGCGGGATGATGGGGACGGACGCGCGGGCGAGCGGTATGCCGCTGCCCGAAGGCGGCCGGGACCAGAATCATGCGCCGGCCGGTGGTCTTTCAGGCGCGGCGCCCGCAGCGCAAAGACGCGCGGGTGAGCGAAGCCTGCGGAGAGGTCCCGAGCGGCTTTGCGCAAGGTTGCCGCGCCGGGGGGGGGTAGCGTTTAAGTGGCTTGTTCCGTCCTTATTTCTTTTGCATTCGCAGTGGTTTCACGCTCCGTATAACTTCCTCTGGAGTGTCCACCCATATTCCTGGCGGGATCACATAGAAACCCTTCGCCCGAACCGGCGAACTGTATTCTGTTGTTGTGCCGAAAGCGTCCAGTCCGATTTCATGGTTTGATACAGAAAAAACGAATTCACCCAATACGACTTTGTAAAAGTCCGGTTTCTCTCGCGGCATCTTCGCGCACCAATTTAACAAACTTACTTCGTCGATTGCCCGACGGTTTAGTTGCGCTTCTTCGTGTGTCTTGATTATTTGCTGCATTTTTACGCCTCTACAAGTAGTGAGCAGTGCGAATGAGACGATCACGAAGAGCGTGAAAACTAGAAAGAACCAGCACAGGAAGTAACCCGTTGCAGCCGTTGCTGTGAACGGGCGAAATCTCTTGCTCATGATCAGCCCTGGTATTGCCGTGAATGGGCCAAAAATTGCGGAGAGGATGCCGAGTACGAACAAGGCCGCACCGTTTGGTTTTGGTTCAGAATTATCCATGTGCTTTCTCTTTCTTGCCCAACGCGATTTCGGACAAGGTTACTTTCGTTCTTTGTCTCGTGTCAACTGGTGATCGAAGCGGGCGGGACGCCCGCGCTCCCAGGCAACACTACCGCACACGTCTCGCGAGACGTGCCGCGCACAGCGCGGGCTTCATCATTGACGAAGGCGGACGCGTGCGGATGGGGCCCACAGTGCAGGCGTAGGTATTCCGGAGCCGGAGCGGTGGGAACCAGACGCACGCGTCGGCCGCTGGTCTTTCAGGCGCGGC